>NZ_AKJS01000101.1 GCF_000282215.1 Pseudomonas sp. GM21
AACTACCTTGAAAAACGCCGAACAGCACCACAGCCACAGGTATCACCCACACGAGCTGCACCCATGAAGTTGATATTTGTGTCGGCGCTAGCTGAAGCAATAGGGGTTGTACCGTGACCTGGCATTGGACAGACATGCTTGTCGCCCAACCGTGCAGAAGAAATCATGCAGCATCCTTAATCGTCCTTGGAAAAACCCGCGCTGAGGCGCGGGCAGAATGACGTTACTCCGGAATCCGATGGCTGACTTTAGGACATCTCCCAAAAGTCACGCTCCGATTTCCGACTCCATGTCATTGCTGGGGCCCGAGGGTAACCGGTCTGGATTGAGGTTTTGAATAGTGGCAGTTCGCCTAATGAGGGTTTCGTATCAGAAAAACCACGACGATGGACGACCTGCCCCTTGCCCTCACGCTCAAAATTCCCACTGACTTCCCTAATCATCGACAACGACACACTCGTACCAGGTGCCCAGCAAAAGGTGACACAGCTATTTACTAAATAAACCTGTCACCTTTTTCGTTGTCACCGTTTTCGTCTATTTTTATAGATGCTCTGGATTGACCTTTTCCTGATCAGAACGGGCTGACGGTCATCAATGATCCGTAACAGGAGATCGCATCATGAAGCGCTTGCTTGGGTCCCTTGGATTTTCATTGTTACTAGTGGCATCGGCGGTGTTCGCTCATCACGGCTGGAGTGAGTACGACTCGAGCAAAACGTTGCAGCTGGACGGAACGATCGAGGAATCCGGTTACTCCCACCCGCATGGGTTCGTTCGCCTGAAAACCGACGACAAGACTTGGAACGTAGTACTGGCGCCACCCTCGCGCATGGAGAACCGTGGTCTTTCCAGGGAAATGCTGAGTGTCGGCAATCGGGCGCTGGTGGTGGGCTATCAGAATCGCAACAAACCCGATGAACTGCGCGCAGAACGCATCACCGTCGACAACAAAACCATTGAGTTACGCTGATGCAGACAACTGGCACCCGCGACGGATCGGGTCTTGAGGGCTGGCTGGACTATGTGGGCGACTCGCAACTCGGGTCGGCCATGCGAAGCGAGTTATGGATGTACCCGATAGTCGAAGTGCTTCACATCATTGGTTTCGTGGTGCTTGTCGGCTCTGTCGTGCTGTTCGATCTGCGGGTTCTCGGGTGCTCGAGAGATCTTCCGGTGACGGCACTGGCTCGCCACCTCCTGAGGTGGGGAGTCGCGGCCCTGCTATTGATTGTCCCGGCTGGGCTGATGATGTTTTCAGCACATCCGCATGACTTCGCATCCAACGACGTGTTTATTCTGAAGCTTTGCCTGATCGGTATTGCGGGCCTCAATGCGGCTGTTTTTCACGTTGGTGTCTTGCGCTCAGTAGACCGGTGGAATACGGACACCGCGGCGCCTGGAATAGCAAAAATCCAGGCGATCCTTTCGATTATGTTATGGATCAGCGTGGTGCTCTGCGGCCGACTGCTGGCCTACACCTGACGTAGCTGCCCTCACGATGCGGCAACAGGGATGGAAGAAAAAATGCCCATATCTCACGACACAGGCATTTTCTTCATCCGACCAACCAATAGCCGTACTGGCTCAACCAAAAAACTAACTTCCGCCACTGCTACTGCTGCTACCTTGCGGCCCACTCGCCTTGGTGCCAGCCGCTGCCGGGCCGTTATCGGTTGTCCCGCCATCCGCGCCTTTGGGAAGCGTAGCGGCATCAGGATCAGCATTGGTGGGTTTAGGTGCGGGATCGCGAGTCTCGGTCTTGCCATCGGTAGAGGTGCCTGCCGGTGTTGTGTCCGCTGCGACAGCGTACAGCGAACTGCCCGACAGAAACGCTGCGAGCGTCAGGACCACAATTTTTGGATTCATCATTTTGATTCTTCCTGTGTGTTGGGATAACACAACATTGGAAGAATGACGGATGAAATCGTGCTAAGAGGCGGACGAGCGGTGGTGTCTGGCCGCTTTTCACCTGTGTGCAACTAAATAGATCTGCCACCTTTTTGATGCAGAGTTTCAGGCAATCGCGACTGTTTTTTTCAGCAATTCATACAGCCCATCAGGAACCAACGGCGCTTCATCAGTAAAGCCTTCCCACGTAAGCCACTTCGCAGCGAAGGTTGCGCCATCGGTTTCTTGGCCGTCCAAGTGCGGCAACTCATAGACGCTGGCATCCACAAACTTCGCATCGTAAACCTGCACAATTTCGTGTCCTGGCCTGCCAGCGTACGTAAAGATGTTTTCAAGCGTACCGAGCAAGCGGACATCGGTGATGGCCAATCCAAGTTCTTCCTGAACTTCACGTTCAATGGCTTCGGCACTGGTTTCGCCAAACTCGATGCCGCCGCCGATCGGGCGGAAGAATGGGCGGTTTTTGATGGGGTCGTGGGCTTCGCTGAGCAGTATCTTGCCATCATGATGGAAGATGCAGAGTGCGAGGGGGCGGATGCGATGTGTGGTCATTAGGTGAAGTCCATTTTCTTTGAAAAACGCTGAATCAGCTGCTTCCATTTAACATTGGTGTTGGATGCGGACGCAGCCTTCGGCAGCTGCTACAGGGGTGCGTCCGTTTTTGGGTTAGAAGTTTGCTGGAGTGTTGGCACTGATGATTTCCGCTTCGTCCTGCCCAATATTGCGAAACTTGTGCGGCAGGGTTGTCGGGAAGTAATAGCCGTCGCCAGCATTCAGCACACTGATCTGTCCATCCACCGTGAGCTCAACGGTGCCACGGGTCACGAGCCCACACTCCTCCCCTTCCGAGTGCACAATCGGCTCTTCCCCCGAGCTCGCCCCAGGCGCGTACTGCTCGCGCAACAAGCGCATCTGCCGGCTCGGTACAGAAGCGCCAATCAGCAACAACCGCAGCCCATGACGGCCCAGATCCGGTTGTTCATTGGCGCGGAACACGTATTGATGCTCACGCGGTGGCTGGTCGAAGGTAAAGAAGTCTGCCAGAGACATGGGAATGCCTTCGAGCAGTTTTTTCAGGGAGCTGACGGAGGGACTGACGCGATTCTGTTCGATCAGGGAGATGGTGGCATTGGTGACGCCGCTACGCCGGGCCAGCTCGCGCTGGGACAGTTTGTAGCTTTCGCGTACTAATTTGAGTCGTGAGCCCGTGTCCATGACAGCCTTATGCGAGAAATACTTAAGGGTTATGGGGGTGGATGGCGGGCGACTTTTGGCCGCGAAAATACCGCTTCCCTGTCCCGGAAATTTGAAAGGCGGGTATTAAATCACGTTTGGGGGTGTTGCTCAGCAGGTTCGATAACTGGTTAGTGAAAAAGCTGAAGGTGCTCATGGCAGACCTTTTAGCGATGTGAGTATTGGGGGTGTCAGGTGATATTGAGGGCGGCTGATATGGCGTCATCGCGAGCAGGCTCGCTCCCACAGTTTGGGCCTGGGCGTGTACACATTTTGTGTTCGCCATAGATCTCCTGTGGGAGCCGGGCTTGCCCGCGATGGCGGTGTGTCAGGCGACATCAATGGTGGCTGATACGACCTCATCGCGGGCAAGCCCGCTCCCACAGGTTTTGCAGCGTTTATCAGATCCCGAACCGATCGCGCAGCGCGTAGTATGCGGCGCCCATGGCGGTGAGCGGGGCCTGGAAGGTGCGGCCGCCGATCATGGGCATGTGCGGTAAGGACGCGAACGCATCGAAGCGTTCGGCGTCACCGCGGATCATTTCCGAGATCAGTTTACCGGCCAGGTGCGAGCAGGTGACGCCGTGACCGCTGTAGCCTTGCATGTAGTAGGCGTTTTTCTCGATGCGGCCGAATTGCGGCATGCGGGACATGGTCAGCAGGAAGTTGCCGGTCCAGCGGTAGTCGATCTTCACGTCCTTGAGTTGCGGGAAGGTCTTGAGGATTTTCGGCTTGATCAGCTGTTCAATGTCGTCCGGTTCCCGCGCGCCGTAGACCACGCCGCCGCCGTACAGCAGTCGGTTGTCGGCGGTGAGGCGGTAGTAGTCCAGCAGGTAGTTGCAGTCTTCGACGCAGTAGTTGTTTTTGATCAGGCTGCGCGCAACCTTTTCCGACAACGGTTCGGTGACGACGATTTGCGAGCCGCACGGCATGCTCTTGCTGGTCACACGATTGTCGAGGCCCTGCGGCAGGTAGGCGTTACCGGCGATCAGCAGGTACTTGGCGCGGACCACGCCTTTGGCTGTGCGCACGGTAATCGGTTCGCCGTAAGTGATTTCCACCGCCGCCGATTGTTCGTAGATTTTGCCGCCCAGGCCGATGATGGCCGAGGCTTCGCCGAGGGCCAGGTTCAACGGATGGATGTGCCCGCCCTGCATGTCCAGCAGGCCGCCGACGTAAGCGTCGGAACCGACTTCGCGCTTGATGTCAGCCGCGTCGAGCATTTTCAGGTTCTTGTTACCGTAGCGCTCCCAGCTCTTCTTCTGCTCGGCCAGGCCTTTGAGTTGCTTCTTGTTCATCGCGGCGAAGATGCCGCCCGAACGGTAATCGCACTGGATGTCGTAGTGTTGTATGCGCTGACGAATGATGTCGGCGCCTTCGAAAATCATGCTGCCGAGGACTTCGGCGGTTTTGTCGCCGTAGCGTTCTTCGATGACATCGACGTCGCGACTGTAGGAGTTGACCAGTTGACCGCCGTTGCGACCGCTGGCGCCGAATCCGACTTTGGCGGCTTCAAGTACGGTCACGCTGTAGCCCGCTTCCGCGAGGAACAGGGCCGAGGACAAACCGGTATAGCCGGCGCCGATGATGCAGACGTCGCAGTCCACCGCTTGTTCGAGCACCGGGAAGTCGCCAGTGAAATTGCGGGTGGCGGCGTAGTAGCTGTTTACGTGGGTTTGTTTCACAGAATCTTGTTTCATAGCTTTCTCCGATGGCCACCGGCAGCTAGCCTGCGACCGTCGCTTTTTTATAGGTATTAGAGCTTGATCCAGGTCGCTTTGAGTTCGGTGTATTTGTCGAACGCGTGCAGCGATTTGTCCCGACCGTTACCCGACTGCTTGTACCCGCCGAACGGCGCGGTCATGTCGCCGCCGTCGTACTGGTTGACCCAGACGCTGCCGGCGCGCAAACCGCGAGCGAAGGTGTGGGCCTTGCTCAGGTTGCTGGTCCAGACACCGGCGGCCAGGCCGAAGATGCTGTCGTTGGCAATGGCCAGGGCTTCTTCAGCGGTGTCGAAGGTGATCAGCGACAGTACCGGGCCGAAGATTTCTTCGCGGGCGATGGTCATGGCGTTGGTCACGCCGTCGAATATCGCCGGCTCCACGTACAGGCCACCGGTGCTTTCGAGGGTGCGGCTGCCGCCAGCGATCAGTTGCGCGCCCTGGTCTTTACCGACCTGGATGTAGCGCAACACGTTGTCCAGTTGACGCTGGTCGACGACCGCACCGACAGTGGTTTCCGGGTCCAGTGCGTGTCCCGGTTTCCACGCTTGCAGTGCTTCCACCAGCAGCGGGATGAACTGCTCGCGAATCGAACGTTCCACCAACAACCGAGAGCCGGCGGTGCAGACTTCTCCCTGGTTGAAGGCAATCGCACCGGCCGCCGCCTGTGCAGCCGCGTGCAAATCCGGCGCGTCGGCGAACACCACGTTCGGGCTCTTGCCCCCGGCTTCGAGCCAGACGCGTTTCATGTTGCTTTGCCCGGCGTAGATCATCAGTTGCTTGGCTATCGCGGTCGAGCCGGTGAAGGCCAGCACGTCGACATCCATGTGCAAGGCCAGCGCCTTGCCGACGGTGTGGCCGTAGCCCGGCAGGACGTTGAACACGCCTTTGGGGATGCCGGCGTCCAGCGCCAACTGGGCGATGCGGATCGCGGTCAGCGGCGATTTTTCCGAAGGCTTGAGGATGAACGAGTTGCCGGCTGCCAGGGCCGGAGCGAACTTCCAGCTGGCCATGATCAACGGGAAGTTCCACGGCACGATGGCGGCAACCACGCCCGCAGGTTCGCGGGTGATGAGGCCAAGTTGGTCGTGCGGCGTGGCGGCGACTTCGTCGTAGATCTTGTCGATGGCTTCGGCGCTCCAGCGGATCGCGTTGGCGGTCGCAGGAATGTCGATGTTCATCGAGTCGTTGATCGGCTTGCCCATGTCGAGGGTTTCGAGCAGGGCCAGTTCTTCCTGGTTGGCCAGGATCAGGTCGGCGAAGCGAATCAGGATGCGCTTGCGCTGGGCCGGAGCGAGGTTGGCCCAGATCCCGGATTCGAACGTGCGGCGCGCGACTGCGACAGCCGCATTGGCGTCGGCCTCGTCGGTGCTGGCGACGTTGGCCAGGAAACGGCCGTCGACCGGGCTCATGCATTCAAAGGTGTCACCGCTGAGTGCCGGGCAGTAGTGGCCGTCGATGAAGGCACGGGCTTCGATGGTTAGGGACTGGAAGCGTTGTTCCCAGTCGCTGCGAGTGTTTGTCATGGTTGTGACTCGACGCAGAGGAATAAGTAGTCGTTGGATTAAAGCCAGTCAGTGAAGAAGTCTCAGCCGTAGCGCGTTCTTTTGTAGCAGCTGGCGTAGCCTGCGTTCGGCTGCGAAGAAGTCGTGAAATCAGGCGATGTGGTGCTTCAGGAAGGCCCAGCGCTCAGGTTTTACGACTGCTTCGCAGCCGAACGCAGGCTTCGCCAGCTGCTACAGGTTTCGTTGCCGTCTAACTGACTGGTATCAGGCCATCAGACGGTGTGCAGATACCAGTTGTACTCAAGGTCGGAGATGGAGTTCTCGAACTCGGCCAGCTCGCTTTCCTTGCACGCCACGAACACGTCGATGTACAGCGGGTCGATGTAGCGGGCCATGACTTCGCTGTCGTCCAGCTCGCGCAAGGCGTCGCGCAGGTTGTTCGGCAGGCTCTGCTCGTTTTGCTCGTAGCTGTTGCCTTCCACCGGTGCGCCCGGCTCGATCTGGTTGGTCAGGCCATGGTGAATACCGGCCAGCACCGACGCCATCAGCAAATACGGGTTGGCGTCGGCACCAGCGACACGATGCTCGATGCGCACCGCGTCCGGCGAACCGGTCGGCACACGGACAGCCACGGTACGGTTGTCGATGCCCCAGCTTGGCGAGTTCGGTACATAGAACTGCGCGCCGAAACGACGGTAGGAGTTGACGTTCGGGCACAGGAACGCCATCTGCGCCGGCAGGGTCTCGAGCACACCGCCGATCGCGTGTCGCAGCGCGGCGTTCTGCTCGGGATCCTCGCTGGCAAAGATGTTGTTGCCTTCTTTGTCGAGAATCGAAATGTGCACGTGCAAACCATTGCCCGCCTGGCCCGGATATGGCTTGGCCATAAACGTGGTGTCCATCTCGTGGTCGTAGGCGATGTTCTTCACCAAACGCTTGAGCAACACCGCGTAGTCGCAGGCCTTGATCGGGTCATTGACGTGATGCAGGTTGACTTCGAACTGCGCCGGGGCACTTTCCTTGACGATGGCGTCGGCAGGAATGCCCTGCTCTTTCGCGCCTTCGAGGATGTCTTGCAGGCAATCGACGTATTCGTCGAGGTCGTCGATCAGGTACACCTGGGTCGACATCGGACGCTTGCCCGAAACCGGCGAACGTGGCGATTGCGGACGACCGTTCACGTTGTCCTGGTCGATCAGGTAGAACTCGAGTTCGAACGCGGCGCAGATGGTCAAGCCCATGTCATCGAACTTGCTCACCACCTGACGCAGCACTTCCCGAGGGTCAGCGAAGAACGGCTGGCCTTCGAGTTCGTGCATGGTCATTAACAGTTGCGCGGTCGGGCGCTTCTGCCATGGCTCGATGCTGAGCGTATTAGGGATCGGAAAGCAGATCCGGTCAGAGTCGCCGATGTCCAGACCCAGGCCGGTGCTTTCCACCGTGGAACCGTTGATGTCCAGAGCAAACAGAGACGCCGGCAGGTTAATGCCTTTTTCGTAGACCTTATGAAGACTGGTGCGCTCGATGCGCTTGCCGCGCACCACGCCGTTCATATCCGCAATCAGAAGGTCGACGTACAAAACCTCAGGATATTTCTTAAGGAATGCGTTTGCTTCGTTGAGTTGAACGGCACGCAGAGGGACCGACATGATGCACCTATTTTTTAGCTGTTAATTATTATGTTCACTACCTTGTTGCGGACCCAGTCAACCCGAACGGCAAAGTGAAGTCAATAGCGAACACATGAGCCTTCAACCTTTATTTTTGGGCCTTTCAGGGGGGCGAGAGTGCCAATTCAGTCTTGAGCACCACGTAAACACTGGAGACCGGACGTTCAGCGTTTAGAATTTTTTACATGAGAGTTGTTAATTAAAATCAACAAGGCTAAGCTCCGGAAAAGCTCGTTCAAGTGTGAAACTTCGAGGTGATAAAAATGGCATTCAAGCCATTGATCGGCGTTACTGCATGCGTCAAACAGATTGGCCTGCACCCCTACCACGTCAGCGGCGACAAGTACTTGCGTGCTGTCAGCGTCGCGGCTCTGGGGCTGCCTGTGGTCATCCCTTCCCAGGGCGAACTGACTGAAATCGAGGATGTGCTCGCGCATCTCGACGGTCTGCTGCTGACCGGCTCCCCCTCGAATGTGGAACCTTTCCACTATCAAGGCCCGGCCAGCGCTCCCGGCACGGATCATGATCCGGCGCGGGACGCCACGACCCTTCCTTTATTACGTGCGGCCATTGCAGCCGGCGTGCCGGTGCTCGGCATCTGCCGGGGCTTTCAGGAAATGAACGTGGCGTTTGGTGGCAGCCTTCACCAAAAGGTCCACGAACTGCCGGGCATGCTCGATCACCGCGAAGCGGACAGCCCGGAGCTGGCGGTGCAATACGCACCGGCCCATGCGGTGACGGTGCAACCGGGGGGCGTGTTCGAAGCCCTGGAGTTGCCGGGGGAGTTCAGGGTCAATTCGATTCACAGTCAGGGAATCGACAGACTCGCGCCCGGCCTGCGTGCCGAAGCCATCGCACCGGACGGTTTGATCGAGGCGATTTCGGTGGAGCACAGCCCAACGTTTGCCGTCGGCGTGCAATGGCATCCGGAATGGCAGGTGCGTTCGAATCCTCCTTATTTGAGTATTTTCCAGGCGTTCGGCGATGCATGCCGGCGACGAGCCGCGCTGCGTAAAACCCGCTGACTTAATACACAAACAACCTTTACTGCCCCCGCGAGCCAGACGGGCGTGCCTTTGCGCGCCCGCCCCTCGCGACAGCAACACACTGCGATAACAACAAGTACCACCAGGCAGCCAGGACGGCGGCGCCGAATAAGCCCGGTTAGGGCTAGCAATCCACTATTAAGTCAGGCCGCGTTGGTCCGACGACTGAAACCTGTTGGGAGTTTCACATGGCAAACGCCTCCAGCATTTACAGGAAGGCTCTTGAAGGTCACCAGACATCGAAGAAGGTGTTGGTGAAGGTTGACCGCGTCACCAAGAAATTCGACGAAACCACCGCTGTGGACGATGTCTCGCTTGAGATTCATCAAGGCGAAATCTTCGCCCTGCTCGGCGGTTCCGGTTCCGGTAAATCGACCCTGCTGCGCATGCTCGCAGGTTTCGAGCGCCCGACCGATGGCCGGATTTTCCTCGACGGCGTGGACATCACCGACATGCCGCCGTACGAGCGGCCGATCAACATGATGTTCCAGTCGTACGCCTTGTTCCCGCACATGACGGTTGCGCAGAACATTGCCTTCGGCCTCAAGCAGGACCGTTTGCCCGCCAGCGAAATCGACGCCCGCGTTGAAGAAATGCTGCGCCTGGTGCACATGACCCAATACGCCAAGCGCAAGCCGCACCAATTGTCCGGCGGTCAGCGTCAGCGTGTGGCCCTGGCTCGCTCCCTGGCCAAGCGTCCGAAGCTGTTGCTGCTCGACGAACCCATGGGCGCACTGGATAAAAAGCTGCGTTCACAGATGCAGCTTGAGCTTGTCGAGATCATCGAGCGCGTCGGCGTGACATGCGTGATGGTGACCCACGACCAGGAAGAGGCCATGACCATGGCCCAGCGCATCGCGATCATGCACCTGGGCTGGATCGCGCAAATCGGCAGCCCGGTCGACATCTACGAAGCACCGGTCAGCCGCATGGTCTGCGAGTTCATCGGCAACGTGAACGCCTTTGAAGGCACGGTGGTGGAAGACCTTGAAGGTCACGCGATCATCCACAGCCCGGACCTGGAACAGAAGATCTACGTTGGTCACGGCGTCAGCACCTCGGTGCAGGACAAGTCGATCACCTACGCCATCCGCCCGGAAAAAATGCTGGTCAGCACGGTCAAGCCCGAGAACCGCTACAACTGGTCACAAGGCAAAGTGCATGACATCGCCTACCTCGGCGGTCACTCGGTGTTCTACGTGCAACTGCCTGGCGGCAAAGTCGTCCAGTCGTTCATGGCCAACGCCGAACGCCGTGGCGCGCGCCCGACTTGGGACGACACTGTCTACGTGTGGTGGGAAGACGACAGCGGCGTGGTACTGCGCTCATGAAAACACTCAATCAGCAGTTCATGCGGCTGATGCCGAGTGGTCGAAAGCTCGTCATCGGGGTTCCCTTCCTGTGGCTGTGCCTGTTTTTCCTGTTGCCGTTCTTCCTGGTGATGAAGATCAGCTTCTCGGAAGCGGCGCTGGCCATTCCTCCTTATTCGGAGATTTACACCTACGCCGAACAGAAGTTTCAGCTGTTTTTGAACGTCGGCAACTACCTGTTGCTGACTGACGATGAGCTGTACATCTCGGCCTACCTCGGCTCGTTGAAGGTCGCGTTGTTCAGCACGCTGATGTGCCTGGTACTCGGTTTCCCGATGGCCTACGCCATTACCAAGGCCAACAAGGAAACGCAAAACGTCCTGATGCTGTTGATCATGATGCCGACCTGGACCGCGATCCTGATCCGCGTGTATGCGTGGATGGGTATCCTCAGCAACAACGGTCTGCTCAATGGGTTTTTGATGTGGACCGGGCTGACCGACCACCCCATCGAGATCCTCAACACCAACACCGCCGTGTACATCGGCGTGGTTTACGCCTACTTGCCGTTCATGGTGTTGCCGCTGTACGCCAACCTGGTCAAACACGATCAAAGCCTGCTGGAAGCGGCTTCGGATCTGGGTTCGAGCAACTTCAACAACTTCTGGAAAATCACTGTGCCGCTGGCCAAGAACGGCATCATCGCAGGCTGCATGCTGGTGTTCATTCCGGTGGTCGGTGAGTTCGTGATTCCGGAACTGCTGGGCGGCCCGGAGACCCTGATGATCGGTCGCGTGCTGTGGCAAGAGTTCTTCAACAACCGTGACTGGCCGGTGGCATCTGCCCTGGCGGTGGTGATGCTGTTGATCCTGATTGTGCCGATTCTGCTGTTTAACCGCAGCCAGGCCAAAGAAATGGAGGCACGGGGATGAAACGCTTCGGATTTTCAAAGTTCATGCTGATTTTCGGCTTGTCGTTCATCTACTTGCCGATGCTGATTCTGGTGATCTACTCGTTCAACGCCTCGAAACTGGTGACCGTGTGGGGCGGCTGGTCGTTCAAGTGGTACGCCGGTTTGCTCGACAACACGCAACTGATGGGCTCGGTGGTGCGCTCGCTGGAAATCGCCTGCTACACGGCAATAGCAGCGGTTGCGCTGGGGACCTTGGCGGCGTTTGTACTGACTCGCGTTACGCGCTTCAAGGGTCGCACGCTGTTTGGCGGCCTCGTTACCGCACCGTTGGTGATGCCGGAAGTGATCACCGGTCTGTCGTTGCTGCTGCTGTTCGTGGCCATGGCGCAGTTGATCGGTTGGCCGCAGGAACGCGGGATCATCACCATCTGGATCGCCCACACCACCTTCTGTGCGGCGTATGTGGCAGTCGTGGTATCCGCCCGCTTGCGTGAGCTGGACCTGTCCATCGAAGAAGCGGCCATGGACCTCGGGGCCAAGCCGTTCAAGGTGTTTTTCCTGATCACCATTCCGATGATCGCGCCCTCGTTGGCGGCCGGCGGCATGATGTCGTTTGCCCTGTCACTGGATGACCTGGTGTTGGCGAGTTTCGTGTCCGGGCCGGGTTCGACCACCTTGCCGATGGAAGTGTTCTCGGCGGTGCGTCTGGGCGTGAAGCCCGAGATCAACGCCGTGGCCAGTCTGATCCTGTTGGCGGTATCGATTGTGACCTTCATGGTCTGGTACTTCAGCCGCCGCGCCGAAGCTACCCGCAAGCGTGCGATCCAGGAGGCGATGGACCAGACCGCCAGCGAATCGTGGCAACAACCGAATAAGCAAATGGTAGAAGCGACCGCTTAAGGCCTGCTGCACACACTTTGTAGCAGCTGGCGAAGCCTGCGTCCGGCTGCGTAGCAGTCGTCAATCCAGGCACTGCGGCTCTATCAGGAAGATCGAGTTCGCAGGTTTTACGACTGCTCCGCAGCCGGACGCAGGCTTCGCCAGCTGCTACAAGGGGTGCGCCAAGAGTGCAATTGTTTTGCGTATTTGAATAAAAAAGAATGGAGTTGTACCGATGAAAATGTTTGGCAGGACTCTGCTGACACTGTCCTTATTGGGCGCAATGGCTACCGGCGCCCAGGCCAATGACAAGGTACTGCGCGTCTACAACTGGTCGGATTACATCGCCCCGGACACCGTCAAGAAGTTCGAAGACGAGACCGGCATTCGCGTGACCTACGATGTGTTCGACAGCAATGAAACCCTTGAGGCACGCCTGCTCGCAGGCAAATCCGGCTACGACATCGTTGTGCCGTCCAACAGTTTTCTGGCCAAGCAGATCAAGGCTGGCGTCTATCAGACGCTGGACAAATCGAAGCTGCCAAACTGGAAAAACCTCAATCCGGTGCTGCTGAAAAACGCTTCCGCCAGCGACCCGGATAACGCACATGCTTTCCCCTACATGTGGGGCTCGATCGGCATCGGCTTCAACCCGGCCAAGGTCAAGGAAGTGCTCGGCGCCAACGCCCCGACTAATTCCTGGGACTTGCTGTTCAAGCCGGAAAACGCTGAAAAGCTCAAAGCCTGCGGCATCAGCTTCCTCGACTCGCCCACCGAAATGCTCCCGGCCGCCCTGCACTACCTGGGCTACCCGGTGAATTCGCAGGACAAAGGCCAGATCGCCGAAGCTGAAGCGCTGTTCATGAAAATTCGTCCTTCCGTGGCGTACTTCCATTCGTCGAAGTACATCTCCGACCTGGCCAACGGCAACATCTGCGTGGCGGTCGGTTATTCCGGCGACGTGCTGCAAGCCAAGGCCCGCGCCCAGGAGTCGGGCAACTCGGTGCAGATCGACTACAGCATCCCGAAAGAAGGCGCCGGCAGTTTCTACGACATGGTCGCCATTCCCCGGGACGCGGCGAACGTCGAGAACGCCTACCTGTTCATGAACTTCCTGATGCGCCCGGACATCATCGCCGAGATCACCAACAACATCGGCTACAGCAACGCCAACGCGGCGGCGACGCCATTGGTGGATGAAGCGATTCGCGATGATCCGGGGTCGTATCCGTCGCAAGACGTGATGGCGACGTTGTATGCGATTCCGGATATGCCGATCGGGGTTCAGCGAGTGATGACCCGGGGCTGGACGCGGGTCAAGCTCGGCAAGTAATGATCGTTCCCACGCTCCGCGTGGGAATGCAGCCCGGGACGCTCCGTGTCCCTTTCCACAGCCGAACGCGGAGCGTCCGTGGAGGCATTCCCACGCAGAGCGTGGGAACGATCAGTGTCACAGTTTCCGTTCCCGCAGCGCCTTACCACCGCTGCACGCTCCCTGCAGCAGAACGGCCTCACCTGGCTCCTCGGTTAAGGTGAATTCGGGCGCCCTCCTCGGGCGCCTTTTTTTATGCCGGCACCAGCGGCCATTCAGCCAACGCTCGATAACGCCCCTTGTGCGATTCAAACAACACAAAGCAATCAGCCCGCAGGAAAAACTCCGGCGGCGTTGCGGACTCAGGCACCGGCAGCCGATAGTCACGCATCAAGGTCAAATGCGGCCTGAACTCCTTCGGCGCATCCTCCAGCCCAAACGGCAACATCGCCTGCTCCAGCGCATACACCAGCCGCAACAACGCCGGCGGCGCCTGCTCCGGTGCCAGCACCAACACCCCGGCCCTGCGCCAGACATCCAGTCGATCAAGCGCCAGCTTCAACGGCACACCCGGCACGCGAACCTTGGCGGCGGCGGTGCAGATCTCGGCGATCTGCGCCACACCCACCGCGCCCAAAAACTTCAACGTCAGGTGAAAGTTTTCCGCCGGCACCGGGCGCCCGCTGCGCAGTTCAAGCGCGCTGCGCCATTGGGCGATCGCCTTGCGTTGCTCGGGCGGGCAGTTCAGGGCAAAAAACAGCCGTTTGAGGGGTTCATGGGGTTCGTCGCTCACGCCTGGCACCTCCTGACATGCACGTTATAGTTGAACCAACCGAAAACAACGGGAGGGGCCATGCGGCAGATCATCAGCAAGGAACCGTGGTGGGCGATGCCACCGCAACCGGGGCAGGATGAGTCCGAGCTGGAATGGGGCTGGCTGGTTCACTATAGCGAAGGTGAGCCACGTTTCGAGTTCGTCAGGGAGCGGCCGACGGACAACGAGATCCGTAATCGCAAGAGTTGCCGGATCACCCCGAGCGCGGAGTGATCCGGGTGTTTGTATCAGGTCTGATAGATGATGTTGAAGCCGCCGAAGATCATTCGCTGACCATCGAACGGCATTGAATTGACGTCCGGTTGCATGCGCGGGTCGGCCATCATTTTCTGCATGCCGGCACTGCGGGTCGGCTTGTCTGGCCAGATGATCCAGGAAAACACCACGGTTTCGTCTTCCTTGAGTTTCACAGCCATCGGAAACGAGGTCACTTTGCCGTCTGGCACGTCGTCTCCCCAGCATTCAACAATGCTCAAGGCGCCGTTCTCCTTGAAAATCGCGCTGGTGATTTCGGCGTGCTTCTTGAATTGCTCACGTTTAGCGGTCGGTACGGCAATCACACAGCCATCGACATAAGACATGGTCATTCTCCTGTGGGGGATTGAGGGTCAAGCTGATGGTTAGTCGATTCCGTCGGGCTCCAATCGACAGACCCGGTAACCGAATCGACCGGCGGCGGTTCGGCACTTGCCGCCAGATTGCCTTCGATCTGCCCCGCCATGTACAGCGTCCCCGCCATCACACCGGTCGTCGGATTTTGCACCAGCTTCAGCCAGGCCTTGTCGAACGTATTGCCCAGGCTGCTGCGAATCAGCGCCTCGCTGTCCGGTCGGTCGGCAGCCTGGATGAGTGCGCGGATCCCGGCCACGCCGACGGTAATCAAGCCCCCGGCTAGTTTCCCGGCGGCGGCGGCCACGGCGCTGGCGGCCCCGCGCGGGGCCATTTCCGCTTCCATGCGTTGACTGGCGCGCTTGGCCACAGGCGCCATGGCGGTGTCCTCAGAACCAATCCCCTTGTCACCGCCCGCCTTGTGGATCTTGTCGATCAGCGCTGCATAAGCCGGCAGTGAGGCCAGCGGCTCCGTACGCACGACCTGGTAAAGCGAGGCATTGCGCGCGGGCGGCGGCCCAAGGGCGATGGCGGGGATTTTCTGGATGCGGCCATTGATCTGCGCCATCGGTATGCCGTGACGCTTGGACGTTTTTTGCAGCTCTTCCTGAAGTATGTCCACGTAGAACGCCGTGGACTGGCCGAGAATCGCGTCGGGATCAATCTCGACCGCAACCGGCGCCAGCACCCGTTGCTGGTATTGCTCAAGCAGATAGCCCGCCAGACGCTTGGCCGAGGCATCCTGCTCGCCCTTGGCGTTGAGGGTGTACCAGCTGACTTTCATCGATAGCCATTCCTGGGTCCAGTAACTGCTGAACCAGGGGATGAAATTCTCTTCGGTGAGTTGGTAGACCCGCGTGCGCCAGTAATCCATGGCCCCGCGCGAGTAGATTCGCGTCTGCTCGGTGGCCGATTGCGATGCCGCGACGATTTCGCGATCCACCTGTCGCCAGGTGCTATCGGAGACCACCACCACAACCTGCGCCACCACCGGGGCACGCTCAGGCGTGGCGCATCCCGCCAACACCACCAACACGGCGACGATCAGCGAACGCAGGTTCAAGATCGCGGTTTCCTACAGTCGCCCTCGGGCAGAATGCCCGAAACTCAAAGGCCTATTGGTTTGAGTATAGGTAGCGCTGTTTGTTCGCCGTGGGTTGGATAGCGAATTTGAGGGCCTCATCGCCGGCAAGCCGGTCTCGCTCCCACAGTTTTGAACTCATCGCGATCCAAATGTGGGAGCGAGCCTGCTCGCGATGAGGCCCTCAAGAACACCATCATTAACATCGATATTCACCATCGCGACGAATGCCTTCCGCAATAAACCCCTCAGGCGCACGATCACCCCCATCACAACGCAACGTCCGCCTCGGAGGGCCACATCATGTTGATCCATCTCCTGACCTGTCTGGCCCTGACCGCCGTGACGCTGACGCTTTTTTCCGGTTTTATCCTGGACATCGGCCAGACCGAGGAGCACCCATCATGATCCACTCCGTCAGCCTGGCCGTGAGCTTCCCGGTATTTGGCACTAACTACTACGCGCAGGAATTCGTCTCGCGCAAAGAATTGTCACTGGTGTTCGACCCAACTTTCGAGGCATTGCTGATGCCGGCGGCGGCCAACCACTTCAGCAACGAAGTGGTCGGTCTCAACGATCAGTTCCGCTTTCTCAATGACGTGCTGGTCGAACACCTGCTGGAGATCGAACTGACCCAAAGCGCACCTCGCTCGTCGCGTCAGTTTTCATTCTAGGACGACACGGGCCGACGGACGGCCCGCACCTTGCCGCTGTTGCCACCGCCACAGAAAAACCGCTCGCCGCCGTCCGACTCAAGGCCGGACACCCCTACCCCTGGCGGCATTTCGACGGCCTCCAGGACGTTGCCGGTGATCGGGTCAATTCGCCGCAATTCACTTTGATCTTCCTCCCACGTGCCATGCCACAGATCGCCGTCCACCCAAGTCACCCCGGTGACAAAACGGTTGGACTCGATGGTGCGCAGAATGGCCCCGGTGTCGGGGTCGATCTGATGGATTTTGCGCGCCCGGTACTGGCCGACCCACAGCGTGCCTTCCGCCCAGGTCAGCCCCGAATCAGTGCCCCCACCGGGCGCCGGAATGCTGGCGAGAACACGACCGCTTTGCGGATCGATCTTGTGGATGCGTTCGCCGGCGATCTGGAACAAGTGCTGGCCGTCAAAGGCTGTTCCCGCGTCTGCGGCGACGTTGATTGAACCCGTTGGTTGTCCACTTTCCGGATCGAGGGCGTTGAGCTTTTCTCCGGAAGCAAACCAGACGCGCCGGCCGTCAAACGAGACGCCATGCACGCTGTCGACGCCGGGAAACGGGCCGTATTCACGGATGATTTCAGCAGTTGAACGTTTCATGGTTGCATCCTCTTCACTGGGTGTGTGGAGTGGATCCTAATCACCCGGCAACAACGCCGTGAGTAACAATGTCGTCGCGAATCCCGGCAACGGAGGTGTCATCCAGCGCCGGGCGCGGCCACGGCCAAACGCCTGCACTTTGCCGACGACCGCCAGTGCATCAAGTGCCCGTTGCACGCTGCGCTGACTGGTGCCCAGCGCCATTGCCAGGGCCGAACTCGACCACGACTCACCATCCGCCAGAAACGCCAGCAGCGCCGCGTGCTGCTCCTCCACCGGTCGCGCCAGCACCACGACGTCCGGCGACACCAGGGCAAAGCCGCGCTTCGTTGCGCTAATCCCGGCCAACGGTCGAAGCGCCGCCCGCAGCCGTCCGACCTCGACGCGCAACCGCGCACGATGGGATTCATCACTGAGCTTCAAGCGAAAAGCATAGGCGATGAGTGTTTCCCGGGGGACATCGGCCGGCCAGGCTTCGGCCAATGCCCGCGCGAGGGTGAACAACACTGGGCGTCTGGCCAGGGACACCGACATGCCGGCGCCGCGCACCACGTATCGACACGCATCGACGACCAGCGATGTTGAGGCGAGCAGTGCTTCCACCTCATCCAGCTTCAGCGGCCGCGCCTCGCCACGGCAGATGAGCCGGGCGGCGGGGGCGTTCATGACCTGAGCGACATGGTCGACTTCAGCGCTCAGCGCCGGGATACCCGCCTCGTCTGCAAAGCGTTCGGCCCGCTCCAGTGCAGCGCGGGCCTTTTTGATCTCCAGTCGGCGCATCGCGATGCCGGTCACCACCAGCTCATGCGCGGCACGCAGGGCTGGCGGCAAAGGCGCCGGGTCCAAACGGGCGAGCCGTTCCTCGACCTGTTCGAGATGGCCGATCAGCAACAGCCTTCGGATCTCCAGATACCGCGCGTGCGCCGCATTCACCCAATCACCGTGGGCTTCGAGCGTTGCCCGCGCCGTGTCGAGGGCTTTTTCCGGCCAGCTCAAATCTCGAGCCGCCAGGGCAATTTCGGCTTCGGCCACCACACAGCGCGCCCGGGCCGTCGGCTCTTTCGGGCCAAATGCCCGCCCTGCCCGTTTGACCAGCGCCTTCGCGCGTTCCAGATCACCGAGCTGGGCCATGGCAATGCCGCGCAGTGCCAGCGCCGGCGCATCGTCGCGCAAGGCAACCCGGTTCAACGCCCCGAGCGGATCTCCCGCCGCCAATGCTCGGGCGGCGGCGGTGATCAGCGAGTCCATGTGAGTCGCGCCACAGTGGTCACTCCCAACGTTTGATGTCCGCTGGTTAGTCTATCTCACGCCACTCAAACAGCCCGGACACTCACCAGCAAGGCGCGGACCGCACAGGGTATTCTCCAAATTCCTTTTAGGTTGTACGATGACCGACGAGTCACCCTATTCCCATAACAACAAGGAAACACCTATGAAGAACGTCAAACTACTGGTCGGTTTTCTATGCCTCTTCAGTGGCTACGTCGCGGCCGCCCCGGCACCGGGCGAGAAAGAAGTCGCCAGCGCCGTCGACCATCTGACCCAAGCCATGCTGCACAAGAACATTCCCGAGCTTAAAGCGCTGACCGCCGAGAATCTGACCTACGGGCATTCCAGCGGCAAGGTTCAGGACAAGACCGATTTCATCGCCGATATCGAAACCGGCAAAAGTGCCTTCAAGACCCTGGAAATGCAGAACCAGACCATCAACATCTCGGGTGACACCGCGCTGGTTCGCAATCATTTCTCGGCACAAGCGCTCAAGGGCACCGAAGTGGTTCCGACCGAAATCGAGAACTTCCAGATCTGGCAAAAGAAGGGTGGCAAATGGCTGCTGGTCGGCCGTCAGGCTTTCCGCATCTAGCTTTCCATATACAAAAAAAGATCCCGCCCAAGGTCACTTGAGCGGGATTTTTCTATGTGTCAAAGCAGCGCGGTCAAGCCACCGGGATCATCGGATCCGCAGCTGCCAACGCACTGGCACGGTCGGCTGCCGGCGGGTAGATCCAGACAGTATTGATCTGGGTTTTCAGCTCTTTGCCTTCCTGCTTGACCAGTTTCACCTGACGATCCCACCCCTCGGTGTACACCGCGCCCCAGGCGCCCAGATCCAGGCACGTCACGTACTTGGGTTGGCTATAAGGCGTCGGGGCCACGCCCAGAATATGCGCCGCCACGTTGTTACCGGCGTGACGCCCCAGCGAGATGGCGTGCTGGCAGGTCATCATTGCGTAGTTGCCGATGTCATCGCAGGCCGCGTAAGCCACATCGCCCGTGGCATAGATGTCGTCCTGGCCGATGACTTTCAGATGGCTGTCCACATGCAGACGGCCCTGGCGATCACGCTCGGCAGGGATCTGCTCAGTCAGAGAACTGGCCCGCACACCGGTGGTCCAGACCACGGTCTTGGCGTCGATGCGTTGACCATCATCCAAGGTCACGCCGTTTTCGTCGACGGCTACCACTGATGACTTCAATTGCCATTTCACCCCCAGTTCCGTGCTCGCTTGCGCAATCGACTGGCTGATTTCGGCGCCCATCGAAGCCCCGACCTTTTCGCCACGGTCGACGATGATCACTTCAATATCGGCATCCGCACCGAAGATAGCCCGCAGACGCGCCGGCATTTCGGTCGCCGTTTCAATCCCGGTGAAACCTCCGCCCGCCACCACGACGGTGTTGCGGGCTTTGTTGCCTGGCAGGCTGGCCAGGGATTTGAGGTGGTTTTCCAGACGCACGGCTTGTTCGATCTGGTCCACATCAAAGGCATGTTCGGCCACGCCCGGGGTATTCGGCAGGGCCAGGCGGCTGCCGGTCGCCAGAACGAGTTTGTCGTAGCTGCAGGTCTGCCGGGCGCCCGAAGCATCGATGTAGCCAACACGTTTTAGCTCCACGTCGATGGTGTCTGCGGCGCCCTTGATGAACTTCACACCCACCGCATCGAACAGCTCACCGATCGGTGCAGCCAGTTGATGCGCGTTCGGTTCGTAGAAGCGCGGACGCACGCGCAGCTCGGCCTGGGGCGCCATAACCGTGACCTCTACGCCGTTGTGATCATGCAGGTCGAACAGGCGTGTGGCACTCAATGCCGACCACATGCCGCCGAAACCTGCGCCGATGACCAGAATGTGCTGTTTCATGGTTTTAACTCCGAGGATGACCCAAGACAGAACTCGTTGCCGAGCAGACATCGGCGACTATAGTGATCCGAGTTACAGGGTGCAACATCCATTTAACAATGGTTACTATCGTCAACATTGATACCTCGACAATCCCACAACAGCTTTACTCAATAAGGAACACCGGGCAGCTAGCCTCGCCAGCGGATCATTGCCCCCTAAACCATCGACTGTTAATATTGGCGACTCATTCAGTCGGAGATTCTGATGTCTCTTTACAGCGCAGGCGTTGAATACGGCATTCATTGCCTAATTTTTTTGGTGGGCGATTCCGGCGATAGCCGCGAGGCGAGCGTGCGCGACCTTGCCGAGCTGCAAGGTGTACCGCTGGATTACCTGGCCAAGATTTTCACCCGGTTGGCCAAGGCAAAACTGGTGATCGCCACCGAAGGCGTGCGCGGCGGGTTCAAACTGGCGCGGCCGGCGGACGAAATCAGTGTGCTGGATATCGTCAACGCCATTGATGGCCAGAAACTGATCTTTGATTGCCGCGAAATTCGCGGGCGCTGTGCAGTGTTCGACGGCGCCCCACCGGCGTGGGCCCTCGACGGTCCTTGCGCGGTGCACGCCGTCATGATGACCGCGCAAAAACGCATGGAAGATGCGCTCGCGCAGCAGACCATTCTCGATTTGGCCAGACGGGTCGGGCGCAAAGCCCCTGCCGAATTCGGTACTCGCTTGAACAGCTGGATGAATGACCGGCGGGAAAAGAAAACCCCCAGCAGTGCGCCGATTGAGGACGAGCAGATCATCCCGACGAAGGAAATCCCGGACTGACGTTTCATCTATGGGCAAACCGGATTAGAGCGCTCTATGATTGAACCCCATGACCACCTCCGCTCCGATCCGCTCACCCTGCCCGCCCGGCGTCTGCATCTGCGGGCGTGACCCGTTGCTGGAAACACCGGGGGCGGACGTGCGCATCCTGTTCCTGACCCGTCAGGAAGAAAAACGTCTGCTCGACCGACTGGAAAATCTTCAGAGCCTGGCCGACCTCGAACGCCTGCAACAACGGATGCATGAGCAATTGGGCATCCGCGTCGAGATCGTCCCCAGCTTCAACGAAGTGCGCACCATGCGCGGCATCGGAATCACCCTCGCCGAGCAGCCCGGGCTGTGCCGTAAAACCCGCCAGTCGATCCCCGCCGCTATTCGCCGCAGTCTGGAAAAGCGCCCCGAAATCGCCTACGACATCCTCAACGCCAACGACCTGTTGCGGGATGCCTGACAGTCGCTGCGCAATACTAGTCTTGCAGTGAGCTGTGACAAGGGAGATTGTCGGAACGCCGCACCGTCCAACCGGGCTGCACAGCGGCCCAAAAAAGGCACCGCTGCACAATTCTGCGTCAGTCACTCAGGCATTAAGCTGGCATATCGATTTGATCCAGCACCCGGTTCGCGGTGATCTCCGCCACCATGATGCTGTTTGAACCCCCCAACAACGCATAGCGCGCCTCCCCCTCCAGGTGATCCACCAACTGATGGACCATCAGCATGGGAATGCCCGACTGACAGGAGCTTATGCACCTTACTTATAACCCCGGGCGACTAAACCCGACCACTGCTGGGCAGTGGCAGGGAAACGATAGAGGCCAGGCCCAGGGCGCACAAGCCGGCAGATTCTGGCGTAACGGTAGGCGTAGCAGCTGGCGAAGCCTGCGTTCGGCTGCGCAGCAGTCGTGAAACAGGAGTTTGCGGTCTACCTGAAACACCGCATCGGCTGATTTCACGACTGCTGCGCAGCCGAACGCAGGCTTCGCCAGCTGCTACAAAGTGCGGTTTGGCTTAACTGACTGGCATTAGGGCAAGCCCCCTCACCACAAAGCTACCTCGTCCATGCCAATCAAATGTCCGAGCGAGGCTGATCATGGCGGCGTCACCACGGTGTAATACACCCCGTTGGCGCCATAGGCAGGTTGCAACCAGGAATTGCCGCATTGGTAGTACGTGCTCTGGGCAAAAGTCTGCAAGTTACAGCCGGGAGGCAGGCTGGCGTAGGTCTGGCCCAAGGGCATGCTCGGCGGTCCTGAAGCAACCATCCCGGCGTTATAGCCAGCGCTGAAATCGTCGGCGTCGGCATTCTCGTCGACCATCGACCCGACAGCCGAGCCCACCGCCACGCCCGTCGCGGCTGCAGCGACCGGATTGACACCGCCACAGTAATAACAGCCGCCGCTGGCGATCACAGCGGCGGGGGGATGGTAGTAGGCGGTCCCGTAGGGAACTGACTGGTAAGCGCCCCCGCCATAAGCGGGCCCCCTGTAAGCTGTCGTGCCATAACCGTCCGCGTGGTAGCCATAAGCGTTGGCGCCATCCTCTCCTTGTGCATGCCAGGCACCGTCCTCGCCGGACGCCGTTCCGCCCTCGGCACCCGAGCCTTGCCAGGAGCCGCCGCCACCAGAAGCCGAACCACCGCGATAGCTTGAACCGCTCCAGCTGCCGTCACCACCGGAGGCCGAGCCGCCACGATTGGTTTCGCCACTCCAACTGCCATCGCCGCCCGAAGCCGAACCGAATTCGCCGGAACGACTCCATGAACCGCCACCACCGTATGAACGCCCAAAACCGCCAGCGTGCGACCAGGCTGCCGCCTCGTTACACATCAGCGTGGCGATTAACAGGCCCGCGAACTTCAAGGTGGATCTGTTCATGATTCAACCTCCTCGTTCAGGGTTGGGTGACCGGTTCTTTAGCGCCTTGCGGGGCGCGAAGGACGGGCGGCGGGACAAACTTGATCCGGTGCGCCGACTCGATCCCGTCGGGTTTGAAAAACGCCGCAGGCATCGCTGAACTGAGCTTCCAGTCACTGAAATCGATCTGATGGCGGGATCGGGTCGGGTCATCGAGAAACACTGCGCGCAACCGGCGCGGGAGCTTGTCCTCGGTTCCGATCCAGGCTTGGACGAACACGGTGTCGCTGGTGTAAGCAATCACATCGGTGGTGGTATCACCGACCACTGTGGACTGGCCGATATAGAACGCCACACGCATGTCCCTGGACAAATCTTTATAAGGATCAGCGACGATAACGTCGGTAAACGGAAAATAGATGGCCGCACGCAGGTACGCGGCCTCCAGCATCGCATCGATGGTGGGAGGCCCGTCGACTTGGGCAAGCAGGTTGTCTTTGCGCTGGAAGGCATAGGCTTGCTTGCCGTCGTAATAAAACTCGGTGGCCGGACCATCGCCTGAAGTCATGACACGCAGCTGATTCGGGCGCTGCTCGGTGACCAGCGCCACCGAGCTATAGGCCAGGGGCGGCCCCAGCCGGCTGGGCTTTTCGTAGGTGGTAACGGCTTTGAAACTCAGACCCTGTGTGCCGGTCAAGCGAGCGCTCATGGCCTTCAGAATGTCCAGCGCCTTGGGCTCCAATTGCGCCGCCGGCGCAGCGACCGCAGGTGTCTGGGCCGCGTGCAACGGGGTGACAACCATCAACATGCTGACCATGAGCAGGCGGACATACTGCTGGAGGGTAGGCATCTTTTGTTCTCCGCAGTGAGTGGACCATCTGGACTATCAGCAAAGCTCAATTTGCTGCCATTCGCCATCCAATCGAAAAAATAACCCCTCAAATCCGGGCAAAAAAAGTCAACGCGTCACGCTTTGGCTGGATATTTCAGCATTGCTACCTACGCTCTCTTGCAGAGGTATTTGTAACTCGAAGCGAGTGGGCGATGCCCGGCTGTTTCATCACCGAAACATTCGACTTTATCCCTGGAGCACACACACCATGAACTTGTCCCGAAACCTGCTGATCGGCACCGCATTAGCCGCAATCCTGCTCGGCGGTTGTACCTCGAAAGTCACCGAGACGACGCAGTACTCCGGGTTCCTGTCGAGCTACAGCGACCTCAAGGAAGTCGAAACGCCCAGCGGTGGCACGGCGATGCGCTGGGTGAGCCCCTCGTTTGACCGCAATGCGTATACCACCGTGGCGTTCAATACGCTGGAGTTCTACCCCGCGCCAAAACCCAACGAGCGGGTCAATAAGCAGACGTTGCTCGACTTGCAGAGCTACATGACCAGCACGGCCAAAAGCGTGCTGGGCCAGAAATACCGGATAGTGCCTAGCGTTGCCGCAGCACCGGCCGGAGCAAGAACCTTGGTCCTGCGCGCGGCAATCACCGGGGTCACTGCCTCGAACGAAGGCATGAAGTGGTATGAAGTGGTGCCGATTGCGGCCGTTGTCGGCGCGACGCAGGCTGCCACCGGTCACCGGGATCAGAACACTAACCTGTTCATCGAAGCCGAGCTCATCGACGCAGGGACCAATCAGACCGTGGTCAAAGTCGTGCGCAAGGTATTCGGCACCCCGCTGGAGAACGACAAGGAGGCAATCACCGCCCAGGACTTCAAAGCCGCGATCGACAAACTGAATGCCGATATATGGGCGTTTATCCGCAGTTGAACCCTGTTTCAACCGCCAGAAAAAGTTGGCGGTTGAATTAACCTGAAGCAGAGGTCATTTGCCATGCAACCGCTTTCATTTCGTCCGTTTTCAAGGGTGCACAGAACAGTATTTTTCACAGCGCTCATCACCGGTCTACTGGCGTTAAGCGGCTGCGCAACGGTGGACGCGCAGACAACCGCGTATGTCGGGGTCCCGCAGTACCCTGCGACTATTCCAGCCGAAGTCCAGATATTACGCACAGAACCGACGCGCCCCTTCGTCCGACTGGGTGAAATTCTGGTTGATGCCAGTATCGAACCGGCACCCCCAATGGCCGAGATCGAACTGAAACTGCAAGACGAAGGCGCCAAACTTGGCGCAGACGCGGTCGTCGTGGTTTACGACCAGATTGCGACTGTCGGGGCCTATGTGTCCGGCCCGCTATGGGCCCGAGACGTCAATACGATTCAGGGGCGCAAGCTCAAAGCCATTGCCATCAAATTCAAATAATCGACTATCGATAAAGAGGTACACCGCATGAAAGCAATACTGTCCTGGATGACCCTTACGTTGACGGCTGTGTTAATCAGTGCCTGCTCTGCCGTCGGATCAACCGATGGCGGTGCCGGTGAGATCGAGGTTCGAGCAGGGAAGATCGAGCAGATCACGCTGACACAGATGCAGACCAATCACGACAGCGGTGTCGGTGCCGTGCTCGGCGGTCTTGGCGGACTGGGTATCGGCAGCCTGATCGGTCATGGCACCGGGCGCGATGTCGCCATGGTTGCCGGGGCGCTCGCCGGTGCTGCCGGCGGAAACTATGTAGAGAAGAAAAAGTATGACCAACCGGTAGCAGCGCAGCAGATTATCGTGCGGGTCACCAGTGGCGTGCTGGTATCGGTGACTCAGCCGATCAATCCGAACTTGAGTAAAGGCATGAAGGTGTACATCGAAGGCCAAGGCAATGATGCCCGGGTGGTAGCGCAAGGCGGTTAAGGTCACGAGACCGACTTGAGCGGGCTAGGGCTTATCGTGGAAACAAAAACGTAATTGCCGCACGAAATCCCCAGCCCTGCGCCCCATCCTCGGGACTGTCAGCCCAATAGCGTGGCCCAACCTGTATGGTCAGCGGCTGGCCTCCCAGCTTGAGCAGCTGAGTCACCGTGGCATTGATGGGGACCGACCATTCCTTGGTTTGCCAGTTGTAGGTCGACTCGGTATTCACACCAAACGTGGTGTAGGTGTGAGTGGTGTACGACCAAAACGGCTGCAAAAACGTCTGATTGACCTTTTCCGCATTCGGCTGCTCGCCGCTCAGGCTCCAGATCTGATTGGCCAGAATGCCTCGCGTCCATCCGTGTGATTGTTTCAGCGCCACGATGGTCGGCCCTGCCCCCCACTGCCGACTGCTCAGCAACCTGTCACTACCGGTGGGAATCAGCAACACCGGCCCACCACCCAGAATCCAGCCACTTTCCGTCGGGTCCTTGGGCGAGAAGAAAAAACTTTGAGTCACATCACCCACACCGGACTTGTCCGCCACGCCGCCCGGAGCCAGGCCATGCTGGTCAATGATCGGCAGGATCGTGCGGGAGATCAGGTTCCAACGGTCATTTAACTCGAAGGGCAGGACCGGCTGGACGTTGGTCAGGCTTTGCATGCCCTCCCCCGTGGGCCCCATCTTCTGATTCCAGTTGTACTGGATCGGCAAGCTGTACAAGTCCGCGATCGGGTTCAGGGATTTTTTGGCCAGCTCCGCGGAATCATCAGCGTGAACACTCAACACCCCGAAGAACAGGGCACAAGGCAACAAGTATTGCTCAGGTCGTTGGCTAGGCATGATTAAACACCCTGATGGTTTGAGTATCAGCAAAGCGCAGTTTCCTTACGCTCGCCATTCAAACCCTAAACAAATTGCGGTTTTGAGCATGTTTTGCCTCTTTTAAGAGGGCTGCGTCTGGAATTTTCACAATACCTACCTAATCTCATCGTGGGGGGATCCCGCATTTCAGGCGTTACCTGAGGGCTTTCTTTAAGCGTACCTATAGCCGTACACAGGGTCTCGATCATGAATCGGAAAAAGATATTCTCCACACTCGCAATACCTATGCTGATGTCCGCAATGTTAGTCCCCGCCATGACACATGCCGCCGATAAGCCGCCCAACATCCTGGTGATCATGGGCGATGACATTGGCTGGTCCAACATCGGTGTCTACAACCAGGGCATGATGTCCGGTCGCACCCCTCATCTCGACCAGCTCGCCAATGAGGGCATGCGCTTTACCGATTATTACGCCGAGGCCAGTTGTACGGCCGGACGCGCCAACTTCATTACCGGTGAACTGCCGATCCGCACGGGCATGACCACCGTCGGCCAGGCCGGCTCGCCCATCGGCATTCCCGCCGAAGCCGTGACCATCGCCACCACCCTGAAATCCATGGGTTATGCCACCGGCCAGTTCGGCAAGAACCACCTGGGCGACTTGAACGAATTCCTGCCCACCGTCCACGGCTTCGATGAGTTCTTCGGTTACCTCTATCACCTGGACGCCATGGAAGACCCGGCGCACCCCAACTATCCGAAGGACCTGCTGGACAAGGTCGGTCCGCGCAACATGGTCCACAGCTGGGCCACCACCACCGATGACACCACCGTCATGCCGCGCTGGGGCAAGGTCGGCAAACAGAAAATCGAAGACGCCGGCACGCTGTATCCAGAGCGGATGAAAACTGTCGACGACGAAATTCGCGACAAGACCTTCACCTTCATCGACAAGGCCAAACAGGACAACAAACCGTTTTTCGTCTGGTTGAACCCGACCCGTATGCACATCGTCACCCACCTGTCCGACAAGTATGAGGCCATGCGCAATTCGGAAAACGGCTGGTCGGAACAGGAAGCCGGCATGGCGCAGCTTGATGACGTCGTCGGCGATGTCATGGCCAAGCTGAAAAAGGATGGCATGGATGACAACACCATCGTGATTTTCACCACCGACAATGGCGCGGAAAACTTCACCTGGCCAGACGGCGGCACCACGCCGTTTGCCATGGGTAAAGGCACCATTATGGAAGGTGGTTTCCGGGTACCGGCGATCATTCGCTGGCCGGGCAAAGTGCCGGCTAACACGATTGGCAACGGCATCATTTCCGGCCTGGACTGGTTCCCGACCCTGGTCGCTGCGGCGGGTAACCCGAACATCACCCCGGAACTGCTCAAGGGCAAACAACTGGGCGATACCACCTACAAGGTGCACCTCGATGGCTACGACCAGACACCGATGATCACCGGAAAAGGTCCGTCGAACCGGCATGAAATCTTCTACTTTGGAGAAAGTACGCTGGGTGCGGTACGCATTGATGATTACAAGTATCGTTTCATTGACCAGCCGGGTGGGTGGCTGGGAGCTAAAGTGGCTGTGGATGTGCCGTTCCTGACCAACCTTCGTCTGGACCCTTTTGAACGCATGGGTTGGCCGGAAAATCAGTCAGCACAGGGCTCGCAACAGTACTTCGACTGGTTCAAGTTCCAGTTCTGGCGTTTCGTATTCGTCCAGCAGCAAGTGGCTAAACTGGCTGAAACCGCAATAGAGTTTCCGCCCATGCAAAAAGGCGCGAGTTTTAACCTCGATTCGGTCAAGGCCAAGATCGAGGCAGCCCGAGCGGCGATGGCCAAGTAAGCAACCCAATCCACGGGTGGCCGACTGGGCCACCCGTTTTTGAATGGACATTTGGTGAGGTCAATCCATGCTAACAAGAACAGTTGCCCTACCCACTTTCACGCTCCTTACCCTGTGCTGCCAGCAAGCTTGGGCCGGCGGCATCAATCTTTACGAAATCGGCACGGATAACGTCGGTCTGGCCAACGCCGGTGCCGCCGCCCGCGCTCAAGGCCCCTCGACCATCGCCTACAACCCGGCGGGCATGAGTTACTTGCCGGGCACGCAAATCACCGGCGGCTTGCAAGTGCTCTACGGTGACGTTTCCTTTGATCGCGATGCCGGCACCGAACCGGGCAGCGGCAGTGGCAACGCCCTCGATCCGATTCCCGGCGGCAGCTTCTTCGTCACCCATGAGCTGGACGATCAATGGAGTGTCGGTTTCGGCACCTACGGCGATTTCGGGCTTGCCATCAATTACGACAACGATTGGTCGGGGCGTTATTTTGCACAAAACGCCAGCATCGTCGGTTTGTCCATGGTGCCCAGTGTCTCCTACCGCTTCAACGAGCAATGGTCGGTAGGCGTGGGCGTCAAAGCCATGTACGGCGAGTTGAAGGCGCAAACCGCCATTGACCGTAGCCCCTTCGGTTTCACTGATCGCACGGACGGCCAGTACAAGTACCGCGATGGCACTTGGGGCTATGGCGCCAACGTAGGGGTGATCTTCGCCCCGCAGACCGGCACGCGTATTGGCCTGACCTACACCAGCCAGGTCGATCTGGACTTTGAAGACCGGCTGGATGTGAAAGGCGATGGTCGACTGCTGGAGCGAATCAACAACACTCAAACCGACCTCGACGTCAAAGTGCCGCAAACCGTCACCCTCAGCCTGTTCCAGCAAATGGACTCGCAATTGGCATTGTTGGCCTCGGTGAACTGGCAGGACTGGTCGAAGTTCGGCGACATCGGCGTACAGGTCGATACCACGGCATTTGGATCGCAGTCGACAACGGTCGACGCCCATTTCAAGGACACCTGGCACCTCTCACTGGGTGCGCAATACCAGGCCACCGAGCAATGGCTATGGAACGTCGGTGTGGCTTACGACAGCAGCGCCGTGTCGGACAGCAACCGCAGCGTGATTTTGCCGATGAACGAAAGCTGGCGCCTTGGGACAGGAGCCACCTATGCTCTTGACAAGGACACCGACGTTAACGTCAGCTGGGCGCTGATTTGGCTCGGTGACATGCCAGACCAGCAGACCAAGACCGTTTCGGGCAATCAGATTTCCGGTCAATTTGATAGCGCATGGATTCAAGCGCTGACAGGGAATATGACTTGGCGTTTTTGATGCATAGCAAAAAAAAAAAACATAATTTAAACCATGGAGTAAACAACACTATGATTCTGTCCCGAAGCTTGGTTATCGGTGCTGCATTGACCGGCGTCCTGTTGGGCGGTTGTACCTCGAAAGTCACGGAGACGACGCAATACTCCGGTTTCCTGTCTAGCTACAACAACTTGAAGGAAGTCGAAACACCTAGCGGTGGTACCGCGATGCGTTGGGTGAGCCCATCGTGGAACCCGAACGCGTATAACACCGCAGTGTTCAACAAACTGGATTTCTATCCGGCGCCTAAACCCAATGAACGGGTCAACAAGCAGACGCTGGCCGATATTCAGAACTACATGAGCACCAAGGCCAGGGCCACACTGGGCACGAAATACCAGGTGGTCAGCGCCCCGTCAGCCGTTCCGGCCGGTTCCAGAACCTTGATCCTGCGCGCGGCAATCACTGGGGTCAGCGCCTCGAACGAAGGCATGAAGTGGTATGAAGTGGTGCCGATTGCGGCCGTCGTCGGGGCGACTCAGGCAGCCACCGGCCACCGCGATCAGAACACCGAGCTGTTTATCGAAGCGGAATTCGTCGACGCCCAAAACAACCAGACCGTGGCCCGAGTAGTGCGCAAGGTGTTTGGCTCGACCCTGGAAAACGAAAGCCAGAATGTCACGGCGCAAGACTTCAAAACCGCCATCGACAAACTGAACTCTGACCTGCTGCAATTCATCAACTAACTGCTTTCAAGTAATAAAGTGGTCCGGCCGGCGCCCCGTTAACGGGGCGTCGGCCTCTTGAGCGCCGATCACTTTTTCATCCCCACCCGCCGTCGCATCTCGGCCGTAATCGTCTGCCGGGTTTTCTTCAGGTCCGCCCAAGGCTCATCCCCCACCTCGGCCAGGCGTTCATGCACGGTGTGCACGTTCCATTGATTGCCGCCCTTGAGCTCGGCAACTTCCTCGCGAAAGACCGGCACCGATACCGGCAACCCTTCACGGGTGCGTGCCGCGTAGGCGCAAATGGTGGTCGCGCCCAGACCGTTGCGCAGGTAATCGATGAAAATCCGCCCTACCCGATTCTTCGGTCCCGACACTGCGGAAAAACGCTCCGGCAACAACTTGGCCATGTGGCTGACAATCGCATGGCTGAAGTCTTTTACTTCGTCCCAGCCGAGCTTGCGGGTTAACGGCACGACCAGGTGAATGCCTTTGCCGCCACTGGTTTTAAGAAATGCCTTGAGCCCCAGTTCATCGAGCACCGACAGCGTCAGTTGAGTGGCTTCGACCATGCTCTTCCAGGGCAGCGCCGGGTCCGGGTCGAGGTCGAGCACAAAGCGGTCGGGCCGGTCGAGGTTGTCCGCGGTGGCATTCCAGGTGTGCAGTTCCACCGTGCTCATCTGTACGGCGCCAATTAGCGCTTCGGCGTTGTTGATGATCATCACCGGTTGGCCGGTCAGTTCCTTGTCCAGCGTGGTGATGCCGGGGATGGCCAGGCGCTCGGCGTTTTTCTGGAAAAACAGTTCACCGGCGATGCCGTCCGGCGCGCGCACCAACGCCACGGGCCGGTCCTTGAGCTCGGGCAAAATCCACTCGGCAACGCGGGCATAATACTCGGCCAGTTGCATTTTGGTGGTGCCGCTGGAGGCGTCGATAATCCGGTCTGGGTGGGTGATGCGCACCTTGCCTTCGTCCAGGCCGATCTGCGACGGCGCGGGTGGGTCTGTTTTCTTTTTCGCCGCAGCGGACGTTTTTTTCTCTGGAGTCTTCACCACTTTCGGCTGCTCCTCTGTGATGTTATCGGCGGACTTGTCATCGCGCAGGCCATGGAATACCGCATGGCGAACCGAGCCTTCCTTGGTCATTTCAGCGTACGCCACTTCCGCCAACAGTACGGGCTTTAACCAGTGCACACCCTTGGCCTCGAAACCGGTGGGTGGATTGACCACAGCCGACTTTTTCACCTTCAACGGTTTCATCTGTTCGTAGATGCGCTTGAGGGTTGTCTCGTTGAACCCGGTGCCGACCTTGCCGGCGTAACGCAACTCCCCGCTGTCACGGTCATGCAAGCCGAGCAGCAAGGCACCGAAGGCATTGCGCGAACCTTTCGGGTCGGTATAGCCGACCACCACAAATTCCTGGCGGTGTTTGCACTTGAGCTTGATCCAGTCGCTACTGCGCCGAGATACGTACGGCGAGCCCAGACGTTTGCCGATCAGCCCTTCCATCTGCATCTGGCAGGCACTGTTGAGCAAGGCTTCCGGCGCTTCGTCGAACGAGTCCGAGAAGCGCAACAACGGGTCTTGATTGAGTTTGAGCACGGTGGACAACGCCACCCTGCGCTCCTCGACCGGCACCTCGCGCAGGTCCACACCATTGAGGTAAGGCAGGTCGAACAGGTAATACAGGATGTTGGCGCTGGCACCGGCGTCGAAGGCATTTTGCAGGGCCTGAAAGTCCGGCACACCCTGCTCGTCGGCCACCACCATTTCACCGTCGAGCCAGGCCGATTCGAGGTTCAGTGCCGCTAACGCCCGGGCTTGCCTTGGCAATTTGTGGGTCCAGTCGTGGCCGTTACGAGTGAAGAGCTTGATGTCACCGTGATCGATGCGGGCCATGATCCGGTAGCCGTCGAACTTGATCTCGTAGCTCCACTGGCCCTCCGGGGCCTTTTCCACCAGCGTGGCCAGTTCGGGTTTGAGCTGGTCCGGCAGTTTGGCTTTGTGGGCACCGGTGAGTGGTGCCGACGGCGTCTTGGCGCTGGGTTTGGCGGGCTTCTTGACGGGTTTGGGTTTGGCCGCTGTTTTTGCTGGTTTGGTGACGAGGGTCCGGTCACTCAGCACGCTGTCGGGCTCGGCAGCGACCACGTCGTAATCGCTCTCGGGCTTGGCCGCGCTGTCCTGATGCTTGATCAAGAACCATTGTTCCTGCTTGCCCGGCATATGCGTGCGCACCAGGTTCCACAGCCCGCCGAGCTTCTCGCCTTGCAGTTCGAACTTGAGCTTGCCCTTGGCGTAGGCCTTGGCCGGATCCTCCTGGGGAATCCACACGCCACGGTCCCAGACAATCACATCACCCGCCCCGTAATGCCCTTCGGGAATGTTGCCTTCGAAGGTCGCGTAGTCCAGCGGATGATCTTCGACGTGGACCGCCAGGCGCTTGACCTTGGGGTCGAGCGAAGGGCCTTTGGGCACCGCCCAGCTTTTCAGCGCGCCATCGAGTTCCAGGCGAAAATCGTAGTGCAGGCGTGAAGCGTCGTGCTTCTGAATGCAAAACTGCAACGCATGGTCTTTCGCATTGTTCTTTGCGGGGCGTTTGCTCGCGGCGGGTTCAGAGGTCGCCGAGAAGTCACGCATGCGGTTGTAGTCGTCGAGGGTCTTGTTCATGGCGCACCCGCCGACGCAACGATCCCCCCGATACCGGGGCCGACCCGCGTGACGATCAGCGCCACCACTGCAATCCGTTCCACCCGTTGATAACCGGGGGTCAGCAGTTCTTCGCCGAACACGTCGGGATCGAGCTCACGGTAAGTCCAGCCGAACATCGGCGACTCCAGGCGCGGGGTCAGTGCTTGCAGAAACGGATCGAGGCCATCGATCATTGCCACTCCGGTGTACAGCACCAGCGAACCGCCGGGTGCCAGCCGGTTCAAGGCTTGCTCGACAATGCGCAGCGACAGTTGCGCACCGAACGCCCCGCCGCCATGGCGATAGGCGCGCTCGGCCGGGTCGGCCATATAGGGTGGATTGGCAACGATCAGGTCGAAGTGACCGTCGACGCCCTGCAATACATCGCTGGCTTCGGTGCTGACATTGGCCACCTCGGCGAGCGCGGCATTGATGGCCGTCAGGCGCAGCGCCGCCGGGTTGATGTCGACTGCCAGAACCTGGGCTTCACGGCGTGCACGGGCAATCACAATCGCGCCGACGCCAGCCCCACAGCCGATGTCCACGGCACGCCGGATCGGGACGAAATTGTGTTGCAGATGGGCATGGATCAGTTGCGCAAACCGGTACGTGTCCGGACCAAAGAATACCGAGTCAGCTGCGTCGGTTGGAAAGGCCGAATGCACAAACAACAGGTCATCCAGGCTCGACCAGCGCACCCGGCTTTTCAAGTGGCCGTTGCTTTCTTCGAGTACGCCAGCCTGTTGCAACTGCCGCTGCTCATCCGCCAACAACAGCCCCGGCTCGAACGGCCGTGACCAACCGAAGACATCGCGCAAGGTCTGGGCTTGGCGCCCCAAGGCTCGATCCAGCACTCGCTGATGCGTCAGTGGCGTTGGTGTGGTGAATCGATAGCCGTCAGCCTGCAACCGGCGTCCCAGTTGCAATAATGCCAGGTCGGCAGTGTCCATGTGTTCTTCCTGATTCATGTAAGGCTCCTTAGCGAACGCTGGATTTGAGCTCGATGAATCGTCGCGTGGCCAACAGGCCGGCGGGATGGGAATGCCGATGCGCCGACAGCCACGGGATCAACACCTGCATTTGCTCGGCGGCGGTCCGTCCCTCCAGCGCCGCTTGCAGGCTCTGGACATCCGGATCGCTGGCCGGCAAGGCGGGTTCGACGGCGTCACCGAGGCTGCGGCGATACGCTGGCGGCGGACGCTCGGGCGTCCAGTCACCGGCGATCCAGTCGTGCAGCAGTTGTTTTTCATAAGGGCTGAACACCCCGAACATGGCCGCGCCATCGCCCTCGATCAGCTGCCAGAAACGGCTGCCTTGCGGGTCCTGGTGACGCTTGATCCAGCCTTTGTTTTCGAGGGCAGCAAGAAAGCCCGGCAACTGCTCGGGTGCCGACAGCCACTGGTTGACGGTCTTGCCTTCAAAGCGGCAGTAGTCGGAATGCATGTGCTGGCCGAACGGACGTTTGCGCTCCAGCATGTTCAGCACTTCGTCATAGAGGTTGAACGACTCGATGATCGCCCGACTGCCCTGCCCCAGATCATTCAGCCGATACCCTTCCACGACCCGACGCAGAAATTCGTCGCGATCACCCTCCAGCGGCATTAGTTGCAACACTGCCTGCACGGCTTTGTGCGCGTGGCCGGTGCTGGCATTGTCGATGGTCACGTGCAGAGTGAAGTAATACGGATCAATGCCCAACTCACTGAGTTCATAGGCGCTGATCAGCAAGTGCAGCGGCAGTTGTTCATAGCCCAGGTTATAGCCGATCACCTCGGGTAAAAACTCATCGGCGCATGCACCCAGCGCCAGTTGTATCGCGCCTTGCAGGTAATGCTCGTCGGCGATGACGCCGGTGTCCTGCAAGCCCAGTTCAGCCAGCAGCCTGCGGTAAATCACCACATGGTTCTGCGCCGGGTTGCCGTCGCCCAACTCTTCCAGGTAGGTGCAGATCAGCCCGTCGAAACGCGGATCGCGCCACTGCGGCAACAACCCGGCCAGCCAGGCGCCGTCCACCAGTTTGGTCGGCGCTACGGCTTGCAGGAAAAACAGCGCGTGGGCTTTGTTGCTGAAAAACTGCCGCTCGCCCCCTGCTTTGCGCGCTTTGAGGTAGTCGGCGTATTGGCGCGCCACCTCGGTGGCGTGCTGTTCGACAAAGTCTTGCAGGGCCGAGAGGTCTTGCGGCAGGTCCTGGGGCAGGTTCGCCGCTTGCTGCAGTTGAGCGTACAGAAATGTCCGGGCAATAGATGCCGCGTCGTCGCTCAACAGCAACTGCTCGTAGGTCTGCTTCAGGCTACCGGTGGCAGAAATCGCCTGCTCGTGGGCAGGCCGGGATTGGAGCTGTGTCAGGGCAGTCATGGGCGCATCTCTCGGTCTATGGCCAGTGGCAGGACGCTCAAGCAACACGTCTCTACATCAGCAGAGCGATGGCGCCGGATAAAAATTCAATCGGCGTTGAAAATGCCCGGACAGACGGGCGCGAACAACACAACTGACCGCGTTATCGATCTTCGCGAGCAGGCTCGCTCCCACAATGGATCTGTGTTTACAAATCTAATGTGGGAGCGAGCCTGCTCGCGAAAGCAATCTGATAGCCAACATAATTTATGTGGCTGCCCCTCAGGCAGCGCCACCCTTGGCCCGCTGCTCCAGATGCACCTGCAACTCGGGCTCGATCTTCAGCGCCGCCGCCAGTTCGTCCAGATAGGCACGCTCGGCCTCCCCTTGATCGTTCACCAGCATTACGCTGGCGAGGTACATTTCCGCCGCAATCGCCGGGTCGGTGGCCGACACCGACACATCGGTGGCATCCAGCGGCCGGGCGACTTCTTCATCCAGCCATTGCTGAAGGTCGGGGTCATCAATATGTTTGCCGATTTCAGCGGTGATCATCTGCATCTCTGCATCATCAATGCGGCCATCGGCCTTCGCCGCTGCAATCAAGGCGCGTAGCACGGCATGGCTGTGGTCTTCGACGTCCGGGCCCGACAATAAGTCGACTGTGCGCGGCGGCTGTTGTGGCGCTGTGGCCTGACTGCGCTGCCACGCCTGATACGCCTGAAAGGCCATCATCCCCAACGAGGCCAGGGCGGCATAGCGGGTGCCGCCTCCGGAGCGACTTTGGCTCGGACCGCCTGTGGGTGAGCCGCCACCCAGCAAACCGCCGAGCAAGTCATCCAGGCCACCACCGCCACTGCTTGAGCCGGCCTTGCCGCCCATCAGGCTGCCCAGTAACCCGCCCATTCCGCCGAGCGGATTTTGAGATGACGCACCACCGCCGCTCGATTGCGACATCGAGCCCTGGCCGGCCCGTAGTAATTGTTCGAGTAGATCGCTGGTGTTCATGACGATGTCCTCCTGAAGGGAAGTGAATCAGTCAGGCAACGATAGTTCTCGCCGGCTAATGCGCCACCACCGTTGGGCTGGCGTGAAGCCCGGCACGTCGCCAGGATCTACCGACGGTGAACCTTACCCCCGGATTCCCGGTCGATACCTGCAACCCGCCCGGTTTGCCGACACCTCCACTTGAAGGGGTGATAACAGGCTTGCTTCACTTTCTGGAGAACGCCCCCGTGATTTCGACCCTACACATTGCCAGGCTCAAAGCATGGGGAGCCCATGGTTTCACCGCGACCGGCGTAGTGACCGCCTTCCTCGCCACGCTGGCGTTGCTGGACAACCAACCGACCCAGTGCCTGCTGTGGCTGGGGGTTGCGCTGATCGTCGACGGGCTGGATGGCGCACTTGCGCGCAAGGTCAATGTGCAGTCGGTGCTGCCCGGTTTTGATGGTTCGATTCTGGACCTGGTCATCGATTACCTGACCTATGTGTTTATACCGGCGCTGTTTATTTATCGCTACGTGCCGTTGCCGGACTACACGCTGCTGCTGACGGTGTCGCTGATTCTGGTGTCCTCGCTGTTGTGCTTCTGCAACGTCAACATGAAAAGCCAAGACAATTACTTCCAGGGTTTTCCGGCCGCATGGAACGTGGTCGCGCTGTGTCTGTACATCATCGCGCCAACACCGTGGATCACCTTGCTCACCGTCATCGGCCTGGCCCTGTTGACGGTGACGCGGATGAAGTTCCTGCACCCGTTTCGCGTGCGCCGCTTTATGCCCGTCAACATCGCCGTGACGGCCATCTGGTTGTTGTGCAGTTTGTCGCTGGTGCTCAACCATCCGGTCATCAACCCGATGGTGATGGGACTTTGGCTACTGATGTCGGCTTACTTTCTGGGGGTCTGCATCTGGCGCACGGCACGGGAGTGGTTTGATGGCTCGCGCCAGCCATAATGCCGACATGGCCATTCATATCGTTCGACTCGGCTCACCGCTCACACCCGATGAAGGTCTGCGTGTTTGTAAGGAACTCGCATGGCTTGGAGCTGTGGGAGTTCAGCTGCCTTCCGATAAGCCTTAAAAATAAAGTCATCAAGACAGTTGCTCCCACATTTAGATCTACGCCAGATCAGCGCCGTGTGATGACGACTTCAAGGTATTCGCTCGGCACCACCAGCGACTTCTCCCCTGCCCGGTTCGCCCGGCTCAGCAGCTCGGTCAGGTCCTGTTCAAACGCCTGGGCACCCTCGGGCGGCAGCACCGCAAAGGCTTTATGGACCGGCCCGTACCAGGTGCGGAAGGTGTCGATGAAGTGCGCCGCCGAGCGATAGCGGAAGTTGAAGGTACGGCGTGTCACTTGGACCAGAAAGTCGCGTTCATCGAAGTGTGAATGCAGCCAGGTTTCGGTGCCCCAGTTAGACGGTGGTTGTGCGCCCGCCGGTGGCGGCAGGTGCCGGCCCAGGGTCTTGAACATCTGCCCGACATAGCCTTCCGGCGTCCAGTTGGCCAGGCCGATTCGCCCACCGGGGCGGCAGACTCGTGCCAGTTCGGCGGCGGCTTTGGCCTGATCGGGCGTAAACATCACGCCGAAGGTCGACAGCACGGCATCGAAGCTCGCGTCCTCGAACGGCAGCGCTTCAGCGTCGGCTACCTGGAAGGTCACGTCCAGGTGCTCTGCCCTGGCCCGGTCTTCGCCACGCTCCAGCAACGCGGCAACGTAGTCGGTGGAAGTGACCTTGCAGCCACGGCGTGCGGCGGCGAGTGTTGCATTGCCGTTGCCAGCGGCGACGTCCAGCACCCGCTCGTCACAGAGCAGGTCGCAGGTTTCGGCAAGTTGCTCGCCGACAATCTGCAACGTGGTGCCGATGACGGCGTAGTCGCCGCTGGCCCAGGAGGCCATCTGGCGGTTTTTAAGGGCAGTGAGATCAATCGGTGTACTCATGAAGTCTGCTCCGTAAGGATTGCAAAGCGACCGCGGCCTATTCAGCCGTGGTGGGATCGATAATGTTCGCCACTTGGGAAATTCGGTTGGCCGGGAAACCACTGCGGGTGGCGTGTTCTTTGATGAGCGCTTCGTTGGGTGCGATGTACACGCAGTATAGTTTGTCACCGGTGACGTAACTCTGGAGCCACTGCACTTCTGGCAGGTCGCGCAACACATTGCAGGACTTTAGCGAGGCGGCTTTCAAATCGCGCTCTGACAGTGCTCCAACGCCCGGGATCTCGCGCTCTATGACGAACTTTGGCATGGCAACCTCTCATTCTTGTTATTGATAACAGGGTCGGTAGTGCCCTGTTGAATCAACTATCGCCCCAGCTCGGGCCAACGTCCTGCCCGATCGTCGGCCAACCTTGTCCGATCGTCCGGAGGTTAGCCACGGTGCGGCGACAGGCTCACAATCAACACCATCCGCACATCGGAAAACCGCCATGGACGCCCTGTCACAAACCTTGCGTGTCGTGCGCCTGGTTGGCGCGATTTTCATCAATGCCCGGTTCACCGCGCCTTGGTGCTACCAGTCGCCCAGCGCCGATACGGCGGCACCGTTTCTGGAGCCCGGTGCCGAACGCGTGGTGATCTTTCACTTGATCACCGAGGGTGAGTGTTATGTCGAACTCGGTGACGATCCTCCGTTGCTGCTGACGGCCGGCGATGTGGTGGTTTTCCCCCAAGGCCATGCCCATCGTATGTGTTCTAAACCGGGTCTGGCGCCCGCCACCGGCGCGCGGCTGGACGTGGTACTGGCCCGGCGACCACGGCAGTTGAGTTATGGCGGCGGCGGCGCAGTCACGCGGTTGGTGTGCGGCTACCTGGCGTGCGATACGCGGTTGGCCGGCATGCTGCTTACCGGGCTGCCTCCGGTGGTGCGGGTAAACGTGCGCGGCTCGAATGCCGGCATGTGGCTCGAATCTTCGGTGCGTTATGCGTTGGCTGAAGCCCGCTCGCCAAGGCCCGGTGGCGAAGGTGTGCTGGCGAAACTGGCCGAGGTGTTGTTCATCGAAGTGCTGCGCCTGTACATGAACGAACAGGGCGAAGGGCGTACCGGGTGGCTGGCCGGGGTCGGTGACCGGATTGTCGGCGGCGCGTTGAACGCCCTGCACAAAAAGCCTTGCCACGCCTGGACGCTGGATGAGCTGGCGCGCACGGCCGGCACCTCAAGATCGGTGTTGGCGGAACGCTTTCAGCAAATGGTCGGGAGTTCGCCGATGCAGTACCTGACGCAATGGCGGATGTTGCTGGCGGCCAACCTGTTACGCAGCAGTAACAGCTCACTGATGCGCATTGCCGAAGAAGTGGGTTACCAGACGGATACGGCATTCAGCCGGGCCTTTCGTCGCGAGTTCGGTGCGCCCCCGGCCGCGTGGCGGCGCATTCAGGCAAACAAACCAATGGCCCATGGCGCGTAGCTGTGGGCCATTGATTTGATCGTCATGCCGCCGGGGCTTTCGCCTCTTCCAGCAGTTGCTGGATCACCTTCTCCTGAGTGTCGTAGCTGCCTTCACCGAAGTGGGTGTAACGCACCTGCCCCTTGGCGTCGATCAGGTAGTGGGCGGGCCAGTACTGATTGTCAAAGTTGCGCCAGATCGCGTAGTTGTTGTCGATGGCCACCGGGTAGGTGATGCCGAGCTTTTTCACCTGCTCCTTGACGTTGTCGATGATGCGTTCGAAACCGTATTCCGGGGTGTGCACGCCGATCACCACCAGGCCATCCTTCTCGTATTTCTTCGCCCAATCCTTCACATACGGCAGCGTGTGCTGGCAGTTGATGCAGTCATAGGTCCAGAAATCCACCAGCACCACTTTGCCTTTCAGCGATTCGTTGGTCAGGGCTGGCGAATTGAGCCATTCGACGGCGCCATTGATTGACGGCATGGCGCCTTGGGCGTTGTCCATCGTATCGGCCTTCACTTTGCTGACGAAGTAATCGACCACTTTCGGCACGGTTTCCATCACGCCTTTCTCAAGGCTGCTGACGGCTTCGGACGAAGTACCGGCCAGCAGGACTTTGTCGGCACCACTGGAAATCACCGCCGCCGCCGCCAGCACCGCAACACCGGTACCTCGACGCAACCAACCGGTGACCGGGATCGACGCTTTCAAGCGATTGACCAGGCCGCGTCCAGCGAAAATCAAAGTGCCCAGGGACAACGCACTGCCCAGGCCGTACGCCAACAACAACAGGCTGGTTTGCGCATTGGCGCCTTGCAGCATGGCGCCGGTGAGGATCACCCCGAGGATCGGCCCGGCACAGGGTGCCCACAGCAGGCCGGTGGCCACACCGATCATCACCGAACTCAACGGGCCGGACAGGTTGCGACTGTCGGGATCAAGGCGATTGCCAAGCGCCACGAACGGGCGGGCCATCACGTCACCGACCCGGGCAGAGATCAGCGACACGGCAAACAGCCCCATCACGACCAAGGCGACCTGGCGACCGGTGTTGTTGGCTTGCACCACCCACTCGCTGCTGACCACGGCCAGGCTGGAGATCAGGGCAAAGGTCAGGACCATGCCGCCGAGGGTCAGCAGAATGGAGGACCGAGTACGTTTGACCCCGGCGAACAGGAACGGTACGACCGGCAGGATGCAGGGACTGAGGACGGTCAATATGCCGCCCAGGAAAGCGATGAGGAACATGGGATCACCTTTGAAATAATGAGCGCGACACATCGACATCCCTGTGGGAGCGAGCCTGCTCGCGATGGCGGTCTGGCAGTTACATAGATGTTGAATGTGCTGCCGTCATCGCGAGCAGGCTCGCTCCCACAGTGGAATGATGGGGTTTTCAGGCAGTCTGGCTATCCAGTTGCCGCCCCTGTGGAGTCCGGCTGCCACCGTCCTGGGCCAAAAACCCATTCGCATCCTTGTGCGCCACCGGCGTCAGCTGGAAGCAAGTAGCGCTGCCACAGCTACTCTGTTCAACAGCGGCATTGGCATGGGCGGCAGCACCGGCGAGGGTGAAGGCGATGGCGGTCAAATAGCGGCTTACGTTGTTCATGATGGGCTTCCTGTTTCAAAGGGGGTGGGCAATGACTGGTCGAGGTACTCAGTTGTCCGAGTTGCAGCCATCAGCCAATTTGCGGTAGTCCAGGACCTGGGTTTTGTTTTGCGAATCCAGGTAGGTCAGTTGTGCATCCACCACGCCGCAGTTCGGCGCCGCGTCCTGTTTCAGCGACACGACTTTCTGGATGTCCAAATGCGTGCCGTAGGTGTAGGTTTTCGGGGTAACGTCTGCTTCGGCACGGGCCGACAAGGTGCAGATGTTCAGTGCGGCAAACAGGCAAGCGGCGTAGATGGCTTTAGTGTTCATGGCGGTTTCCTCAAGGCTTCAATGGGTCAGTGGTTCGATTGAGCCGAGGCGGTCTGGTTTGCCTCGATGGAACCTATTAGAAGCCTGCGAGGTATCTGGTCTGTGTCGAAAACAGACGCGTATAAATCCGTACGTATCAAAGCTGGCTGCTGATACACAGCGATACAAAACCCCTGAAAAACCGTGTTTTTGCGTCTGCGTGTATCCGCTGTCATGCCGGATACACTGCAATACAAAGGGCTGAAGGCGAGCAGGCCAAGGCTCGATAGACTGCGCAACATCTCCCATTGATAGAGGCCAGGCCCCATGGAACACGTCGATCACATTCTCATCGTGGACGATGACCGCGAGATCCGGGAACTGGTGGGCAACTACCTCAAGAAGAACGGCCTGCGCACCACGGTCGTCGCCGACGGGCGCCAGATGCGTGCGTTTCTTGAAACCACCCCAGTGGACCTGATCGTGCTCGACATCATGATGCCCGGCGACGACGGCCTGATGCTCTGCCGCGAATTGCGCGCTGGTAAACACAAGGCCACCCCGGTGTTGATGCTGACCGCGCGCAACGACGAAACCGACCGCATCATCGGCCTGGAGATGGGCGCCGACGATTACCTCGTGAAACCGTTCGCCGCCCGCGAACTGCTCGCCCGAATCAACGCCGTGCTGCGGCGCACGCGCATGTTGCCGCCCAACCTGGTGGTGACGGAAAGCGGTCGTCTGCTGGCGTTCGGGCGCTGGCGCCTCGACACTTCGGCCCGGCATTTGCTGGACGAAGACGGCACCATGGTCGCGCTCAGCGGCGCCGAATACCGGCTGCTGCGGGTCTTTCTCGATCACCCGCAGCGGGTGCTCAATCGCGATCAACTGCTGAACCTGACCCAGGGCCGCGACGCCGACCTGTTCGACCGCTCCATCGACTTGCTGGTCAGCCGTTTGCGCCAGCGTCTGCTCGACGACGCCCGCGTGCCGGCTTACATCAAAACCGTGCGCAGTGAGGGTTATGTGTTTTCACTGCCGGTGGAAGTACTCGGGGCGCCCTCATGAACCTCAACCTGCGCTGGCCCCGCACCCTTGCCTCGCGGCTCTCGCTGATCTTCTTGATCGGCTTGATCCTCGCGCAGGCGCTGTCCTTCGGCGCGCAGTATTACGAGCGTTACGAAAGCGCGAAGAACACCATGCTCGGCAACCTGGAGACCGACGTCTCGACCTCCATCGCTATCCTCGACCGCTTGCCGGCGGCGGAACGAATGAGCTGGCTGAAACAACTGGACCGGCGCAATTACCGCTATCTGCTGGATGAAGGCTCGCCGGGCGAGGCCATGCGCGACACGCCGATTGCGGTGACCTCGATCAAGGACGCCATCGGCAAGGATTACCCGATGACCGTGAGCGACATTCCCGGCCCGATCAAACACTTTCAGGTTCATCTGAAACTGTCCGATGGCAGCCCCGTCACCATCGACGTACGCCCGTCGATGGTGCCGTTATCGCCGTGGCTACCCTTCGTCCTGCTCGGCCAATTGGCGGTGTTGATCGCCTGCACCTGGCTGGCCGTGCGCATCGCCATCCGCCCATTGACGCGCCTTGCCCAAGCCGTGGAAACCCTCGACCCCAATGCCCACGCCGTGCACCTGGACGAAAAAGGCCCCATCGAAGTCGCCCACGCGGCCAAGGCGTTCAATTCAATGCAGGCGCGCATCGCCGCCTACCTCAAGGAGCGCATGCAACTGCTGGCGGCGATTTCCCACGACCTGCAAACCCCGATCACCCGCATGAAACTGCGCGCCGAATTCATGGACGACTCCACCGAGAAAGACAAGTTGTGGAGCGACCTCGGCGAGATGGAGCATCTGGTGCGCGAAGGCGTCGCGTACGCGCGCAGCATTCATGGCGCCACCGAAGAAAGTCGCCGAACCGACCTGGATTCATTCCTCGACAGCCTGGTGTTCGACTATCAGGACATGGGCAAAGACGTGCAACTGAGTGGCAAAACTGGCGCGGTGATCGATACCCGGCCGCATGCGTTGCGGCGGGTATTGGTGAACCTCACCGACAACGCATTGAAATTTGCCGGCGCCGCTGAACTGAAGGTGGAAAGAAAAAACGGCAGCCTGTCGGTGACCGTCATGGATCGCGGCCCGGGCATTGCCGAGGAAGAACTGGCCCACGTGATGGAACCGTTTTACCGGGTGGAGAATTCGCGTAACCGCAGCACCGGCGGGACAGGATTGGGGTTGGCAATTGCCCAGCAACTGGCGACGGCAATCGGCGGGTCGTTGAGGTTGAGCAATCGTGAGGGTGGGGGGTTGTGTGCGGAGCTGAAGCTGTCGGCTAGGCCTGTCAATCAGTAGACCAGTGAGCTTTTCCGGGCGCACCTCTAAACCTGTGGGAGCGGGCTTGCCCTAATGCCGATCAGTTAAGCGATAACACGAACCGTAGCAGCTGGCGAAGCCTGCGTTCGGC
>NZ_AKJS01000102.1 GCF_000282215.1 Pseudomonas sp. GM21
AGTCCCGTCCGCTGCGCCATATCTGCTACAAGGCCCACTGAACGCCTTGGAGCTACGAAGAAAACTGCTGGTTATACCGGTGTTTACTTCGAGTCGATAGCAAAGACCCTGGTCGAAAGGCCGGGGTTTTTTGTGTCTGAAATTTGGCTTTTCATCCTCTCGCCGTTGCCGGGCCTTCCCTGAATACCTTTCCCCCGCGGAACTCCTCTATCCGTGCCATAAAAAATCACAATATTTTGATTCGCTGGTCAGTTTTTTGTATTGGGCTGTTTGCCGCGAGCGCATAAGCCTATAAACTTAACCTTTCGGTCAGCTTTGCACTGTTATTTCAGCCCTTTGTTTCGTCAATAAGGGTTTCTGCACGACTCGAGATTCCCAGTACATAATCAAAAGGGCGGGTTCCTAACCGCTCAGAGGATGATCCATGTCCAACCGTGATATATCCCGGCGTTCGTTCCTTCAGGGCGGGCTGGTGGCAGGTGTGAGCGTGACGCTCACACCGCTCAGCAGTCAGGCGCTTGCCGCCTTGATGGAAAACAGCGTGACCGTGCCGTCCGAGCAATGGCTCGGCAACAACGGCAAGGCGCGCTCGCGTAACGATGCCTTGTCGAAAGTCTGCGGCAGCAAAGTCTTTGCCCGCGACATCCGCGCCAAGGACATGCCGGGCTGGCCGCAGCAGCAAGGCCACGCCATGCTGCTGAAAACCATCAAGGCCGATCGCATCTACGCGGGCATGGACCTGGCGTGGCTCGGCGCCGAGTTGCAGCCTGACCGCATCGTCACCGCTGCTGACCTGGAGAAAGACGGCATCGCCTTTCCGGAGGAACACGCGCCAGATCCGCTGTTGCCGGAAGGCAAGGTGCCTATGTTCATCGGTCACCCGGTGGCGATCCTGATCTGGAACGACTTCGAGCGTTTCCGTCAGGCCAAGGCCAAACTCAAATTCAATGACAAAGCTATTCGTTACGGTGCCCAAGTGCCGTTCTACGAAGGCGATCCCTACGGCAGCTTCCGCTATGTGCGTGTAGGCGGTGCGACCTCGGCGGACGAAGATGAATTCGCCAGCCTCAAGGACTCGATCCTGTTCCCGATGCTGAAAAACCGTCGCCCGGTGTGGAATTCCCAGCCCAACCTGCACGGCAACCTTACCGAGCGCGGATTGTTCTACGCCGATCGCATGAAGCAACAGATCGACACCCCACCGGACAACTGGCTGGTGTTCGACGAGCGTTACAAAACCCCGTCGATCGAGCCGGCCGCGTTGGAGCCGGACAACGGCAACGGCTGGTACGACCCGGCGACCAAGACCCTGCATTTCGTCGTGGCCACCCAGTGTCCGCTGGAAACCGCGACTGAAACCGCGAAAATGATCGCCCCGTCGCGTTTCGGCCTGGCGCACCTGAACATGCACCCGGGTTACACCGTCGGCTACGGCTCCAAAGACCACAACATTTTCGTCTACTACGCAGCCCTCGCGGCGTTGTATGGGGCCGGTGTGCCAGTGCGTCTGGCCAACGATCGCTACGAGCAGTTCCAGAGCGGCATCAAGCGTCACCCGTTCGACATCCGCTACCAATTGGCGGTAGACAAGAACGATCACAGCTTCAAGATTTTCCGCGCCGAAATGAGTGTCGACGGCGGTGGCCGGGTCAACTACAGCCCATCCGTAGCGGCAGTTGGCGCCACGGCCGCGCAGTCGATCTACTACATGCCGCAGAACGATTTGCAGGTCACGGCCTATCATTCTCGCGCCGTTGAAGCCGGCTCAATGCGAGGTTACGGCACGCTGCAAAGCATGGCGTCCACCGAGATGATGGTCGATGAAATTGCCGATCGCCTCGGCATCGATGCCATTGACCTGCGCAAGAAAAACGCCATGGTCTCAGGCATGAAAAACACCCAGGGCGCGGTGCCGGCGGGTGCGTTGCGCTTGCACGAGATTCTCGACAAGGCTGCTGTTCACGACGTCTGGAAAAACCGCGACGCGATCAAAAAGCAGCGCGAAGCGCAGGATCCGGATAACTGGTACGGCGTTGGTTTCGCGATTAGCCAGAAAGACTTCGGCACCGGTTCCGAAGCGCCGATGGCGAGCATTGAGTTCACCGCGCAAGGGCACGTCACCCTGCGTCACATCGGTATCGAACTTGGCACTGGCATGTCCACCTCACAAGCGTTGGTCGTAGCGGACTTCCTCGGCGTTGCGGCGACAGAAGTGAAGACCGGCGAGACCGAATGGAAAGAGTTGCAGCTGATCAGTGGCGGCAACCCTTACATCATGAGTCAGGCCGAGCAAGACGGTTTTCTGCGCAATCCTCGCTGGGTCGGCAAGATCGCCTCGGCTTCGTCTGCGACCAACTCGGCCTACTACTTCAGCCACGCCACCCGTGAAGCGGCGCGCGTGCTGTTCAACCACGGCTTGTGGCCGGCGGCGATGCAGATCTGGAGTCAGGGTCCTTATGGTGGTGCGGCCAACCCTTATGTGGTGCGTCGCGAAGATGCGCATTGGGTCGACGGCAAACTCACCGCCAACGGCATGCAGCCACTGAGCTTTGAGCAACTGGCCAAGCACGCCCACGAGCGTGGTCTGGTCACTGGCGCAACCGTGCACGGTTTCAACCGCTGGAGCTGGGCCGTTGCCGAGTTCAGCATCGACGGCGTGCGCGAACGTCTGCCGCTCGATGGCCTGGCGGTCAAGTACGGTGACGGCGCTCCAAGCGTGAAAAAGGCGCAGATGAACAGCGCCGGTTTCCATCTGCTGGATCGCCAGAACGTGCATTACCCCGACACTCAGCTGAACAACGCGGCAGTGACTTACTACAGCCCGGTCGCGACGCTGGTGGAACTGAAAGTCAACAAAGGCTCGGCCGAAGTGCAAGTGCTCAACCATCATTCATGGGTCGAGTGCGGTCGGGTGCTGGTGGAAGAGCTGGTCAAGGGCCAGATCGAGGGCGGGATCGCCATGGGCATTGGTCACGCGTTGATGGAAGAGATGCCGCTGTACGAAGGCGGGCCGGGGGAGGGTGACTGGAACTTCAACCGTTACCGTTTGCCGATGGCGCGTCATGTGGCGGTCTGGAAGCAGACGTCTGAAATCCTGCCGCCGCTGTCGCCGAGCGATCCATCGAAGGGCATTGCCGAAGTGGTGATGATCCCGGTGGTCGGTGCCATCGGTAACGCCGTGGCACACGCCATTGGCAAACGGGTCCGCGACCTGCCTATCACTTCTGCACGCATCAAGGAGGCCCTCAATGGCTAACCGTCCGCTCCAACTGACCCTCAACGGTCAAACTGTCGGCCCGGTGGACATCCCTGATGACCTGCCGATGATCGATTACCTGCACGAATACAAAAACCTCACTGGCTCGCGTTTGGGTTGCGGACAGGGTATTTGCCATGCGTGCGTGGTGATCGTCGATAACCCGGACGGCACCAGCGAAGAAGTGCGCACCTGCATCACCGGCGCGCATTACTTTGAAGGCAAAAAAGTACGCACCATCGAAGGCCATGCGAAACGCGACGAGCAGGGCAAAGTCACTGAGCTGAACCCGATCCAGCAGCGTTTCGTCGACGAATTCGCCTTCCAGTGCAGCTACTGCGCGCCGGGTTTCGTGAATGCCGCGACTGTGTTGGTGGAAAGGCTGCAACGTCAGCCCATCGTCAAAAGCCAGCTGGAAAAAGTCATCGAGGACAGCCTCGGTCACCACATCTGCCGCTGCACCGGCTACGTGCGTTACTACAGCGCGACGCGCAATGTGCTGACCGATCTCGGCCTGGTCAAGGAGGGTTAAGCATGAAGCAACTACTTTCCCGCCTGGCATTGGCGGTTGGCCTGAGTGCGCCGGTGTTGCTGGCTCATGCTGACGATCAGGTCAAGCGCGGCGAATACCTCGCTCGTGCCGCTGACTGCATGGCTTGCCACACCGCGCCGGGTGGCGCGCCGTACGCGGGTGGTCTGCCGATTGTCTCGCCGTTTGGCACGATCTACGGCACCAACATCACCCCGAGCAAGGAGCACGGCATCGGCCTCTACAACGATGACGAATTTTTCGCCGCGCTGACCGAAGGCAAGCGCCGTGATGGCGCCAACCTGTACCCGGCCATGCCGTACACCTCGTATCACCTGATACCACGCGACGACTCCGATGCGATTCACGCGTACCTGAAAACGTTCGAGCCGATCGAGCGTGCGGCGCCGGTTACCAGCCTGAGCTTCCCCTTCAACGTGCGTCTGGGCCTGATGGGCTGGAACATGCTTTATGGCAAGGATGTGAAGCTGACGCCGACCGAGGGTAAAAGCGAAGCCTTCAAACGTGGCCAGTACATGGTCGACGTGCTGGGGCACTGCGGCGAATGCCACACCCCGCGCGGTTTGCCGGGTGCGATGCAGCAGGACAAGCGCATGACCGGCGGCGTGCTCAATGGCTATCTGGCACCTAGCCTGTTAGCCGATGACCTGGCGGCTCGCGGCTGGAACCATCAAGACCTGAGTTCATTCCTCAAGCACGGCATGAGCGCTCAGGGCACGATGTTCAACGAGATGTTCCCGGTGTTCCACAACAGCACCCAGGGCCTGACTGACCCGGATCTGGCGGCGATGGCGACTTACCTGCTGGGCGATCAACCACCAGCGGCGAAAGTGCTGACTGACGTACCGTTCGACAAACTCACTGCAAGTGCCCAGCGTGGCCGTCAGGAATACCTCAACGTCTGCGCCGGTTGTCATGAGGTTGGTGGGGACGGTAAGCCGCACATCGCTGTGGCCATGCGCGGCAATACCACGCTGCGCCTGGAAGATCCGCGAAATCTGGTGCGGGTGATTGATGACGGTATCGGTGAGCAGAAGTTTTCCGGATTCGAACACATGCAGCCGATGCCAGGGTTCGCTGAGAAGCTCAGTCACGAGCAGCTCACTGATCTGCTGAACTACCTGCGTCAAAGCTGGGGTGGTCAGCCGGGTGATTTGGCGGTGAACGCTGTGCAGACGTTGCGTGCCGATGCGCCGCCGCTCGAGCACAAGGCGCACTGACATGCAGCATCTCGATCTGCAAGTGGTGCGCCGGGCGCTGGAGTGGTCGACGGCCGGCCAGCGCCTCTGGCTCTGCACGGTGCTCGCCACCTACGGCTCGGCGCCTCGTGCGCCGGGTTCGCTGCTGGCGGTGAACGCCGACGGGCAATGGATCGGTTCGCTGTCGGGCGGCTGTGTCGAGGAGGATTTTCTCGAACGGGTCGCCGAGGGGGCGTTTCTTGAAGCGGTCAGCGTTGTTCGTTATGGCGAGGGCGACGATCCGCGCTCCCGGGTGAGTCTGCCCTGTGGCGGCGTGCTCGATGTGCTGGTGGAGAAGCTTGAACCGGTTTGCGAGGTTCAGGCGCATCTGCGGGAACTGGAGTCGGCGCTGTCAGGGCAGCGTCGGCTGATTCGCGAGGTCGATCTGGCCAGCGGCGCGCGCAGCCTGTTCGATGATCGCGAGCAGGGTGTGCGAATCGAGCGTGAGATTGATCGGGTGCGCGTTCGGATCGGCGCAGCGCAACGCTTGTTGTTGGCGGGGTATTCCTCAGTTGCTCAGGCGTGTGCAGAGTTTGCCGTCGGGCTGGGTTTCGAAGTGATTCTGTGCGACCCGCGTGACGAGGTGCTGGAAGGCGTGGTGCTGGAAAACGTCGAGATTCGTCGTCAACTGCCTTCGGTGTTCATTGCTGACGGCGGTTGTCACAGCGACACAGCAGTGGTGGCATTGACCCACGATCCGCGCATTGATGATCTGGCGATGATGGAAGCAGTGCGCACCGACGCGTTTTACATCGGTGTGATGGGTTCCGTGCAGACGTCGCAAAAACGCTTCGAGCGTTTACGCAGGATTGGTGGTTTGGGCGAGGCCGAGCTGGCGCGGATTCACGCGCCCATCGGTTTGAACCTGGGCAGCAAGACACCTGCCGAGATTGCACTTGCCGTACTCGCCGACATTCTGCGAATTCGTAGCGGCATCGCACGAGACCGGCTCTAACCACTATCCCCCTGTGGGAGCGAGACCGGCTTGCCGGCGATAGCGGTCTTCAAGTCAGTGCTTCATAGGCTGACACACCGCAATCGCGAGCAGGCTCACTACCACAGGGAATAGTGCTGTCCTTGCCAGGCTGATACAAAAAGGGACCGCATTCAGCGGTCCCTTTTTTGTATCAGTATCCGAACTTGTCCCGTAGCCCGTAATACCAGGCGCCCAACGCCGCGAACGGTGTGCGCAGCAATTGTCCGCCGGGGAAAGGGTAATGGGGCAGGTGGGCAAACGCGTCGAAACGCTCGGCCTGACCTCGCAGCGCTTCGGCCAGCACCTTGCCTGCCAGGTGCGTGTAAGTGACGCCATGACCACTGCAGCCTTGGGAGTAGTAGACGTTGTCGCCCAGTCGTCCGACTTGTGGGAGACGCGACAGGGTCAGCAGGAAATTACCGGTCCATGCGTAGTCAATTTTCACATCCTTGAGCTGTGGGAACGCCTTGAGCATCTTCGGCCGAATGATCGCCTCAATGTTCGCCGGATCCCGCGCGCCATACACCACACCGCCGCCGAAGATCAGGCGCTTGTCGCTCGTCAGGCGGTAGTAGTCGAGCAAGTAATTACAGTCCTCGACACAGTAATCCTGCGGCAGCAGGCTGTTCGCCAATTCCCCGCCCAACGGTGCGGTGGTGATGACTTGAGTCCCGCAGGGCATCGACTTGGCCGCCAGTTCCGGCACCAGGTTGCCCAGGTAAGCATTCCCGGCGACGATAACGAATTTGGCCCTGACCTTGCCTTGTGGTGTATGCACCATCGGGTTCGCGCCGCGCTCGATGCGCACCGCTGGCGATTGTTCATAAATAGTGCCGCCCAGTGACTCAATGGCATCGGCTTCGCCCAGCGCCAGATTGAGCGGATGAATGTGCCCGCCACTCATGTCGAGCATGCCGCCGACGTACTGGTCACAGTTCACGACTTCACGGATGCGACGCTGATCCAACAGTTCAAGCTGCGTATTACCAAAACGTTCCCACAGTCGCTTCTGGGATTCGAGATGGCCCATCTGCTTGGCAGTGATGGCCGCGAACACCCCACCGTCCTTCAAGTCGCACTGGATATTATATTTGGCGACCCGCTCGCGAATGATCCGCCCACCCTCGAACGCCATCTGCCCCAACAACTGTGCCTGCTTGGGGCCGACGCTGCGCTCGATCACATCGATATCGCGGCTATAGCTGTTGACGATCTGACCACCGTTACGGCCCGAAGCGCCAAAACCCACCTTGGCCGCTTCCAGTACCGTTACCTTAAAACCGTTCTCTAGCAGAAACAGGGCAGAGGACAGACCGGTGTAGCCGGCGCCGATCACGCAGACATCAGTCTCTACATCACCCTGCAGAGCCGGCCGCGGCGGAGCCGCATTGGCCGATGCGGCGTAATAGGACTCTGGGTACGGAATGTTCGCCATTCTGCTGCCTCTGTTTAATATATTTTACGAGTGCAACGATCCTACTCGAGTTAAAAATCGACCGCCAGCCGCCGGAAAATCTTCTTCGTAGCCGCAAAATTAAATATTTTGCATATTCATAGGGTTAGCTCGAAAAAAGGTGTTGACACCCCTCCGGAATTCCGTAGAATGCCGCCTCACAGCAGGCACGTAGCTCAGTTGGTTAGAGCACCACCTTGACATGGTGGGGGTCGTTGGTTCGAGTCCAATCGCGCCTACCAAACAAAATCCGCTCTGCTGGGCGGTCTAGAAGGGCTCACCGAAAGGTGGGCCCTTTTTTGCTATGCGAAAACGTGCACAATTTAGTGCCTTTGTGCACAGCAAGCAATGTGCACGGATTTAATCTCTCTCCTTGTGCACAGCAAATAGTGTGCATGACTCTCCCTAACCTATTGATACGTATGGCCTAAGCACTTTCTTGTCTAGGTGGTGGTACGTTCGCAAGCTCACTCCCTTGCCCATTGTTCGTGCCTCACAAGGGCCGGCCAGCTAACCAACTGAGCTACGTGCCTGCTGTGAGGCGAGAGACGCCTATCGGCATGAACGCTAACAGACCAACCCTGTGTTGATTTTTACTGACATGGCTATGCCCATCGTTTGAGGTTGTGGGTGAGCAGGTCGAGGGGGAGAGCAGGGGGTATGGGGCTGGCTTCCTTCTACTGCAATGCACCTAGAAAGTTTCTGGAAGAAATCCCTAGGATAAAGCAAGATGCTTTTTTGCCATCATGTGCGGAGGGTGGAATGGATTCTCTGCTGCTTAAACGAGCATTAGCCTTTCTGGTTTTAGTTTCGGCAATACTTGGAGCGCTATACATGGCTTCAGGTGTTCGTGTTAAGGCTTCATTGCATGGGGATGGGGGTGCTGGTGACTCATGTAGTCCGGGGTACCCTATCGCAATCAGCATTTCTAATTACACGTTGAGTCGAGTTGCCAGCGTTACTGTGACTTTGGAAGGTTGGCGTAATGGCAATAGCAACAATATCCTCTCTGGAAAAGACTTCTCGTTTCCATTTGTGCTAAGGGCGCTAGAAACTAAAGTGGGATGTTATTCCGATGAAGCGTTTTCTGTAGTTGAGTCAGCCTCAATCTCCACTCCTAATGCTGAAGGGTATGCGAGAATCTCAACGGCAGACTTAATATCCGAAGTCAAAAAAGTGTTGGCTTTGACTAAGGATGTAGAGTTGGTTGTGGTGAGGGTTGATGTTGTCAAGAAATAGAGATATAAAATCTGTTGACGGGCGTTAAGTGTTGTGTCATTTTTATGCGCTAATAAGGCAAACGGGCCTAGCAGACGCTGAACGGTATGTCCCAGTGAGTGGGGCGGGGTAGGGTTGGTAATTCTGTGGCGGAACCTTAAGTGGTGTAGTTGCTGAATGAATTCTCTGCTTACAAAGCGACGATGGTTTGTAGAAGTCGCCCGCTATGCACCAGCGAAGAGGTGTAGGCATTACCCCGATGGCCTAGTTTGAGGGGCAGGTTACTGGTAGCTGAACTATCAGACACAGTAGGCGTAAGCCCCTGTGAAGAACGGCCAATGTGGCAACGCATTGAGCACCCCAAAGGGGCATCTAGGAATCTCCTAGAATCGAGCGTTACGCTCACCTTGCGCTAGCTATGTCTATTGTTCACCATTTTTAATGTGGTCAATGACACCAGAAGTCAATGCCTCCTACCTTTCTAAATAAATAATTCTATTTTACAACGCTCATTCTGTGTATATCGCTATCCCATTCTTCAGCAATCTTAGCCTGGACAGCAATGTGATGTTCTACGTCTAACTTACGTGGCCTACCTACTGGTCTGGTTGCACCAGTTAGCTTCAGCATCTCCTTGACGGCTGACACGTTCCCATTGATTAACTCTTGTTTCAGTATCTCCACTGACTTATCGAACCAATAGAGTCGATGTTCTTCTTTCCATCCTAGTGATTCAGCTTGTGAGTCTAGCGCTGTAAGACTGACTCCCAGTTTCTTTGCTAAATCAGCATGGGAAAAGGTTTCTATATAATCTTTCTTTTGTTTACCTGTAATGTCCATTATGTTCTCTTGTATAATATAAGGGGAGTAAAAGGCTTTCAGCAGGAGTCACTGCGTGACAGCAGAAGCAAGAGCACGCCACGGAGTGGCATACGCAATAAAGAAAGATCAAGAACAAGTATACTGCTAGATAGTCCGCTTTTGATTCTCTCTTTAATGCGTGCTCTTTGCCGAAGGCGTCCCGCCCGTGGGGCGGATATACCTGATGAAAGTGTGTAAAACTCCTTAGAGTATCTTTAAGGTAAATTACACAGTTTGCTTCAACCAAAGGCTAACAGTTCTATTGCTTACTTCCATAAGGGTAGCAATTTTCCTTGCTGACAGCCCTTCGGCTGAAAGCTCCTTAGCAGTGGTTATTTTAGAATCAAGCTTATTGCTGTAAGCGGAGATAGGTGGTTCTCTGGTTAGGTCCTTCAGGATGTGGTTACATCCTTTGAGATCAAACGCTAAATGTCGACCGGCTTCCTCAGTAGGTACAAAGTGAACAGTAGGTCTAATATTCTTGAAAGTCCTAATGCTACTCCTTGTAGCTGCTTGAAATATAAGTTCTCTGTATCGCTCATTGCGCAATGCTTGCTTGCCAGTGGTTAATGAGATGTTCATCTTGTCTAGCATTTCTGTATTGTTCTGGTCGTCAATAGGATTAGGATTTCCATGAATCATTGAGAGCGTATGATAGACATCTGAGTAGCCATTCAATCCTCTAGCGTCAAAAGGGATGCGTATGACGTTTGGGTATTCATCAAAGGGGAACTTACACCATTCGTGTACCTGTACTAGGATTGATTCACCCTTTACGTATTCTAAGACGTCACGTAGTAGCGTATGCCCATAGACCTTATCATTCCACTCTTCAGATACGCTCCCATCAGGAAGTGTAAGTAGCATGGTCTTACTTACTTTGCTTCCTGCAATCAATGGGTAGATGTAACTGGCAAATGTATAGCGTCGATACTCTGGTGTGAATTTAGACGCTTGCATTGCGTACCCTTGGGTAAGGGCGTGTTGATAGGCTAGGGTGCCTGTTACGTTAGCACCTAGGATGTGTGTCTCTAGGGCGTTCTCATAGAGACCACTCAAGTCGAAGTAGTCAATGACCCTGACTTGCCACTTCCATTTGTTTTCCTTTTTATTGAAGAAAGTTTTGATGAATACATCAGCCTTTCCTCTGATAAGAGCGCCTAGACAGGTCGTGATGGTAGCCATGCCCTTGTCTTCAATTACATCTGCGTATGTGCTCCTAGCCTCTCTCTTCATTTCAGGTTTGATAGACGCTTTGGTCGAGTCACTATCAATATCAATGAATTTCTCAAGGAAGTTAGTATACGCATGGTCCCCAATGTCTCTGGTAAGATTGTTGGCGACCGATGGCACTTCATCAATGACCACAATCCAGTCTTGTAGGTAGCAAGGCTCTAGATCAAGCAGGGTCTTATGAGTAATGATAAGGATCTTGGGTTCGTCTTCTAGCAAGGCACACTCTACGGTGTCTGTTACGTGCTTATGTGTGTCGCTATTGATGGCTAAGATGTGGTTGATGCCAATTGCCTGAATGCGCTTGAGCACATCCTTTGTAAGTACCTTGGTAGGTACAGCATACAGGTAGCGTTTATAAGGATCAGCGTCTAGCTGCTTAATGAATTGCTCAGTCTTTCCACTGCCTGGGGTGGCTTCAGCTATAAATATTGTCTTTGAGTTCATAGTGCTCCAATGTATTTGCTTGATCGCTCAATCTCTACTAGCTCTAGGTGTGAGATGTACTCGGCAGCTTGAAGGGAAAGCTTATGTTGTAGTGATAAGGCATAGATAGACTGGCTATCTCCCTTCGCTGCTAGGAGTTGCTTTGCTACTCCCCGCTTGATAGCTATAGGTTCAATGATTCGTGTAGTGGGGATGATGTTGGGCACTAGAATAAAGTCTTCGTCTGAAGTCATATTCATTCCTTTTCAAATGGTGTAGGTAGTAACGCTAAGGACTAGTCTTGAGAGTGTCAGTAGGGTGAGGCATAGTGCGTATATGATGAATGCTGTAGTCAGCCAGCTAATCAGTAGCTTCACTTTCCAGATTTAGGAAGCTTCTTCATTCTTTCTATGTCGTCAATTATCTTGTGTAGCGAAAAGGTAGAAGTGAACGATCCATCAAGTCCGCTTAGGGGCGGGAGGTCAACGCATTGATAATGGCCCCTTTGATGCATACGATAGTTAATCCCTTTGTAGGTCTTTATGTCTCCTACTAATTCATTATTCTTGGCCTCAAAAAACAGTTCCATGGCAGCTGCTTCAGCTTTACGCTTTTCAAGGTATTCACGCTCGCCATCAGAGATATAGTTTGAACTCATTCTTCTACTCCAAATCGTTTGTAGATGTCTGCCTTGATAGCTCGCATCATGTCAGCTTGATTCTTGTCGGTAGCTTGTGTGCCACTGATGATGCTTTGCTTAATACCTTTGAAATTACCTTGCCCGTCATAAATAAGGTTGCTGGGTTTGTCGTTTGACTGGCTATAGAATGCTTGTTCAATAGCGGCCTGTGCGTTTAGGCTCTCACGCACAATTGGATCGTTCTTATACAGGTTGGCTAAAGTCTGCTCCCTAGCCTGTTTCATCATTGCTAGCGCATCAGCAGTGTTATCAAGTCCACGCAAGCGCTTAGCGGGCTCAGTTGTCTCTGAATAGTTCCAGCCATTTTGTTTCGCAATCTGCATTACTTCTTCAATAGAGCGGCCGGTGGTTTGTGCAAGTTCGATAAGGTCATTGCGGTTTAGAGTTTTCATTTGTTTGTATCCTTGATTTAAGGGTTGATTACACGATATTGGTACGGAGAGGAATGTTGAGTGCCTGACTTGCGACGCTCTACCATTGCTGTCTTAGTAAGGTGCTTTACAATGGATTCTACGGAGCGTCTCGGTAACCCCGTTGCCTTACAGAAGTCCATGCTTGAGATAGTGGACCATCCTTCTTGATTGGCTTGGTTCCTAACCATCAAATAGATGATCTTTCGAGAGAGCGTATTAAGTTGCTGATGTTGGAGTGCTACAATGTCTTCTAGTGTGATGCTCATTATTGTTACCTATAGTTATTGTTAGTAAGGTACAGCTGCCCCTATATCCCCCATGATAGATATAGTGTTCGATTTGTGGGCGAGTGGAAGCGTCCTGCATGTTTGTAGGGTGGGTTGATAGGGGAGGGGGTATTGAGGGCTGGAACGTAAATCCCGTAGTAGTACTTACTATATCGATTTTTTAGGAATACGGCCACAAGCCTAGGAGAAAGTAATCAATCGGTAGTGGAGGTAGGCGTTACCTTCATCAATTATTATTTGAAGTTTTCCTACGGGGTATTTGCATCATTACTATATATACTGGTTTTTCAGGAAAATACACGCAGGCCTAGATGAAAATATTTTCTAAGGTTAATTCTTGAAGCTGCTCATCTCATTACTTACTATCAATGCTGTCTGTAACGCTCTACAGGCTCGTATAGGGAGGGGTAAGTTATTGGGTGTAAACTGGTGAGGGTTATTAATGGTCGCCTCACCAGCGATCTTACAGAGCCTCAGTCAATCAAGTGGAGTACATCCTTAGCATTCAGATGTGAGTATCTGGCTACAGACCTAGTATCCCTGTGCCCTGACACAATCATTATCTGGGCGTTGTTAAACCCTTTCTTGGCTACGTTAGTAATGCGTGTATGCCGTAGCTGGTGGAGCCTAACGCTAGAGTCTAGGCCTGCTTTATTCCTTGCGATCCTGACAGCCTGGGAGACGCTGTGAGGGATGACAGTGAATAGCCTTCCCTTGCTTGCTCTGTCTGCTAATGCCAGACGCTGAGCTTCTTTCAGTAGCTCAATGGCACGCAGGGTTAGGGGTACAGACCTAGTGCCGTTCTTCCCATCAATCACATCTGCAATGCGTTCTTCTAGGTGTAAGCAATTTACTGTCAGCTTGAGTATCTCTGAACGTCTCATAGCGGTTTCATATGCAAGCTCCACTATGAGCGCCATGGTGGGGGAGAGCTTATTGAGCAGCTGTCTTAGCTCGCCAGCACTGATTACCTTGTCGCTAGACTTGTCTGGTTTGGGTAGGGCTATGTCACTTACAGGATTGTGTATGTCGATGAGCAGGCCACGCTTAGCGAACCTGAAGAAACGAGACAGGAACGCTAGCTGTATACGACAGGTAGCAGGCTTGACCGTTTGAAGACGCTTCAGCTTGAAGTCATTGACTAGCTGAGGGGTGATGTCATGGATTGACTGAGGGAAGGCAGCAAAGAGTTGGTCAACGATCTTGATGGCATGGTCATAGCTTCCCTTACCCTTGAGCAAGGTTTCACAGTAGGTCATGCCCAAGGTGTAAAGCGTATGGGTCTGATGCGTCTTGGTGACGGCTTCAAGCTGGTCAGCCCATGCTTGAGCGAGTGCTTGAGTAGGAAAGGTTTTGTATTGAGAGGGCTTTCCCTGAGGACGCACCTGAGCGTTCCAGTTCCCTGAGGGTAGTAAGCGTATGTTGGCCATGTTTGGACACCTCACATTGTGAATGGGTGTCTTCGCTAAGCCTCTAGATCGCTGGCTTTCCCTTAGAACGGCTAGACCTTGACATGGTGGGGGTCGTTGGTTCGAGTCCAATCGCGCCTACCAAACAAAATCCGCTCTGCTGGGCGGTCTAGAAGGGCTCACCGAAAGGTGGGCCCTTTTTTGTTGTCTTGGATTTCTTCAGAACGTTCACAAAATATAGGCTTCGTTTTCACTGGGCAATGTGAACGCTCCTACAGAGTGCAAACGTGGCCTAAAACACCAAAATCCTACAGATATGAAAAGCCCGCTCAATGGCGGGCGCTTGTGTGTACAAAACTATCAGCTACGCCTTAGGTGTAATTGATCGCATTTCTGATGGCCATAAAGCCGCAGCTAATCGCATACCGCTACGCTTACTGGTGCACTGTAATCAGAGAGGGGTGCGTATGCGCATGGATGTACAAGCTGCTTGCGAACGCTTCGACATGACACTGGTCAGCTTGCTGGATATGAATGAGATTCTGCGGGAGGACTTGAGCCAGCATAGGTTGTGTACACCGCCAAACCTGTGGGAGCGGCGGTGCGACGATTCGACTTGCCCGCGATAGCGGTGGGTCAGTCGATGAAGATGCTGGGTGGACCGGCCCCTTCGCGGGCAAGCCTGAGCTGGCCAAACAATTCCGTGCATCACAGTTCGTATTTCAATTCGGGATGTTTAAGCGTTTAGGTGGATGAGCAGAACCTTCCCACAATGTTTTCAGGTTGTCCGTCGGACGTTCGGTCTCTAGCCTGTGCTGGTCGCTGCCAATTCAGCGATCGGGATTGGAACCCCGGAACCCCGAAAGCGCAAAAGTGGCTTTCATGACGTATGCTTGCGCGCCTTGATGGTGTGCATTCCGTTATGGCGGCTGTGCGCGGGAGACTTCGAGTCTGTCGGGTTTTTCGGTGGCCCGGGTTCCAACCTGCGTACAGCTGCCACCCATTTGCGTGGAACCGAATGGGCCAGCTCCACCGCCTCACCGGAAATACATCATGAAAAAACCAACACCAAACCCTCCCGAAGCAGACAACGCTTCAGACTCAGACCCAACATCCCCCTACGCCTCCATCGACACCCGGAAACTCCACGAAGCCGCCGACCGCGCCCTCGACGACTACCTCAACCCCGGTGCCCACATCATGGCCACGCCATACACCCCCAACGAGATGTTCTTCGTCAATCCCCAAGCCGACACCGAATCCTTGCTGGCCAATGCCTGCGAATCCCTGGCCTCGGCCACGGTCATGCTCGGTGACTTTGCCGCGCTGCTGGAAGGCACGCATCGCAAGACTCTGTTGGGGATTGCGCAGGTGGTGATGTTGGGCGAACTGGCAGTGAACAAGGCGTTGGATAACGTCGACCCCGCTGGCTGACCAATGAGACTGAGCGGCACAAAAAAACGCGGCGCTAGAAGGGCCGCGTTTTTGTTTGTGCCTGATAGTCCGCTATCGCGAGCAGGCTCGCTCCCACAGGAGATTGGTGTTGCATGGGCACTCGCGGTCCATTGTGGGAGCGAGCCTGCTCGCGATGGGGTCTTTCCAGACACAGATTTTTCCAGCCGAACCAACTCTGACAGAAGTACCGTTTTTGTTACGGGCACAGGCTTCGTTTCAGTGTGCGGCGCACGGCTTTCAGCATGGCACTGTCAAAAGCATCGTGTCCGGCATGCAGTAACTGGCACTGCATGGTCAGACGTTGACGAAGCCAGCGCAGGCTGGTCATACCAAACGTATCCTTAATGCCTTGTATCACCTGGGTATTGGAATCGAGGGTCAGTTTTTCCTGCCTGCGGGTGAAGAAGTATTGATTGAGGTGGTAGTGCAACTCCAGGCGGATAGCGTGGACGGCTTCTTCATCGGCGAAATCTTCGATTGTGCCTTGGCGCATAGACTGACCGTTCAACTGAAAAATGGCTTTTAACCAGTGGGTGGCGGCCTGACGCTGCTGCGCTGTACAGCCGTTGCTCAGTATTTGATAGATCTGCCGCGCACTGCTGCCATCAGTCCCATGACCTACACCCGCCAGACCTTCGCTTAACTTTTGGTCATAGGCACTGACGTTGGCGGCAAAGGGTACAAACACTGAGACCAAGGTGGTTTTCAGCACGGTTTGGGGATAACGCTGCTGGTACTGGATCGCCAGCCAGCTTCCCCAGGAAACCCCCAACAGGCTGATTTTTTCGAAGCCCAAATGCTGACGCAGTCTGTCGATGTCTTCCACGCACAACCCTGTGTTATTGCGCCGGAGTTCACCGTGGGGGTAAGAGCGTCCGCAGCCGCGCTGGTCATACAGGACGATGTCGAAACCGAGGAGATCGAAGAACTCCAGATGATGACGACTGCTGCACCCACCCGGCCCGCCATGCAGGAAAAATATCGGTTCGGTGCCAGGGGTGCCGTGTCGTTCCCAATAGATCAAGTGCCCGTCGCAGGTCGGGAAGTAGCCGGTTTTCAATGAAGGCGTCATGTCAGAGGGACCCTCAGCCGGTAGAACTGGAACAGTTCCATTTGCTCAGGGCGGGCCGCGACGCTTGAAAGAAGCTCCAGTTTCAGCAATTGGGCCATGTATGGCACCGGCACCAGCACCGGGGTATGACCGAAAACCAGAACCGTGCCCCCCGGATTCACACAGGCCACAATATCGTGAAAGGTCTGCCGGGCATCCGCGCGAGTCATCACTTCGGCATTGAGAAAACGCAGGATCAGCACATCGCATTTGAGGCCGGAAGAAACAACGTCTCGGGCATCGGCCACAAGGAACTCCACCGCACCGGTGGCATGACGGCACCTGGCGTGATCAATCATCGAGGCCGAACGGTCGGAACCCAGGCAGTGGCGCTCGGGAAGCGCACGGGACAGGTGCGTTATGAACTCGCCCGTCGAACAGGCCGGATCCAGGATCACGGTTCCGGGGCTCGACAGGGTTTCAAGCAGGGTAGCGCAATGCTCTCGTAGATGGCCTTCGTCAGCATCCAGCTGCGTGGCGAGCGAGTCGTCGCACTGCCAGTAATCGGTCGGGCAAACGAATTCCAGACCCTTGGCATCGATGGCAGGAAACGGGAAGTGGACTTCACTGTCGGGTCGAGCCTGTGCAAGGTTGAAGGCCGCTTGCTTTTGCTCCATGGACGCACCGTGATAATAGAGTGCGATACCGACATTCTCCCATTGCATCTCGGCCAGCGGCCCGAGCAGCATCCAGGGCTTGAGCAGACTGCTGATGTACCAACCGCCGCTTTCAGCCTGCTGCAGCATTTTTCGACCTGCCCAATGGCAGCCATTCACGCGCAAGAAGAAGAGGTGATGGAATCCGCCACCGAAGGGTTCTACGTGGCAATTGAGTGCGAGCGAGGGGGTGGAAGGCTGGACGAAGGTTTGAGCCAGCAATACTTCTCGTCGGGGATCGACTGGATTGAACCGAGGGTTCATACGCTCACTCCTTGAGGACGTTCCAGGCGTCGCCCTCGCGCTTGCGGAACCACCACGTTGCCGCTGGAAACAACAAAAAAACGCTCCAGCCCCGGTATCACGACATTGACCAGAGTGGTTCCCAACCTGGTTTGATGCAGCGTTGAAATACCCAGCGTTCGTCCTTGTTGTTGCAGGTCCTTGGCCAGCAGATCGATCTGCTCAGCCAGTGGCTTTTGATCATGTGCGTGGGGCAACGCCACGTACTGTTGCTCGGACTGGTTGAGCAACGGATTGAGGTCGAATCGCAAACAGCGTAACAACCGGGGGAACTGCTTCAGATGGCGTTCCGCGTTGCTCAGGCAATGCGTCAGTTCGGGCTCGTTGGCCCCGTGATGCAACTGAACAAGCTCGGTCAGCGCACGCCATGCGCCATGTCGGGCCATGAGTGAGCAGCCTGCTCCAAACACTCTTGGGGTTACACAAGGCCCGATGGAAAAGGCGAGAAAAGTCTTCGGAAAAAACTCGGTGCTGATATCGACAAGGACAATTTCGGCGCCGATTTCTGCCTCGGCGTCTGACCACAGTCGGCCGAGGACATCGTCATCGGGTAATCGGACGACGCGGCGCAGAGGCGGGTGGTTTTCGTAGTAAAAATGGTCCAGCAGAAACAATGACACCGCGTCGCGTTCGATACATTCATTGACGGCGTGCAGGACTGCCTCATTGTAAGTTGCACCAATGGCGGTTCCGCTGTTGCTGGCATAACGGCGCAGGGAACGATAGTTGGTCGTGTCGGGTGCAAAAACATTGCTTGAATAGTCGGGTGTGCACAAGGCTATTGGGTAATAAAACGAAGAGTTGTCTATTGTATTGATATAAGTTCGGCAAGCAGTGCAGGTGCTTTTTTTTGTTATAAGTGCAAGCGCTGAGTCGTCGTGAAAAAGTGGAGTGTGGGAAAAATAGGCCGGCGCAATGTAGTGAGCGATGGAGGTATCACAATGATCGCTCAGATAATGTTCCAGCGTTTCATAGAGTGCACCGACTCGGGCTTGCTCCGCGTAGCCTTTACCGGCACCTCTGGCGCGGCGTCGAGGATTATGGGTACTGACAGAAACGTGGGTCGCAACGATTTTGCTACCAAGGGTGCGGATGTCGAGATGAAGACCAAATCCCTCCAGTTCGGCAAGAATTCGCTGCTCGGCCTGAGCCAGAGTCAGCTCCCGTTCAGTAACCATGAACTTGTCCATTATTCGTTCCCTCGAGAAACCGGGGGCATTGCCCCCGGTTTTTTATTCGGCCTGTAGTTCTGCCTGTTCTTCCTCGGTCAATTGAAGTGCTTCGATCTGTTCGGCAGTCGGGGCTTCTTGTTGTTCAAGATCGATGACTTTGTTGGCGTTCCAGCTGGCCATATAACCCATGATTAAATCCTCTTGTATTTAGTTGAGTGTGCTTCGTTGAGCACGGATCAAATGTATAAGTCATGGGTTGAGTACGTCAAAAATGTCAGAAAGTATCGAAACCGTATTGAAGTAATGCTGAAATACGTACAGAACAATTGACGTATTGACTGAATACCGCGTGAAAATGCGTTGCGAGCTGGCGGGAGCGGCATTTCTAAATGACGGGGTGCTCAGGTTTATTCGTAGTCACTTGTGGGAAGTTTCAGCCAGAGGCTGAGGTTAATTTGCAATAGATGTGTTTAATGTTCTCTTTAGCCTTTGATTTGGCGAATGCTCCTACAGTTGTGAAGGAATAATGGAGCGACGCGCGGTTTAGTCTCTCGGCCTCCGACAAACGAAAAACGGCACCCGAAGGTGCCGTTTTACCTCGATGGTTCAGGTCAAGGCTGCGAGTTGTTCGATTGTCTGCGGAAAGCGTGCAACCAGGCGGATCAGTGTCGTGGCCTGAGCATTTGGGGTTGCCCGTCCCTGTTCCCAGTTCTCGAGGGTTCGGGTGTTGGTGCGCAGATACATGGCAAATACTGACCGGGAAAGGTTGAGCTGTTGGCGGATGGCTAGCACTTCCTCGGCAGTGATGGGCATCAGTTTTGGTAGCTCAACCTTGTGGGTTCGCAGAGTGATCTTGCCTTGGCGCTCATCGGCCAGCGATTCGAGGCCATCCATCAGTTCGGAAAAAATGTCACGTTTCATAGTGGGATCTCGTGTTGATTTCTCTTTCTAGTGCTTGTCTGAAAATTTTCTTCTGGAAGGGCGACAAGTCGTCTTGCTCGTTTTTGCTGTACACGGTGAATAGCCAGAATTGATCGAAGCCTGACCATCAGTAATAAATCACCCGTATTCTGCCGCGCTTGCCTTTACCTCGGCGTTGATCGCGAAAGCGAATTTTGCGCAGCCCACCAGTGCCCTCAATGAGATCTCCCGCTTCCGGATTCCTCAGCAACTCCAGCTGGAAGCTGCGAAACAGATCGTCGTCCAGATAATCGTCTCGGTGTTTTTGAAACATAGGTAATTCGATAAAAAGAGCATCCATGTTCTGTACGCTACCTACGTATAGTGTTGTCTCGATAATCGAATCGGTCAAGGCCTCCAGGCCATCCTTTTTGTTCCCGTTTCAACGGTAGACCGCGGTCGTGAAAACACGTGTAGGACGAGTCGATCAGTGCTGTGAGAGCATTCGATAAAGGAGGGAGGAGTGCGATTTACCATTTGCCCTGCTGACTTCAATTCGCCTGTGTTCCCAATGTGGAGAGTCATTGATGGCAGTGGGGCTGACCTGCGAAGCGGTGCATAAATCGATGTCTGAAAACTACGATCCACAAACGCAAAAACGGCACCCGAAGGTACCGTTTTTTTGTGCTGCCTAGGATCCAGTATCCTCAAAACCGTCGTAGCGAGTTTTAAATCAAAATGGCCAATGATGTGTACTTAGCCACTATTGGATCCGCCGTAAGAAGTTTCATCGGTTCCGTCATAGCAGTTGCCACAATGAGGCGGTCAAACGGGTCACGATGGTGAGGTTCCAGATCTTTCACCGCAATAGCGTGTTCGGATGAAACAGGTAATTCAATGAATCCACTTTCGACGCAATATTCCCGGATTTCCTCCAGGTCAACGCTCAGCTTTCCTATGCTGACCTTGATCGCCATTTCCCAGAAAGTCGCGGCGCTAACATAAACTTCAGCAGCGTTATTAATGAGCTGTCGGGCTTTGCCAGATAATTTCTGATCATCGGCGAGTGTCCAGAGCAGCACATGGGTATCGAGCAACACTCTCATGGTTGCTGCCCTTCAAATGCATCCAGCAGATCGTCCGGCAGAGCGGCATCGAAGTCGTCGGTAAGGATGAGTTTGCCTTTCATCGCTCCTATACGTTGTCCGCGAGATCTTTCCACTGGAACCAGGCGGGCAAGTGGCCGGCCGTGTTTGGCGATCGTGATGACTTTTCCGGCGGCAGCGTCATCGACAAGTTTGGATAAATTGTTTTTGGCTTCGGCTAACGGAACAATGATCATGATTCGCCTCTCCCCATATTCTGGACAAATATAGCCAGAATCTTGTAGGGCTGCAAAGTTGCGCAACGCCTTAGAGCAGACGTATGACATAAGGATAGATTTGGCGCTGGAGCGCGCAGGCGAAATTTCGTTCCGACGCCCAGTGGCCAAGACTTCAAATCCATCTGCCAATTCATAAAAGATATCGCGTTTCATTGTTCGTCCTCATATCGGTCGTTCCCGCAGGCATTCAAGATAGAGGTATTGCCCAAGTTCTGGCTGTAGGACGAACCTGACATTCCCGCGTGAGCTTTCGGGAATTGCAGAAGGAGGGCAGGGCAGCAGTAACAAATCCCCCAAACGCAAAAACGGCACCCGAAGGTGCCGTTTCTATTTTTCTACCGAGTACCGCTCAAGCGATCAACCCGCCAACCCGGCCTGTTGAACCAGCACCAGCAATGGCTGAGGATACAGACCGAGGAAGAACGCCAGTGCCGCGATGGCCAGCAGCATCACGCCGCCTGCACGTTGTTCCCAGTGCAGTTGCGCATCGTGGCGACGCAGGTTCGGTTCGATCAGGAACAGCGTGACCATCACACGCAGGTAGTAGAAAACGCCGATGGCGCTGCCCAGTACCAGGGAGCCGACCAGCCACCACTGATGCGACTCGACGCCGGTGGCAATGATGTAGAACTTGCCGATGAAGCCCGCGGTGAGCGGGATACCGGCCAGGGACAGCATCATCACGGTCAGTACGGCGGTCAGGTACGGACGGCGCCAGAACAGGCCGCGGTATTCGTACAGGGCATCCGCGTCACGGCCGTTGTATGGCGAGGACATCAGGGTGATCACGCCGAAGGCGCCGAGGCTGGTGATCACGTAGGTGACCAGGTACACGCCAATGGCTTCCACGGCCAGACCCTTGCTCGCCACGAGGGCGATCAGCAGGTAACCGAAGTGGGCGATGGACGAGTAACCCAGCAGACGCTTGAGGTTGCTTTGGGTCAGTGCCAGCAGGTTACCGAACAGGATCGACGCGATGGCGATGATTGTCAGTACGTCGCTCAGCACTCCGCTGCTTGCCGCTGGCGAGATCTGGAACAGACGCACCATCACCGCGAACACGGCCACTTTCGAAGCGGTCGCCAGGAACGCGGCCACCGGTGCCGGAGCACCTTCGTACACGTCCGGGGTCCAGAGGTGGAACGGTACCAGCGACAGCTTGAACGCCAGACCAATCAGCATCATGCCCAGGCCCAGTTGCGCCAGCGAGCTTGGCAGGCCGGTGGCCGCGAGGGCGTGGCCGATACCGCTGAAGCTCAGGCTGCCCGAATCGGCATACAGCAGCGCCATGCCGAACAACAGGAAGGCAGAACCGGCGGCCGACAGCACCATGTACTTGATACCGGCTTCCAGCGAACGCTTGTTGAAGAAGGCATAGGCCACCAGACCGTAGACCGGCACCGACAGCAGCTCCAGACCGACGAACAAACCGGCCAGGTGCTGCGCGCTGACCAGAACCAGGCCACCGGCGGCGGACATCAGAATCAGCAGGTACAGTTCTTCACGGTTGCCCGGGTAACCCGAACCGCCATCGCCGAGGTAGGCGTGGGCGAGGGTCACACACGCGAGGGTGGCGACCAGGATCAGCGCCATGTACAAGCAGGCAAAACTATCGATTTGCAGCAGCGGGGTCACGGCCAATGGCGCGACTTTCAGGGCCGGCAGGATCGACAGCAACGCCAGGTTCAGGCCCGCCACGGAAATCAGGAAGGTCTGCGAGTGGTTGCGGCGCCAGGCAATCGCCAGCATCACCACGATGATCGTGGCGCTGGTGATCAACAACGGCGCTAGCGCGATAAAGTGTTGAGTCGTGAATTCCATAGCGCTCTTACCGGGCCGAAGCGAGTTGAGTGAAGGCGGTGCCGAGCCACTGCTGCACGCCATGCATCGTCGCGGCAGAGGTATCGAGGAACGGTTGCGGGTACACGCCGATGTAAATCAGCAGCGCCGCCAGACCGACCACCATGATCATTTCGCGACCATCCATGCCATGCATCACCGCGTCCGACTTGGACGGGCCGAAGTAGGCACGGTGGATCATGATCAGCGAGTAGACCGAACCGAACACCAGGCCGGACGTTGCGATCACGGTGATCCACGGCGCAGCAGGGAAGGTGCCGATCAGGATCAGGAACTCACCGACGAAGTTACCGGTACCCGGCAAGCCCAGGGACGCAGCCGCGAAGAACAGGCTGATGGCCGGAAGGTAAGCGATCTTCGACCACAGGCCACCCATTTCACGCATGTCGCGGGTGTGAGTGCGCTCGTACAACTGACCGCTGAGGATAAAGAGTGCTGCCGCCGACAGACCGTGCGCCAGCATCTGCATCACTGTGCCCTGCAGCGCCAGTTGGCTGCCGGAGTAGATACCGATCAACACGAAGCCCATGTGGGAAACGGAGGAGTAGGCGATCAGACGCTTGATGTCGGTTTGGGCGAAGGCCAGGAACGCACCGTAGAAGATCCCGATCAGACCCAGGGTCATGGCGAACGGCGCGAACTCGGCCGAGGCATTTGGGAATAGCGGCAGGGCGAAACGCAGCAGACCGTAAGCCGCCGTCTTCAACAAGATACCGGCCAGGTCGACCGAACCTGCGGTTGGCGCCTGGGCGTGAGCGTCAGGCAACCAGGAGTGGAACGGTACGACTGGCAGCTTCACCGCGAAGGCGATGAAGAAGCCGAGCATCAGGATGTACTCGGTGGTCATCGACATCTTGGTTTTCAACAGGTCGGCGTAGTTGAAAGTAATCACGCCGGTGTCGTTGAAGTTGACCAGGACCAGACCCAGGATCGCCACCAACATGATCAGGCCGGACGCCTGAGTGAAGATGAAGAACTTGGTCGCCGCATAGATCCGGGTTTTCTTGCCGTCCGAAGAACTGTGACCCCAGAGCGCGATGAGGAAGTACATCGGCACCAGCATCATTTCCCAGAAGAAGAAGAACATGAACAGGTCGAGGGCGAGGAACACGCCGACGACACCGCCCAGGATCCACATCAGGTTCAAGTGGAAGAAGCCAACGTGACGTTGAATCTCTTTCCACGAGCAGAGGACCGAGAGAACGCCCAGCAGACCGGTCAGCATGATCATCAGCAGCGACAGGCCATCGAGGGCCAGGTGCACGCTGATGCCGAAACGCTGGATCCAGATGTGCTTGAACTCAAGCGCCCAGGTCGGATCGGCGCCAGGCGCCGGGGCTAATGAATAGTCACCGTTGGCCCACAGCCAAAGGCCGAGGGCGAGCAACAGGGACATGGTGATCAGCGCAATCCAGCGCGGGAGGGTGGAGCTGAAGCGCTCACCCATCCAGCACAGCAGGCCGCCGATGAAGGGGATCAGGATTAGCCAAGGCAGAATCATGACGGGCTCAATTCCTTTCGCAAGTTCGCAAGGTTCATATTCAGACCGCTACCAGCACGATGGCGCCGATGACCAGCACGGAGCCGGCTGCCATCGATGCCGCGTACCAACGCAGTTGACCGGTTTCGGTACGGCTCAGGGCGGTGTGACCGCCTTTGGCCATACGCGGGATCAGACCGATGGTCTGGTCGAGCGGGTCTCTGCGCAGTACGTGGCTGATCGCCAGGTATGGCTTGACGAACAGTTTGTCGTAGATCCAGTCGAAGCCCCAGGCAGCGAACCACCAGGCCGAAAGGAAGCGGCCGATGCCGCTGTTGGCGATTGCAGTGACGAAGCGACGCTTGCCGAGGAACAGCAGCGCGGCCAGCAGGATACCGGCCAGGGCGATGGCGCCCGAAGCGATTTCCAGACTGTGCTTGGCTTCGCCGCCGGCATGGCCGACGCTTTCCGGCAACACACCGTGCAGTGGCGGAACGATCATCGCGCCGATGGCGGTGGACAATACGATCAGCACCGACAGTGGCAGCCAGTGAGCAATGCCGTGACCGGCGTGCGCTTCGGTCTTCGCTTCACCGTGGAACGCGATGAAGATCAGGCGGAAGGTGTACAGCGACGTCATGAACGCGCCGACCAGACCTGCGTACAGTAGACCGTGGTTGCCGCTGGCGAACGCTTCCCAGAGGATTTCGTCCTTGGAGTAGAAACCTGCGGTCACCAGTGGCAGGGCTGCCAGAGCGGCACCACCGACGATGAAGCTGGCGTAGGCCAGCGGCAGTTTCTTCCACAGACCGCCCATCTTGAAGATGTTCTGCTCGTGGTGGCAGGCAACGATCACCGCACCGGATGCAAGGAACAGCAGGGCCTTGAAGAAGGCGTGGGTCATCAGGTGGAAGATCGCGCCGTCCCAGGCACCCACGCCCAGGGCCAGGAACATGTAGCCGATCTGGCTCATTGTCGAGTAGGCGAGGATACGCTTGATGTCGGTTTGTACCAGAGCGGCGAAGCCCGCCAGGACCAGGGTCACACCGCCGACCAGGCCGACCAGGTGCAGGATTTCCGGCGCCAGGGTGAACAGGCCGTGGGTACGGGCGATCAGGTAAACACCAGCGGTCACCATGGTTGCGGCGTGGATCAGTGCCGAAACCGGGGTAGGACCGGCCATCGCATCCGCCAGCCAGGTTTGCAGCGGCAGTTGCGCGGATTTACCGACAGCGCCACCCAGCAGCATCAGGGTGGCCATGACCATCCAGAAGTCGCCGGCCTGGAATTTCTGCGGTGCCAGCACCAGCAGTTCCTGGACGTTCAGCGTACCCAGTTGAGCGAACAGGATGAACAGGCCGATGGCCATGAACACGTCGCCGATACGGGTCACGATGAACGCCTTGAGTGCCGCGTTACCGTTGTTGCGGTTGCTGTAGTAGAAACCGATCAACAGGTACGAGCACAGGCCCACGCCTTCCCAGCCGAAGTACAGGAACAACAGGTTATCGCCCAGGACCAGGAACAGCATGCTGGCGATAAACAGGTTGGTGTAGGCGAAGAAGCGCGAGTAACCGGCTTCACCGCGCATGTACCAGGACGCGAACAGGTGGATCAGGAAGCCGACACCCACGACCACACCGAGCATGGTCACGGACAGGCCATCGAGGTACAGCGCGAAGTTCGGCGTAAAGCCTTCCACCGCCATCCACTGCCACAACACCTGGGTGTAGTGACCGCCTTCCGGCGGGGCGACGTTGAATTGCCAGATCACATAGGCTGTGACGATGGCCGACAGACCGATGGAACCGACGCCGATCAGCGCCGACAGGTTTTCCGAGAGGCGGCCGCGTGAGAACGCCAGCAGCAGGAAACCTATAAGGGGGAATACGAAAGTCAGATAGAGAAGATTCATCCGCGCATCTCGCTGGCAGCGTCGATATCGAGAGTGTGGAAGCGGCGGTACAGCTGCAACAGAATCGCCAGGCCGATACTGGCCTCGGCGGCTGCCAGGCTGATCACCAGGATGAACATGATCTGTCCATCCGGCTGCGCCCAGCGGCTACCGGCAACGATGAACGCCAGTGCGGAGGCATTCATCATGACCTCCAGGCTCATCAGCACGAAAAGAATGTTGCGGCGGACCATCAGGCCGACCAGACCGAGGCAGAACAGGATGCCGGCGACCGCCAGACCATGCTCCATAGGGATAGCAGGCATCGTCATTGCTCCTTGGCTTCGTTGCGGCCCAAGTGGAACGCCGTGACGGCTGCGGCGAGCAGCAACATCGAGGCGAGTTCGACCACCAGCAGGTACGGACCGAACAGGCTGATGCCAACGGCCTTGGCGTCTACGGTGGTGTGGCCGATGGCCTGGCCGCTCTGATGAGCGAACAGTACGTACAGCAGTTCACCCAGCAGCAATGCGCCGAGAATCACGGGGCCGAGCCAGATACCGGGCTTGAGCCAGACGCGCTCTTGCTGAACCGAGGCGGGCCCCAGGTTCAACATCATCACCACGAACACGAACAGCACCATGATGGCGCCAGCGTAGGCGATCACTTCCAGTACACCGGCAAACGGTGCGCCGAGGGCGAAGAACGTCATGGCCACGGCGATCAGTGAAATGATCAGGTAGAGCAGGGCGTGCACAGGGTTGGTGTTGGTGATCACGCGAAGCGTGGACACCACAGCGATACCCGATGCGAAATAGAAAGCGAATTCCATCTTTCTTCCTTAAGGCAGCAAGCTCTTCACGTTGATCGGCTGGGCTTCATTCTGCGCGGAGCCTTTGGGCTTCCCGGCAATCGCCATACCTGCAACACGATAGAAGTTGTAATCAGGGTTTTTGCCGGGGCCGGAGATCAGCAGATCTTCTTTCTCGTAAACCAGGTCCTGACGTTTGAACTCGGCCATTTCGAAATCCGGTGTCAGCTGGATCGCGGTGGTCGGGCAGGCTTCCTCGCAGAGGCCGCAGAAAATGCAGCGCGAGAAGTTGATGCGGAAGAAGTCCGGGTACCAGCGACCGTCTTCGGTTTCAGCTTTCTGCAGCGAGATGCAACCAACCGGGCACGCCACGGCGCACAGGTTGCAGGCTACACAACGTTCTTCGCCATCAGGGTCACGGGTCAGGACGATACGGCCACGGTAGCGCGGTGGCAGGTACACGGCTTCTTCCGGGTACTGCAGCGTGTCGCGCTTGCGGAAGGCGTGGCCGAAAATCATCACCAGGCTGCGAAGCTGGGTGAAGAAGCCATGCACGATGTCAAATATGTACTTCATGATTCTCTATCCTCACTGAGCCGCGACGGCGGGCGTGTTGAGCAACACGATCGCAGCGGTCACCAGCATGTTGACGAGGGTCAGCGGCAGGCAGAACTTCCAGCTGAAATCCATCACTTGGTCATACCGTGGGCGCGGAATCGAAGCGCGCAACAGGATGAAGATCATGATGAAGAACGCGGTTTTCATCGCGAACCAGATGAACGGGATCTGCGGCAGAATGCCGAACGGACCGTGCCAGCCACCGAAGAACAAGGTCACCAGCAGCGCCGAAATCAGCACGATGCCGATGTACTCGCCGACGAAGAACATGCCCCATTTCATGCCGGCGTATTCAATGTGGTAACCGTCGGCCAGTTCCTGTTCCGCTTCCGGCTGGTCGAACGGGTGACGGTGAGTCACGGCGACGCCAGCGATGAAGAAGGTCAGGAAACCGAAGATCTGCGGAATGATGAACCACAGGTTCTGGGCCTGGTAATCAACGATGTCGCGCATGTTGAACGAGCCGACCTGAATCACGATGCCCATCAGCGACAGGCCCATGAACACTTCGTACGACACGGTTTGTGCCGAGGCCCGCAAGCTGCCCAGCAGGGCGAACTTGTTGTTACTCGACCAACCGGCGAACAACACCGCGTAGACCGACAGACCGGCCATGGCGAAGAAGAACAGGATACCGATGTTCAGATCCGCCACGCCCCAGGTCGGGGTGATCGGGATGATCGCGAAGGCAATCAGCAGGGCGCTCATGGCCACGACCGGTGCCAGGGTGAAGATCATCTTGTCGGCGAACGGCGGGGTCCAGTCTTCCTTGAAGAACATCTTGATCATGTCGGCGGCGATCTGGAACGCGCCGAACGGGCCGACGCGGTTCGGACCGTAACGGTCCTGCCAGAGGGCGAGCAAACGACGCTCGACCCAGCTCAGCAACGCGCCGCACACCACCACGGCGAGCAGAATCACGATGGCCTGAATGACTGCGATGATCACGTCGATCACTTCAGGAGTGAACCAAGTCATTGCGCTGCCTCCTGCAGACCGTCAACGGATTTGCCAAAGATCGCTGGCGGAATGCCGGCGATGCCCGCAGGCAATGCAACCAGACCGGCACCCAGCTCTTCATTGATGCGCAGCGGCAGACGCAGGGTCTGGCCAGCCACGTTCAAGCTGAGCATGGCGCCATCGTTGACACCCAGACGATCAGCTTCGGACTTGGCCAAGGCGACGTAGGCGGCCGGGATGCGTTCCTGAACCGGTGCGGCTTTCGAAGAGTTCTCTTCGCTGCCGAGCAGGTGGAAGAACGGCACAACCTGCCAGGTGCCCGGAGCCGGGTTGAACGCACGCGGAACAGCGGCGAACCAGTTCAGCGAATCACCGGTGCTTTCGATCAGGCGGGTGCCCGGGTCGCCAGCGCGGATGTGACCACCGACTTCGTCCTGGAACTTGTTCCAGGCTTGCGGCGAGTTCCAGCCCGGAGACCAGGCGAATGGCACTTGCTGACGCGGTTCGACCGAGCCCGAGTAACCTTCCATCGAGAAGTTGAACGCGGTGTCGTTGTCTTGCGGGGTACGCGGTTCGTGCACGTTGATGTCAGCGCGCATGGCGGTACGACCGGAGTAACGCAACGGTTCGCGGGCCAGTTTCATACCCTTGATGCGGAACGCGGCGGACGGTGCGGCATCAACGATACGCGCCAGTTGCGGCGTGCTCGAAGCGACGGCAGCGGTGACGTGATCGAGCTGGGTCCAGTTGATCGGCTGGTTCAGCAGGGTGGCGCGCAGGGCATGCAGCCAGCGCCAGCCTTCGTGAACCAGGATGCTGGCGTCCATGTATTTCGGATCGAAGACCTGGAAGAAGCGCTGGGCGCGGCCTTCCTGGCTAACGAGGGTACCGTCGCCTTCAGCGAAACTGGCGGCTGGCAGAACCAGGTGCGCGCGATCGCTGGTTGCGGTTTTTTGATGGTCGGCAACGATCACCACTTTCGCGGCGGTTAATGCAGCATCAACCTTGGCTTTATCGGTGCGGGTGTACAGATCGTTTTCCAGCACGACGATGGCGTCAGCACCGCCAGAGATCACCGCTTGCAGCGCAGCGTCGACCGAGTCACCACCGAGCATGGCCAGGCCGAGGCTGTTGGCCTCTGGCACGATCAGGCTGATGGAGCCGTTCTTCTCGCGCAGCTTCAGGGCTTTGGCGATGTTTGCAGCGGCTTCGATCAGCGCCTTGGAACCCAACGAGGTACCGGCAATGATCAATGGACGCTTGGCCGCGAGCAGGGCGTCGGCAATGCGCTTGGCCAGTTCAAGGGCTTCAGCATCCAGGCCTTCAACCGCTGGGGCACTGGCGTCGAGGGCGTGAGCCACGGCGAAACCGATGCGGGCCAGGTCGTCCGGTGCTGCGTGAACGCATTCTTCAGCGATGTCGTCGAGCTTGGTTTCAGCCAGGCTGGCGATGAACAGCGGGTTCAGCGCGTGCTGACCGATGTTCTTCACGGCGGCGTCGAGCCAAGGCTGAACGCGCATGGCATCGGCCATGTCTTCGGCTTTGCCTTTGACCGACTGACGCAGGGACAGGGCCATACGGGCCGCAGTCTGGGTCAGGTCTTCACCGAGGACGAAGATTGCATCGTGGTCTTCGATGTCGCGCATGTTCGGGATCGGCAGCGGGCTGTCGTTCAGCACCTGCATGACCAGACGAATGCGCTCCAGCTCAGCGGCTTCGATACCGGAGTAGAAGTGCTCGGCGCCCACCAGTTCGCGCAACGCGTAGTTGCTTTCGAGGCTGGCACGCGGCGAACCGATGCCGACGATGTTGCGACCGCGCAGCAGGTCAGCGGCTTTATCCAGCGCTTCGTCTAGGCTCAGCTTGGAGCCGTTGGCCAGCAAAGGCTGACGCGGGCGATCTTCGCGGTTGACGTAGCCGTAGCCGAAACGGCCACGGTCGCACAGGAAGTACTGGTTGACCGAACCGTTGAAGCGGTTTTCGATACGACGCAGTTCACCGTAGCGCTCGCCCGGGGAGATGTTGCAACCGCTGGAGCAGCCATGGCAGATGCTCGGCGAGAACTGCATGTCCCACTTGCGGTTGTAGCGCTCGGAGTGAGTCTTGTCGGTGAACACACCGGTCGGGCAGACCTCGGTGAGGTTGCCGGAGAACTCGCTTTCCAGGGTGCCGTCTTCAACGCGACCGAAGTACACGTTGTCGTGGGCACCGAACACACCGAGGTCGGTGCCGCCGGCATAGTCCTTATAGAAACGCACGCAGCGGTAGCAAGCGATGCAGCGGTTCATTTCGTGGGAAATGAACGGGCCCAGTTGCTGGTTCTGGTGGGTACGCTTGGTGAAGCGGTAACGGCGCTCGTTGTGGCCGGTCATTACCGTCATGTCTTGCAGGTGGCAGTGACCGCCTTCTTCACAGACCGGGCAGTCGTGAGGGTGGTTGGTCATCAGCCATTCGACAACACTGGCGCGGAAGGCCTTGGATTCTTCATCTTCGATGGAGATCCAGGTGCCATCGGTGGCGGGGGTCATGCAGGACATGACGATACGACCACGGGTGTCGTTCTCGTCGGTGTACTGCTTGACCGCGCACTGGCGGCAAGCGCCAACGCTGCCAAGGGCTGGGTGCCAGCAGAAATACGGGATATCGAGGCCTAGCGACAGACACGCCTGTAACAGGTTGTCTGCCCCATCGACTTCGAGCTCTTTGCCGTCTACGTGGATAGTGGCCATGGTTCAAAGTTCTTCGTTGGCCCGGTGTCAGCGGGCGTGGCTAATGGAATCTTGTATTCGCGTGAATCAACACAGCCGTTAAAGGCGTCATCACACGAGAAGGCGAAGGGCACGGACCCTTCGCCTTTTTAAGCGTTTACGCGCCGACTACGATCGGCCTTGCCAGAGGCGGGACGACGGCGCTGGTGGGCGCGATGCCGGCTTCGAACTCATGGCGGAAGTATTTGATTGCGCTGCCCAACGGCTCCACGGCGCCCGGTGCGTGAGCACAGAAGGTCTTGCCTGGGCCGAGGAAACCGACCAGACCCAGCAGGGTCTCGATATCGCCGGCTTGCCCTTCACCGTTCTCGATCGCACGCAGGAGCTTGACGCTCCACGGCAAACCGTCACGGCACGGGGTGCAGAAGCCGCAGGATTCGCGGGAGAAGAACTCTTCCATGTTGCGCAGCAAGGACACCATGTTGACGCTGTCGTCCACCGCCATGGCCAGGCCGGTACCCATACGGGTGCCGACTTTGGCGATGCCGCCGGCGTACATTTGTGCGTCCAGGTGTTCCGGCAACAGGAAACCGGTACCGGCGCCGCCAGGCTGCCAGCACTTGAGCTTGAAGCCGTCGCGCATGCCGCCGGCGTAGTCTTCGAACAGCTCGCGACCGGTGACGCCGAATGGCAGTTCCCACAGGCCAGGGTTCTTGACCTTGCCGGAGAAGCCCATGAGCTTGGTGCCCATATCCTCGCTGCCGACCCGAGCCAACGATTTGTACCAGTCCACGCCGTCGGCGATGATCGCCGGCACGTTGCACAGGGTTTCAACGTTGTTCACGCAAGTAGGCTTGCCCCACACGCCCACGGCGGCGGGGAAGGGCGGCTTGGAGCGCGGGTTGGCGCGGCGGCCTTCGAGGGAGTTGATCAGTGCGGTTTCTTCACCGCAGATGTAACGCCCGGCGCCGGTGTGGACGAACAGCTCGAAATCGAAGCCGCTGCCCAGGATGTTTTTACCCAGCAGGCCCGCTGCCTTGGCTTCTTCCACGGCACGGTTGAGGTGCTTGGCGGCGGTGGTGTACTCGCCACGCAGGAAGATGTAGCCACGGTAGGTTTTCAGCGCGCGAGCACTGATCAGCATGCCTTCGATCAGCAGATGGGGCAGTTGCTCCATCAGCATGCGGTCTTTCCAGGTGTTCGGCTCCATTTCATCCGCGTTGCACAGCAAGTAGCGGATGTTGATGGATTCGTCTTTGGGCATCAGGCCCCACTTAACGCCCGTGGGGAAGCCTGCACCGCCGCGACCTTTCAAGCCAGAATCCTTCACGGTCTGGACGATGTCGTCCTGAGCCATGTCGGCGAAAGCTTTGCGCGCTGCGGCGTAACCGTTTTTGGCCTGGTACTCGTCGAGCCACACGGCTTCGCCGTCGTCACGCAGACGCCAGGTGAGCGGGTGAGTCTCGGCCGACCGCTTGATGCGGTTGGCAGGGCCGAAGGAAGTCAGGGTCATACGTAGCCCTCGAGCAATTTGGCAACGCCGGCAGGCTGCACATCACCGAAAGTGTCGTCGTCGATCATCAACGCCGGCGCCTTGTCACAGTTGCCGAGGCAGCAGACCGGCAGAAGGGTGAAACGACCGTCGGCGGTGGTCTGACCCAGGCCGATGCCCAGATTGCTCTGGATTTCGCTGACCACGGACTCGTGGCCGCCGATGTAGCAGACCATGCTGTCGCAGACGCGAATGATGTGACGGCCCACTGGCTGACGGAAGATCTGGCTATAGAACGTCGCCACGCCTTCTACGTCGCTGGCCGGGATGCCGAGAATCTCGCCGATGGCGTACAGAGCACCATCCGGCACCCAGCCACGTTCCTTCTGGACGATCTTCAGGGCTTCGATCGACGCCGCGCGCGGGTCTTCGTAGTGATGCAACTCATGCTCGATGGCCGAGCGCTCGGTTTCACTCAAGGTGAAACGGTCTGTCTGGATAAGCGTGCTGTTCATGCTTAGCGGTCCACGTCGGCCATAACGAAATCGATACTACCCAGGTACGCGATCAAGTCCGCGACCATGCTGCCTTTGATCACCGAAGGGATCTGCTGCAAGTGCGGGAAGCTTGGGGTACGAATCCGGGTGCGGTAGCTCATGGTGCCGCCATCGCTCGTCAGGTAATAACTGTTGATGCCCTTGGTCGCTTCGATCATCTGGAAGGATTCGTTGGCCGGCATGACCGGGCCCCACGAAACCTGCAGGAAGTGCGTGATCAGGGTCTCGATGTGTTGCAGGGTGCGCTCTTTCGGCGGCGGCGTGGTCAGCGGGTGATCCGCCTTGTACGGGCCTTCCGGCATGTTGCGCATGCACTGCTCGATGATCTTGATGCTCTGGCGCATTTCTTCGACGCGCACGATGCAACGATCGTAGGCATCGCCATTGGCGGCCAGCGGCACTTCGAATTCGAAGTTTTCGTAACCGGAGTATGGGCGAGCCTTGCGCAGGTCGAAGTCGCAACCGGTCGAACGCAGGCCGGCACCGGTGACGCCCCATTCCAGGGCTTCCTTGGTGTTGTAGGCGGCGACGCCGATGGTGCGGCCACGCAGGATGCTGTTGTCCAGGGCGGCTTTCTGGTATTCGTCCAGACGCTTTGGCATCCACTCGACGAAGTCTTTCACCAGTTTTTCCCAGCCGCGCGGCAGGTCGTGAGCGACGCCACCAATGCGGTACCAGGCCGGATGCAGACGGAAACCGGTAATGGCTTCGATCACCGTGTACGCCTTCTGACGGTCGGTGAACGTGAAGAACACCGGGGTCATGGCGCCGACGTCCTGGATGTAGGTACCCAGGAATAGCAGATGGCTGGTGATCCGGAAGAACTCGGCCATCATGATGCGGATGACGTCGACCTTGTCCGGCACCTTGATGCCGGCCAGCTTCTCGACCGAGAGCACGTACGGCAGGTTGTTCATCACGCCGCCGAGGTAATCGATACGGTCGGTGTACGGGATGAAACTGTGCCAGGATTGACGCTCGGCCATCTTCTCGGCACCACGGTGGTGGTAGCCAACGTCCGGTACGCAATCGACGATCTCTTCACCGTCCAGCTGCAGGATGATGCGGAACGCACCGTGCGCGGAAGGGTGGTTGGGTCCGAGGTTGAGGAACATGTAGTCCTCGTTCGCACCGGAACGCTTCATGCCCCAGTCTTCAGGCTTGAAGCGCGCGGCTTCTTCCTCAAGCTGTTGCTTGGCCAGGTTCAGGGTGAACGGGTCGAATTCGGTGGCACGGGCCGGGAAGTCCTTGCGCAGCGGGTGACCTTCCCAGGTCGGCGGCATCATGATGCGGGTCAGGTGCGGGTGGCCGGCAAAGTTGATGCCGTACATGTCCCACACTTCACGCTCGTACCAGTTGGCGTTCGGCCACAGACCGGTCACGGTCGGCACGTTGAGGTCGCTCTCGGACAAGGCGACCTTGATCATCACGTCACTATTACGTTCGATCGACATCAAGTGATAGAACACAGTGAAGTCGGCGCCGCTTGGCAGCCCTTGACGCTTGGTGCGCAGACGCTCGTCCACGCCGTGCAGGTCATAGAGCATGACGTACGGCTTGGGCAGGTTGCGCAGGAAGGTCAGGACTTCGACGAGTTTGGCACGCGCAACCCAAAGCACCGGCATACCGGTGCGGGTCGGCTGGGCGGTGAACGCCTCGGGGCCAAAACGGTTGTTCAGTTCGACGACCACATCCTGGTCGTCTGCCTTGTAAGGCGGGATGTACAGAGCACTGCCTGTAGTCATGGTTATTTATCGCTTTCGGTCAACGTAAAGAATGAAGCCAGTGTCTCGTTCTATTAAAGAAGCAGATCTGGATCAGACTTCGTCGGGGCTGCGCAGGTTGGTGACTGCGATTCGCTGTTCGCGGCGCTTTTCCTTTTCGGAAGGCATCTCGGCGCGGTACACGCCTTGATCACCAACGACCCAGGAAAGCGGACGACGCTCCTGTCCAATCGACTCTTGCAAGAGCATCAAGCCTTGCAGGAAAGCTTCAGGACGGGGCGGGCAGCCAGGCACGTAGACGTCCACGGGCAGGAACTTGTCCACCCCTTGAACGACAGAGTAGATGTCGTACATGCCACCGGAGTTGGCGCACGAACCCATGGAGATAACCCACTTAGGTTCGAGCATTTGCTCGTAGAGACGCTGAATGATCGGCGCCATCTTGATGAAGCAGGTACCGGCGATAACCATGAAATCCGCCTGACGCGGCGATGCCCGGATAACCTCGGCGCCAAAGCGCGCGATGTCGTGGGGCGCCGTGAAGGCGGTAGTCATTTCCACGTAGCAGCACGAAAGACCGAAGTTATACGGCCACAGGGAGTTCTTGCGCCCCCAGTTGATCGTGCCGTTAAGCACGTCTTCGAGCTTGCCCATGAAGATGTTTTTGTGGACTTGATCTTCTAACGGATCGGAAACGGTTTCCCGTTCGCCAATCGGATACTGCTCGTTAGGAGCATCGGGGTCGATCCTGGTGAGATTGTATTGCATTGCCAAAGCCTCATTGTTTCAGCTTCGCTTGCCGCTTACGACGAGCTTCCGGAGCCCAGTCAAGGGCGCCCACTCGGAATAGGTAGACAAGGCCTGCCAACAGAATTGCTATGAAAACGAGAGCTTCGACGAATCCGGTCCAGCCGCTTTCGCGGACGGACACAGACCATGCAAAGAGAAAAAGGGCTTCGATATCGAAGATCACGAAGAGCATCGCAACCAGATAGAATTTGGCTGAGAGCCGCAGACGGGCGCCACCTGTAGGCAGCATGCCGGATTCAAACGGTTCGTTTTTGCTGCGACCCCAGGCTTTTGACCCGAGGAGGCTGGAGACGCCGAGCATGAAGGCACACAGGCCGACGACGCCCAGAAGGAAAATGGCAAAGCCCCAGTTGTGGGCCATGAGTCCTGTCGCTTCGGGCATGCTGGTAATCCTTAACAGAGAGCAAAGGTCTCTGAGCTTGAAAAAGTAACAACGCAGTGACGATATGTCGCAGCAATCAATCCCGCTGATTTTATGGCTAAACACCCAGCAAGTAAAATTCCTATAGCGAAATTATTTATAGGAATAAGGACATAGCGCACCTCCAAAGCCCCGCAGCCCATGCATGGCGGGCATTAGCCGGCTTTTCATCAATATAGTTTTGTGGGAAATGTAACGAACATAGTATTGGCCAAATGATAATCAATATTGTTTGCGGTGGTTTTTAAACTGGTTATCCGGATTGGGGCCGCGAAGTTGTCTTTTGTGCGCGTTACAGCAAGTAGTGAAGGCGACGGTTTTAACGGATTTTTCTGACCCTGATGCCGCGCTGGATCAATGTTTTTCCTGTCTCACCACGGACCCTTGTGGGAGCGAGCCTGCTCGCGAAAGCGGTAGGTCAGCCAGCGATGATGTTGACTGATCCGCCGCTTTCGCGAGCAGGCTCGCTCCCACAGGGATTTGTGGTGTTTGAGGAATCGCAGGCAAAAAAACGCCCCGAACCAGTCGGGGCGTCAGATGTGCGGCGTTGCGGTTTCTACTCGGTCCGCAGCGGCCGTTTACTCAAGCGAAGCAGATCAGTGGAACTGTTCTTCTTCAGTCGAACCGGTCAGTGCGGTTACCGAAGACGAGCCACCTTGAATCACAGTGGTCATGTCGTCGAAGTAGCCGGTGCCCACTTCCTGCTGGTGAGCCACGAAGGTGTAGCCCTTCGAAGCGTCAGCGAACTCTTGCTCTTGCAGCTTCACGTAGGCAGTCATGTCGTTGCGGGCGTAGTCGTGCGCCAGGTTGAACATGCTGTGCCACATGTTGTGAATGCCGGCCAGGGTAATGAACTGGTGCTTGTAACCCATGGCGGACAGTTCGCGCTGGAACTTGGCGATGGTCGCGTCGTCCAGGTTTTTCTTCCAGTTGAAGGAAGGCGAGCAGTTGTACGACAGCAGTTGGTCCGGGTATTCCTTTTTGATCGCTTCAGCGAAGCGACGAGCCTCGTCCAGATCCGGCTTGGCAGTTTCGCACCAGATCAGGTCGGCGTACGGAGCGTATGCCAGGCCGCGAGCGATGGCCTGGTCCAGACCGGCGCGCACTTTGTAGAAGCCTTCCTGGGTACGTTCGCCAGTCACGAATGGCTGGTCGTACGGGTCGCAGTCGGAGGTCAGCAGGTCAGCTGCGTTAGCGTCGGTACGGGCCAGGATGATGGTCGGAGTACCGGCAACGTCAGCCGCCAGACGGGCAGCGGTCAGCTTCTGTACGGCTTCCTGGGTAGGAACCAGTACCTTGCCGCCCATGTGGCCGCATTTTTTCACGGAAGCCAGTTGGTCTTCGAAGTGAACGCCGGCGGCGCCTGCTTCGATCATGCTCTTCATCAGCTCGTAAGCGTTCAGTACGCCGCCGAAACCGGCTTCAGCGTCGGCCACGATTGGAGCGAAGTAGTCGATGTAGCCTTCGTCGCCCGGGCCTTTGCCGGCTTTCCACTGGATCTGGTCAGCACGACGGAACGAGTTGTTGATGCGCTTGACCACGGTTGGAACCGAGTCCACCGGGTACAGCGACTGGTCCGGGTACATCGATTCGGCGGAGTTGTTGTCCGCAGCCACTTGCCAGCCCGACAGGTAGATCGCCTGGATACCGGCTTTGACTTGTTGTACAGCCTGGCCGCCGGTCAGGGCGCCCATGCAGTTGACGAAATCTTTCTCGGGACGGAAGGAAGGCTTGGCGCCCTGGGTGACCAGGTTCCACAGCTTCTCGGCGCCCAGTTTTGCAAAGGTGTGCTCAGGTTGAACCGAGCCACGCAGGCGGACGACGTCAGCAGCGGAGTAAGCGCGTGTCACGCCTTTCCAGCGTGGGTTTTCAGCCCAATCTTTTTCGAGGGCTGCAATTTGCTGTTCGCGTGTCAGTGCCATGGAGATAAACCTCGTCGCGTCTTTTACGGAAAGTTGTACTGCGGTGGAAAATTCCTGCGCTCGCTGACCAGAAGCTTGGGTGGTCAAGTCGGATTCGGCGGGGTAGCGACGGGATGAACGATGGGCTCGAGGGGAAGTGAGCAGGTAAGGGCAAACTAATGGGCGCATTCGGGCATCGTGGGCCTTGGTGCGAACTTCAGTGCAGTGCCGGGTTACCTAATTAGCTTCCGTCCCTCGGGACAACTTCGTTCCAGTCGGCAACCTCGTCAAACACACCTTGTGGGCGGTACAGACACGAAGCGGCTCGCGGGATAGGTGCGAGCATCGCCTCGAAGGCCCTTGCCAGGGCCCCTGATTAGCGGGAGCGAGGCCATCATGCCTTTGCTTTTTTCGATCGTCAAACGTTTTGTAGTGCTTTTTTTCGACCACTACATCTTTGGTCTAATACGACTAATCAGTCAGTTCCCGGTGCTTTAGTCCAAAGTATCGACTTTCACCCGCAGGGTCATGTCTTCCCGGCCCTGAGTAGCATAGTTGCGGGTTTGGGCGCGTTTGTCGGTCAGGTTCTGGTGGTTGACGCCGGCGAGGGTAATCCATTCGCCGAGGCGACCTGTGACAGTTGTGTCGGTACTTTGCACGTTCACTACATCGGGACGTTCCTGGCTCATGCGGTCACGATTGGTGCTGATAGCCAGGTGAACGATTTCACCGGTGACGCTGGCGGTGACATAGAAGCCTTGAGTGACGTTGCGATATTCAGTCTGGCTGCGCAAATCACCGTAAGAATCGGATTGCGCGCTCGTAAGCGGGACGCTCTGGCCGACCTGAATCAATGCGGGGGTACCTTCGCTGGCCTGAACCTGCTGGACGCCGCCGTCACGGCTGGACGTGCTGCGACGGATGATTCGGGTTTGGTTCGACTTGGAGCTCTGGTAGTTGTTGTCGCTGGTGTCGACGGTGATCAGCAGGCGCTTGGCGGCGACATCGAGTTGGCTGATCAGGGCTTTAAGTTCGTCGATCTTGCGCTGATCCGCGTTAACGATCAGTTGATTTCCATAGGCGCTGACCTGGCCATCCTTGCCAATGAAGTCTTGCGCCATGGGCAGCATGTCGGCGCTGGTGCGGAAGTTCAGAGGCACGATTTCGGTAGCGGCCATGGCTGAAAAACTGCAGGTCAGCAGCAGGGTGGTGAGCAGGGTGCGTAGGGACATATCCGTTATCTCCGACTTCAAGTGCCTTGATAGTGCCAGTTTGTCGGCCCGGCGTGGCGCAAGTTGAATCGTAGACAGCAAAACGCCCCGGCATCCGAAAATGGCGGGGCGTTTTGTGGTGTTTGTGATCGTTCCCACGCTTTGCGTGGGAATGCAGCCTGTGACGCTCTGCGTCACTTGCCGCGATGGGACGCGGAGCGTCCCAGGAGGCATTACCACGCGGAGCGTGGGAACGATCAGTGGCAGACACTCAGGTCGAGTGACGCACCATGTCCACATGCGGTATCCCTGCTTCCAGGAATTCCTCACTGACAATGTGAAAGCCCAAGCGCTCATAGAACGCCGTAGCCTGCACCTGTGCGCTGAGCATCTGCTGCTTCAGCCCGCGCTTCTCGGCTTCGCCGATCAATGCTTGCATCAGTGCATCGCCGACCTTGAGGCCGCGCCAGTCCTTGAGTACCGATACCCGGCCAATGTGGCCGTCCGGCAGCAGGCGGGCGGTGCCGATTGGAAAGTCGCCTTCGAAGGCCAGGAAATGCACCGCGGTGGCGTCATCGGCATCCCATTCCAGCTCGGGCGGAACGGATTGCTCGGCGATGAACACCGTCTCGCGAATGCGCCGGATTTCGGCGTTATCCTTTTGCCAGTCTGCAACACTTACGTGAATTTTATTCATCAGCAAACCCCAGGCTTCCTTGCTTGATCAGTTCGCACAGCAGGCCACGACCGTCTTCGTCGGCCAGCCACTCGCCAAGGTTGTCGATGTGCAGCGAGTCGGCGGCGCAGATCATTTTCAGCAGTTCGCGCAACTTGCCCGGCAGATAACGGCTCTGGCCGCTGGCGAACAACAGCAGGTCGTCATCGACTTCGGACCAGGCCAGGCGAGCGCTTGGGTTGCGGATCAAGATCGCGCCTTGTTCAAGGCTGGCGAGCAGGTCGTCTTCCTCGATTTCTTCCGGGCCTACCACGAGTTCCGGGTAGCGTGGCTCCGTCATGAACTGGCCGAACCAGGTCAGCAGCAGGCGCTCGTCGCTCATGTGCTCGGCCAGCAGGGCTTTGAGGCGATCAAGGGCGTCGCGCTGGATCTGGTGTGGATCCGTCGCAGGCACCGCGTCGGCGTCGGTGTAGCGTTCTTCGTCCGTCAGGAACTGGCTGAGGAAGTCCGTGAAATGGGTCAGCACTTCAGCGGCGCTCGGCGCACGGAAACCGACGGAGTACGTCATGCAGTCATCGACCGCGACGCCGCAGTGGGCCAGGCGTGGTGGCAGATACAGCATGTCGCCCGGTTCCAGAACCCACTCATCGGTGGCTTCGAAGTCAGCGAGGATGCGCAGGTCGGCGTGTTTGAGCATCGGGCTCTCGGAGTCGCACATCTGGCCGATTTTCCAGTTGCGCTTGCCGTGGCCTTGCAACAGGAACACGTCGTAGTTATCGAAGTGCGGACCCACGCTGCCACCCGGGGCGGCGAAGCTGATCATCACGTCGTCGACGCGCCAGCTCGGCAGAAAGCGGAACTGTTCCAGCAGTTCGCTGACTTCAGGCACAAACTGATCGACCGCTTGAACCAGCAGCGTCCACTCGCGTTCCGGCAGTTTGCTGAATTCGTCTTCGGCGAACGGGCCGCGGCGCAATTCCCAAGGATGCTCGCCGTGCTCGATCACCAGGCGCGATTCGACTTCTTCTTCCAGTGCGAGGCCGGCCAGTTCGTCGGCGTCGATCGGGCTTTCGAAATCAGGAATCGCCTGGCGGATCAGCAGCGGTTTTTTCTGCCAGTAGTCGCGCAGGAACTCGCGTGCCGTGATGCCACCCAGAAGTTGAAGAGGAATATCAGGATTCATGTGTAACCTATTGAAAAAAAGCACTTTTGAGACATGAATAAAAACGCCCGGCGCGGCCGGGCGTCTCAAACAGGTCCAGCGGTCAATCAGATGCGTTTGGCTTGCTCTACAGCGTTACCGATGTAGTTCGCCGGGGTGAGCAGTTTCAGCTCGGCCTTGGCGGCGGCTGGCATGTCCAGGCCGTCGATGAAAGTTTGCAGCGCTTGCGGGCTGATGCCCTTGCCACGCGTCAACTCTTTCAGCTTTTCGTACGGGTTTTCGATGTTGTAGCGGCGCATCACGGTCTGGATCGGCTCGGCCAGTACTTCCCAGCAGGCGTCCAGGTCAGCCGCGATTTTCTGCGCGTTGAGCTCAAGCTTGCTGATGCCTTTGAGGCTCGCTTCGTACGCGATCACGCTGTGGGCGAAGCCGACACCAAGATTACGCAGTACGGTGGAGTCGGTCAGGTCGCGCTGCCAGCGGGAGATTGGCAGTTTGCTCGCCAGGTGCTGGAACAGTGCGTTGGCGATACCCAGGTTGCCTTCGGAGTTTTCGAAGTCGATCGGGTTGACCTTGTGCGGCATGGTCGACGAACCGATTTCACCAGCGATGGTGCGCTGCTTGAAATAACCCAGGGAGATATAGCCCCAGATGTCGCGGTCAAAGTCGATCAGGATGGTGTTGAAGCGCGCGATGGCGTCAAACAGCTCGGCAATGTAGTCGTGCGGTTCGATCTGCGTGGTGTACGGGTTGAAACCCAGGCCCAGCTCGTCTTCGATGAAGGCGCGGGCGTTTTCTTCCCAGTCGATCTCAGGGTAGGCCGACAGGTGAGCGTTGTAGTTGCCGACTGCGCCGTTGATCTTGCCCAGCAGCGGAACGGCAGCGACCTGAGCGATTTGACGCTCCAGGCGGTACACCACGTTCGCCAGCTCTTTACCCAGAGTGGTCGGCGAGGCCGGCTGACCGTGGGTGCGCGACAGCATCGGTACGTCGGCAAAACGGATGGCCAGTTCGCGGATGGCTTCAGCGGTCTGGCGCATCAGCGGCAGCATCACGTCATCACGGCCTTCGCGCAGCATCAGGGCGTGGGACAGGTTGTTGATGTCCTCGCTGGTGCAGGCAAAGTGGATGAACTCGCTGACGGCAGCCAGTTCCGGCAGCTTGGCCGCTTGCTCTTTGAGCAGGTATTCAATGGCTTTGACGTCGTGGTTGGTGGTGCGCTCGATCTCTTTGACACGCTCGGCGTGCTCCAGAGAGAAGTTTTCTGCCAAGGTATTCAATACAGCGTTGGCTTCGGCGGAGAACGCCGGTACTTCGCTGATGGCAGAGTGAGCGGCCAGACGCTGGAGCCAGCGCACTTCAACCAGGACGCGAGCACGGATCAGGCCGTATTCGCTGAAAATCGGGCGCAGGGCCTGGGTTTTGCCGGCGTAGCGGCCGTCAACAGGGGAAACCGCAGTGAGCGAAGAAAGCTGCATGGGGTGTTCTCGGACAGTCGGGCAACGAAATGGGGCGCGTATCATACATGAAAAAATCCGCCGGTCCGTCGCCAACTGACCGGCGTATTACGCGTAAAACGGAGTAAATGGTTGTCTGCGTGACTTATTCGTTACGCATCAAGGGGTAAAGCTCTTTGAGCAACTTGCGGCGGCTGATCACCAGCTGCCAGCGATGGCCACCCAACTGCCGCCACAGTCGCGCCGAGCGAATCCCGGCCAGCAACAGGGCGCGGATTTTCGAGGCGTTACTCGGCTGCTGAAGGTTGCGCATGTCGCCGTGGACCTGAATCCGTTGGCGCAAGGTGCTCAGGGTGTCCTGATACAGCGCGCCGCACGCGGCAATCACGTTTTCATGGGCCGGGCCGAAGTGCTCGACCTGAGACTGGATCTGCGGCAAACGCTTGCCAATCACTTCCAGCATGTCGCCGCGCTTGGCCAGTTGACGCTCCAGACCCAGCATCGCCAGTGCGTAACGCAAGGGTTCGCGCTGAAGGGCACTCGGGTCGCGTTCCAGTGCGCCGACCAGGGCGCGATAGCCTTCGCGCAGATTGAGGTCATCACCGCCGTAAACTTCCAGCGTGTCCTTGGGGTCGCGAATCAGCAGGCTGCCGAGCATGCAAGTCAGGCCGGCTTCAGAGGTCTGGCCGCTCTTGGCAATCTTGTCGACGAGGACGGCGGCGAGAAACACGCCGCCCAGCGCCGTCAATTGCTCCTGGGTCGGGCTCATTGCTGCTGGCCTTTGCTGGTCCACGGCTCGGCAATTTCGATCACGCCGCCACCCAGGCAGATTTCGCCGTCGTAAAACACCACGGACTGGCCTGGGGTGACCGCGCGTTGCGGGTCATCAAAGGTTGCGCGGTAGCCGGTGGCGGTTTTTTCCAGCGTGCACGGCTGGTCGCTCTGGCGATAGCGGACTTTTGCGGTCAACTTGCGTGGCTCGGTCAAATCAATCGGATTGACCCAATAAATGTCCGAAGCGAGCAGGGCGCGGGAGAACAGGTACGGGTGGTCATTGCCCTGACCAACGATCAGTTCGTTGTGTTCCAGGTCCTTGATCAGCACGTACCACGGCTCGTCACTGGCGTCTTTCAAACCGCCGATGCCCAGGCCCTGGCGCTGGCCGATGGTGTGGTACATCAAGCCGTGGTGACGGCCGATCACTTCGCCTTCGGTGGTCTTGATCTCGCCGGGCTGTGCGGGCAGGTACTGCTTGAGGAAGTCGCTGAAGCGGCGTTCGCCAATAAAGCAGATCCCGGTGGAGTCTTTTTTCTTCGCGGTCGCCAGCTCGTATTTCTCGGCAATCGCACGCACTTCGGGCTTTTCCAGTTCGCCGACCGGGAACAGGGTCTTGGCGATCTGTTCGCCGCCGACGGCGTGCAGGAAGTAGCTCTGGTCCTTGTTCGCGTCCAGGCCCTTGAGCAATTCAGTGCGACCGTCGATATCGCGGCGGCGCACATAGTGGCCGGTGGCGATCAGGTCGGCGCCCAGCATCATGGCGTAGTCGAGGAACGCCTTGAACTTGATCTCGCGGTTGCACAGGATGTCCGGGTTCGGCGTGCGTCCGGCCTTGTATTCGGCCAGGAAGTGCTCGAACACATTGTCCCAGTACTCGGCGGCGAAGTTGGCGGTGTGCAGTTTGATGCCAATTTTGTCGCACACGGCCTGAGCGTCCGCCAGGTCGTCCATGGCGGTGCAGTATTCCGTTCCATCGTCTTCTTCCCAGTTCTTCATGAACAGGCCTTCCACCTCGTAACCCTGCTCGATCAGCAGGAGGGCGGAAACGGAAGAGTCCACGCCGCCGGACATACCGACAATGACGCGCTTCTTTTGTGTGTCAGAAGGGGCTGGATCACGCATAGGGATTCAATGAGTGTCTTGAAAAAGGACGCGATTCTAACAGGCCAGAGCCCGCAAGGCTAAAGAGAAGGGCGGATCAGTTCGAGGCTGAAGTGATTTCCGTCCAGATAATCATCGATGCAGCGGATGATCAGCTCACTGCGCCAGTTTGCGCGCTGTTCCAGCAATTCGTCACGCGTCAGCCACTTCGCGCCAACGATGCCGTCATCCAGCTGATAGTCCGGGTGGTGTTTGAGCGGTTTTGCGATGAAGCACACTCGCTGGTAAGTCACGCCGTTGCTGGGGGCGGTGTACAGGTAAATGCCGGTGACGCCGGTCGGCTCGACGTCCCAGCCGGTTTCTTCGAGGGTTTCGCGAATGGCGGCTTCGGTCAGCGTTTCCTCCGGGTCCAGATGACCGGCGGGTTGATTGAGCACGACACGGCCATGTTTGAGTTCTTCAACCATCAGGAAGCGACCGTTGTCTTCGACGATGGTGGCGACGGTGATGTGGGGTTTCCAGTCCATGAGGCTTCCTCGGTGTTTTGTGTTGTGTGTTGTGTGTAGCAGCTGTCGAGCACCGCGAGGCTGTGTTCGGCTGCGAAGCAGTCGTAAAACCAGGCACCTCGGTCTTTCTTACATACCGCGGGGGCTGGATTGGCGACTGCTTCGCAGCCGAACGCAGCCTCGCGGTGCTCGGCAGCTGCTACAACGTTACGCATACCACAAACAGAAACCCCGGCACGGGGCCGGGGCTTCTTTGCATCCTTACAACCTTAGACCAGCGCAGCAACGGCCGCGTTGAAGGTTGCGCTAGGGCGCATGGCCTTGCTGATCAGCTCGGCATCGGCGTGGTAGTAACCACCGATATCCACTGGCTTGCCCTGAACGGCGTTGAGCTCGGCAACGATGGTTGCTTCGTTCTCGGTCAGGGTTTTGGCCAAAGTCGTGAACTGCGCTTGCAGAGCAGCGTCTTCAGTCTGGGCAGCCAGGGCTTGAGCCCAGTACAGCGCCAGGTAGAAGTGGCTGCCGCGGTTGTCGATGTTGCCGACTTTACGCGATGGCGACTTGTTGTTGTCCAGGAACTGGCCGGTGGCCTGATCCAGGGTCTTGGCCAGAACCAGCGCCTTAGGGTTGTTGTAGGTCACACCCAGGTGTTCAAGGGAAGCGGCCAGGGCCAGGAACTCGCCCAGGGAATCCCAGCGCAGGAAGTTTTCTTCCAGCAGCTGTTGAACGTGCTTCGGAGCCGAACCGCCAGCGCCGGTTTCGAACAGACCGCCGCCATTCATCAGCGGAACGATCGACAGCATCTTGGCGCTGGTGCCCAGTTCCATGATCGGGAACAGGTCGGTCAGGTAGTCGCGCAATACGTTGCCGGTCACCGAGATGGTGTCCTTGCCTTCACGAGTGCGGTCCAGGGTGAACTTCATCGCGTCAACTGGCGCCATGATCTGGATGTCCAGGCCGGCAGTGTCGTGATCCTTCAGGTAAGCCTGAACTTTCTCGATCACTACGCCGTCGTGAGCGCGCATCGGGTCCAGCCAGAAAATCGCCGGGGTGCTGCTTGCGCGAGCGCGGTTGACGGCCAGTTTGACCCAGTCCTGGATCGGAGCGTCTTTGGTCTGGCACATGCGGAAGATGTCGCCGGCTTCAACCGATTGCTCCAGCAGCAGGGTGCCTTTGCTGTCGGTAACGCGGACAACGCCGTTGGCCTTGATCTGGAAGGTCTTGTCGTGCGAACCGTACTCTTCGGCTTTTTTCGCCATCAGACCGACGTTTGGCACGCTGCCCATGGTGGTCGGGTCGAAAGCGCCGTTTGCCTTGCAGTCTTCGATGACCGCCTGGTAGATGGTCGCGTAGCAACGGTCCGGGATCACGGCCTTGGTGTCGTGCAGCTGGCCGTCAGTGCCCCACATTTTGCCGGAGTCACGGATCATTGCCGGCATCGAGGCGTCGACGATGACGTCGCTCGGCACGTGCAGGTTGGTGATGCCTTTGTCGGAGTTGACCATGGCCAGCGACGGACGAACGGCGTAGACCGCCTGAATGTCGGCTTCGATGGCGGCTTGCTGTTCAGCCGGCAGGGCTTTGATGCGAGCGTACAGGTCGCCGATGCCGTTGTTCAGGTTGAAGCCGATCTGTGCCAGCACGTCAGCGTGCTTGGCCAATGCGTCTTTATAGAACTCGGCAACGATCTGGCCGAACATGATCGGGTCGGAGACCTTCATCATGGTGGCTTTGAGGTGAACCGACAGCAGTACGCCCTTGGCTTTGGCGTCTTCGATTTCGGCAGCGATGAAGCTGCGCAGAGCGTTTTTGCTCATGACCGCGCAATCGAGGATCTCACCGGCTTGTACGGTGGTTTTTTCTTTCAGGACGGTGGTGGTGCCGTCTTGAGCGATCAATTCGATTTTGACGGCGTCAGCAGCGTCGATCAGGGCGGCTTTTTCGCTGCCGTAGAAATCGCCGGTGCTCATGTGAGCGACGTGGGACTTGGAGTCAGCAGCCCAGGCGCCCATTTTGTGCGGGTGCTTGCGCGCGTAGTTCTTGACCGACAGCGGTGCACGACGATCGGAGTTGCCTTCGCGCAGAACCGGGTTCACGGCACTGCCCTTGATCTTGTCGTAGCGCGACTTGGCGAGCTTGTCGGCGTCGCTGGTCACGGTTTCCGGGTAGTCAGGAAGTGCGAAGCCTTGGGCTTGCAGTTCCTTGATTGCGGCTTGCAGCTGCGGAACAGAAGCACTGATGTTTGGCAGCTTGATGATGTTGGCTTCTGGCGTAACGGCCAGGTCGCCCAGTTCGGCGAGGTGGTCGGCTACGGCTTTGTCACCCAGTTGCTCGGGGAAGCTGGCCAGAATGCGTCCTGCAAGAGAGATATCGCGGGTTTCAACGGCGATATCAGCCGAGGCGGTGAACGCCTCTACGATAGGCAACAGTGAATAGGTGGCGAGGGCTGGGGCTTCGTCGGTGAAGGTATAGATGATCTTCGAGCGGGTGGGCATATTCGGATTAACTCTCTCTTCTTTGCTAAAGCGTGCGCAGAAACTCGAGGGGCGCCGGGTAAGCGCGTTCGTTCAAAGTCATCCATGAGCCGAATATCGAGATTTCGTTGCTGTGATGTTGGGTGCATCAGTAGGGCGTCAAGCGTCAGGCTGCGGTAACAGACCGGCTTTTCCGGCGGAAAGGCTCATCATAGAGCCGTCCAGCGTTCGTGACCCTTTAGTCAGCGGCGGCATTATACATAGGTAGCTGGCAATCTGCCGATGGTTCATGCATGACAATTCTCGTCCATTGGTCTAAAGGTCGCAGGGGCGAGTGGGGCGTAGAGTCGTTCGTCGTGCTTGAGTTTGGCGCTTTTCCCTTTGAATTCAGGCTTGTAGCCCGCGAGTCATGCAGCTTTGCGGCAGATGGATGGAACATAGGGTTTGCGCGCCGATTTAACTGGGTTACGCTCGAACGAAGCCAGATGTTCAATCCAAACAATGGAGTTCAGCATGGGATACAAGAAGATTCAGGTTCCAGCCGTCGGCGACAAAATCACCGTCAACGCGGACCATTCTCTCAATGTTCCTAACAACCCGATCATTCCCTTCATCGAAGGCGATGGTATTGGCGTTGATATCAGCCCGGTCATGATCAAGGTTGTCGATGCTGCTGTTAAGAAGGCTTACGGCGGCGAGCGCAAAATTTCCTGGATGGAAGTCTACGCCGGGGAGAAAGCGACTCAGGTTTACGATCAGGACACCTGGCTACCTCAGGAAACCCTGGACGCGGTCAAGGATTACGTGGTTTCCATCAAGGGCCCTCTGACCACCCCGGTCGGTGGCGGCATTCGTTCCCTGAATGTGGCCCTGCGTCAGCAACTCGACCTGTATGTGTGCCTGCGCCCTGTGCGCTGGTTCGAAGGCGTGCCGAGCCCGGTGAAAAAGCCAGGTGACGTCGACATGACGATCTTCCGCGAGAACTCGGAAGACATCTACGCCGGTATCGAGTGGAAAGCCGGTTCGCCGGAAGCGACCAAAGTCATCAAGTTCCTGAAAGAAGAAATGGGTGTCACCAAGATCCGTTTCGACGAAAACTGCGGTATCGGCGTCAAGCCGGTGTCCCTGGAAGGCACCAAGCGTCTGGCACGCAAGGCCCTGCAATATGTGGTCGACAACGACCGCGATTCGCTGACCATCGTGCACAAAGGCAACATCATGAAGTTCACCGAAGGTGCCTTCAAGGAATGGGCCTACGAAGTGGCCGCTGAAGAGTTCGGCGCGACCCTGCTCGATGGTGGTCCGTGGATGCAGTTCAAGAACCCGAAAACCGGCAAGAATGTCATCGTCAAGGACGCCATCGCCGACGCCATGCTCCAGCAGATCCTGCTGCGCCCGGCCGAATACGATGTGATCGCGACCCTGAACCTGAACGGCGACTACCTCTCCGACGCACTGGCGGCAGAAGTAGGCGGTATCGGTATTGCGCCGGGCGCCAACCTGTCCGACACCGTGGCCATGTTCGAAGCCACCCACGGTACCGCGCCGAAATACGCCGGCAAGGACCAGGTAAACCCGGGTTCACTGATTCTGTCTGCTGAAATGATGCTGCGCCACATGGGCTGGACCGAAGCGGCCGACCTGATCATCAAGGGCACCAACGGCGCGATTTCCGCCAAGACCGTGACCTATGACTTCGAGCGTTTGATGGAAGGCGCGAAACTGCTGTCTTCGTCTGCGTTTGGTGATGCGCTCATTTCGCATATGTAAGCGGCGTCTGTAAGCAAATCGAAGCCACACAAAAACCGCCCGCCTCAATACGTTGAGACGGGCGGTTTTTTCATGCCTGGATGACGGGGTGCGTCAGCTCGTTACTGATTCTTGCTGGATGACGGGCGCTGTCTGTTCGCTCGGGAGCGTGGCAGACGTAATCTTCACTGCATGCAAGCCTTTGGGGCCCTGAACGATCTCGAAATTGACGATCTGCCCGGCCTTGAGGGTCCTGTAGCCGTCCATCTCGATGGCCGAAAAGTGGGCAAAAAAATCGATTTCCTTGCCATCCTCGTCACGGCCTTCTCTGGCGTCGGTGTTGATGAAACCGAATCCCTTGGCATTGTTGAACCATTTCACCTTGCCCACTGACATGCTCATATCCCTCTGCTACAGACTCCATCACTGGAGTATCATCCAGTACATCCGCAGCCGGTCTCTATAATTAATATTGACTCCGCGGACCTTTTTTACCCACTGTGGGCTCTATTGGTTGTAACACCGTTTTCCCGATAGTCAAGGTGACCGGGCGGTCGGTGTTGAAATCGTCCATGAGCGCCCCCATCACTGTATTAGCACAACTGACGAACCTTTCTTTCCATGCATGCAATCAGCCAGATTCGACTAACATTCAATCAGGATCGCCCGACTCTCCAGAAAGATCGCCCGGAGGAACACGACGACGATTCCGCAGGCATTGCTGTTCAGGAGGCGAAGCCTGCGTTACAGGCACCGCCGATGTACAAGGTGGTTTTGTTCAATGATGACTACACACCGATGGATTTCGTCGTCGAAGTGCTCGAGGTGTTTTTTAACCTGAATCGCGAGCTGGCGACCAAGGTCATGCTGGCCGTCCATACAGAAGGGCGGGCAGTATGTGGCGTGTTTACCCGCGACATCGCCGAGACAAAGGCCATGCAGGTCAACCAGTACGCCAGGGAAAGCCAGCATCCGCTACTCTGTGAAATCGAGAAGGACGGTTAATCGCCGACCACTTGGGTATGAGGTGAAGCTATGTTAAACCGCGAGCTCGAAGTCACCCTCAATCTTGCCTTCAAGGAGGCCCGTTCGAAGCGTCATGAGTTCATGACCGTCGAGCACCTCCTGCTGGCCCTATTGGACAATGAGGCTGCCGCCACCGTTTTGCGTGCCTGCGGCGCAAACCTCGACAAACTCAAGCATGACCTGCAGGAGTTCATCGACTCCACCACACCTCTGATCCCTGTTCATGATGAGGATCGCGAAACCCAGCCAACCTTGGGCTTCCAGCGTGTACTGCAGCGTGCTGTTTTTCACGTACAGAGCTCGGGCAAGCGTGAAGTGACTGGCGCCAACGTGCTGGTCGCCATTTTCAGTGAGCAAGAGAGTCAGGCAGTGTTCCTGCTGAAACAGCAGAGCGTTGCGCGCATTGATGTCGTCAACTACATCGCTCATGGCATCTCCAAAGTGCCCGGGCATGGCGATCACTCTGAAGGTGAGCAAGATATGCAGGACGACGAGGGCGGTGAGTCTTCTTCTTCAGGCAATCCTCTGGATGCTTATGCCAGCAACCTCAACGAACTCGCGCGCCAGGGTCGAATCGATCCATTGGTAGGCCGTGAGCTGGAAGTCGAACGCGTTGCACAGATTCTGGCGCGCCGTCGCAAAAACAATCCGCTGCTGGTGGGCGAGGCGGGCGTGGGTAAAACTGCGATTGCCGAAGGCCTGGCCAAACGTATCGTCGACAACCAGGTGCCGGACCTGCTGGCCAACAGCGTGGTGTACTCCCTCGATCTGGGCGCCTTGCTGGCCGGGACCAAATACCGTGGCGATTTCGAGAAGCGCTTCAAGGCGTTGCTCAATGAGCTGAAAAAACGTCCGCAGGCGATCCTGTTCATCGACGAAATCCACACCATTATCGGTGCGGGTGCTGCGTCCGGTGGCGTCATGGATGCCTCGAACCTGCTCAAGCCGCTGCTGTCCTCGGGCGATATCCGTTGCATCGGTTCGACCACGTTCCAGGAATTTCGCGGGATCTTCGAGAAGGATCGTGCCTTGGCCCGACGCTTCCAGAAGGTTGATGTGTCGGAGCCCTCGGTGGAAGACACCATTGGCATCCTGCGCGGCCTGAAAGGCCGTTTCGAAGCGCACCACAACATCGAATACAGTGATGAAGCGCTGCGTGCGGCCGCTGAACTGGCTTCGCGCTATATCAATGATCGGCACATGCCGGACAAGGCGATCGACGTTATCGACGAAGCGGGCGCCTATCAGCGTCTGCAACCGATCGAGAAGCGTGTGAAGCGCATCGAAGTGCCTCAAGTCGAGGACATCGTCGCGAAAATCGCGCGGATTCCGCCTAAGCACGTCACCAGTTCCGACAAAGAACTGCTGCGTAACCTTGAGCGTGACCTGAAGCTGACGGTATTTGGTCAGGATGCCGCCATCGACTCGTTGTCGACGGCGATCAAACTGTCCCGTGCCGGCCTCAAGTCGCCTGACAAGCCTGTCGGCTCGTTCCTGTTCGCCGGTCCCACCGGTGTCGGTAAAACCGAGGCGGCGCGTCAGCTGGCCAAGGCGTTGGGCATCGAGCTGGTTCGCTTCGACATGTCCGAGTACATGGAGCGCCACACCGTATCGCGTCTGATCGGTGCGCCTCCAGGTTACGTCGGGTTCGATCAGGGCGGTCTACTGACCGAAGCCATCACCAAGCAGCCTCACTGCGTGCTGTTGCTCGATGAGATCGAGAAGGCGCATCCGGAAGTCTTCAACCTGCTGCTGCAGGTCATGGATCACGGTACGCTGACCGATAACAACGGGCGCAAGGCGGACTTCCGTAACGTGATCGTCATCATGACGACCAACGCCGGTGCCGAGACAGCAGCGCGTGCTTCGATCGGTTTCACCCATCAGGACCACTCGTCCGATGCGATGGAAGTGATCAAGAAGAGCTTCACGCCAGAGTTCCGTAACCGTCTGGACACCATTATCCAGTTTGGTCGCCTCAGCCATGAGGTCATCAAAAGCGTGGTGGACAAGTTCCTTACCGAGCTTCAGGCGCAGCTGGAAGACAAGCGCGTGCAGCTGGAAGTGACGGACGCGGCGCGCAGCTGGCTGGCAGCAGGTGGCTACGACTCGGCAATGGGTGCTCGTCCAATGGCGCGTTTGATTCAGGACAAGATCAAGCGTCCGCTGGCCGAAGAGATCCTCTTTGGCGAACTGGCCGACCATGGCGGTGTGGTGCATATCGATCTGAAGGACGGCGAGTTGACCTTCGAGTTCGAGACCACGGCTGAAATGGCCTGACGGCTGTAAAGCGAAAAGGCGCCTTCGGGCGCCTTTTTGTTGTCTATAAAATTTGGTGTATATCCGTTGCTGCGGTCATGGCTGCTTAGGTTTCGCCCTTACGGCGAGGC
>NZ_AKJS01000103.1 GCF_000282215.1 Pseudomonas sp. GM21
CTCTGGGCCAAAAGCGGTCTTCACGTTAGTGGGGGAAGTGGGCACTCCCGAGTAGGCGAACAGTGGCAAAGCTCAAACGCCAGGCTCTGATACGCATAAAGGTAATAATGATACGCCCGGTAGCGTAGTCTGGGATTTCGCTCGTCCTTCCAGTGCTTAAGCTCATGGCTCGGACAAGCCACTTTCATAAAGAGAGCACACAATGCGCCTGGCTGATTTCATCCTACAAAATATGGAACCAATCCTTCAGCAGTGGGAAGACTTCGCCAAGATGTTGACTCCTGCCGCTGCGGGAATGGATGCGCTGGCCTTGAGAGATCACGCAGAGCAAATGTTGCGGACTATTGCCGCTGATCTCCAAACCACCCAGAGCCCTGAAGCAAGGATCTTGAAATCCCACGGAAATGCGCCTCGATCAAACACTATCACCTCAGCGGAAACACACGCTGACCTCCGACATGCTTCGGGCTTTACCATCGGACAGGTGATCGCAGAGTACAGAGCCCTGCGTACCAGCGTGCTTGCGCTGTGGCTGCCGCCTGACCATGTGTCCAAGGATCAGGAAGCCAACGATGTCATTCGATTTAACGAAGCCATTGATCAAGCGCTCGCAGAGTCTGTGGTGACATACACCACTGCCGTAGAGACGGCGAGAAACGTGTTTCTTGGCGTGCTCGGTCACGATTTGAGAAGCCCGCTCGGTGCCGTATTACTCAGCGCTGAAGTTCTTTTGCGTACAGGGGATCTGCCCCCCAAACCAACCAAGAATGTGTCGCGTATTTATATGAGTGTGAAGCGATCGATAAAAATTGTGGGTGATCTTCTAGATTTCACCCGCACTCAATTAGGATCGGGAATTCCAGTTCGTATTGAAAACAACGATCTAGCGCAGACCTGTAGGGGAATGGTCGAAGAAGCGCAAGCCTATCACTTGGATCGACAGATAGATTTGCTGACGGAGTACACCCTGCCTTGGCGGTTTGACAAATCAAGGATGGAGCAGGTGATCGCCAATCTTATTGGGAATGCGATTCAGCACGGTGAGGCTGACACTCCAGTCACCGTCACTCTAAAAGCCGTTGATGGATTTGCCTTGTTGTCTGTCCATAATGCTGGACGTCCAATTGAAGAAGGCGCAAAGGCGAGCCTCTTTAATCCGCTGATTCGCCACCTACAAGGCGGCGTCGAGTACGGCGCTGAAGCGGGGCTTGGACTAGGACTATATATAGCTTCAGCTATCGTAAGCGCCCATCAAGGTAGCATCGAAGTCGAATCTGAAGCCGGTAGCGGTACCACTTTTACGGTCTGTATTCCATCGATCGTCGATTAGGTGACATAGGACACTGTCTCTTGGCTCAGACCTTCCTTAGCTCTGCCGTTAATCCGTTTAGTGGAATTTGTGATGTGGGCCGTCTAGGCTGAATTCAAAGTTTGGCAGGAGTGATCAGCATGCCACTAACGGATGACTCTCCACATCGCGCGCGCAAAGAAACCCGTCTGTTCTTTTTTCTGATTGTCGTTTTTTTCCCAATGCTGTCGGTGGCGATAGTAGGGGGATACGGTTTCTTTGTCTGGTTTCTGCAAATGCTGCTCGGCCCTCCTGGTCCACCTAATTGATCGTTGTCCATCTTTAGCAAAAGACGGGGAGTACGGGTCATGGAAAAGACGCTGCATATTGCCAGTCTAGTGGTGCTTGCCCTTCCTGAGTTTTTCGAGGCGGTGAAAGCCAACTTGCGCTTGCTCCAAGGCGTTGAGCTGCATCAGGAAAGTCCCGCCGGCAAGCTGGTGGTAGTGCTGGAGATGGAGGAAGAAAGTGAGATTTCTCTGCGCATCAGTGAAATCAACGGCTTGCCGGGTGTACTCAATGCCGCCCTCGTTTATCACGAGATTCTCGATGTAACGGGAGAAAGCACATGCCTATGACTCGACGTGAGTTTGTCAAAGCCCAGGCTGCCGGGATCGCCGCAGCGGCGGCGGGGCTCCCGGTGTTTTCGTCGGCCAGCAATCTGATCACCGAAGAAGATCGGGTAGCCCTGGACTGGAATAAAGCGCCTTGCCGCTTTTGCGGTACCGGGTGCAGCGTCATGGTGGCAACCAAGGACAATCGGGTGGTCGCCACTCATGGCGATGTGAAAGCTGAGGTCAATCGCGGGCTGAACTGCGTCAAAGGCTACTTCTTATCAAAGATTATGTACGGCGTTGATCGCCTGACCCAGCCGCTGTTGCGCATGACCAACGGGCAGTACGACAAGCAAGGCGAGTTTCAGCCGGTGTCCTGGGACCAAGCGTTTGATGTGATGGAGTTGAAGTTCAAGGAGGCGATAAAGAATAAAGGGTCCGAGTCCATCGCCATGTTCGGATCAGGACAGTGGACCGTCTGGGAAGGGTACGCGGCCAACAAGTTGATGAAGGCGGGATTTCGCTCCAATAACATCGACCCCAATGCACGTCACTGCATGGCCTCCGCAGTCATGGGCTTTATGCGCACATTCGGTATGGATGAGCCGATGGGGTGTTATGACGATATTGAAGTCACCGATGCGTTCGTGCTGTGGGGCTCAAACATGGCGGAGATGCACCCGATTCTTTGGAGTCGGGTGGCGGATCGCCGATTGAGTCAGCCCAACGTCAAGGTTGCCGTACTGTCCACCTTCGAGCATCGCAGTTTTGAGTTGGCTGACATCCCCATGGTGTTCAAGCCACAGACGGACCTGTTTATCCTCAATTACATTGCCAATCACATCATTGAAAGCGGCTCGGTCAACAAGGATTTTGTCAGCAAACACACCAAATTTGCCAAAGGTACGGATGATATCGGCTACGGCCTGCGTCCCGATAATCCGCTGGAGAAAAAGGCCCTTAATGCGGCCAAGGCGAATACTTGGAGTGACATCGACTTTGAGCAGTTCGCGGCATTCGTGAAGCCATACACCCTTGAGCGTACCGCCAAGGAAACCGGCGTGCCGGCCGAGCAACTCAAGGCCTTGGCCGAACTGTATGCGGACCCGAAGCGCAAGGTGGTCTCATTCTGGACCATGGGCTTTAACCAGCACACGCGGGGCGTCTGGGCGAATAACCTGATTTACAACATCCACCTGCTGACCGGGAAAATCAGCGAGCCGGGCAACAGTCCTTTCTCCCTGACGGGCCAGCCTTCGGCCTGCGGCACGGCGCGCGAAGTGGGAACCTTCTCCCATCGCTTGCCAGCCGATCTGGTGGTCACCAATCCAAAGCATCGCGCCACGGCGGAGAAAATCTGGAAGTTGCCGCCGGGCACCATCAATGAAAAAGTCGGGTTCCATGCCGTGCAGCAGAGCCGGATGCTCAAGGACGGCGTGCTCAATGTGTATTGGACGATGGCCAGCAACAACATGCAGGCCGGCCCCAACATCATGCAGGAAGTGTTGCCGGGTTGGCGCAACCCCGAGAACTTTGTGATTGTCTCGGATGTGTATCCCACCGTCTCGGCCCAAGCGGCCGATCTGATTCTGCCCACCGCGATGTGGGTCGAGAAAGAGGGGGCTTACGGCAATGCGGAACGGCGCACGCAGTTCTGGCATCAGCTGGTCTCGGCACCGGGTGACGCGAAGTCAGATCTCTGGCAACTGGTCGAGTTTTCCAAGCGCTTTAAAACGGATGAGGTCTGGTCCGAGGAAATATTGTCGGCCTCACCGCAGTACAAGGGCAAAACTCTGTACGAAGTGTTGTTCAAGAACGGTCAGGTCGATCAATTCCCGCTTGATCAGATGGCAGCGGGTTATCAAAACGACGAAGCCCGGGATTTTGGTTTTTACCTGCAAAAAGGGTTGTTCGAAGAATATGCCCAATTTGGCCGTGGGCACGGTCATGACCTTGCCCCGTTCGATCTCTATCACACCGAACGAGGGTTGCGATGGCCCGTCGTCGATGGCAAGGAAACACGCTGGCGTTTCCGGGAAGGGTATGACCCCTACGTGGAGAAGGGCAGCGGTGTGCAGTTCTATGGCTATCCCGACAAGAAGGCGATTATTTTCGCGCTCCCTTACGAGCCCCCAGCGGAATCTCCCGACGCGGAGTTTCCATTCTGGTTGAGTACCGGCCGAGTGCTGGAGCACTGGCACACCGGGTCCATGACTCAGCGTGTTGAGGAACTCCATAAGGCGGTGCCTGATGCACTGGTCTACATGCACCCGGCCGATGCCAAAGCCTTGAATGCCCGTCGAGGCAGCGAAGTGAAGTTGATCAGCCGACGCGGTGAGATGCGTGCGCGCATTGAAACCCGAGGGCGCAACAAGCCACCCCAAGGCCTGGTGTTTGTACCGTTCTTCGATGCCAACAAGCTGATCAACAAGGTCACACTCGATGCGACGGACCCCATCTCCAAACAGACTGATTATAAAAAATGTGCGATCAGGATTGAGTTGATCAAGACGGCATAAGGAGCGCTCAGATGAAGAGTCATTCGCTGTCTTTGCTTGCGGCGCTGTTGCTGTGGATGCCACTGGCATCCGCGGCGCAGCCTGATTACCCGCTGGATGCTCCGGCGCCAGATGGCCGTCGACCCGGAGGGACCCTGACCCAGGAATTTGCGGCACCGTTGATGGCTGATGACGAGAACAAGGACCTCAAGCGCGAGCGCAATTATCCTGACCAGCCGCCCACCATCCCCCACAGTATCCGGGGGTATCCGATCGACAAGAACAGCAACAAGTGCCTGTCCTGTCACAGTCGTGCCAATAGCGCACGCACGCAGGCGCCGATGATCAGCATCACCCACTACATGGACCGTGATGGTCAGGCGCTGGCCGCTGTGTCGCCGCGACGGTATTTCTGCACTCAGTGTCATGTGCCACAGAAAGACGTTAAGCCTCTGGTGGGCAATAACTTCAAGAACATTGACCAGG
>NZ_AKJS01000104.1 GCF_000282215.1 Pseudomonas sp. GM21
TGCTGATTGAAAACTGACCCACCCTGCCGATTGAAAATTGACCCAGGGCGGATTGCTGATTTTTGCATCAGCAACTGTGGATAAGCTTAGCAGCAGTGTCCTGCTGACATAGGCGCTAAGCCCCACCGCATACAGGCATGCGGCAGGGTATTCCCGGTGTTGATCAAAACGGTTCATCGTCCTCTGTACCGTCATCGTCCTTGCGCTTTCGCTCACGTGATTTGATCTTTGTCTGGTCGACCAAACTGCTGTGTTGCAGGCGGTAGGACTCGTTGCCCGTTTCGACGATGTGGCAGTGGTGTGTCAGCCGATCCAGCAACGCAGTGGTCATCTTGGCGTCACCGAACACACTCGACCATTCCGAGAAGCTGAGGTTGGTGGTGATGATCACGCTGGTATGCTCGTATAGCTTGGACAGCAGGTGAAATAACAGGGCGCCACCGCTTTGGCTGAAGGGCAAATACCCCAGTTCATCGAGTATCACCAGGTCTGTGCGAAGCAGCCCTTGAGCGATTCGGCCTGCCTTACCCTCGTATTTTTCGCGCTCCAGCAAATTGACCAGATCCACCGTGGAGTAGAAGCGCACGCGTTTGTGATGCGTCGTGATCCCGGACACGGCCAAGGCGGTGGCCAGATGCGTTTTACCTGTTCCAGGCCCGCCGATGAACACGACATTCTGCGCGGTATCGGTGAACTCCAGGCTGGACAGATCCCTGACCAAGCGGGCGTCTGCGCTGGAAGCGCTGAAGTCGAAGCCTGCCAAATCACGATGCATGGGGAGTTTGGCCATGTTCATCTGATGATTCACAGAGCGTACGGCGCGATCTGCATGTTCCTGTTGAAGCAGATGTTCGAGCAGCCATTTCGACGA
>NZ_AKJS01000105.1 GCF_000282215.1 Pseudomonas sp. GM21
GCCGAACGCAGGCTTCGCCAGCTGCTACAAAGTGCGGTTCGGCTTAACTGACTGGCATTAGGGCTTGCCCGCGATGGCGTCGTTCAGTCAGAACGCATACGGAATACTGACCTTGGCCCAAAGCATTTCCCCTTCAGGCCGGTTCTCCACATCAAACTCCTTGGCCCAGCGGATCTCCGCGCTGGCGTACTTCAAAAAGGTCAGGTGCAGCGCCGGACCAATCGCAAACACCTGCCCGCGAACCCCGTCGCTCACGTCCTCGCCATTAAACTGTACGGTGTGGCCGAACTGTTTGTCGTCGGTGGTTTGCTTGAGGTAGTAGCCGTTCAAGCCGAGCATCAAGTTGTCGGTAATTTTGTAGCTGGCCGAATAGTCGAAGTGGAAAATCTGCCCCGACTCGTAATCGGTGTCTTTGTTTTTTCCGTTGAAGCTGTACGTCGTCTTCACCGACATCTCGGTGTTTTCCGACGGCAGCCACGTGAAGGAGAACAACGGTTTGTAGGTGTAGAAGTTGTTGCTGGTGTTGGCCAGGCGATCGACCGCGTATTCGCCGGTCGGCACGGTGATTTCCAGCGCGGCGCCCAGGGTCAGGGTTGGGCCCATGTCCCAGAGAATGATCGGCGCGAGGGTGGTGTCGCCCATGCCTTCGCGGGTGTCGTGCAAGCCGAACACCGAGACTTCCTGCTTGAGCCAGGGCTGCCCAATGTAGCCCGCCACGCGGCCACCAAAAACCCGCAGCGGACTGAGGTAATCGAGGCGCGGAATCACCGCCGTGGATTCGATGTCGACTTGCGGCACCTTGCCACCGAGCGAGCTGATATTCAGCTTCGTCGACGTGTAGTGGTTGTAGTAGAGGTTGAACACCAGCATGTTGTCCGGAAGGCTGTCGGGCGACAGCGGCAACATGAAAAAACCGTCGGTTCCGGGGCCGATGTTGTCCACGCCGGCCTCGGTGGCCATTGCCGGTTGAAGGGCGCAGACGCCGGCCAGGCTGATGACCAGTAGGGGAAATCTCGTGCGGGTCGGGATCATGGGCGTACTCATTATTATTGTTAGCGGGCTTTCCTGCGTCCATACGAGGGCCGCAACATAGAAATAAGCTGTCTGCGCTGCACAAGGCAGGGTTTTGGCGGCCATTAAGGGGGACTTCTGCGGACAGCCGTTAAACCCTGTGCTAACTTCCGTCGACATAACTGGTAACAAAAATAAGAATGCAGCTCGACCAGGAATGTTTAGCCCCATGCAAATGAAAGTGATTGATCCCACCTTTGAACTGGCGCTGGTGTCGCCATTTCTTCTGCAAACACTGGCCGAAGTCGCGGAGCAAAAAGGCGTCAACCCTGACAGCCTGTGCCGAGGGCTCGGCTTTACCTTTGAAGATCTCCAAGACCCGGCGCAGCGTATTTCCTATCGCCAGGCCGTGGCGATGATTCAGCGCGCGCTCAAAGTCTTGCCCAATCAGGGGCTGGGCTTGTGGGTCGGTGCGCAGAATGTGCTCGGCACGCTGGGATTGCTGGGGCATGTGTTGTCGCTGTGCAAGACCCTGCGCGATGCCTTTGAACTGGGCATTCGGCACCAGCACACCTCCGGCGGGATTGTGGTATCGAGCGTGGAGGAGGCGGGTGATCGGGTGTTTGTCGACGCCCAATGCCGCTTGCCGTTCGCTGATGTGCAGCTGTTTGCGGTCGAGGAGTTTTTCGCCAGTCTGCTGGTGTATGGCCGGGCGCTGGTCGGGGCGGATTTCAAGCCGATGGCGGTCGAGTTCATGCACGCCGCGCCGGACTATCTCAGCGAGTATTCGCGCCTGCTGGGGCCGGACGTGCGTTTCGGCTGCCTGCAAAACCGTATGGTGATCGCGGCACATTGGCTGGATGTGCACCTGCCCAATCACCACTCCCTGGCCCTGCGTCAGGCGGTGAAATTGCTGGAGCTGGAAGCCACGCAGGTGAATCAGAAAATGGACTTGATCCAGGCGGTGGAACGGGCGATTGCCCGAGACCTGACAGAGGGCAGCCATATCGAGAAAATCGCCGGCGATCTCAACATGAGCAGTCGTACCTTGCGCCGCCGCCTCACGGAGCACTCGCTGACGTTCGAAACACTGCTGGAACAAGTGCGCCAGGCGCGCACCATGGGACTGCTGGCCAACCCGGACATGTCCATCGAGCGCATCACCGAAGAAGTCGGCTACAGCGATGTGCGCAGTTTCCGCCGTGCCTTCAAACGCTGGACCGGTATGAGCCCGAGCGCATTCCGCAATGAAAGCCCAGCCCTCGATACTTTGTAGCAGCTGACGAGCAGCGCGAGGCTGCGTTCGGCGGCGAAGCCGTCGCAAACCCTGTACGCAAGGTGTGCCTGACACACCGCATTGCCTGGTTTCTCGGCTGCTTCGCAGCCGAACGCAGCCTCGCGCTGCTCGTCAGCTGCTACGGGTCGTGCACACAAAACCTCGTGCTCCGGTTAAACTCCGTGCTCTTTTTCAAGGAGTTCATATGAGTTATTACCAGCCGGGCATTCTCGCCACCCCTGTTCCGCCTCAAGCCCGCCATATGTTCTTCGCCCTCGAATCCGCCGAAGCCTTGCCGGTCGCGCTCGACAACTTGATGCGCGTGGTGGACGGGAAGTCGGCTGTGGTCGGTTTCGGGGTGTCGCTGGTCAAGGCGTTGCACGCGCAGATCGATGGCTTGCGAGCGTTTCCGGCGTTGACCGGGGTTGGCGTCGACAACCCGTCGACACAACACGCCTTGTGGTGCTGGTTGCATGGCATCGACCGGGGTGAATTGCTCAATCGCAGCCAAGCCATCGAAGCCGCTCTGGCGCCGGCCCTGCGCCTGGTGCAGATGAACGAAACCTTCCGCCACAAGACCGGGCACGACCTGACCGGCTACGAAGACGGCACCGAAAACCCGCACGACGACGCCGCTGTCGCCGCCGCGCTGTTGGGCGAAGGTACGGACGGCCTGGTCGGTGGCAGCTTTGCCGCGATCCAGCAGTGGCAGCATGACCTCAAAGGTTTTCACGCAATGCCGTCCCATGAGAAGGACAACATCATGGGCCGTCGTTTGAGCGACAACGAAGAACTCGACGACGCGCCGGTCTCCGCCCACGTCAAACGCACTGCCCAGGAAAGTTTCGCCCCCGAGGCATTCGTGGTCCGTCGTTCGATGCCGTGGATCGAAGGTGATCGTGCCGGGCTGATGTTCCTCGCGTTCGGCTTTTCCCTCGACGCCTTCGAAGCGCAACTGCGGCGCATGAGCGGTCTGGAAGACGGCATCACCGACGGCCTGTACCGCATCAGCCGCCCAATCACCGGCGGTTACTATTGGTGCCCCCCGCTCAAGGACGGTCAGCTGGACCTGCGCGCGTTGCGCATTGGCTAACGAACAGGAGATGAACATGGACGTGGTGCGTTGGGGCATGATCGGTTGCGGCAGTGTTGCCGAGCGCAAGAGCGGGCCGGCCTTTTACAAGGCCCCCGGCTCGGCGTTGGTGGCGGTGATGGGGCGGCGGCTGGAGGCGGTGACGGATTACGCCACACGCCATGGCATCGCCCGGGTGTACACCGACGCGCAAGCGCTGATCAATGACCCCGAGGTGGACGCGGTGTATATCGCCACGCCGCCCGACAGCCATCACGCCTACAGCCTGTTGGTGGCCGCCGCCGGCAAACATTGCTGTGTCGAAAAACCGATGTCGCTGAATGCCGGGCAAAGCCGCGAGATGCAAAAGGTCTTTGCCAATGCCGGATTGCACCTGTTCGTTTCCTACTACCGGCGTTCGTTGCCGCGCTTTCAGCAAGTGCGTCAGTGGCTGGATGCAGGGCGGATCGGCGAGGTCCGGCACCTGACCTGGACGCTGACCAAAGCCCCGTCGCCAGTCGATCTGGGCGGCGCGCACAACTGGCGCACGGACCCGGACATTGCCGGTGGCGGTTACTTCGCCGACCTGGCCAGCCACGGGTTTGACCTGTTCCAGTACCTGCTCGGCGACATCACCGACGTCGCCGGTTTCACGGCGCGACAGGCCGGGCTGTATGCCGCAGAAGATGCGGTCAGCGCCAGTTGGCGGTTCGCTTCGGGGGCGACGGGCATGGGCTGCTGGAACTTCGTGGCGGATCGTCGCGAGGACCGCGTCGAAGTGATTGGCAGCCAGGGCCGGATCAGTTTTTCGGTGTTTGATGAGCACCCGCTGCAGCTTCAGGCGGATGAACATCTGAGCCTCCACATCGACCATCACGAACACATCCAGTGGCATCACGTGCTGGGCATGAACGCGCACATTCGCGGCGAAGCGCAGCATCCGGCAGTGGCCGGGGAAGCGCTGAAAACCGACTGGGTGATGGATCAGATCCTCAAGCGCGGTCACTGAACTCCACCGATGTAGCAGCTGCGGAGCACCGCGAGGCTGCGTCCGGCGGCGAAGCCGTCGCAAACCCTGCACGCAAGGTTTTCCTGACACACCGCACCCTCTGATTTCACGACGGCTGCGCCGCCTGACGCAGCCTCGCGGTGCTCCGCAGCTGATACACAGGATTGTGCTCGTTCGGCGAATCTAACCTTATGCTCAAACAGTATTTCTCAATCCTCACAACGTCTATCTAAGATCACGTCATAACTCGTTATAACAAGTGATCTGTCATGACCGATAACGTTCTATCTCTCAGTAGCGTTCCACTGCACACCCAACTGCGGGACGTACTGCGCGCCCGTATCCTCGACGGTGAATACCCGCAAGACAGCCAGATGCCTTCCGAAAGCGAGCTCGGCGCGCTGTTCAAAGTCAGCCGCATCACCGTGCGTCAGGCCTTGGGCGATCTGCAAAAAGAAGGGCTGATCTTCAAGATCCACGGCAAAGGCACCTTCGTCGCCAAGCCGAAAACCTTCCAGAACGTCAGCACCCTGCAAGGCCTCGCCGAGTCCATGACCGGTCGCGGCTACGAGGTGATCAACCGCCTGCGCAGCTTCAAATTCATCACCGCCGACAAACTCGTCGCCGAACGTTTGCAGGTCGCCGAAGGCGAAATCGTGGCGCAGATCAAACGGGTGCGGCTGATCAACCGCGAGCCGATTTCGCTGGAAATCACCTACCTGCCCAAGGTTCTCGGTGAACGACTGGAGAAGGCAGATCTGGTGACCCGCGACATTTTCCTGATCCTTGAAAACGACTGCGGCCTGACCCTCGGTCATGCCGATCTGGCCATCGACGCGGTCCTGGCCGACAGCGACCTGACCCAGGCACTGAACGTCGAACCGGGCTCGCCGATCATGCGCATCGAGCGGTTGACCCATGACGCCAGCGGTCAGCCCGTGGATTTCGAACACCTTTACTACCGTGGCGATGCCTTCCAGTACCGCTTGCGGATCGACCGGCAAAAAGGGGCGCAGGCATGACGCACAGCTCAATAACCAGAAGCACGCTGGAGCAGGAATACGACATCGTCGTGATCGGCGGCGGCACCGCAGGACCGATGGCGGCGATCAAGGCCAAGGAACGCAACCGCGATCTGCGCGTATTGCTGATCGACAAGGCCAACGTCAAGCGCAGCGGCGCAATCAGCATGGGCATGGACGGCCTGAACAACGCGATCATTCCCGGCCACTCGACGCCGGAGCAATACACCAAGGAAATTACCATCGCCAACGACGGCATCGTCAACCAGGCGGCGGTGTACGCCTACGCGACTCACAGCTTTGAAACTATCGAACAACTGGACCGCTGGGGGGTGAAATTCGAGAAGGACGAGACCGGCGACTACGCGGTCAAAAAGGTCCACCACATGGGCGCTTACGTGCTGCCGATGCCGGAAGGCCACGACATCAAGAAAGTCTTGTACCGTCAGTTGAAGCGGGCGCGGGTGAGCATCACCAATCGCCTGGTTTGCACCCGATTGCTCACCGATGAAGAGGGCGCAGTCAACGGTGTGATGGGCTTCGATTGCCGCACCGCCGACTTCCATGTGATCAAGGCCAAAGCGGTAATCCTGTGCTGCGGGGCTGCCGGACGCCTGGGCTTGCCATCCTCGGGTTACCTGATGGGCACCTACGAAAACCCGACCAATGCCGGCGACGGTTACGCCATGGCGTACCACGCCGGGGCTGAACTGGCGAACCTGGAATGCTTTCAGATCAACCCGCTGATCAAGGATTACAACGGCCCGGCCTGCGCCTATGTCACCGGCCCCTTGGGTGGCTATACCGCCAACAACAAGGGCGAACGCTTCATCGAGTGCGACTACTGGAGCGGCCAGATGATGTGGGAGTTCCATCAGGAACTCGAAAGCGGCAACGGCCCGGTGTTCCTCAAGCTCGATCATCTGGCCGAGGAAACCATCCAGAACATCGAAGAGATCCTGCACAGCAACGAACGCCCGAGTCGCGGCCAGTTTCACGCCAACCGCGGTACTGACTACCGTACGCAGATGGTTGAGATGCACATCTCCGAGATCGGTTTTTGCAGCGGGCATTCGGCATCGGGTGTGTGGGTCAACGAGCGAGCCGAGACTTCAGTGAAGGGTTTGTACTCGGCGGGTGACATGGCGGCGGTGCCGCACAACTACATGCTGGGTGCGTTCACCTATGGCTGGTTTGCCGGCAACAATGCGGCGGATTTTGTCGCCGGCGTGGGTTTTCAACGGTTGATGCCAAACAGATCGAAACAGAAAAACAAAGGGTCTACGCGCCCCTGGACCGCGAACACGGTCTGCCACCCGCGCAAGTCGAGTACAAGCTGCGGCGCTTTGTGAACGACTATCTGCAACCGCCGAAAGTGACCAAGAAAATGCAGATCGGCCTGCAACGCTTCAGTGATATCCAGCGCGATCTCGATCAGATCAAGGCCCACAACGCCCACGAACTGATGCGCGCCATGGAAGTCAGCATGATCCGCGACTGCGCCGAAATGGCCGCCCGCGCCTCATTGTTCCGCGCTGAAAGCCGCTGGGGGCTTTACCACTATCGGGTCGATCACCCGCTGCGCAACGACAGTGACTGGTTCTGCCATTGCCACCTGAAGAAGGGGGACGACGGCCGTATGACCAGCTTCAAGAAAGCCGTCGAGCCTTACATCATCCCGCTCGATGCCGAAGAAATGCAGGCCTACGACCGGCTGCGGGTCGGTGCCTTTGCGGCCTGAGCATCACTAAAAGGAGAGACCGCCCAATGGCCTATCAACCCCAGGAAATCTTCTTCCGCTCCAACGCGCCGGTCACGGTCGACGAGGATCTTTGCATCGCCCACAAAGGCTGCACCGTGTGCGTCGACGTCTGCCCGATGGACCTGCTGGCGATCAACCCGGCCACGCAGAAAGCCTACATGGCCTTCGACGAGTGCTGGTACTGCATGCCCTGCGAAAAGGACTGCCCGACCGGGGCGGTGAAAGTCGAAATTCCTTACCTGTTGCGCTGAGTGTGAGTCCCGGCATCTCTATTGAATGACCGGACGCCTTCGCCGGCAAGCCGGTCTCGCTCCCACAGGGAAATGCATTCCAACAGGGAAATACAATCTAAATGTGGGAGCGAGCCTGCTCGCGAAGAGGCCAGCCCAAACAACCTAAAGCCATCCGGCAACCCCCGGACGCCAGCTTCAAACCACCCCTCGTTTCCCACCACGCCCTGATCGTGGCGGAGACGAACATCCTATAAATGATTCGAGGGGATACATCCATGTCTTTGCCAACATTACTGCGTGCAGCGTTTGCCGGTCTCGTACTGGCCTCATTCACCTTGTCGGCCTCGGCCGAAACCATCCGCATTGCCATCGGCACCCAGGACACCACCATCAATTGCGCCGCTGGCGGATTGCTGATCCGTGAACTCGGTCTGCTCGACAAATACCTGCCTCACGACGGCCAATACAAAGACGCCCAATATGAGGTCGAGTGGAAAAACTTCACCAGTGGCGCACCGCTGACCAACGAGATGGTCGCCGGTAAACTCGATTTCGGCGCCATGGCCGATTTCCCCGGTTCGTTCAACGGCGTGGCATTTGAAACCGCCGGCAAGCACAGCCTGTTTATCAGCGTGCTCTCGGGCAGCATCAAGGGCAGCGGTAACGGCATCGTGGTGCCGAGCGCTTCGGGTGTGCAGTCATTGGCGGAGTTGAAGGGCAAGACCATTTCCGTGCCGTTCGCCTCGACAGCCCACGGCATGTTGCTGCGCGCCGTGGCGGCTCAGGGTTGGGATCCGCTCAAAGACGTCAACATCATCGCCCAGCCGCCAGAAGTCGCAGGCTCCGCGTTACAGGCCGGGAAGATCGACGCCCACGCCGACTTCGTGCCGTTCGCCGAACTGTTCCCGAGCCGTGGTTTCGCGCGCAAGATTTACGACGGCGCCCAGGCCGGGGCACCAACGTTCCACGGCGCGCTGGTGGATCAGGCGTATGCGAAGAAGTACCCGGAAATCGTCGTTGCCTATCTACGGGCAAGCATCGAAGCCAACCAGTTGCTGGCGGCGGAACCTGAGAAGTACAGCGAATTGATCGCCAAGGTCACCGGGGTCGATGCCGAGGTCAATTACCTGTTTCACGGCCCGCTGGGCGTGCAAACCCGCGACCTGAGCTGGAAGCCGGAATACCGTCAGGCGGTGGGCACCGCCATCGATACCCTCAAGTTGTTGAAGAAGGCTGATCGCGGTCTCGATCTCAATACCTTTATCGACGAGCAGTACATCCGCGCTGCGTTCAAGGCTTCGAACCTGGATTACACCGCGCAACTGGCCAACTACGCGCAGACACCTCTGAAAGCCGTGGATGCAGCGAGCGGGAAGGCGATCACTGACGTCAACCATGTGGCGGAAATCTGGGTGCGCGGTGAACCGAAGGTTCGCCAGTACGCCTCGGCGCAAGCGGCGTTCACTGCGTTGGCCGGTTTGAAGTCGGAAGGCAAAAACATCCGCGCGGTGTATGCCCAGGCGAGTGACAGCGGGATCAAGCTGCTGGCGGATCAGGCGTGGTTTGCCAGCGATGCGAAAGGGCAGCTCAGCGCGTTCCTGCTCAAAGGCCAGGCCCAACAATTCGCCACGGCCCAGGGCGGAAAGGTCTTCGACTTCACCGAAGCCTCCACCCAATCCGTCGCCGCCCGCTAACCCCAAACACACCGCATTCCCCTGTGGGAGCGGGCTTGCCCGCGATGGAGCCAGACCAGTCGATATCTATGTCGACTGACACACCGCCATCGCGGGCAAGTCGGACCGCCGCACCGCCGCTCCCACAGGGAATCAGGTTGAGAGGAAGAATTGTGTACCGATCCTATGCACGCTGGCTCCCCCGAGCCATGTCACTGCTGTTGTGCCTGCTGTTTTGGCAACTCGCCGCCAGTGGTCACTGGAACCTCGGCCTGATCACCTTCGCCAACGTCCCGACGCCGCTGGCCGTCCTCCAGGCCGCGTTGGGCCTTGGCGATTCCGGCAAGCTCGGCCAACACCTGAGCAGCAGCCTCAGCCGGGTCTTCGCCGGTTACCTCGCCGCGCTGTTTATCGGCATCGCCCTGGGCCTTGTCATCGGCCGCTCGAAATGGGCCGAAGACTTACTGCTGCCACCCTTGGAAGTCCTGCGCCCGATCCCTGCTGTCGCCTGGATTCCGCTGGCGATCCTCATGTTCCCATCCTCGGAACTGTCGATGGTCTTCATCACTTTCACCGGCGCGCTGTTCCCGATTCTGCTCAACACCGTGCACGGCGTCGAAGGCGTCGACCCGCGCCTGATCGCCTCGGCCAAAAGCCTCGGGGCAGGGCGTCGGGCGATTCTGCTGGAGGTGATTTTGCCGGGCGCCGCACCGAGCATCATCACTGGCCTGGCCATCGGCATGGGCACCTCATGGTTCTGCCTGGTGACAGCGGAAATGATCTCCGGCCAATACGGCATCGGCTATTACACCTGGGAGTCCTACACCATTCAGAACTACGCCGACATCGTCGTCGGCATGCTGCTGATCGGTGTACTCGGGATGGGCAGCAGCCTGCTGATCAAACGTCTCGGCGGGCTGTTCACGCCGTGGCACCGACCACGAGGGAAAGCCTGATGAGCGTGATGCAAACCCCGGAAGGGCGGATTGATATTCGCCAGTTGTCCATCGTCCTCGGTGAAGGCTCGCAAGCCTTTGAAGCCGTGCAAGGTCTGGATTGCCAGATTGAAGCGGGGCAGTTCGTGTGCGTTCTCGGGCCGTCCGGTTGTGGTAAATCGACCTTGCTCGGCGCGCTGGCCGGGCACCTGCAACCGCGTTCCGGCAGCCTCAAAGTCGATGGTGCGCAGGTCTCGGGCCCGTCGCCGCAGCGCGGCATGGTGTTCCAGCACCACACACTGTTCCCGTGGCGAACCGTGCGTGACAACGTCGCCTTCGGCCTGAAGATGCGCGGCATCGGCAAGGCTGAGCGCCACAAAGCCGCCGATGAAATCCTCGCTTTGGTGGGCCTCGAAGGCTTCGCCGAGCGCTGGCCCGATCAACTCTCCGGCGGCATGCAGCAACGGGTGGAAATTGCCCGGGTGCTGATCAACCGCCCACGCCTGTTGCTGATGGACGAACCCTTCGGCGCCCTCGACGCGCTGACCCGGTTGAACATGCAGGAGCTGTTGCTGGACATCTGGACGCGGATTCGCACCACCGTGGTGTTCGTCACCCATGACATCGACGAAGCGCTGTTCCTCGCCGATCGCCTGCTGGTCATGAGCTCGCGCCCCGGGCGGATCATCGAAGACCTGCGCCTCGACTTTCCAAGGCCACGCACCACCGAACTGGTGACGAGCCATGAGTTCTCCCGCCTGAAGCGCCATTGCCTCGAATTACTGCGTCACGAAGACGGTCGGCAGCTACCGCGCCTGAACCCTCTCGGACTCCCCCCTGAAAACAAACTGCCGCGATTTGCCCTATGACCTCACTATTCGATGTAACCGATAACGAAGATATTCTCGCCCTGCAACCGCGCCTGACCGATGACGATCCCGGCGTGCGCCGCATTGCGCTGATTGAACTGGCCGACCTTGAAGAACCGGACGGCTTGCTGTGGCTGGTCAATCGACTGGCGCAAGACCCAACCGAAGAAGTCCGCGCCGAAGCCGCTCGCTTGCTTGAAGCCTGGGAAGAGGCTCCGGTGGTCGAGGCCTTGTGTCAGGCGCTGACCGATTCCTCGTTGGCCGTGCAGTCTGCCGCCGCGCAAAGCCTCAGCCTGCTCAAGAGCGAGGCGGCAGGTCGGGTGATTCTGCCGTGGACCGGGCACGCCGAGGCCAGCGTTCGCATTGCCGCGTTCAGGGCGTTGCGAGAGTTGCGTTTTCCCGAGGCCGCCGCTGCCGCGTTAAACGCGTTGACGGATGCAGACGCTAGCGTTCGTCGCGAGGCGGTGGGGGTGCTCGGCTGGCTCAAGCAGCTCGATGCGTTGCCGGATTTGGCGAGATTGGCCAGCGCCGATCCCGATACTGAAGTGCGCCGCGCCGCCACCGGCGCCCTCGGGCTGGCTTGCGACGCTCACGTGCTGCCCGCGCTGCGCCAGGCCTTGCAAGACGACGCCTGGCAAGTACGCGAAGAAGCCGCGACCACGTTGGGCAAAGTCGGCCACATTGATGCCGGCAGCGCACTGGTCGCGGCCTTGAGCGACGATTACTGGCAAGTCCGCCTGCGCGCCACCCGCAGCCTCGGTCGATTGCGTTACGCCCCCGCCCTTGAAGCCTTGATCGAAACCCTTGGCCACCGCATCAGCAACCTGCGCAAGGAAGCCGCGCTGGCCCTTGGCGAATTGAACGAAAAGGGCGCCATCGCCCCCTTGCAGGCCGCGCAAGACGACGGCGATCCGGAAGTGCGCAAAGCCGTGCGCATCGCCTTGAGTCAACTGCAATGAACCCGGTGGCGGTGGGTAATTCCTTAGGTAAACAGCAGCTGCGCTTGAACTGGCCGGATGGCCGTGAGCAGAGGCTGGGGCACGCTGAACTGAGGCGTCAGTGCCCGTGCTCGCAATGCCGGGCGTTTCGACTGCAAGGTCTGACGGTGAAGGTTGATCCGCGCATTCGCGTGGTCGAGTTGAATGTCCAAGGCTACGGCCTGCAACTGATCTTCAGCGACGGCCACGAACGCGGCATCTACCCGTGGCCGTACCTGGCACAACTCACTCCCGAACCCACCTCATAACTCCTGTGGGTCAGAAGGATTTGCTGACGCTCGCCACCACGGTGGCGCTGCACAGGTCGTCGTAGCCCCAATTGCTGGTGCATTGGCTTTTCGACAGGTCGGTGTCGATGTAGGCCAGGCCCAGCAGCACCCCGGCCAGTTCGTGGGTCAGTTTGACTTCCCATTCGCGGTACGACTCTTCGCCATGACCGGAGCTCGTGAACATGCGCGGGTCCTTGAAGTCCATGTTGCCGTAGCGCAGCTTCAGGCCGGTGTCATAAGGCAACTGGGTTTCGTAACCGACATAGGTGTACATCGAATTCTGCTCGCTATCGATGCCCGGCGCATCGTCGGAGTAATAGGCTCCGAGTTTCACCCCGTAAACGCTGAGAATGCCGTAAACCTCACTCTGGTTGAACTGGCTTTCTTTCGGATAGGTGTATTTGAGGTAGCCGATGTCGAGGTTGATGTCGTCGGTGGCTTCCCAGAGCCAGCCGCCGTAGTAGTCGACTTCCTGACGGGTTTTCAGGCCGCCGCCGAAGTCGACGTTCGAAGTCCAGGCCCCCACGTACAGACCCGTGCTGTGGGCCAGCGTTACGCCGGCCTGCGCGGCGGGGTCATTGAGTGTTTGCGAAATGCCACGGGTGCGGTAATCGCTCGCCAGGGTCAGGTCCACCAGGACGGAAAAGTCGTCGTTCAAGACGATGGCCTGGCTGCTTAGCGGCAGCATGCTCAAGGAACCGAGGGCGAACAGGGTGAAAGCTTTCATGAGTAAAGTCCCGATGCTTTTTATTGTTAGGGGCAGGATTGTTTATGGGCCGTTTTTTTTGCGGCAAAGCTGCGCCGAACCCCGGCGTTGAACGCGGGATCGGCCAGCGGGTACAGCGGATTTTTATTAGAGGGTCGGTGCGTAGACTTCGCGTCCGGCGAACCAGGTTTGCAGCACTTGGGTGTCGCTCAAGGCCTTGTCGTCGACGGTGAATACGTCACGGTCCAGCACGATGAAGTCGGCTTGCTTGCCGGGTGTCAGGGAACCGATTTGCTTCTCCAGGCCAATGGTGCGCGCCGCATTCACGGTGTAGGCGTAGAACATCGTTTCACGATCCACGGCTTCCTTGATGTTCAGCACGCCCAGCGGGCCGAGGCGGGTGATGGCCTGGGCCATGGCGTTCCATGGGTTAGGCGAAGACACCGGCCAGTCACTCGCACCGGAGATGGTCGCGCCCTGTTTGAGCAGCGAATGCGCGGGGTATTGATAACGGAAGGCGAGGGCGCTGACGTAGGGCTTGATCATGTCCGTGGTGTAATCATCGGCCGACGCCCACAGCAGTTGCATCGAGGCGATGACGCCCAGCGGTTTGAACCGCGCAAACTCCTTCGGGTTGACGATTTGCAGGTGGGTGATCGAATGCGTCACGCCGCTCTGACGATCCTTGCGCGCCTGGGCGATACCGTTCAGCGACTCACGCACTGCGCGGTCGCCGATGGCGTGGATGTGCACCAGCCAGCCGCGCTGGTCGATGGCGCTGACCAGTTCGCCAAAATGCTTCGGATCGATCAGCAATTCGCCCTGTTTGTGCGAGTTGCTGTAAGGGTCGATCATCGCCGCGCTCTGGGCCGGGAATTCGATCACGCCGTCGGCGAAGATCTTGACGCCGGGCAGGGTCAGGTTCGGGATGCCCTGAAATTGCTGGCGGACTTTATCCAGTGTGTCGAGGTCGGCCGGTATGCTTTTCGGATTGGCCACCAGCAGGGCGGCGACGTGGGCGCTCATGCCACCGGTTTCGGACAATGCTTTATAAGCGGGCAGCACGCCGACGGTTTTCTCCGTGGGCTTGAGCGCGAACAGCGGTTCGCCCGGCGCGGCGTTGGCGGCGGGGTCCATCCACGCCGTGATGCCGACGCTGTTGTTGTAGCGCACGGCCGATTGGGCAGCCTTGAGCATATCGGCGGCGCTCGGCACCGGTATTTTCGAGGACACCCGGTCCCAACCGGCGTCAACCAGGAAGCCGTTAGGGGTGCCATCGGCACGTTTGCCGATGGTGTCCGCTTCGGCCGCGGGCAAGGTCTTGAGCAATGCGGCATCAATCCCGGCGCGCTTGAGCATGAAGTCGTTGGCCCAGGCGGTGTGGTGGTCGCTGCCGGTAAACACCACGGGCACGTCGGCCCATTCACCTTGGTTGAATTTGTTGCCCAGCTCCTCGGCCTTGGCCCAGTAGACCGAACTCATGCCGGCGATGGTCAGCACATCGCCGTGTCTGGCCTTGCCGTCATCACGCCAGCCGCGCAGGCGTTTTTCCAGTTCGTCGAGGCCGACCACCTCGTCTTCCATGTTGGCCGAGACCATTTCCAGACCGCCGAAAATCGCATGGGAATGGGTGTCGATCAGGCCGGGCATCAGGGTTTTGCCGCCCAGATCCACCACTTTTGTTTCCGGTGTGATCAAGGCTTTGATCTGTGCATCGCTGCCGACTTGCAGCACCTTGCCGTCCTGAACCGCCAGCGCCTGCACCTTCGGTTGGGCACGGTCGGCGGTGAAAATCTTGCCATTGATCAGCACCAGATCGGTGGCTGCCATGGCTTCCATCGAGGCAAAACTAACAGCGGCTATCAAGAGATTCGGGATGAATCTTTTCATTGAATGTTTCCTTGTTATTGCGTCTGATGGCCAGATTAGTGGCTGCTGGTGCGCAGCAGAACGCCTTCCTCACGAAAAACGTTTTTGCCGGAATGGAAAAAGTATGGACAAGTTGGGTGCGTTGAAAATGTTCGTGGTCACGGCGCAACTCGGCAGTTTCAGCCGCGCCGCCGAGCAACTGGGCAAGACCCCGTCGGCCCTGACCAAAGCGGTCAACCACCTGGAAGCCGAACTCGGCGCGCGCTTGTTTGAGCGCAGCACCCGGCGGATCTTGCTCACCGAATCCGGGCGGCTCTATCTGGAAACCGCACGCCAGGTGTTGCAGCGGCTGGAGGAGGCCGGCGAGGAAATCGAGCAGTTGCAGCATGGCCTGCGCGGCAACCTGAAAATCACTGCGCCGCTGGCCTATGGGCAGGCATTTCTCGATCAGGTGTGTGGCGGTTTTCTGGAGCAATACCCGCAGATCAATCTGCAGGTGGACCTGTGCGATGAGTTCGTCAATCTGCTGGAAAGCGGCTACGACCTGGCCCTGCGCGAAGGCCATGACGATTTGCCGGGGTTGATTGCCCGCGTCGTCGGTAGCAATCGCCTGGCTCTGTGTGGCAGCCCGGCCTATCTGGCGCGTAAAACAGTGGCCGTCACCCCGCACACCCTCGATGACCATGAGTGGCTGCTGTACCGCCATCCGTTGCTCAGCCGCGAATTCTGGTGGGTCGAGCGCGACGGGCAACGCCTGAGCCTGCCACAGCCGCAAAATCCGCGACTGCGCAGCGACAACTACGACTTGTTGCTGGCCAACGCGCTGGCCGGGCGCGGTTTGCTGCACACGCCGTTGTGGAGCGCCGCGCCGTACATCGCCGATGGCCGGCTGGTGCAGGTGATGGCTGACTACGACATCGACCCGGACAGCTTTGGCCCGCACATTCTGGCGGTGTACCCGAGCCATCGGCGGGCGACCGCGAAGGTGCTGGCGTTTATCGATTACATCGCAGGGTTTCTGACGGCTCGTGGCTTGAGCGAAGACGACGGCAGTTGAGTCTTCGTTTACACACTGGCCCGGCCCCTGTAGCAGCTGTCGAGTGAAACGAGGCTGCGATTTTTACAGACAAAATCGCAGCCTCGTTTCACTCGACAGCTGCTACATGGCTCCTACGCAGCTCCTACGCAGAGTTCCTACACGACGCCTACAAGTCCTTGTCAGGGAAATGCCAAAAGAGTACAAATGTACTCCATGACGACTTTAACTCCCCGCCGTACTGCCATCCTGACCTTTATCCGCGACCGAATCGCGGAGCACGGTCAGTCCCCGAGCCTTGCTGAAATCAGCGAGGCGTTCGGTTTCGCCTCCCGCAGCGTGGCGCGCAAGCATGTGCTGGCGCTGACCGAAGCCGGTTTTATCGAGGTCAACCCGCATCAGGCCCGTGGCATTCGTCTACTCGGGCAACCGGCGCGCCCCGAATGGCTGGACATCCCGGTGCTCGGCCGGGTCGCGGCCGGTGCGCCGATCGGCGCCGATGCCGAGGTGCACAGCCGTTTGATGCTCGACCCGGCAATCTTTTCGCGGGTGCCGGATTACATGCTGCGGGTTCAGGGTGACTCGATGATCGGGGACGGCATTCTCGATGGCGATCTGGTGGGTGTGCGGCGCAATCCGGAAGCGGTCAACGGCCAGATCGTCGTGGCGCGGCTCGACGGCGAAGTCACCATCAAGCGCTTCGAGCGCACCGGCGACACGGTTCGCCTGTTGCCGCGCAACCCGGCGTATCAGCCGATCATCGTGCAACCCGACCAGGACCTCGCTATCGAAGGGGTGTTCTGCGGCCTGGTGAGGCAAGGGTGATGGGCGCCGTCGTTGCGCTGGATACGCTGTTCAATGGCGGCCAGGTCTGGAAGGGACGGCCTGCGCCCCCGGCCGTCAGCCCGCAACCCACCGGGCATGCCGCGCTGGACGCGGCGTTGCCCACCGGTGGCTGGCCGGAAGCTGCGCTGACCGAAATCCTTCTGGCCGGGCAGGGCGTCGGAGAGCTGCAACTGGTGTGGCCGGCGCTGGCGCGGTTGTCGGCGGCGGGTGAACGCATCGTGCTGGTGGCGCCCCCTTACGTGCCATATCCCCAGGCGTGGCAGAACGCCGGGGTCGATCTGCGCCAGTTGTCGATCATCCAGGCCAGTGAACGGGATGCCTTGTGGGCGGCTGAACAATGCTTGCGTTCCGGCAGTTGCGGTGCGGTGCTGTGCTGGCCGCACAAGGCCGATGACCGGGCGTTACGGCGCTTGCAGGTGGCGGCGGAAACCGGCTCGACCCTAGCGTTCGCCTACCGTTCTATCCATGAAGCGGTCAACCCTTCACCCGCCGCCCTGCGCATCGCCATCGACGCCAGGCCTGCGCAATTGCGCGTGCTCAAGTGCCGGGGCGGGCTGGCGCGCTCGGCGCCGATTGCCTTCCCCGTGGGGCATTGAGGTTGCCATGCGCTGGGTCTGTATTCTTTTCCCGCAATTGGCGCTGGACGCGGTGCTGCGTCAGCGCCCCGATCCCGATGAGCCGCTGGCACTGCTGACCGGTCCGGCGCAGCGCCGGGTGTTGCAAGCGGTCAACGCGTCGGCGCGGGCGCTGGGCCTGCGGCCGGGCCAGTCGATGACCGCCGCGCAGGCCTTGAGCAAAGGCTTTGCCACGGCCGAATACGACGCCGCCGAGATCGAGCACTGGCAGCAGTTCCTCGCCGCATGGGCTTATCGCTTCAGCTCTCAGGTCAGCGTGCATTACCCGCGTGCCGTGGTGTTTGAAATCGAATCCAGCCTGGGCTTGTTCGGGCCGTGGCCGACGTTTGAAGCACGGTTACGCGCCGAACTCGGCGAGCTGGGTTTTCGCCATCGGATCGTCGCAGCCCCCAACCCGGTGGCCGCGCGGGTGCTGGCCAACGTGTATGACGGGCTGGTGGTGCCGGACAACGACGCCTTGCAGCACCATCTCGGGCAGTTGCCCGTCGACCGGATCGCCCTGGAACCCGTGGTGGCCACGGCGTTGTCGCGCATGGGCTTGCGCACCTTGAACCAGGTGCAGGCGCTGCCGCGACAGAGCCTGGCCCGGCGTTTCGAAGCCCAGGTGCTCAAGCATCTGGACGCGTTGACGGGGGCGCGGCGACTGGCCTTGGCGTTCTACCTGCCGCCGGACCGTTTCGACGTGCGCATCGAACTCAACTTCGACGTGCAGTCCCATCAGGCGCTGCTGTTTCCGCTGCGCCGGCTGACCGGCGACCTGTCGGCCTTTCTCTGTGGTCGGGACAGCGGCGTGCAGCGGTTTGACCTGCACCTGGAGCATGCCGGCTTGCCGGACTCGGTGATCAAGGTCGGCCTGCTCAGCGCCGAACGCGATCCGGCCATGCTCTTCGAACTGGCCCGGGGGCGACTGGAACAGGTTCAGGTCGAAGCCCCGGTGCGCGGTTTTCGGCTGTGTGCCGAAGACTTGCCGAGCTTCGTCCCGCAGTATCAGGAACTGTTCGATGACCGCCCGCAGCAATCCTTGCCCTGGGAGCAACTGCGCGAACGCTTGCGCGCGCGGCTCGGTGATGAGGCGGTGCACGGCTTGCGCTTTCAGGCCGATCACCGGCCCGAATGCGCGTGGCAGGCACGGGTCGACAGTCAACTCTGCGCGGGGTTGCCGGGTGTGCAGCGTCCGGGCTGGTTGCTGACGGAACCGCAGGCGATCCACGAAGGCTCGACCCGCATTCTCATGGGCCCGGAGCGCATCGAGTCCGGCTGGTGGGACGGCGCCGACGTGCGCCGCGATTACTACCTGATCGAAACCCGTTCCGGCCAACAGGGCTGGGCCTATCGGGCGGTGGGTGAGGGCGGTCCGCTGTGGCTGCAGGGCTGGTTCGCATGAGCATCGACTATGCCGAATTGCACTGCCTGTCGAACTTCAGTTTCCAGCGTGGCGCCTCCAGCGCCCTCGAACTCTTTCAACGGGCGAAAAAGCACGGTTATCAGGCGCTGGCGATCACCGATGAATGCACCCTGGCCGGTATCGTCCGCGCCTGGCAAGCGGCCAAGGCGGTGGAGCTGCCGCTGATCATCGGCAGCGAAATCCGCATCGAGAACGGTCCGAAACTGGTGCTGCTGGTGGAGAACCTGGAGGGTTACCAGACCCTGTGCCGGCTGATTACCCGGGCGCGGCGCCGTACGCAAAAAGGCCAATATCAGGTGCTGCGCGAAGATTTCAGCGAGCCGATGCCGGGGCTGCTGGTGTTGTGGGCACCGGACGCTGTCGATGACTTCGAACAGGGCCACTGGCTGCAACAGACTTTCACCGAACGTCTGTGGCTGAGCGTCCAGTTGCATCGCGGCCAGGACGATACCCGGCGCCTGGACGCGTTGCTGACCCTTGCGAGGGAACTGCGCATCCCAGCGGTGGCCAGCGGCGATGTGCACATGCACACCCGTGGCCGGCGCGCCTTGCAGGACACCATGACGGCCATCCGTCATCACCTGCCTGTGGCCGAAGCCGGGCTGCGCCTTCATCCCAATGGCGAGCGGCATGTGCGCAGCCTGGAGGTTTTGCAATCGATCTACCCGCCAGCCTTGCTCGATGAAACGTTGGCCATCGCCCGGCGTTGCACCTTCGACCTTGGGCAGCTGCGTTATCAGTATCCACGGGAGTTGGTGCCGCAAGGCCACAGCGCCGATTCCTGGTTGCGCGAATTGACCGAGCGCGGCATTCGCGAGCGCTGGCCCCAAGGGGCGAGCGAGAAGGTACGCGGGCTGATCAACAAGGAGCTGGGGCTGATCGCCGAGCTGGGCTACGAAAGCTATTTCCTGACTGTTCAGGACATCGTCGCCTTCGCCCGACGCGAGAAAATTCTCTGTCAGGGCCGGGGCTCGGCGGCCAATTCGGCGGTGTGTTTCGCCTTGGGCATCACCGAGATCGACCCGGACCGGATGAACATGCTGTTTGAGCGCTTTCTTTCCAAGGAGCGCAACGAGCCGCCGGACATTGATGTGGACTTCGAGCACGAACGTCGCGAAGAAGTCTTGCAGTACATCTTTCAGCGCTATGGCCGCAGGCGCGCGGCGTTGACGGCGGTGGTCAGCACCTATCACGCCGCCGGCGCGGTGCGTGACGTGGCCAAGGCGTTGGGGTTGCCGCCAGATCAGATCAACGCCCTGGCCGATTGCTGCGGCCACTGGAGTGATGCCACGCCGCCCGTGGAGCGTTTGCTGGAAGGCGGGTTCGATCCCGAAAGCCCGGTGCTGCGCCGGGTCTTGAGCCTGACGCAACAGCTGATCGGTTTTCCCCGGCACCTGTCCCAGCACCCCGGTGGCTTCGTGATTTCCGAGCAGCCTCTGGACAGCTTGGTGCCGGTGGAAAACGCTGCCATGGCCGAGCGTACGATCATTCAGTGGGACAAGGACGATCTCGACGCAGTCGGGTTGCTCAAAGTGGATATTCTGGCACTGGGCATGCTCAGCGCGATCCGCCGTTGTTTCGACCTGCTGCGCCGCCACCGAGGCCTTGACCTGAGTCTGGCGACGATCCCGTCCGAAGATCCGGCCACCTACGACATGATTGGCCGTGCCGACACCATCGGCGTGTTCCAGATCGAATCCCGGGCACAGATGTCGATGTTGCCCCGGCTCAAGCCTCGCAAATTTTATGATCTGGTGATCGAGGTGGCCATCGTTCGCCCCGGTCCTATCCAGGGCGGTATGGTCCATCCGTATCTGCGGCGACGAAACAAGGAAGAACTCGAAAGTTACCCCTCCGAAGAATTGAGGGAGGTGCTCAAGCGCACCCTCGGCGTGCCGCTGTTCCAGGAACAAGTGATGCAGATCGCCATCGTCGCCGCCGACTACAGCCCCGGCGAGGCCGATCAGTTGCGCCGTTCCATGGCGGCCTGGAAACGCCACGGCGGGCTGGAACCGCACAAGGACCGACTAGCCGCCGGGATGAAGAAAAACGGCTATACGGCCGAGTTCGCCGCGCAGCTCTTCGAGCAGATCAAAGGTTTCGGCAGCTACGGGTTTCCCGAGTCCCACGCCGCCAGTTTCGCCTTGTTGACCTACGCCAGTTGCTGGCTCAAATGCCACGAACCGGCGGCCTTCGCCTGTGCGCTGATCAACAGCTGGCCGATGGGTTTCTACAGTCCGGACCAGATTCTCCAGGACGCGCGCCGGCATCATTTGCAGATTCGTCCGGTGGATGTACGTGCCAGTGACTGGGATTGCAGCCTGGAGCCGATGACCGGTGCACAACCGGCGATTCGCATGGGGTTGCGGATGATCAAGGGCTTTCGCGAAGACGATGCCCGGCGCATCGAAGCGGCGCGCGCGCGTGGGGTGTTTGTCGACATCGCCGACCTCGGCGAACGTGCGCGCCTCGACGCCCGTGCCCAAGAGCAACTGGCCGATGCCGGCGCGCTGCGGGGTTTGGCCGGTGACCGGCATCGGGCGCGCTGGGAGGTGGCGGGGGTGCAAAAGCAACTTGGTTTATTTGCCGGCCTGCCGCGTCAGGAAGAGGACGTCGTGGCGTTGCCCAAACCCACAGTCGGCGAAGACCTGCAAGCCGATTACGCCAGCATCGGCACCACCCTCGGCCCGCATCCGCTGGCGTTGTTGCGCGGTGAATTGAAAGCCCGGCGTTGTCGCAGTTCGCAAGAACTGATGGCGATCGAACACGGGCGCCCGGTCAGCGTCGCGGGGTTGGTGACGGGGCGGCAACGTCCGGGCACCGCCAGTGGCGTGACCTTCGTGACCCTGGAAGACGAGTTCGGCAACGTCAACGTGGTGGTCTGGCGCGACTTGGCGGAAAGGCAACGCCAGGTGCTGGTCGGTTCGCAATTGCTCAAGGTCGATGGCCGCTGGGAAAAGGAAGGCGAAGTTCGCCACCTGATTGCCGGACGCTTGAGCGACCTGAGTGCATTGCTCGACGGCATCAGCGTACGCAGCCGGGATTTCCGCTGACCTGTGTCGAAGGGGTATTGACGACCGCAGCGCAGCCGTCGCAAACCCGGCAATTGAGTTCTTTCAGGTAGAAAGCAGACGCAGCCTCGCGTTGCTCGACAGCTGCTACAAATCCCCACCACCCACCCTGTAGCAGCTGACGAGCAACGCGAGGCTGCGTCTGGGATTTGCCTGACAAAACGCGATTGCCCGGTGAGGTTCAAGACGGTATCTACGCGGAGAGTGAGCAACAAAAATCTGCCCGTTGAGAATCAGCTAACCTCTATGAAACCATTGACGTCGGCGGCGCTCGAAACAAACGGGTCCACGCCGTTCTCAAGTCGTCGCGATCCTCCAGGTCAGTTCATTTACAGGGACTCAGAGCCAGTCGATGCAGTTTTTAGATGAAAGCCACGGGTGTGCCGGCTGGACCGGTGAAATGGCCGGGCGTATTCGTACGTTCGACTGGTGCCAGACCGAACTTGGCAGCCTCGACACCTGGCCCGCGAGCCTGTGCAGCTCGGTGCAGTTGATGCTCGCCTCGCCACTGCCGATGGTGATGCTGTGGGGGCGCGCCGGGTACATGATCTACAACGATGCCTACTCCAAATTTGCCGGTGGCCGCCATCCTTACCTGTTGGGCGTCCCGGTGGAAATGGGCTGGCCGGAAGTCGCCGAATTCAATCGCAATGTGGTCGATACCTGCCTGGCGGGTGGCACCTTGTCCTATCGCAATAAAGAGCTGGTGCTTCTGCGTGACGGAATTCCCGAAGACGTCTGGCTGGACCTCTATTACAGCCCGGTGGCCGATGATGACGGCAAGCCGGCCGGGGTCATGGCGATGGTGGTCGAGACCACGGAACATGTCATTTCCGAACGTCGCCGCCAGGCAGCCGAAGACGCCTATCGCGCCGACAACGAACGGGTGCGCCTGGCACTCAATGCCGGAGCCTTGCTCGGCTCATTCGTCTGGGACATCAAAGCCAACAAGCTCTCCGGCGACGAGCGCTTTGCCCGCACCTTCTCTTTTCCCGCAGATCAGGATCTGGCCGACCTGCCCCCGGACGTCACCGAAACCAGAATCCACCCCGACGACCTCAATTGGGTGCAGGAACAGGTCAGTCAATCGGTCGAAACCGGAGAAGCCTTTAATGCGGAGTATCGCGTGCTGCGCCCGGATGGCGGTTATCTATGGGTGCTGGCGAGCGGCTGTTGCGAGTTTAACCAGCAGGGCGAACCGTTCCGTTTTCCCGGCGTATTGATCGACATCCATGAACGCAAGTCTGCCGAAGAATCCTTACTCAGGTTCACACGCAACCTGGAGCAGCGCGTCGCCGATGAAGTCGAAGCGCGGTTGGCAGCTGAAGAACAACTGCGCCAGTCACAGAAGCTCGAAGCCATCGGCGGCCTCACTGGTGGCGTGGCCCACGACTTCAATAACCTGTTACAGGTGATCGCCGGCAACCTGCACTTGCTGGCGCGGCACGAACCGGATAACGCCAACGTGCAGCGCCGGGTCAACGCATCGATTGCCGCAGTCGAACGTGGCGCCAAATTGTCTTCGCAATTGCTCGCCTTCGCCCGTCGCCAGCCATTGTCGCCAGCCGTCTGTAATCCAAAACAGGTCTTCGAAGGTCTGGCGGAAATATTGCAGCGGGCGCTGGGTGAAACACTCCAGATCAAGGTAAACGCCCCGGATGATGCCTGGCACATCTTCGTGGACCGCAATCAATTGGAAAACACCATTCTCAACCTGGCGATCAATGCCCGTGATGCCATGAAAGGTGAGGGGACCATCGGTTTGAGTGCCGAACACGTCGTCCTGGATCAGAAGTTTTGTGCAGGCAAGGGCATCGTGGCCGGCGACTACGTCTGCGTCACGGTGGCGGACACTGGTATCGGCATGCCGCCACAGGTGCTCGCGCAAGCCTTCGAACCGTTCTTCACCACCAAGGCCGACGGCCAGGGCACGGGGCTGGGGTTGAGCATGGTGTTCGGTTTCGTCAAACAGAGCGGCGGGCACATCGAGATTTCCAGCACCGAGGGACAGGGTACTCGGGTTCAGTTGTACTTTCCCCGTAGTCTGCGGCCGGCGCCCAGTGAAGCCACTCAGCAAGTTGCACAGCTGCACGGTGGTCATGAAACCATTCTGGTGGTCGAAGACAACGAAGCGGTTCGCACCTCGGCAGTGGAGTTGCTGCGTGAAGAAGGCTATCAAATCCTGACGGCGGCCAATGGAGACCAAGCGATGCAGATGTTGCTGGAGGGCACGCAGGTAGACCTGATTTTTACTGACGTGGTCATGCCCGGCTTGATCAAAAGTGCTGACCTGGCGGCATGGGCCAAAGTGCAAATTCCCCCAGTGGCTGTGTTGTTCACCTCGGGCCACACCCGTGACATTATCTCGCGCAATCACCAACTCAGCTCCGACACCTATTTACTGAGCAAACCCTACGATCCTGAAGCACTCACCCGAATGGTTCGCACAGTCCTAAATGGCTAATCCCCCTGTGGAAGATCAACACCGAACCCCTGTGGGAGCGAGCCTGCTCGCGATGGCGTAGTGTCAGCCGACATAAATGTTTAATGACACACCGCCATCGCGAGCAGGCTCGCTCCCACAGGGGGCATGTGTGTTTTCAGTTATTTCATTAAGGTTTCCCGATGCCCCCAAAGCACACATCCAACCCTCCCTCCGGCATGGTCAGGGTGCGCGGCGCCCGGGAGCACAACCTCAAGAACATCGATATCGACATACCGCGCGATGCGCTGGTGGTGTTCACCGGTGTCTCGGGTTCGGGCAAGTCGTCGCTGGCGTTCTCGACGCTCTATGCCGAAGCGCAACGCCGCTATTTCGAATCCGTGGCGCCTTATGCGCGACGGCTGATCGATCAGGTCGGTGTACCGGATGTCGACTCCATCGAAGGCCTGCCGCCGGCCGTGGCTTTGCAGCAACAGCGTGGCACGCCGAGCACCCGCTCTTCGGTGGGCAGCGTAACGACGTTGTCGAGCCTGATCCGCATGCTGTACTCCCGGGCCGGCAGCTACCCGCCGGGACAGGCGATGTTGTATGCCGAAGACTTCTCACCCAACACCCCACAAGGCGCGTGCCCGGAGTGTCATGGGTTGGGGCGGGTTTATGATGTCACCGAAGCGCTGATGGTGCCCGATCCGAGCCTGACCATCCGCCAGCGAGCGGTCGCTTCCTGGCCCACGGCCTGGCAGGGACAGAACCTGCGCGACATCCTCGTGACCATGGGTTACGACGTCGATAAACCCTGGCGCGATCTGCCGGAAAAACAGCGCGACTGGATTCTTTTCACCGAAGAGACACCGACGGTGCCGGTGTACGCCGGGCTCACGCCGGAAGAAACCAGGGTTGCGCTCAAACGCAAGCTGGAACCCAGCTATCAGGGCACCTTCACCGGCGCCCGACGCTACATCCTGCACACCTTCACCCACTCGCAAAGTGCGCTGATGAAGAAGCGCGTTTCGCAATTCATGCTCGGCAGTCCTTGCCCGTTATGTGATGGAAAACGGCTTAAGCGCGAGGCATTGTCGGTGACGTTTGCGGGCTATGACATCGGTGAGTTATCGCAGATGCCACTGCTACAAGTGGCCGCCGTGCTGAAACCCGTGGCGGCGCACAGTTACCTTGAGCAGGCCGAAGAGGCGGGTGACGTGTTGACCCACCAGCAAACCCGCGAGGCCCGCGACGCGCGAGTTGCCCACGGTGCCAGCGGTCATGCCAACGCACCGGACGTGCGCCACACGCCCAATCTGTCGGTGGAAAAACGCCTGGCCGCGCAACGGATCGCCCAGGATTTGCTGGAACGGGTCAGCACCCTGACCGACTTGGGCCTCGGATACCTGGCGCTGGAACGCAGCACGCCGACGCTGTCATCTGGCGAGTTGCAACGACTGCGGCTGGCGACACAATTAGGCTCGCAACTGTTCGGTGTGATCTACGTCCTGGATGAGCCCTCAGCCGGCCTGCACCCGGCGGACGGTGAGGCGTTGTTTGAAGCGCTGCAACGCCTGAAGGCCGCTGGCAATACGCTGTTTGTGGTTGAGCATGATCTGGAAACCATGCGCCGGGCCGACTGGTTGATCGACGTCGGCCCGGCGGCAGGTGAGAACGGTGGCCAGATTCTCTACAGCGGTGTGCCGGCAGGATTGTCCGAGGTGACGAACTCGCAGACCCGCGCCTATCTGTTCGCCGAAACTGTCACCGAACCGCGCGCCTGTCGCAAGGCTACCGACTGGTTGCGCCTGGAGGGCATCACCCGCAACAACCTGAACAATCTCAGCGTCGAGTTTCCGCTGGGCTGTTTCACCGCCGTGACCGGGGTGTCCGGTTCCGGCAAATCGAGCCTGGTCAGTCAGGCGCTGCTGGAGTTGGTCGGTGCCCATTTGGGGCGGGCCGCCAGCGATAGCGAAACCGAAGCGTTGAGTCTTGAGGACGATGCGCCGCAAGTCAGCGGCGGTCAGGTTACGGCCGGGCTGGCCTCGATCAAGCGCCTGGTGCAGGTTCATCAGAAACCCATCGGCCGCACGCCACGTTCCAATCTGGCGACCTACACCGGGCTGTTCGACAACGTGCGCAAGCTGTACGCCGCCACGCCCGAGGCTCAGGCCGAAGGCTACGACGCCGGGCAATTCTCGTTCAACGTCGCCAAGGGCCGTTGCCCGACCTGCGAAGGTGAAGGCTTTGTCAGCGTCGAGTTGTTGTTTATGCCCAGTGTCTACGCGCCATGCCCGACGTGCCATGGTGCGCGCTACAACCCCGAGACGCTGGCGATCAGCTGGCAAGGGTTGAACATCGCCCAAGTGCTGGGGCTGACGGTGGATGAAGCGGTCGAGGTGTTCGCCGAGCAACCGGGCATTCGCCGCTCGCTGGAGGTGCTGCGCGACATCGGTCTGGGGTATTTGCGCCTGGGGCAACCGGCGACCGAGTTGTCCGGCGGTGAAGCGCAGCGCATCAAACTGGCGACGGAGTTGCAACGTAACCAGCGTGGCGCGACGTTGTATGTGCTTGATGAGCCCACAACCGGTTTGCATCCACGAGACGTCGACCGCTTGCTGGAGCAGTTGAATACGCTGGTGGTGGCGGGGCACACGGTGATCGTGGTCGAGCATGAAATGCGCGTGGTGGCACAGAGTGACTGGGTGATCGACATCGGACCGGGGGCGGGGGATCAGGGTGGGAAAATCGTTGTAGCCGGCACGCCGCAGACAGTGGCCAAAAGCAAAAAGAGCCGGACTGCGCCGTTTTTGGCCCGGGTGCTTGGCAGGGCTTGATGTGTTGTTTTTACTGGCCTCATCGCGGGCAAGCCCGCTCCCACAGGGATTGCGCTGCCCATTGTGGGAGCGGGCTTGGTCCGGGCGGCGTTCCGACGATAGCGGTCTGTCAGGCGCAGTCCAAAGTGCGTCGGACCTTGTCCAGCAGCTCACTAATCTGAAACGGCTTGATCAGCATCTCCATGCCATCCCCCAAAAACACCTGCCGATTGATCGCGTTTTCTGCATAGCCGGTCATGAACAGGATTGGTAATCCTTCACGCCACCCTCGGGCGACATCTGCCAGTTCGCGGCCATTCATGCGCGGCAGGCCAACGTCCGTCAGCATCAGATCAATCGACGGATCGTTTTGCAGGCGCTCAAGGGCGGCTTCGATGTCACCCGCCTGGGTGCAGCGATAACCGGCATCCACCAGGACCTCGGCGACGAACATGCGTACCGACGGCATGTCCTCGACAATCAACACATGCTCGCCCGAGCCTTGTTGGTTCGTCGCCTCTGAGACCACATCAGCCGTGGTCGGGTCCGAACTGGCCGGCAGCATGATGGTGACTTCGGTACCGCGTCGGGCAACGCTGCGGATATGCGCATCGCCCCCCGATTGCCGGGCGAACCCGTAAATGCTCGACAGCCCCAGGCCCGTGCCCTGGCCCAGCGGTTTGGTGGTGAAAAACGGGTCAAACACCTTGTCGATCACACTGTGCTCGATACCGGTTCCGTCATCGCGTACCGACAGCGCGACGTAGGCGCCATCCGCCAGTTTCAGGTCGCCGTGGGAATACGCCGCGTAAGTGCTGACCCAGATATTCCCGCCCTGCGGCAAGGCATCGCGGGCGTTGATCACCAGGTTGAGCACCGCGCTTTCCAGCTGGATCGGGTCAACCAGCGCAATCGCGGCTTTGGAGGTCAGTTCGAGCTTCAGGGCGATGTGTTCGCCGATGGTACGCACCAGCAATTCTTCGAGGGAACGGATGTGTTCGTTGATGTCCACTGGCCGCGTATCGAGCGGTTGTTGGCGGGCGAAGGCCAGCAAACGATGGGTCAGCGCGGCGGCGCTCATGGCCGAGTTCAACGCCGCGTCGGCGTAGAACTGAACCTTGTCAGTGCGTGCGTCGGCAACGCGTTTCTGGATCAATTCCAGGCTGGTGATGATGCCGGTCAGCAGGTTGTTGAAGTCATGGGCAATGCCGCCGGTCAACTTGCCCAGCGCATCCATTTTCTGCACTTGCAGCAACTGGGCTTCGGTGCGCACGCGCTCGGCGATTTCACGTTCCAACTGCGAGGTGGCGTCGTCGAGCCGGGCCAGGTGCGAGCGCTCGCGGTGGCGGTGTTCAGTGACGTCTTCGACAAATACCAAGCTTAGTCCCGGAGTACGATAGGGCGAAATCTGCCACTCGGTTTCCCGTAGCTCACCCTCAACGCGCATGTTCAAAATGCCTTTCCAGCGCTCGCCAGCGAGCAGGCGCAGGCGCAGTTCTTCGATCACTGCGTCCTGGTCTTCGGCGAAGCATTCACTCAAGGTGTCCGTGTCGACATTGTCCAGAATCAACCGGGAGAAAGCGTGGTTGCACTCGTGCACTTTGAACTGTGCATCCAATACCGCGATGGGCGCCGACACGTTGACGAAAATCTCGCGGAACCGCGCCTCGCTTTCGCGCAGGGCGTTTTCGGTGTCGCGCACTCGCAGCAAAGTGCGCAGGGTCGCCAGCAATACGTCCGGGTCCACGGGGTGGATCAGGTAGGCGTCCGCGCCGGCGTCCAGGCCCGTGATGATGTCGCCGGTCTGGATCGACGCAGCCGACACGTGAATAACCGGCAACAGGGCGGTGGCAGGCTCGGAACGCAGCTTGCGCACGATGTCGAAACCGCTCATGTCCGGCAGGTTGACGTCCAGTATCAGCGCGTCGATCGATTCGCTGTCGATCAGCGCCAGGCCATCACCGCCGGTCCCGGCTTCGAGCACGGTGTACCCGTGAGACTCCAGGCGCCGGCGCAGGGCGTAGCGCGTCGCAACGTTGTCGTCGACGATCAGCAGGCGGATGTCACGTTTCATCGGCAGGCTCCATGGCGATGGCCAGCGGGATGATCACGAAAAAGGTCGAACCGACCCCCGGTGTACTCTCGACCCCGACTTCGCCCCCCAGCAATGCGGCGAAGCGTTTGCACAATGACAATCCCAGGCCGGTGCCGCGCAAGCGCTTTTGCAAGGGCGAATCGACTTGGGAGAAGTCCTCAAACAATGCGCCATGTAGCTCGGCAGCGATACCAATTCCGGTGTCGCTGACGGCAAAACGCACGAAGTTCGTGCCTTCGAGCCGGGCCGATACTCGTACTTCACCGCGCGTGGTGAACTTCAGCGAATTGGCAATGAAGTTGCGCAGGATCTGAGCGAGTTTCTTGTCGTCGGTGAACAAACGCGGCAAGCCCATCGGTTCTTCGAAGATCAGATCCACGGCGCTTGCGTCGACAATTGGGCGAAACATGCCGCGCAGGGCCGCGAACAAGTCCAGCATGTCGAACCAGGCCGGTGAAATGCTGATGCGCCCGGCCTCGATTTTCGCAAGGTCGAGCAAGTCGTCGACCATGTCGCTCAACTCCCGCGCGGCGGTGCTGACGAAAGTGACCTGTTTGTGTTGCTCGGGGCTGAGCGGGCCGTCGAGTTCATCACTGAGCAGGCTGGCAATGCTCAGGATAGAGCCCAGTGGCGTGCGAAACTCGTGGCTCATGTACGACAGGAAACGGCTCTTGAGGTCCGAGGCCTGTCGCAGTTCTTCGGCCTGGTTGTCGAGTTCGGCGTACAACGCGAGCACGCCCTGATTGGTTTCATCAAGCTCTGCGCGCAGGGCGGCGGTTTCACTCTGCAAGCGTGCAATCAGTGCCGAGGGGTCGTCCGGTGCGAGCGAGGGTGTCTCAGCCATGGGCGGCCTCCAGGGCAACGACCAATACCGTCACATCGTCCCGGCCGCGACAGAAATCGCGGTGCAGGACGGCGGCTATCACGGCAGGATGACGGTGCACCAGGCCAGGGTAGTCGTGCAAGTTCCATCGGGACTGCAAGCCGTCGCTGTACATGATCAATAGATGTCCGTTCACGTGAGCATAGTCAAAGGGTTGGGCCTTTCGATACTGCCCGCCAACGATGCCGGGATGGGACGCCAGGCCACGGGATTTGTCGGGGGCGATCAGGCTGGCGCCGATGTTGCCGATACCGGTGAACGTCAGTTTGTCGCGATGCGCGTCGAACTGCGCAACCGCCAACGCGCCACCGCGGGTGCCGATCATGGCCTGGTGAATGTCTTCGAGCAGGAGCACTGGGGAAGCGAACGGCGTTCGCGCAAAGGCTATTTCGCCGGCGCGGGCGGCGTGCTCGGCGTCTTCGCCGTGGCCCAGGCCGTCGATCACCAAGGCGCTGAGATTCGCTCCGTCAATCGCCAGGTGCCAGACATCGCCACACGCCGGATCGCGGGCCAGCGAGTGCTGGCTGACGCCCAGTCGCAGGTCCGTAACCTTGTGGGTGCGCGGATACAAGCGGGCCAACAGCACGGCGCCCCGGGAATCGGCATACACATCGAACACGTCGGTCTGCCGTGACACAGCACCCAGGCCAATGCCTTGAGTGCCACCCGTAGAAAAACCGTCCGCCAGGCACGCCTGCAAATCAAAGCCCTGCGCGCGATCCACTGCCAGCATCTCGATCCCGTGACCGTTTTCAAACGGTAGAGTCCGCAGGTGCAGTTCGCCTCGGGTGGCATGCTTGAGCACGTTGCTCGCCAGCTCTGTGGCCACCAGCGCCACACGCCCGGCATCGGTAGCGTCGAAGCCGATGTGTTCAGCGAGTTTCTGCGCGGTGCGCCGGGCATGGCCGATCTGGCTGCTGTCTTCGATCAACAGGACGTCGGTCAGGGTGCCGGTAATGTTCATGTCCATCGGGTGATCGTTATGCGAGTGCCTTGGCCGGGCGCGGTATCCAGTTCGAATTCATCCACGAGACGCTTGGCACCGGTCAAGCCCAGGCCCAGGCCGCTGCCGGAGGTCCAGCCGTCGGTCATCGCCAGTTTGATGTCGGGAATGCCCGGACCTTCGTCGCGAAAGGTCAGGCGCAAACCCACTCGCGAGTTTTCGTCGAGGATCTGCCAATCCATGTCACCGCCACCGCCATAAACCATGGTGTTGCGCGCCAGCTCGCTGACGGCGGTCACCAGTTTGGTCAGGTCGATCAGGCGCATACCGCACTCGGTGGCCAGCTTGCGTGCGGTCTGGCGGGCCATGACCACGTCCTGCTCAATGTGAATCGGGTGAGTACCGCTGCTGCGCAGGGTCATTGCTCGCGTACTCGTTCATGCAGCAGTTTCATTCCGCGCTCGACGTTCAGTGCGGTGCTGACACCGGGCAGGGTCAGGCCCAGTTCGACGAGGGTGATCGCCACGGCCGGTTGCATGCCCACCAGCACGGTTTCGGCGTCCATGATTTTAGACAGGCCGGAAATGGTGCCGATCATCCGGCCAATGAACGAATCGACCATGTCCAGTGCGGAAATATCGATCAACACACCGCGCGCCGAGGTGTTGCTGATGCGCTCGGACAGATCGTCCTGAAGGGTCAGGGCGAGTTGGTCGTGCATGTCGACCTGAATGGTCACCAGCAGAAAGTCGCCCATCTGCAGAATAGGAATTCTATCCATGGGCTTATACCGTCTTGCTGACGGTGATTCCCAGGCGGGTCAGGGCCAGTTTCAGGGCATCGGCCAGATTGGCCTTGGTGACCACGCCTTGCAGGTCCAGGCCCAGGTGCACGATGGTCTGGGCGATCTGCGGACGCACGCCGCTGATAATGCAGTCAGCACCCATCAGGCGAATGGCGGTCACGGTCTTGAGCAGGTGTTGAGCCACCAGGGTGTCGACGGTCGGCACGCCGGTGATGTCGATAATGGCGATTTCCGAGCCGGTATCGACGATCCGTTGCAGCAGCGATTCCATCACGACCTGGGTGCGTTGCGAGTCCAGGGTCCCGATCATCGGCAGCGCAAGAACGCCGTCCCACAGTTTGACCACCGGCGTGGAGAGTTCCAGCAGTTCTTCTTGCTGGCGCTTGATCACCGCTTCGCGAGATTTCTGGAAGGTGCGGATGGTGTGCATGCCCAGCGCATCGAGCAGTTCAGACACTTCCCAGAGCTGCTCGCCGAGCACCGCTGGACTGTCTTTGTAATGGTTTTGCAGCAGGCCAAACAGTGGGCCTTTGAGCGAAAAGATGAAGCTGGCGGTCTGGTGCGAGTCCTGGCCGAGCAAGGCGCGGCTGTGAGAGAGCTTTTCAAGGAACTGGCGCGCTTCATCCCAGCCTGGCGCAGAGACATTTGGCCCGTTGCCGTTTTCCAGCCCACTGACCACCAGGTGCAGGAACTCTGCGGTTTGCTGCTTGAGTTCCTGGTCTTTGAGATTGCGAGTAGCACCATTGGCTTCCAGGCCCTTGATCCATTCGTTGAGCAGTTGCGCCTGGTTATTTTTCATCGCATCGAGTGTGCTGATTTGCAGTGCTGCCATGTCCATGTGCTCCTGAATGAGTCTTTCCCGGTTCCATTGAAAACGACCGGCGTGAAGTCAGTGACCTTTGCCGAATGAAATAGTTGTGCGTTTCGCGCAGGTTATTTTCATTACGACCGTAAGTAGCCCGGTAACTCTAGTCGGCGCTGCCTTAAGCGGCGATTTTTTGGCTGAGAATCGGGGGAGGCCAGGACCATTCAAGCAGCTAAAAAGAAGACCGCATCAGCGGTCTTCCAGGTGAGTCATTTATCAGGGTGGGCGGCCTGGAGCTTTTTCGCCATGGCCAGGTGCTTCTCAAGGGCGGGCAGCATTTGCTGGGCAAAGCCTTTTAACGCGGTGGCGCCTTTCTCCTTGTCGTCCGTCACGGTATTGGCTTCTTTTTTGAACAGCTCAATGGTGTCTTCGTGGGCTTTGACCTGATTGTTCGCATAGGCCGCATCGAAGGATTCATCGCGCATGTCGAGAATTTGCTCCTTGGCTTGTTTGACCAGGGTCGTGGTGTCCGGCACCTCGATGTCATGCTTTTTCGCCAGGGCGGCCAGTTCGTCGTTGGCTTTCGAATGATCGGTGATCATCATATTGGCAAACGCCTTGACGTCCGCCGACTTGCTTTTTTCCAGCGCTAAACGGCTGGTTTCGATCTCTGCAATGCCGCCTGCGGCCGCACTGTCGACGAAATCATTGTTAGTGGCGGCAAATGCCGTGCCCATGCTGGCGCTCAAGGCAACGGCTAGGGCGAGGTGGCGCAGGGTGAATCCGTCCATTGGTTTTTCTCCACACAGGTTTTTGAAAGTGATCCAGTGATCGTTAATCTGTGGAGGCCGGGTTTTGGGCAAAGGTTTTATCGCATTTGCGACAGGACGACGAACGGACACCGCTGGTCTGACAGGTGGTCGACAGAACCCTCAAACCAAGGCCATTCTGATACTTGGTGAACGCAATTCGATCGCGTTTGCTACCGATCATCAAACGGAGGTGTTCCATGCCGGTGCCCCATGACCTGTTTCAGGACTTGAAGGTTTCAAAGGAAGAGATCCAGCAAAAACGCACCAAGGATCCGTTACTGGATTCACTGATCAACAAATATTCCCAGGCGGATGCTGACGTGGTGAAGGCCGAGACCGCGTCATCCGATGCGCCCAGTGATGATGTGTTGAAGAAGCTCAAGGAGAAGCGATTGCAGGTCAAGGACAAGATCGTCCAACAATTGCAGGCATCGTCCTGACGCGCCGTCTCGAGCCACCGACGACCGGTGTCGCACAATTTGGAACGGCGTAATCACCGGCACCTCGAATGTGAAGAGGCGTCATTAACGACTCCCTGAGAGGTGCCTTATGTCCGATCCCGGATTTCCGAGTGAACAGGAGGGCGGGTATGACCCGATGCCGACTGGTCCTGAGCCCGACCCGTACGACATCGAACCCGAACCGGATCCTGAAGATGACGACCCTGAGCGCGTGAATGAAGAAACAGCTGACAACGCTGATCGCGAATAACCCACACATCCCCCTTTAGGAGTGAGCCTGCTCGAGTGAGCGTCGTGTCATTCGACATTCATATCGACTGACACGACGCTATCGCGAGCAGGCTCGCTCCCACATGGGTTCGTGTTATTTCTGGAGGGCGGTGGCGAGCGGCAACCGCGCCATGTTCATTGCCTTCAGCGAACCGAAATACAGCCAGTCCCCATACTCCCGCACCGTGGTAATCGGCGAATAATTGCCGCTGCTGGCGTCCTGCAGATTGGCAATCACCTTGCCATCCAGATCCAGCCCCAAGGAAAAGGCGCGTTTTTCCACCGGTTTAGGCAGCACGGTCATCGCCCGGGCAATCATCTTGCGCACGAAAGGGTGCGATGCCGTGCGGTCGAGCAACGCATTGCGCGGTGCATAGAGCGCCACCCAGTAGCGGTCGTGGCCATTGAATGAAAGGTTGTCCGGCAGCCCCGGCAAGTTGTCGATAAACAGGTCATGCGTGCCGGCTTTCGGCCCGGTCAACCAATAGCGGCTGATGCGGTAAGCGCCGGTTTCGTTGACCAATACAAAACTGTCGTCCGGCCCCAGGGTAACGCCGTTGGCGAACTCCAGCTTGTCCAGCAACACGCTGGTTTTTCCGGTCTGGAAGTCATAACGCAATAAACGGCCATCGCCGCCATGTTCAATGATCGCCTCGCCATCCTTGCCGTAGCCCCAACGGCTGGAGGCGTCGCTGAAATAGGCGAAATGCCCCTCTGTGTCGATGGCCACGTCATCGGTAAAACCAAACGGCACGCCACCTGCCGTGGTGGTCAACGGGATCAATTGGCCTTGGGCATCCAGCGACAGCAGCCCTTTAACCCCGTCCGCGATCACCAGCAATCCATTGGGGTGACGCGCCAGGCCCAAGGGTCTGCCGCCGGTATCGGCCAGCACCTTGGTTTGTTTGCCGTCGATGCTCGAGCGAATCAACCTGCCGTCATGCAGGCCGGTGATCAGCGTGTCACCCTCCAGCAACAACGCTTCGGGTCCTTCAATATTCGCCGGGCCGACACGCTCCACGCCTTTGAGGCGCTGATTGTCGGCGTAGACACCGCTGGTGAGGGACGGCGCCGGTGGCGGATTCCAGGTGACCGGTTCCACTTTGGTCGGGAACAGCAACAGGAACGCGCAAAGAGCGATCAAGAGCAGGGCCAGTAGATGTCGGAACTTGATGATTCTTTTCACACGTTGGCTCCGGCAGGTGTCAGTTGTTTTTGCGCCATCTCCCGCAAGGCCCGCATCGATTCGGCGGATTCACGCTCGATACGCCGTTTGAGCAGCAGCTGATTGGCAATGCGCATGCCAAAACCTTCGAACTGATAGTCCAGGGTGCGAATAAATTGCGTGCCGTTGCCTTCGGTCGCACATTCGTAAGTCACCACCAGCGACAACCCGTGATCGCCCCGTGCCTGGGCACTCCAACGACGCCCCGGCAGGTATTCGTTGACCTCCCAACTCAAGTGTCCGTCGCGGCCGCCGGCCCTGATGTCTTCCTCAAATCGTGAACCGGCGTGCAATGGGCCGCCCTGACCGTCAACCTTGAGTGAGGAGGGATGCCACTCCGGCCAACGGGTGACGGTGCTGGCGTAGGCGAGCACGTCAATCGGGTTTCCTGCGATAGCGATCTGGTGCTGCATGCGGGTCATGGGCGTTCTCGTCAGGGCCAGAGGGGCAGGGTCCGGTTCCCGGTAAAGGGTGCCGAACAGGTAATCCATCAGCGGAAGCACGATGTTGAAATTGCGTTCCTGCATCAGCTCGTTGCGGTGATGCAGCTCATGCAGACGGCGCATCTGGCGAATCCACGGCAAACGCGTGACCGGGTTGCCGGGCGGCAGGTGCTCGCAGGCATGAAACACTTCATAAGTCAGGTAGCCGAGGACCAGACAACCGCTCACCAAGCCGGCGACGTTGCCATCAAAACGTTTAAGCAGCCACCAAAGGGGCAGGGCAATAACGGCGGTGTACACCACGATCAGCCAGGCTGGAAACAGAATCACCCGCCAGTCCCGCGCACTGTCGTAAGTCATGTGGCCGGGTGCGAAAAAGCTGTGATGGTCGCCGGCATGGCGGGCATAGAACATCCGTGCGAAGCGCTTTTTGTGATGCCCCAGATGTCGATGCACCACGTACACGCCGAAGTTGAAGAACAACAGCGTGATTGGCACGGCCAGCCATTCCAGCGGCTTGACCTGATGCACGGTGCTCCAGAATCCGCCGATGGTCAGCACCCCGAACACCAGCACAAAAGCGCCGTGCAACCATGGGTTGTAGAGGGGATGAATATCGGCGCGATAGCGGCTACGGAATGCCTGGGTGGTTTGCCTCACTGCGCTCACCTCTGGTTATTGTTATAGCCAGCAGATTAGCTGATCTCCCCGCAAAGACCTGCGGCAACTAGAGGACACAAGCGCCATGATCCGGTGTGTTCAGCTCAACGGGTTCCAGCGTTGCGACCAGTCTTCATCAGACTGGATCACCTCTCGCAATAAATCGAATGCCCGTTGCAGAGTGACCGAGTCGCGATCGCGCGAGTACACCAGGTAGGTCGGATAGCTGAATTCCGGGGCCTTGGGCACGGGTTCCAGTACACCGCTTTGCACATAACTCTGGACCACGCGCGTGCGGAAGTAACCACTACCGCCGTTTTCCAGGATGTACTGCAATCCGAGTGGGCCGAGGTTGAAACTCAACGCGGCTTTGGCTTTTTCCGGCAGGGCTGCATCGTGCTGGCGACGGAAACCCGCGCCCCAGTCGATGTACACGTAAGGATCGGGTTTGCCGACCAATCGCACCAGCACCAGTTTTTCTTCCAGCACCTGCTCGACTTGCAGGCGTGGCCAGTATTCCGGCTGATAAACCAGCGCCGCATCGAGCACACCCAGCTCCAGTTGTCGCAAGAGGTGTTCGCCGTCGCGGATGTCCATGCGCAGGGCGTGGCTGGGAATTTTCTCGCGTAGTTCGCCGGCCCAGCGGAGCATCAACGGATTGCACAGGCTGACCTCGCCACCGATGTGCAGCACATCGCGGTAACCCTCGGGCAACGGCAAATCCCGACGCGCCGCTTCCCAGGTCTCGACCAGTTGATTGGCGTACACCACGAAGGCTTCGCCATTGGGCGTCAGACGCGCGCCGGCGCGGTTGCGCACGAACAGCGTGCTGCCGAGATGGCTTTCAAGTTTCTGCACGCGAGCGGTGATCGCGGTTTGGGTGACATGAAGCTTGTCGGCCGCTGCTGCCAGGCTGCCGTGGCGGACGATTTCCAGAAAGGTGCGGGCGAGGTCGATGTCCATGGGAAAGCCGGTGCGGGAAGTGACGGCATTGTAAACGGATACGCGATGGTCAGCTTAGGTAGCCGCTACCGAAGGCTGAGACTGGCTGCGCAGCTGTGCCCACTGCGCCACCAATCGCACCGGTGTCTCATACGGTTTGCGCTTGAAGACAAAGTTACGGCACTTCTCGGCGAACTGTTTGCGATTGCGCACCATGTCCCGTTCCATCTCCGCCAACTCGGCGTCTCTGCATTGCTGCATGAGACGGGTATCGGGTCGATGCTTGCGCTCTCGCACAGCGGCGTACGCCGGGTCGGTCAACGCGTCGCTCGCCCGTTGCAATAACCACACGCCAAACGCTTGCGGGGAATGTGGACCGATTTCCTGGACCATGCCCCATTGCATTGCCTGGATGGCGCTGATCGGCAGGCACTCCTCGGTGAGTTTTTCCGCCATCTGCCGGCCGACGGCGCGGGGCAGGCTGTAGGTCCAGTATTCAGAGCCGTACAACCCCATGGTTTTGTAATGCGAGTTGAGTACGATGTCCGCGCGGGCGAAGACTATGTCAGCAGCCAGCGCCAGCATCACGCCGCCGGCTCCGGCACTACCGGTCAGGCCGCTGATTACCAATTGCCGGGCGCTGAGTAACTCCTGACAGACGTCGTCGATCGCTTGGATATTGGCCCAGGCCTCCTGCTCCGGAACCGTGGCGGCCTGGATCACGTTGAGGTCCACGCCGTTGGAGAAACTGCCGCGCCCCCCCTTAATCAACAGCACTTGGGTGTCGCGGGACTTGGCCCATTGCAGCGAGGCCATCAGGCGCCGGCATTGTTCAGTGCTCATGGAGCCGTTATAAAACTCGAAAGTCAGCTCGCCGACATGCCCGCATTCTCGATAGCGGATCGGTTGATAGGTTTGAGTGTTGTATGGGGTTGAGCTGATTGATCCGTCGAGTCTGGGCACATCACGCAACTTTTCGGCGAGGACATGCCGGGCGGGGCGTTTGAAGGTTTCTTCGCCGAGTCGGGGTTTGCTTCGCAACGAGCCGATCCACACACTGCTATCCCCGGTGGCGACCAGCACTGCTTCGTCGAGCACCGCCAGAATCTCCCCAGGTGTGCCGCTACGTGAATCCAGATGGGCGTCGTACACGTAGTACTGACCACTTGCCAGGCTTGCCAAAACACCGGGCTGTCCGTCGGCGGCGTCGATGCAGCGTTTGATGAAACGCGAGCAGTCGTGCCAACCGAAGGTCCGATCATCCTGCTTCATGTTCGGCTGCAAGCGGCCCAATACAGCGGGATTTTTATAATCCACCGATACGGGCACGAAACCGTTGGTGAATTTGTCCACGACATCGCGAATGCAATGGATCGCCGCATCGCTGACCGGGCCGTTGTACAACTCGGATTTGCGCAGGCCCTGGGGCAGGTTGAATTCGCAGGTAGACCAGACCGGCCCGGCGTCCATTTCTTCCACCGCTTGCAGCGCGGTGACGCCCCAGCGGTCTAGCTTACCGATAATGGCCCAGTCCAGTGCGCTGGCGCCACGGTCACCAACAATGCCCGGATGAATAATCACAACGGGTCGTTCCGCGTTGTTCCACACGTGCTGCGGCACCCGGTCCTTGAGAAACGGGCAGATCACCAGATCGGCGCCAGACTGCTCAATCTGCTCGCAGACTGATTTTTCATCGGTGAACAGCACGACACTGGGGCAATGCCCCCACTGGCGTAACTCCAGCCAAGCCCGTTGGCTCAGGCCATTGAACGCCGAACACAACAAAATAATGTTGAGAGGTCGCATGTTTGACTCTTCCTTGAGAATGTTCAGCCATCGGCCTCGAATCAGCCGTCCATGGCGTTCGATGCAGCGCGCCATTCCCGCTGCTTGTTTGTTACCTGGAAGAGTAAAACTAGAGTGCTTGCACTGGCGCCTGTAAGAACTGACAGTTCTTTAGAACTGTTTGCGATGTCAGGGTGGCAAACAACTGTGGGAGCGAGCCTGCTCGCGATGGTGTGTCAGTCAACATCAATGTTGAATCTCAGACCGCTATCGCGAGCAGGGCCCACAGAGGATTGCCGATGTAGGCGAGGTCATTGATCAAAACGCAAAACACGAACAGCCAAACGCTCCCCAAAATCCCTGGAAGTCACTGACTGGCGCTGGCGATAGTCGCGCCCGCTCATGGCTGTGCGCATGTACCGCGCAGGCACCAACACACTGGTGCACCTGCGCTGTCATCGGCGTCAGATGTTTCCAGTGTCCCGGCACCTTGGCGACCGGTGACCACTCAGGCACCACAGGAATGGGCGCAGGCCCAAGTTTTTCGAACTCACTGGTGGCATGCACAATTTTGCCGTCGACAATGGTCAGCACCGACTCGATCCATTTGATCGCCTCATCTTCGATGTGGAAATAGTCTGCCGACAGCGCGATCAAATCCGCCAATTGCCCGACTTTGATTTGACCCTTCTTGCCTTGTTCCGAAGAGAACCAGGCGCTGCCATGGGTGAACAGTTCGAGCGCCGTATCGCGGCTCAGGCCTTGCGGGTACAGCTCCAATCCGCCGACGGTGCGGCCGCTGACCAGCCAATACATCGAGGTCCAGGGGTTGTAGCTGGAAACGCGCGTGGCGTCGGTGCCGGCGCCGACCGGAATTCCTTCGGCCAACATGCGCGCAATCGGAGGCGTATGTTCCGCCGCCTTGGCGCCATAACGGTCGACGAAGTATTCACCCTGGAACGCCATGCGGTCCTGAATCGCAATGCCACCGCCCAAGGCTTTTACCCGTTCGATGTTCTGCGGCGTAATGGTTTCGGCATGGTCGAAAAACCATGGCAGACCATTAAACGGAATGTCGCGATTAACCTTCTCGAACACGTCGAGCATGCGGCTGATGGATTCGTTGTACGTCGCGTGCAAACGGAACGGCCAGCGCTGTTCCACCAGATGCCGGACCACCGGTTCCAGCTCCTGCTCCATGGTTTGTGGCAAGTCCGGGCGCGGTTCGAGGAAGTCTTCGAAATCCGCCGCCGAGAACACCAGCATTTCCCCGGCGCCGTTGTGCCGCAGGAAATCGTCACCCTGGCCGTAGTGAGAAGTGCTGGTCCAGTTTTTGAAGTCGGTCAGCTCCTCCTTGGGTTTCTGGGTGAACAGGTTGTAGGCGATGCGCACCGTGAGTTGTTGGTCTTTGGCCAGTTGCTGGATGACGTGATAGTCGTCGGGATAGTTCTGATAACCGCCGCCGGCATCGATGGCACTGGTGATGCCAAGGCGATTGAGTTCGCGCATGAACTGGCGGGTCGAATTGACCTGATACTCCAGCGGTAATTTGGGCCCCTTGGCGAGGGTCGAGTAGAGAATCATCGCGTTCGGCCGGGCGATCAGCATGCCGGTGGGATCGCCATTGGCATCGCGCTGGATTTCGCCACCGGGCGGGTTCGGCGTGTCGCGGGTGTAGCCGACCACTCTCAGTGCCGCGCGGTTGAGCAGGGCGCGGTCGTAGAGGTGCAGGACGAACACCGGGGTGTCCGGCGCCGCTTTGTTCAGTTCATCAAGGGTTGGCAGACGTTTTTCGGCAAACTGGAACTCGTTCCAGCCACCGACCACCCGCACCCATTGCGGCGTGGGGGTGCGATCGGCCTGGTCCTTGAGCATGCGCAAGGCATCGACCAGTGACGGCACGCCTTCCCAGCGCAGCTCGAGGTTGTAATTGAGGCCGCCCCGGATCAAATGCAGGTGCGAGTCATTGAGGCCGGGAATCACCGTGCGACCGTGCAGATCGACGATTTGCGTGCCGGGGCCTTGCAGGGCCATGGCCTGGGCATCGCTGCCGACCACGACAAATCGTCCGTCCTTGATTGCGACAGCGCTGGCCTGGGGCTTTTTTCGATCAACGGTGTGCAGGCGTCCGTTGTACAGAATGAGGTCGGCCGGAGTATCGGGCATGGTTTTACTCCCTGCGAATAGCGGGCTGATCCAGGCACCGACAGCACCTGCCGAAAGGCCTTGCAGTACACGTCGGCGGTTGAAACCGTCAGGGGCATCAGGTGGGCTCATGGCCGTGCTCCACGCAAAATAAGTCGGGGGCAAACAGCCGATCCCTGATGGATGCGGCCAGAAGGAATATAGACGGTGAATCCGCAGCGGGGCGTTTTCCAGGGATCGAAAACGACGAATCCCGCCACAAGGGGCGGGATTCGTTGATAGCCAGACAGGTTCCCGAAGGTCGGAAACCGCCGTCTTAGCTTGGGAACAGCTCGGACAGTTTCATCGCCAGCATCATGTCGCCTTCAGCGCGCAGTTTGCCGCCCATGAACGCTTGCATGCCGTCGGTCGAACCGTCAACGATGCCTTGCAGGGTTTCGCCGTCCATCACCAGAGTGACCTGTGCGTCCGGGTTTTCGCCTTCTTGCAGCTCGCAGGTGCTGTCTTTGACGATCAGCGAGAAGTTCTTGGTGTCGTCGATGCGGAAACCGAAAACCAGGTCCAGACCGGCAGCAGCGGCTGGGTTGAACTTGGCTTTCATTGCTTGTACGGCATCAGCTACGGAGGTCATGGTTTGATCCTTTTTCTGGTAATTAGAGCAGGGTAATTAGAGCTGGGTGATTACAGCAAGGGTCACAATATTCCGGACTCAGCGAAACGTGATGAGATCCGGGGTCTTCAACAGTTGCAGGTGGGCGTGACTGTTGAAGGAAGCCAGTGCCACCTCGCGACCACGGAACTTCAGGTGGTTGAGTGAGGTGTTGACGATTTGCCAGTTCAGCTCAAAGGCCTGCCTGGCAGGTATTTGTGTAATGAGATGAAGCAGGGCGGTGATGGTGCCGCCGGAGGTAAACACGGCGATTTTCTGGTGACTGTCGGCACATTCCAGGATTCGTTGCAGGCCGCCTTGCACGCGTTCGACAAAACCCAGCCAGCTTTCCAGGCCAGGTGTGTCATAGGTGCCGGACAGCCAGCGTTCGATGATCAGGGCAAAGATGCGCTGGAATTCGGCGCGGTTTTGCGCGGCATTGCGCAGGATGTCCAGGGCCTCGGGTTCATCGTCCAGCATGGCCGGCAACAGCGCGCGGATCACCGCGTCGGCGTCGAACTCATTGAAGGCACTATCGATTTCCAGGGGCGGTGCCGGCAAGCCTGCGGCGGCATACTGCTCCAATGCGCTATTGGCGGTATGTTGCTGGCGGCGCAGGTCACCCGAGAGGCAGCGATCGAAGCCGATACCCAGCCCGGCCAGATGCTGGCCAAGGATTTCTGCCTGGCGAATACCGGTCGGCGACAGGACGTCATAGTCGTCTGCACCAAAGGAGGCCTGGCCATGTCGAATCAAGTAGATGCTGCCCACGTCCGCGTCGTCCCGGTACGTTGAAGGTTTGGCGAGGTTATGAGGATGGCAGTGAGCTGTCAATGAAAAAACATACGCTTGTTTGAAATGCCCGCTACAGGGCTGTTGCCAGAGGTTTCACGGCTGGTCGCCGGGCTGGCGCATGGGTATGCTGAACACATCCCGCGCGTGTTTAAGCCGCGCATCGTAATGAAGGAGTCACTGTGGAGTTTTTGTCCGAATACGCCAGTTTTCTGGCCAAGACCGTGACACTGGTGATCGCCATTCTGGTGGTCCTGGCCAGTTTTGCGGCGTTGCGCAGCAAAGGTCGACGCAAGTCGGCCGGTCAATTGCAGGTCAGCAAACTTAATGATTTCTACAAAGGGCTGCGTGAACGCCTGGAGCAGACCTTGCTCGACAAGGACCAGCTGAAGGCCTTGCGCAAGTCCCAGGCTAAATCCGAGAAAAAGCAAAAGAAAACCCCCGAGGCCAAACAACGCGTGTTTGTGCTGGACTTCGATGGCGACATCAAAGCCTCAGCCACCGAGAACCTGCGCCACGAAATTACTGCGCTGCTGACGCTTGCCACGCCCAAGGATGAAGTAGTACTGCGTCTGGAAAGCGGTGGCGGCATGGTTCACAGCTACGGCCTGGCGTCCTCGCAATTGGCGCGCATCCGCAATGCTGGCGTGCCGTTGACCATCTGCATCGACAAGGTCGCGGCCAGCGGCGGCTACATGATGGCGTGCATCGGCGAGAAGATCATCAGCGCGCCGTTCGCGATCCTCGGCTCGATTGGCGTGGTGGCGCAACTGCCCAACGTCAATCGCTTGCTGAAAAAACACGACATCGATTTCGAAGTGCTGACGGCCGGCGAATACAAACGCACCCTGACCGTGTTTGGCGAAAACACCGAAAAGGGGCGTGAGAAGTTCCAGGAAGACCTGGACATTACCCATCAACTGTTCAAGAACTTCGTCGCGCGTTATCGCCCGCAACTGGCCATCGATGATGTAGCCACGGGTGAAGTCTGGCTCGGTGTCGCAGCCCTCGATAAGCAACTGGTCGACGAACTCAAGACCAGCGATGAATACCTCGCCGAACGGGCAAAAAATGCCGAGCTCTTTCACCTGCACTACGCGGAACGAAAAAGCCTGCAAGAGCGTATTGGCATGGCGGCCAGCGGTTCGGTCGATCGTGTATTGCTGACTTGGTGGAGCCGATTGACCCAGCAACGCTTCTGGTAATCGCCAGCGCGACATCGTGTTGAAGAAGAAACCGGGACTTATGTCCCGGTTTTTTTTCGCCCGGATTCGCCCACATTCCCTTATGAAAAGGCGAAACTTCCTAAGTCTGCTGTCGACCCGATCCTGCATTCGAGTGAATGGCAACTGGTTAGGGTGATGTTCCAAATGCTCGCAATGGAATGCACATGACCGACCTCAATCCTGACAATGTCGCCCGCCCGCTACGAATGCGCGAAGAACTCAACGCCGCCGTGAACATCGCAATGCCGCAAACCCCTCGTCAATTTGGGGTCCGCTTGATTAGGGAGAAGTGGGGGGCGGATATCGATCCACAGACGGCCCTGCTGGTCACACTTGATTACGAATACAAGGGTCATCCTGCACCGGAGGGTATTCACCAAGGGCAAGTAGCGAGCTCGCAATCGCTGCTGCAAGCGCTGCTTTCCAATTATCAGACCGTGGGAGACGGACGCTTCGCGGAAAATGCGTTTGGCCTGTACACCCCGCCGGACCTTGGTCCTTCTGTTCGAATCGTGCCGCGGGTCGACGAGTTCGCTGACCACGGCAGCGGCAATCACCAGACATACGAAGGCATTTATCGCCAAACGGCCCCGCAGACCTATGGGCCGTCGACACAGATCACCTTAAAACCCGCTGATTTCAAGAAATGGGTCTGGGAGCTGGATTTGCAGGATTCGTACAAGGCATATCTCAATCAGGCCTGGCCGTCTGACGAGATGCTCGTTGCACCGCAACCCTGTGGGTTGAGAACGTCGGCCAAAGCGGCATTTGTCATGGCCGCCTGGTTGCAGCAACAGGAACAACGCCTGAGTGAGGAGGGCCTGAAGCTCGCAATGCAGGCAGCAGGTTTGCCGCTGGATCAGGCATGGGAAACGCTGACCACCGAATCGCTGCAAGCACTTACCCGCATTCCACCCACGGTCACGGCGAGCCGATTAAAGCTGTATCGCTACACTGCGACCGATATCTGGACCTTTCGTGTCGCCACCAACCCTCGGGTACTGATGTACATCCCTGGCAATTCCTCACCGCTGCACGACTTCGCCGACGTTACGCAATTGCACCAATGGGTGGTGAAACAGAGCAATGCCAGTGCCACGAAGCAAGCCGTGGCTTCTCACTTTATCGAAGATGATCGACAAGACGGCACCTTCCACGCAGGTGTGCTGACGGCGTTGGACGGCATGGCGATTTACCCCCAAAAGCACTGGCTGACGAACAATGCCGGCTTCTTCAACAATGATGGTTATTGGGATCCCGCCGAGTACGTCGGGTTCGACGATCAAGCCCCTGCGACCGATCCGTTTGCACAGTTGGTATTGACCATGAAGCAGGCGGCTTGGGGGAGCGCCAAAACCATTCGAAACGACGCGCAAGTCAACCGTGACAATTTGAGCGCAGTAATTGAGCCACTCGTGCAATGGATAAACCAGTTTGGGCCGCTGGCACTGTTTGTACCGGGGGGAGAAGGCGTATTGGCGCTAGCAGGGCTCATCGACGCCGGTTACGGGCTGGATCAGGCCGTGAACGGTGAAACGCCGGGCCAGCGCAAAGAGGGCGTAACGCGCACGGTGTTTGGCTTGCTCAATGCGCTGCCGCTGGCAGGCGCAGGGGCGGATGTTAGCGTTGGAAGGGCTGAGGCCAAAGCACTTGGGCCAAGTGAACACGTCGCCCTTGTAAAGCCGGCCGAGGACAGTGTGGCAGCGCCTTCCAGGCTATCGCGGCTGGAGCTGATCCGCGGCATTGGCCCCTCGGTCGCGTCATTCAGCGATGAAGTCCTGGCGCAGATCGGCAAGGTCAGCGCAGTAGACGACGACATGCTGCGCTTGATGAACACCGGCCGGCCACCGACTCCGTTGCTGACTGACACGATCAGCCGCTTCCAGCTCGATCAGGAACTGGGGCCGGTCGGTCAAACCGGATTATTCAATAGCCGTTACGCCGCGCTGCAGCAATCGGAGCATAAATGGGTCCAGCTGTTTCAACGTCAATACCCGGGGCTTCCCAAAAGCGCCATAGAGCAAATGCTCGACCGCTATGGCGTAGACATTCGCGCGACGCCCGACGTTGTCGAGGTCAGGCAAGTGTTCAAACGCCTGGACAGCAAGGCCCGTCAGTACCAGCAGCATGTGCGCCTGAATCGTGCTTACGAAGGCCTTTACCTTGGATCGGTCGCCAATGCCGAGACGGACACGCTGGCATTGCACTCCCTCCAGAATGTACCCGGATGGCCCAAAAATCTTCGGATAAACATTCTTGACCATTCGCCTTCCGGGCGAGTTCTGGACAGCTGCGGTCCACTCGATGCTGCTAACACTCGGAGCCTCATCAGGGCAAAAGATCGCTATGACCCCCCAGCCTTGCCATCGGACTTCTACGAGGCTGTCCTCGCTATCCTGTCAAAGGACGAACGCTTGGCGTTACACCTGATGACTGATGATCCTGCCAATGAGCTGCGACTCAAGGTCGGCGCAGTGGCGATACCTCGTTCGCAAACCCTGCTGGGCCTGCAAAGGATGGACAGCGGGCTAACGTTTGAGCCTCAGGGGCTGCGCGGCGGAGGTTACCCCCCGACACCTCAAGGCGTAGCCATGACCCACGAGATGATGAGGTTGCAGCTCAAGGATATTTATCCTGACTTCACCGCTGCGCAGGCCGATGAAGTCCTGCAACGGGTGGGCAACAATGTGCAAGCTTATATCGATGGGTTAAAGCAGCAACTTCAGCAACTCAACATCGATTTGAGCCGTTGGATTGACCGCGTTCCCCATGATGTCGCTGATATGGACCTTCCGTTTCTGGTTGCTGGCGATGCGGCGGCGGAGGATTTGACGTCCGCACAAATCACGGCGTACAACGACCAGCTGCTGGCGGATGAGCTACAAGATGAACGAGCCCTGAGGACGGAGCTCGCCGAGGAACTGGTCTCCATATGGCAAAAGCGTGGCGGTTCCCCGTCTACCACGCTGGATATGAATTACGAAAACTATCACCGAATGCCAACGTTGAATGTGCGGTTCGACGACGTGACCGAGTTGTTGATGAAAGGCTTCCATCTGACCGAGCAGGACAGCTTGAACGGGTTTATCGAGCGTTTTCCAAACCTTGAAATACTGGATCTGGACAGCGTGGACTTGCGTCACTACATCGTGGCCGGCGATGCTGGTCGCTCTTTGCCGCCCGCAATCGAGCAATTGACGCACCTTCGCTCGCTGCACCTGCGTGGAACACGGCTGGTTTTCAGTGAAAGTGCCGCGTCACAGCTGCGTGACCTGACCCAACTGCAATTGCTGGACTTGAGTGACAACCCGCTGGGTGTACCCCCTCTGGTGTTGGGTATGAACGATCTACGCCAGCTTAACCTGAGAAATACACACATCAGCCGGTGCCCGATCGGTATCAAGGACGAGCCCTATCTGACGTCCCTGGATTTACGGGATAACCAGATTACCCGGGTTCCACCCGCGGTGATAAATCAGGCCGTTGCAGACGATCGCGTGTTGCTGTGGGGGAATCCGCTGACGGACGAAGACACGCTACGTCGGCTGATCAGTCATCGAGAGGCAACGGGAATCAATTTATGGCTTGGAATGCCCGGCGCCGACTATGGAACGTCGACAGTATGGCTGCGAGACTGCGAGGCAGCGTTGCAGCAGTCCCGGCATGCGCTTTGGCAACGACTGGCAGGCAAGCCTTCTGGCACACGGTTTTTAGCGGTCATGGACAGGCTGAGCCTGACGGCCGATTTTCAAGTCAGCTATCTATCGCTACAAACACGAGTCTGGCGATTGTTGGACGAGGCCGATGCTTCGGAGCAAATGTGGAATCGATTAAGTCGCAGCAGCGGGCGTTTTGATCATCCGATGGCGGCTTTCAGGGCACTTGAGGAACGTGCCAATCTTTAATTCAAAGCAGGAGGGGAGCCTTGAACCCCGTGAGGGGTTCAAGGCTTGACCATCAGCGGCGACGGAACAGCGGCAGCGGTTCGTCGGTGGCGGCTTGATAAGTCACTGAGAAGTCCTTCAGACCTTCCAGGGCTTCATACGGGTCTTTGTCGGCGCGTATTGCGAACGCATCGAAACCGCAGCGATGCAGGTAGAACAGCTGGTCGCGCAGCACATCGCCGATCGCCCGCAGTTCACCTTTGAAACCGTAACGGTCACGCAGCAGGCGGGCGTTGGAGTAGTTGCGGCCGTCGGTGAACGCCGGGAAGTTCAAGGCGATTACCTGGAACAGATCCACGTCGTCACCTATCTCTTCAGCTTCTTCGCCGGCGTCCAGCCAAACGCCCAAGCCGCCATCGCGGGCCTTGAGCATACGGCTGTGTTCGCGCCACAGCTGCAACGGGACGATCAGGTCATCGCAGTTGCTGATCTCATCGATGTTGAAGTCCTTGGGCAGCAAGTGCCAGGTCTCGTCGACGACCTCGTTGTTTTTAATGATTCGCTGCATAGACGCGCTCCTTGAAGAGGTCGATACCGATACGCTGATAGGTGTCGATGAAGCGTTCGTCTTCGGTACGTTGTTCGATGTACACGTCGATCAGCTTTTCGATCACGTCAGGCATGGCTTCCTGGGCAAAGGACGGGCCAAGGATTTTACCCAGGCTGGCGTCACGACTGGCGCTGCCACCGAGGGACACCTGGTAGAACTCTTCGCCTTTCTTGTCCACCCCGAGGATGCCGATGTGGCCGACGTGGTGGTGACCACAGGCGTTCATGCAGCCGGAGATGTTCAGGTCCAGTTCACCGATGTCGAACAGATAGTCCAGGTCATCGAAACGACGCTGGATCGATTCGGCAATCGGGATCGATTTCGCGTTGGCCAGCGAGCAGAAGTCTCCGCCAGGGCAGCAGATGATGTCGGTCAGCAAGCCAATGTTCGGCGTGGCGAAACCTTGTTCGCGCAACTCGCCCCACATCGCGAACAGTCGGGACTGTTCCACGTCGGCCAGAATGATGTTCTGTTCGTGGGACGTGCGCAGTTGACCGTAGCTGTAACGGTCGGCCAGCTCGGCCACGGCGTCGAGCTGCTTGTCGGTGATGTCGCCCGGTGCCACACCGGTCGGCTTCAGGGACAGGGTCACGGCCACATAGCCCGGCTTCTTGTGCGCCAGGGTATTGCGCGTGCGCCAGCGGGCGAAGCCAGGGTGCTGCTGGTCGAGCTCGGCCAGTTCGGCGCTCTGGTTGTCCAGGACCTTGTAGTCCGGGTCAACGAAGTGTTTGGCGACGCGATGCACTTCGGCTTCGGTCAGCGTGGTCTGGCCACCGCGAAGGTGTTCCATTTCCGCGTCGACCTTTTGCGCGAAGACTTCAGGCGTCAGCGCCTTGACCAGAATCTTGATGCGCGCCTTGTACTTGTTGTCACGACGACCATAGCGGTTGTAGACCCGCAGGATGGCATCGAGGTAGCTCAACAGGTCTTGCCACGGCAGGAACTCATTGATGAACGCACCCACCACCGGCGTACGGCCCAGGCCACCACCGACCAGCACACGGAAGCCCAGTTCGCCTGCGGCGTTGTGCACCGGCTCAAGGCCAATGTCATGGACTTCGATGGCAGCACGGTCAGACGTCGAGCCGTTGACTGCGATCTTGAATTTACGCGGCAGGTAGGCGAATTCCGGGTGGAACGTAGTCCACTGACGGACGATCTCGCACCATGGGCGCGGATCGATCAATTCATCGGCGGCGACACCGGCGAACTGGTCGGTGGTGACGTTGCGCAGGCAGTTGCCGCTGGTCTGGATCGCGTGCATCTGCACGGTCGCCAGTTCAGCGAGAATGTCCGGTATGTCTTCCACGGCCGGCCAGTTGAACTGCACGTTCTGCCGGGTGCTGATATGGGCGTAGCCCTTGTCATAGTCGCGGGCAATCTTGGCCATCATTCGCACTTGGCGCGAAGTCAGTTGGCCGTAAGGCACCGCCACTCGCAACATCGGCGCGAATCGCTGGATGTAGAGCCCGTTTTGCAGGCGCAGGGGGCGGAATTCTTCTTCGCTCAGCTCCCCTGCCAGATAGCGTCGGGTCTGATCACGGAACTGCTTGACGCGGTCCTCGATGATCCGCTGATCGTATTCGTCGTATACGTACATATAGGTCCTGTTCTCAGGCTTGGGTCGCTCGGATACAGCTGCGTTTTTGTGCTTGCCGCAGTCCAAGAACCTCTGCAATTCTGCGCGCACGGCCGCGCTCTCCCTACGGAGCCGGGGCAAGATACCAGTTTGCGGTTATGCGCAAAAGTGATGTTTGAGTATATGTAAAGAACCAAAGCGACTAACAGCAAGCGTTATGACTAAACCCCTATTTGTGGTGCGGGCAATCGTCGTCTTTACTGTGGTCGAGTCTTTATGCAATCACCGATAAAACCGACAAGAGGCGATGCAATGAGCAACCCTACCAAAGCGACAAAGACTGACAGTACGGTCGATGCTTGGGCGATCTTGTTTCTGATCATCCTGGTCGTGGGCACGGCAGTATTCTGGGTCAGTCATCAATAACCGACCCCGTCCGGGTCCCGTTCTGACGATTGTCGGACAAAAACAGCAATAAACACCGTTTTACGAAATTTCACTGGCTATACTGCGCGGCGCAATTTCGGGGGCTCGGACGTTAATGTTGAAGCTTTTCTACACCTGTCTACTGATGCTTGGCGTGGTCTTCGGATCGGCTGCGCGTGCGGAATCGGTGTTGTTTCTGAGTCCGGGGAAGACGCAAGAAGCATTCTGGACCAGCTACGCGCAATTCATGCAGGCCGCTGCCCGGGACCTCGGCATCGACTTGCAGATTCTCTATTCTCAACGCATGCCCGAACTCACCGTGGCGCAAGCACGCCAGGCTTTGCAAGGTCCTGACCGTCCGGATTATCTGGTGTTTGTCAACGAACAGTACGTTGCACCGCAAATCCTGCGACTGGCGCAAGGCAGCGGCGTGAAGCTGTTTATGGTCAACTCGTCATTGACGGCCAACCAATTGAGCCTGCTGGGCGAACGTCCCGATCGCCTCGGCAGTCTGGTGCCCAACGACGAGGAAGGTGGCTACCTGATGCTCAAGGAGCTGATTCGTTTGCATCCGCCTGCTGCACCCGGTCAGGTGATTGAGCTGCTGGCCTTTTCCGGTCTGAAGATCACTTCCTCGGCGCAACTGCGCGAACAAGGCATGATGCGCGCGCTGGCCGAGCATCCGGAAGTTCGTTTGCGACAAATGGTTTACAGCGGCTGGACCCGTGAACGCGCCTATGAACAGGCGAAACTGCTGTTTCGGCGCTATCCGAACGTCTCGCTGATATGGTCAGCCAACGACGAAATGGCCTTTGGCGCGATGCAGGCGTTTTCGGAAGAAAAGGGCGGTATGCCCGGCAAGGACGCCTTGTTTGGCGCGGTCAATGCCTCACCCGCTGCGTTACAGGCGAAAGTCGATGGCACGCTGAGCGTGTTGTTGGGCGGGCACTTCACGTTGGGCGGCTGGGCGCTGGTTCAGTTGCATGACGTGGATCAGGGCGTGGACCTCAGCCAGTACGGCGGCCGTGATCGGCAGGTCCCGTTGCTGCAACCGATCGACAAGGCGCAAGCCAGACAGCTGCTGGCGTTGGGGGCTAAGCCGGACTATGGCGTGAACTTCCGTCGTCTATCGGCCAAGGGGCGGCCAACGTCTTACCGTTACCCGTTCAGCCTGCATACGTTGATGCCCTAAACCCCGGCCAGATACACCACCAACTGCACGATGCCGTACAAGGTCAACGCGAACACCGCCGTGAACAGAATCCCCAGAATCACGAAATGACTCGGTTTGCCGTGAGTGAAATCCCGAGCCCGGTTCTTTCCGCTCTGCACCCCGAATGCGGCGGCCATGACGCTGTGCAGCATCTGCCAGAAGGTGGGCGGCTTGTTGTCGACTGGATCGTCCATAAATCCCTCGTCACCTGTGTTTGAGCCATAAGCATAGACCTACGGCTCCCACAGGGGGTCTTTGTTGGCCACGGAGTTGTGGCCAACCGGGCTGGTTAGTTGTCGTAACCGAGGTTTGGTGCCAGCCAGCGCTCAGTCACACTCAACTCCTGACCTTTGCGCGACGTGTAGCTCTGCACCTGATCCTTGTCGATCTTGCCCACGGCGAAGTACTGCGCCTGCGGGTGAGCGAAATACCAACCGCTGACCGCCGCCGCCGGAAACATCGCGTAGTGCTCGGTGAGGAACACGCCGCTACGACCCGCCTTCAGCTCTTCAGCCTCCGGATCCAGCAGTTTGAACAGCGTGGACTTCTCGGTGTGATCCGGGCAGGCCGGGTAGCCCGGAGCAGGGCGGATGCCGGTGTATTGCTCTTTGATCAGCGCTTCATTGTCGAGCGTCTCGTCCTTGGCGTAGCCCCAGTAGTCTTTACGGACCTGTTGGTGCAGCCATTCGGCGCAAGCCTCGGCCAAGCGGTCGGCCAAGGCCTTGACCATGATCGAATTGTAATCGTCGCCAGCATCTTGATACGCCTTTGCCACTTCTTCAGCGCCAATGCCTGCGGTGGTGATGAAACCGCCGACGTAGTCGGTGACTTCGCTGTCCTTCGGCGCAACGAAGTCGGCCAGGGAGAAGTTCGGCTTGCCATCGGTCTTGATGATTTGCTGGCGCAGGTGATGCAGCTTGGCAATCGCCTTGCCGTCATCGCCGTAGACTTCAATGTCATCGTCACGCACCTGGTTGGCCGGCCAGAAGCCGAACACCGCACGGGCACTGATGAGTTTTTCGTCGATCAGCTTGGCGAGCATTTCCTGGGCATCGGCGTACAGTGCCGTCGCCGCTTCACCGACCACTTCGTCTTCGAGAATGCGCGGGAACTTGCCGGCCAGGTCCCAGGAGATAAAGAACGGCGTCCAGTCGATGTATTCGGCCAGAACCTTGAGGTCGATGTTGTCCAGCACTTTGGCGCCGGTAAACGTCGGTTTGACCGGCTCGTAAGTGCCCCAGTCGAACTGCGGCTTCTTGGCGATGGCCGCCGGGTAGCTCAGGCGTTCGGTGCGGGCGCTGCGGTTGGCGGTGCGTTCGCGAACGTCGATGTATTCCAGACGGGTTTTCTCGACGAACGCCGGTTTCAATTCCTTGGACAGCAACTGCGTCGCCACGCCCACGGCGCGGGAGGCGTCGGTGACGTAGATCACAGCGTCGTTGCTGTACTTCGGCTCGATCTTCACCGCCGTGTGGGCCTTGGAGGTGGTCGCGCCACCGATCATCAGCGGCAGGTAGAAATCCTGACGCTGCATTTCGCGGGCGACATGGACCATTTCATCCAGCGAAGGCGTGATCAGACCGGACAGGCCGATGATGTCGCATTTTTGCTCTTTCGCCACTTGCAGGATTTTTTCTGCCGGGACCATTACGCCGAGGTCGACGATGTCATAGCCGTTGCAACCCAGGACCACGCCGACGATGTTCTTGCCGATGTCGTGCACATCGCCCTTGACGGTCGCCATGAGGATCTTGCCCTTGGCTTCGGGCTTGTCGCCTTTTTCCAGTTCGATGAACGGGATCAAGTGGGCCACGGCCTGTTTCATCACGCGGGCGGATTTCACCACCTGAGGCAGGAACATTTTGCCGGCGCCGAACAGGTCGCCGACGATGTTCATGCCGGACATCAGCGGGCCTTCGATCACTTCAATCGGACGAGCGAAGGACTGACGGGATTCTTCCGTGTCTTCAACGATGTGCGTGGTAATGCCCTTGACCAGCGCATGCTCCAGACGCTTGTTGACCGGCCAGCCGCGCCATTCTTCGGTCTCGGCTTCCTTGACGCTGCCGTCGCCTTTGTACTTGTCGGCGATGGCGAGGAGGGCGTCGGTGCCTTCCGGGGTGCGGTTGAGGATCACGTCTTCGACGGCATCGCGCAGCTCTTGCGGGATCTGGTCGTAGATCTCCAGCTGACCGGCGTTGACAATGCCCATGGTCAGGCCGTTGCGGATCGCATACAGCAGGAACACTGAGTGAATCGCCTCGCGCACCGGGTTGTTGCCACGGAACGAGAAGGACACGTTGGACACGCCGCCCGAGGTCAGCGCATACGGCAGCTCGTCGCGGATGTAGGCGCAGGCGTTGATAAAGTCCACGGCATAGTTGTTGTGTTCTTCAATACCGGTGGCCACGGCGAAGATGTTCGGGTCGAAAATGATGTCTTCTGGCGGGAAGCCGACTTCGTTGACCAGAATGTCGTAGGAACGTTTGCAGATCTCTTTCTTGCGTGCTTCGGTATCGGCCTGGCCGGCTTCGTCGAACGCCATCACGACAACAGCCGCGCCGTAGCGCTTGCACAGTTTGGCGTGGTGAATGAACTGCTCGACGCCTTCTTTCATGCTGATCGAGTTGACGATGCCCTTGCCCTGGATGCACTTGAGGCCGGCCTCGATCACTTCCCACTTCGAGGAGTCGATCATGATCGGCACGCGGGAGATGTCCGGCTCGCCGGCAATCAGATTGAGGAAGGTCACCATGGCCTTCTTCGAATCGAGCATCCCTTCGTCCATGTTGATGTCGATCACCTGGGCGCCGGCTTCGACCTGCTGCAGGGCGACTTCCAGGGCTTCGGTGTAATTGTCTTCACGGATCAGGCGGGCAAACTTGGCGGAACCGGTGATGTTGGTCCGTTCGCCGACGTTGACGAACAACGAGTTGCGATCGATGGTGAAGGGTTCCAGGCCAGAGAGGCGGCAGGCCTTGGGGATTTCCGGGATTTCACGCGGCGCGTAACCGGCCACGGCTTTGGCGATGGCTTCGATGTGGCCCGGCGTGGTGCCGCAGCAACCACCGACAATGTTCAGGAAGCCGCTTTGGGCGAACTCTTCAATGACCTTGGCGGTGTCCACCGGCAGCTCGTCGTACTCGCCGAATTCGTTCGGCAGACCGGCGTTCGGGTGCGCGGAAACATGGGTGCCGGCCTTGTTCGACAGTTCTTCCAGGTACGGGCGCAATTCGCGGGCGCCGAGGGCGCAGTTCAGACCGACCGAGATTGGCTTGGCGTGGGCCACGGAGTTCCAGAAGGCTTCGGTGGTCTGGCCGGAAAGGGTGCGGCCGGAGGCGTCGGTGATGGTGCCGGAAATCATGATCGGCAGCTCGATACCCAACTCTTCGAACACGCCTTGCACGGCGAAGATCGCCGCTTTGGCGTTCAGGGTGTCGAAGATGGTTTCGATCAGGATCAGGTCGGCGCCGCCTTCGATCAGGCCTTTGGTGGCCTCGGTGTAGTTCTCCACCAGTTCATCAAAGGTCACGTTGCGGTAGCCAGGGTTATTCACGTCTGGCGACAGCGAGCAGGTGCGGCTGGTCGGGCCCAGTACGCCAGCGACGAAGCGCGGCTTGTCCGGGTTCTCGAGGGTTTTCGCATCGGCGACCTGGCGCGCCAGGCGAGCGCCTTCAACGTTCAATTCGTAGGCCAGTTCTTCCATGCCGTAATCGGCCATGGAAATCCGGGTGGCGTTGAAGGTGTTGGTTTCCAGAATGTCGGCGCCGGCATCCAGATAAGCTTTCTCGATGCCACCAATCACATCCGGGCGAGTCAGCACTAACAGGTCGTTGTTGCCTTTGACATCGCTTGGCCAGTCAGCAAAGCGTTTGCCACGGTAATCCTGTTCTTCGAGCTTGTAGCTCTGGATCATCGTGCCCATGCCGCCATCGAGAATCAGGATGCGCTCTTTGAGGGCGTGCTTGAGAGCTTGAAGGCGAACACTGCGATCGGACATTTGGACTACTCGGAAAGGCCATGACGAAGGGGCGGGATCATAGCAAACCTGTGCGCTTTTAGAGCATGCCCCGGTTTTGCATGAATATCGTTCATGTTGGCACGGGCGTCCACCCGGTAGAATCGCGGCGATTTTCCATGATTGGGACCAGGGATATGTCGTATCGCGTCATCATCAGCATGTTTATGCTGCTTCTAAGCTGGGACGCTGTTGCGCAAGGTCCGGCCATTTCTTCTGCTATTTCCTACAGTCGTGACATACAGCCGATCTTTACCGAAAAGTGCGTCGCCTGCCACGCATGCAATGATGCCGCTTGTCAGCTCAACCTCGGCAGTGGCGAAGGAGCGGCACGTGGCGCGACGAAAGTCCCGGTCTACGACGGCGATCGCGTCACCGCTGCTGCACCGACCCGGCTGTTTTACGATGCTTCTGGCAAGCAAGCCTGGCAGCAAAAGGGGTTTTTTCCGGTGCTTGACGCCCAGGGCAGTCAGGCCGCGTTGATGGCGCGAATGCTTGAACTGGGCCACAACACCCCGTTGCAACCCAATGCCAAAATTCCGCAAGACATCGTGCTGGGGCTGAACCGGGAAAACATGTGCGCCACACCGGCGCAATTCGACGGTTACGCCCGTTCGCACCCCAAAGAGGGTATGCCGCTGGCAGTCACTGGCCTGACCGATCAGCAATACCAGACGCTGCAGCGCTGGCTGGCGTCAGGTGCGCCGATTGATGAGCAAGGGCTGGTACCGAGCGCGCAAGAGGCGTTGCAGGTGGTGCAGTGGGAAAACCTGCTCAACGCGCCCGGCTCCCGGCAAAGCCTGGTGGCGCGCTGGCTGTTCGAGCACTGGTTTCTTGCGCATATCTACTTCAAGGACGGCGAGCCTGGGCACTTCTTCCAGTGGGTGCGTTCACGTACGCCAACCGGCCAGCCGATTGACCTGATTACCACACGCCGTCCGAATGACGACCCTGGCACGCAGGTGTATTACCGTTTGTGGCCGGTGCAGGGTGTGATTGTGCAGAAGACGCACATTACCTATGCGCTGAGTGCGGCGAAGATGGCGCGGGTCAAAAGCCTGTTTTACAGCGGCAACTGGCAGGTCGATGCCTTGCCCGGTTATGGGCCGGAGCGGCGGGCCAATCCGTTTACCACGTTTGAAGCAATCCCGGCGCAGGCGCGTTATCAGTTCATGCTCGATAACGCCGAGTACTTTGTGCGCACCTTCATTCGCGGCCCGGTGTGCCGTGGCCAGATTGCCACCGATGTGATCCGTGATCACTTCTGGGCGCTGTTCCAGGCCCCTGATCACGACCTCTATATCATCGACCCCAACTATCGCGGGCAGGCCACGCCGTTGCTGGCCATGCCCGGCCAAAACGATGACGTCGGCAGCGTCTTGAGCCTGTGGCATGACTACCGCGACAAACGTAACGAGTACGAAGTGCTGCGCCGGGACAGCTACGCCGACGCACCGGCACCCAGCTGGTCGACCTTGTGGGCGGGGAATGACAACGCGCTGCTGAGCATCTTCCGGCACTTCGACAGTGCTTCGGTGAACAAGGGCCTGATCGGCGACGTGCCGCAAACGATGTGGTTGTTCGACTTCCCGCTGCTGGAGCGCACTTACTATCAACTGGCGGTGAACTTCGATGTGTTCGGCAACGTTTCCCATCAGGCCCAGACCCGTCTGTATTTCGACCTGATCCGTAACGGCGCCGAGCAGAACTTCCTGCGCCTGATGCCGGCCGACTCCCGGGACGGCTACCTCGACGATTGGTACCAGGACGGCGGCAAGGTCAAGATGTGGCTGAACTACGAGGCCATCGATGACGACAAACCGACCGCGCTGAAACTCGACGAAAAAGACCCCAAGCGCGACTTCGCCACGCAATTGCTGGCCCGTTACGGCGATCTCAACGCCAGGCCCGATCCGATCAACCGGTGCTCAGGCGCGTATTGCTCACGGCCCAATATCGACCCGGCCTTGCAGGACGCCGAACAGGATTTGAGTCGCCTGACTTCGCGCCCGGCGGCGGGATTGAAGGTCATCGACCAGTTGCCCGAAGCGACAATGCTGCGCATCGAAACCGCGAGCGGTAAACGCGAGGTCTACAGCCTGCTGCGCAACCGTGCGCACAGCAACGTGGCGTTCCTGGTCGGTGAGTCTTGGCGCTATCAGCCGGGGCTCGACACGCTGACGATTTACCCGGGCGTACTCAGTAGTTATCCGAACTTCATGTTCAACATCCCGGCGGACCAAGTACCGGCCTTCGTTGATGCGATGGAGAGTGCCAAGGATGCGGATAGCTTCGAGAAAATCGTCGAACGTTGGGGGATTCGCCGCAGTCATCCTCAATTCTGGTTCTATTTCCACGACCTCAGCCGATACGTCCATGAGACCGACCCGGTGGAAGAGGGCGTGCTGGACATGAACCGCTACGAAAACCTCTGATTCACACACTAACCCTGTGGGAGCGGGCTTGCCCGCGAAGAGTGCGTCACATTCAGCATAAATGTTGATTGACCTGACGCTTTCGCGAGCAAGCCCACTCCCACAGGGAATTGCCGGGATCTTTCCTGACAAAAATACTAGGACTTTGTGCGGCGCGTTGATTGGCGTAAACTGCGCCCAAGCCTGCGAGGAGTTTCCATGACCGCTATAACCATTACCGACGCCGCCCACGATTATCTGGCTGACCTGCTCTCCAAGCAGAACACCCCGGGTATCGGCATCCGCGTCTTTATTACCCAGCCTGGCACCCAGTACGCCGAAACCTGCATTGCCTACTGCAAGCCGGGCGAAGAAAAACCTGAAGACACGGCGCTGGGGCTCAAAAGCTTCACGGCCTACATCGACTCGTTCAGCGAAGCCTTCCTGGACGATGCGGTAGTCGACTACGCCACCGACCGTATGGGCGGCCAGCTGACCATCAAGGCGCCAAACGCCAAAGTGCCGATGGTCAACGCCGACAGCCCGGTCAACGAGCGCATCAATTACTACCTGCAAACCGAGATCAACCCGGGGCTGGCAAGCCACGGCGGTCAGGTCAGCCTGATCGATGTGGTCGAAGACGGCATCGCCGTGTTGAAATTTGGTGGTGGTTGCCAGGGCTGCGGCCAGGCGGACGTGACCCTGAAGGAAGGCATCGAGCGCACCTTGCTTGAGCGTATTCCCGAGTTGAAAGGTGTACGCGACGTGACTGACCACACGCAGAAAGAAAACGCCTACTACTAAGGTGTTCGCTGCGAACATAAAAAACGGCACCCGTGAGTGCCGTTTTTTTTGATCGTTCCCATGCTCCGCGTGGGAATGCAGCCCGGGACGCTCCGCGTCCCATATACGGACGCAGATCGTCCGTTAAGGCATTCCCACGCAGAGCGCGGGAACGATCATCTCAGGGGCGATACAAGTGCGCATGCCCCGCGCGATACAGTGACGACTCACTGAACTGGTCACTCCCCAACACCCGACCCACCAGAATCAACGCCGTCCGTCGAAATCCCTTCGCTTCAACCTTCCCGGCAATGTCTTCAAGCGTCCCCACCACCCAATCCTGATCCGGCCACGTCGCCCGGTGAATCACCGCAATCGGACAGTCCGCGCCGTAATGCGGCAGGAGTTCAGCGAGGATTTTTTCCAGGTGATTAACGCCCAGATGAATGGCCATGGTCGCCCCGTGTTGCGCCAGACTGCCCAATTCTTCTCCCGCCGGCATGGCGGTCTTGTCGGCGTAGCGGGTCAGGATCACGCTCTGCGACACGTCCGGCAGGGTCAGTTCCGCCCCTAAAAGCGCCGCACACGCCGCCGTCGCCGTGACGCCCGGAACGATTTCAAACGGAATACCAAGCTCGCGCAGGTGGCGAATCTGCTCGCCAATGGCGCCATACAGGCTCGGATCACCGGAATGCACTCGCGCCACATCCTGTCCGTTGGCGTGGGCGGTTTTGATCAGCTCGATGATCTGTTCCAGGTGTAATTCGGCGCTGTTGACCACCTGTTCGGCGCGGTGGCCTTCCAGCACGGCCGCAGGCACCAGGGAGCCGGCATAGATGATCACCGGGCAGCTGCGAATCAGCCGCTGGCCTTTGACCGTTATCAGTTCCGGGTCACCGGGCCCTGCACCAATGAAATAGACGGTCATTGTCAGTTCCTGTGAAAAAAGAGGCCGAGCCAGGCTTCAGATGAAGATTGCTCATGATCGAAGGCGCGATTATCGGGGGGGTTATGCAACAACTGCCAATGCCAGGGTCGCTTGAGCAAATTTTTGTCGGGGGATCAGCAGTTTTGCCGGCACCTGGGCCAGCTGTTCGGCTAATGCCAGGGCGGCACTTTCAGCCACGCCGTAGCAGCCGGTGCGTTCGAACGCGATGTCCGAATGATGGCTGAGTTGGGGACGATAACCGGCCAATTGTTCGCTGCTGAAATACATCAATGGCAGTGCGAGGTGCTCTGCGAGTTCGATCAGGCCAGGCTCATCACGCTTCAAGTCGATGCTGGCCAGCGCCGTGATCTCATGTAGTCCGATTTGATGCGCCTGTAAGGCCTGATCGAGCAAAGCCCGCAACGTGCCGGCGGGGCAGCCGCGCTGGCAGCCCAGGCCGACCACGAGCGTCGGCACTGTGCCAGCCTCTGTCATGCGTGGTATTGACTATCGCTTTTGCGGCGGAACAACCAGGCACTGATCAGGCCCAGGGCCAGCCAGAACGCCACGTTGGTCAACTGCGAAGCGATCTTGAACTGAGTTTCCAGCGCTTGCGGTGCGAGCATCGAATGCACCTCCGGTTGTGGTGCGCCGATCACGTGCGGAACGGCCAGAATCGCCACGCCGAGAACCTTCATCAACCAGTGACGGCTGAACACGATCAACGCGATACCGACAGCTGTGGAGGCGGCTGTGCCGATCCACCACATTTGCCGTTGAGCCAGATCAGCTGCAGCAGTACCTGGCAGTTCCGGCGGCAGGCCAAGGGTCGGCGCCAACACGAAGGTCGCATAACCCGCCAGACCCCAGAGCAGGCCCTGAGACGTTTTGGTCGGTGCGCGCAGGGTGTACAGGCCGGCAAGCATCAGGGCAAAACCAACGGCTACCACCAGGTTGCCGCCGGTAGTCGACAGCACGCGCTGCCAGCCGTCTTCCGGCTCCCAGGCTTCGGCACTGTGGGTGTGACCTGCCATGGTGCCGTCGACGTGTTCATGGGGTTGAACCACCGCCGGCTCGGTTTTTTCGTAGGTTTCCGCCTGGACGATCAACGGTGCGACCCAGAAACTTTGTAGCAGAGTCAGCAACAGGGCGGCCAACAGCCCGGTGAAACCAGCGGTTTGCGCTATACGCTTGAACATGTCGGCAGCTCTCAATGGCACGGAAAAGCGGCGCTGTGACGGGTATCGTGCGCGGCGTTGTGGACCGCTTCGATGTGCGAGAAACCGGCGAAATACACAAGGCTCGCGCCCAGGATCGACGCACAAACGGCGGCGGTCAGGCGTTGGCTCAGGGTTGAAGTGGTGCTGGCGGTGCGTTTGTCCGTGTTGCTGCCGGTGCTGCTGATGATCGACATGGCGCTTCCCTCTGGTCTGTCAGCGGGTGAATAGAGCGCATGGAAAACCCCTGCGAGTCGGGCACGCAGACGTCAAACAGCGCCCGCCCACCGCGGGTTTGTTGTTCAGTGACCGTAACGATCACTTTGTGTTGCGGGCCGGTCTCCGGGCTCACGAGGGGCGCAGGCTTTCGCCTTGACCTGCAAGCATCACCTTCCCATGCCGAACTGCTGGCACAGTGGATTTGATGCTTCGCTCGCTTACCGTTGCGGGGGCAGCACCGGACTGACATGGCTTTGAGTAAAGCACACGATTCACCGGTTTCCCGTTTCACCCTGTGAAGGGCACCCGTAACAAAGTGCGTAGGAGAGCATGGGCGGGGGATTCGCGTCAATTGCTATGGGTTCTCAACTCGGGACCGAGGCGCATCATTCGCGAGCAGGCTCGCTCCCACAGGTGACCGCGTTCCAATGTGGGAGCGAGCCTGCTCGCGAAGGACGCGCCGCCGATGTCATGTGAACATTGACCCGCCCCAGCGCGATGCGTAGCCTTGCGCATTCGAGGTTCTTCGGCGCATGCCGAAGCTAAGAAGGGAACGCGGTCAATGCCGCGGCTGCCCCCGCAACTGTGAACGGTTCAGTTTCTGCCATGCCACTGCATGCGCCAGCCATGGCGCGAGCGGGAAGGCGCAGCAACCGCCAGTCAAACGACTGGCCAGCCGTCAGCCAGGAGACCTGCCTCGACACAGATTCTCACTTTCAACCGGGCGGGGTGATCCGGTGGCGAACTCTTCAGGCATGCGCGTGCGCGTTGCCGGTTGTCGTCCCGTATGCCCGCCACCTTGCCAAAGGGCATCCGATGAAAACACTGGCCAAACTCCCCGTCACCATCGTTACCGGCTTTCTCGGTTCGGGCAAAACCACCTTGCTGCGGCACATGCTCGACAACGCTCAGGGCCGTCGCATCGCGGTGATCGTCAACGAGTTCGGCGAGTTGGGCATTGACGGCGAAATCCTCAAGCAGTGCTCCATCGGCTGCACCGAAGAAGAAGCCAATGGCCGCGTTTATGAATTGGCCAACGGCTGCCTGTGCTGCACCGTTCAGGAAGAATTCTTCCCGGTGATGCGCGAACTGGTGGCCCGTCGCGGTGACCTCGACCATATCCTCATCGAAACCTCGGGCCTGGCCCTACCCAAGCCACTGGTTCAAGCCTTCCAGTGGCCGGAAATCCGCAGTGCCTGCACCGTTGACGCCGTCATCACCGTGGTCGACAGCCCGGCCGTGGCCGCCGGCACCTTCGCGGCGTTCCCGGATCAGGTCGACGCCCAGCGCAAACTCGACCCCAACCTGGACCACGAATCGCCGCTGCACGAGTTGTTCGCCGATCAACTGGCCAGCGCCGACCTGGTGATTCTCAACAAGGCTGACCTGATCAGCCCTGAAGACCTGGCCCGCGTTCGCCTCGAAGTCGCCGAAGAGTTGCCGCCCGCGGTAAAAGTCATCGAAGCCAGCAGCGGTCGCCTGCCACTGGACGTGTTGATCGGTCTCGGTGCCGGTTCCGAAGAACACATCGACAGCCGTCACAGCCACCACGATCACCACCATGAAGGTGAAGACGGCCATCACGATGAGCATGACCACGACGCGTTCGATTCCATTTCCATCGAACTGCCGCAAGCCGACGAAAGCCTGCTGATGGATGCGCTGACGCTACTGGTGGTCCAGCACGGCATCCTGCGGGTCAAAGGTTTCGCGGCGATCCCGAACAAACCGATGCGCTTGCTGATTCAGGGCGTGGGCACGCGTTTCGACAAGCACTTTGACCGTCAGTGGGGCGCCGATGAAGCGCGTACCACGCGCCTGGTATTGATTGGCCAGGAACTGGACGCCGCGCAACTCGAAGCGCAATTGCGCGCAGCGCTCAGCGTTTAAGCCATGCACCTGCTCAGGACCCAGCCCGGCGGTTTCGTGTCGGATGACAACATCGCCGACCTCGGACAAACCCCCGCCGAGCTGGTGATCCTGTGCAGCGGCGATTCCAGCCTCGCGCTGCTCGCTGAAGCCGCGCAGCAACTGCCCGACGACTACCCGAGCGTGCGCCTGGCCAACCCGATGCAGGTGCAGAATCACGCGTCGGTCGATCTGTACGTCGACGAAGTGTTGCGTCACGCCAAAGTGATCCTGATCTCGCTGCACGGTGGCATCGCCTATTGGCGGTATGGCGTCGAGCGGCTGGTGCAATTGTCCGAACGGGGCGTGCAGCTGATTCTGGTGCCGGGCGATGATCGCCCGGACCCGGAACTCAGCGACCTCAGCACGGTGGTAGCGCAAGACCGTGACCGGCTCTGGCAGTTTTTGCGGCAGGGCGGCATGGGCAATGCCCTGGACTTTTTCCGCTGCCTGGCTAATCGTTGGTTGGGTCGCGATTACACTTGGGCCGAGCCGCAAGTTCTGCCGCGTACGGCGATTTACCACCCGCACAAAAGCCCCGCAGAGCTGAAGGATTGGCAAGCCGACTGGCAAACCGAGCAACCGGTGGCGGCGGTGCTGTTTTACCGCTCGCATTTGCAGGCGGCCAATACCGGTTTCATCGACGTTTTCTGCCAGCGTTTGCAAGCGGCAGGGTTAAACCCCTTGCCGATTGCCGTGGCCAGTTTGAAAGAGCCCGGCTGCCTGGCGGTGGTCGAGGATTGGCTGGATGAAGTCGGGGCAGGGGTGATTCTGAACACCACCGGTTTCGCCCAATCCAGCCCCGAAGCGCCGCACCTGCGACCGTTTCGTCGCAACATTCCGGTGATCCAGGCGATTTGCGCTCAAGACAACGAGCCCGGTTGGCGCGCCAGCGAGCAGGGCCTCGGTCCGCGCGACCTGGCGATGCACATCGCGTTGCCGGAACTGGACGGCCGAATCATCAGCCGTCCGATCAGTTTCAAGGACCTGGCGTGGCGCAGCGAGCGCAGTCAGTCCGATGTGGTTTGTTATCGACCACAGCCGGAACGCATGGATTTTGTCGCCGAACTGGCACGACGCTGGATCGATCTGGCGCGGGTGCCGAACAGCGAAAAACGCATTGCCCTGATCCTTGCCAACTACCCGACCCGTGATGGGCGCATCGGCAATGGCGTCGGCCTCGACACCCCGGCCGCCGCGTTGAACATCCTGCGTGCGCTGCATAAGGAAGGTTATCCGTTGCCGGCCGGATTACCGGGCAGCGGCACCGCGTTGATCCAGCAACTACTCGGCGGCGTCAGCAACGACCTCGACACCCTCGACCAGCGTCCCTGCCACCAAAGCCTTGCGCTGGACGATTACAACCGGATGTTCGACGCCTTGCCCGAAGAGAATCGCCAAGCCGTGCTGGAACGCTGGGGCACACCCGAAAGCGATCCGATGTACCGTGGCGGACGCATGATGATCGCGGGACTGCGCTTCGGTTTGACTTTCGTCGGCATTCAACCGGCGCGTGGTTATCAGGTCGACCCGAGTGCGGTGTATCACGACCCGGACCTGGTGCCGCCGCACGGCTATCTGGCGTTCTACTTCTGGCTGCGCAACACCTATGGCGCCCACGGCGTAATCCACGTCGGCAAGCACGGCAACCTCGAATGGCTGCCGGGCAAAGGTGTCGGGTTGTCGCAAAGCTGCTGGCCGGACGCACTGCTCGGGCCGCTGCCGAACATTTATCCTTTTATAGTCAACGATCCGGGCGAGGGCGCGCAGGCCAAGCGCCGCACCCAAGCGGTGATCATCGACCACCTGATGCCGCCGCTGACCCGCGCTGAAACCTACGGGCCTCTGCGCAACCTTGAACTGCTGGCCGACGAATATTACGAAGCGCAACTGCTCGACCCGCGCCGCGCCCGGGAGTTGCAGCGCGACATTCTGCAACTGGTGCGCGAGACGCACATCGACCGCGAGCTGCAACTGGACGAAAAACTCGACAGCGACGCCGATGCGGCGATCTGGTTGCCGCGTCTGGACACGTACCTGTGCGACTTGAAGGAATCGCAGATTCGCGATGGCCTGCACATCTTCGGCGAGTCACCGACCGGGCGGTTGCGTATCGACACGTTGCTGGCCTTGCTGCGAATTCCCCGGGGTGATGGCCGTGGTGCGCAATCGAGTTTGTTGCGGGCGTTGGCGAAAGCGTTCGAGCTGGGTTTCGATCCGCTGGATTGCGTGTTGGCCGAGCCTTGGACTGGACCGCGTCCAGCTGAACTGCAATCGTTCAATGATGAAGCCTGGCGCACGGCGGGTGATGCGCGTGAACGTCTGGAACTGTTCGCCGCTGACCTGATCTCGCAAACTTTGAATACCAACCCCGGCCCCTGTGGGAGCGAGCCTGCTCGCGAAAGCGGCGGGTCAATCGACATCAATGTTGAATGTTCAACCGCTTCGCGAGCAGGCTCGCTCCCACAGGAGGCGCGCTGGGCCGAAGTGCACGCGATCATCGACAACCTGCGCGAAGTCGTCGCCCCACGTCTGGATGCCTGCGGCCCAGCGGAAATGCGCGGCCTGCTTGATGCCTTGAGCGGGCGCTTCGTCCCGGCCGGCCCCAGCGGCGCACCCAGTCGCGGTCGTCTCGACGTGCTGCCGACCGGGCGCAATTTCTACTCGGTGGACGTGCGCAACCTGCCGACCACCACCGCGTGGCGCATCGGCTTCCAGTCAGCCAACCTGATCCTTGAACGACACCTGCAAGACCACGGCGATCACTTGCGCCAACTCGGCCTGTCGGTCTGGGGCACCGCGACCATGCGCACCGGCGGCGACGACATCGCCCAGGCCATGGCGCTGATGGGCGTGCGTCCGGTCTGGGCGACGGGCAGTCAGCGGGTCGACGATTTCGAAATTCTGCCACTGAGCTTGCTCGACCGTCCGCGTGTGGACGTGACCTTGCGCGTTTCCGGATTCTTCCGTGATGCCTTTGCCAACCTGATCCGCCTGTTCGACGCGGCGGTGCAAGCGGTCGCGGCGCTGGATGAGCCCGACGACCTCAACCCGTTGGCCGCCAAAGTGCGCGCCGAGCGTGAAACGTTGATGCAATCGGGTCTGGATGAAGACGCTGCCAATCGTCAGGCCGGCTGGCGAATTTTCGGTGCCAAACCCGGTGCCTATGGCGCCGGTGTGCAGGGCGCTATCGACGGTCGTCTGTGGCAAAGCCGCGAAGACCTGGCCGAGGTTTACCTGAATTGGGGCGGCTATGCTTATGGCGGATCCGACGAAGGTACCGCCGCCCGCGATCAATTCGCCCAGCGCCTGAGCCAGGTGCAAGCGGTGCTGCAAAACCAGGACAACCGCGAGCACGACTTGCTCGATTCCAACGACTATTACCAATTCCAGGGCGGCATGCTTGCCGCCGTGGAAAGCCTCAGCGGTGAAGCCGCAGCCAGTTACCACGGTGATCACAGTCAGCCGGACTTGCCGAAGATCCGGACCTTGAAGGAAGAGCTGAACCGGGTGATCCGCTCCCGGGCGGCCAATCCAAAGTGGATCGAAGGGGTCAAGCGTCATGGCTACAAAGGCGCGTTTGAACTGGCGGCAACGGTCGATAACCTGTTTGCGTTCGACGCCACCACGCAACTGATTGACGATCACCAGTATGCGTTGCTGGCCGACGCCTATTTGCTCGACCCGGCGACTCGGGAGTTTGTTCGCGAGCACAATCCGCACGCCCTGCGTGACATGACTGAACGGATGCTGGAAGCGCAGCAGCGGGGGATGTGGAAGGAACCGGGCGAGTATCGCGAGGCGCTGGAAAACCTGTTGCTGGACATAGAAGAAGATTCTTGAGCGCATGATCGTTCCCACGCTCTGCGTGGGAATGCCTCAACGGACGCTCCGCGTTCGGCTCTGGGGACGCAGAGCGTCCCTTGCTGCATTCCCACGCGGAGCGTGGGAACGATCACACTGATGCACCTACCGACCATGACCGAGTATTAAAGATGACCGACACCCCGCATTTCCCCTTATCCGCCGTGGTCGGCGCCGACGACTTGAAACTCGCCCTGTACCTGACCGCCATCGACCCGAAAATCGGCGGTGTGCTGATCGAAGGTCCGCGTGGCATGGCCAAATCCACCCTGGCCCGGGGCCTCGCGGACCTGTTGGCCAGTGGTCAATTTGTCACCTTGCCACTGGGCGCCACCGAAGAACGACTGGTCGGCACCCTCGACCTCGACGCCGCCCTGAGCGACGGCCGTGCGCAATTCTCTCCCGGCGTGTTGGCCAAGGCTGACGGCGGCGTGCTGTACGTCGATGAAGTGAACCTGCTGCCCGATCACCTCGTGGACCTGTTGCTCGACGTCGCCGCCAGCGGCACCAACCTGATCGAGCGCGATGGCATTTCCCATCGACATTCGGCGAAATTTGTGCTGATCGGCACCATGAACCCGGAAGAGGGCGAACTGCGTCCGCAATTGCTCGACCGCTTTGGCCTGAACGTTGCGCTCAGTGGCCACACCGCACCAACCGAACGCGGCCAGATCATCCGTCGACGACTGGATTTCGACAATGATCCGCAACGCTTCTGTGCGCAGTGGGAGCACCAGCAGCAGTCGCTGCGCGAACAGTGTGAAAAGGCCCGTAGCGTGCTGGCGAGCATCCCCCTTGATGATGAAGCGTTGGCGCTGATCACCGAGCGCTGCTTTGCTGCCGGCGTCGATGGCTTGCGCGCTGATCTGGTCTGGTTACGCGCCGCGCGCGCTCATGCCGCATGGCGCGGTGCAAACGCGATCACTGAGGCCGATATCGACGCCGTCGCCGAGTTTGCCTTGCGTCATCGTCGCCGCGAGCAATCACCCCCGGTACCGCAACACCATCTGCCGCCGTCTGCACAAAACGCCAACCCGAGCGAAGGCCAGGGCCAATGGGGTGAAATGCCCGCCCAGGCGCTGCCGGTTGGCGCTCGCCGTGAAGTGCCGAGCTGGCCAAAAAAGCCCTAGGCATTCGCCCTCGATCTGATGCGGGGGCGAATGCCAGACCCCGCGCAGGACGGCTGAACAACGGCAAGCAAGGCAAACGTCACGCCGCACGCAGCGGTTCGATCAACTGGCCGGGGACCTTACTCAATGGCCGCCCCCGTCAGCGCAGCGATGTGCTGTTCCACCTGCGTACCCGTTGCGCCCATGAGTTGTGGCTGGTGATCGTCGATGCCTCGGCCTCGACCCGGCGTCACCAGGCGCTGAGCGATGCAAAAGGCTTGCTGGCGCAAGTGTTCGATGATGCCTACCGCCAGCGGGCGCGCCTTGCGTTGTTGACGGCCAGCGGCAATGTGCCGAAATGGCAGGTACAAGGCTTGAAAGCGTCCAGCGGTTCGCGGGCCTGGCTTGATGGATTGGGCGCAAGCGGTGGCACGCCGGTGTTGGCGGCGCTGGGTGAGGCGGTGCGTTGGTTGGCGACGCGGCAAAAGCGCTTCCCGGCGGAGCAGCAGCGTGTGTTGTTGCTGACCGATGGGCGATTGAAGGAGTGGTCGAGTTTGCCGCTGCTGGAGTGTCCGAGCCTGCTGATTGATATCGAGCGCGGGCCGATTCGGCTTGGGCGGGCGAGGCAGATGGCGGCTGAATTACAAGCAGATTATCGCCATATTGATGAGCTGATTTCTGGCTGAATTATTGGTTGTCTGTTCCGGCCTCATCGCTGGCAAGCCAGCTCCCACAGTGGTTCTTCAGTGTCCACAAAACCTGTGGGAGCGAGCCTGCTCGCGATGGGGACAACCCGGTTTAAATCTATTTGCCCATCGCCTGACGGTACTGCCGCGTACGCCGGCCAATATACAACCGGTCAAGAATCAACGCCCACACGGCAGACACCTGCGGCCGTGGCTTGCGCCCGCGGCTCAATCGATGAAGCTGAAACTTCACCACCGCCATGCTCGCTAGAGCCGCCAGTGGTTTGCGTTTCCACAGAATCGGCGGCAGTTGTGGATGGCTGTTGCGGCCTTCGCGCCAGTGTTTGACCAACTGCGGTTCGACCGCCAGTGCCGTGCCGATGCCGGCCATGGCGATGCCGCTGTCGAGCACCTGTTCGACGACGGCCAGGCGCCGAATGCCACCGGTGACCATCACCGGCATGCGCGCGACGCTGGCCAGTTCACCGGCCATTTCCAGAAAATAGGCTTCGCGCGCCAACGTCCGGCCATCACTGGCTTCGCCTTGCATGGCCGGGGCCTCGTAGCTGCCGCCGGAGAGTTCCAGCAGGTCGATGGGGTGCTCGTTGAGCCACATGATCACCTGACGGGCATCGTCAGCGTCAAAGCCGCCACGCTGGAAGTCGGCGGAGTTGAGTTTAACCGCCACGCAAAATTGCGGCGAGACGGCTTGGCGAACGGCACTGACCACGTCCAGTAGCAAGCGCGCTCGATTCTCCAGCGATCCACCCCAGCGGTCGGTGCGGCGATTGGTCAACGGTGAGAGGAACTGGCTGATCAGGTAACCGTGCGCGGCATGAATCTGCACGCCGGTGAAGCCGGCCTTTTCGGCGAGGGCCGCGCTGGTGGCAAAGCGCGCGATCACCTCGGCGATATCGTTCTCGGTCATCGGTTTGGGCTCGGCGAACATTTTCGAAAACGCCCCCAAGTCCAGTGCCACTGCCGACGGTGCCCAGGCTTGCTGACCGAGGTTGGCCATGGTCTGGCGGCCGGGGTGATTGAGCTGCATCCAGAACTGCGCGCCACCGGACCGGCCGATGGTTGCCCACTGCCGAAAGCGTTGCAGATCGCGTTCGTCTTCCAGCACGACGCCGCCGGGGCCGGTCATGGCGCGGCGGTCGATCATGACATTACCGGTCAGCAACAAACCGGCTTCGCCCTCGGCCCAGGCCTGATACAGCCGAAATAATGCGTCAGACGGTGCTTGCCCGGTGTCAGCGAGGTTTTCTTCCATCGCGGCTTTGGCGATACGATTGCCGACGGTCTGGCCGTTGGGCAGATTCAACGCTTGGAAGGGCGACATGCTTGGCTCCTCATCAGTGAAGAGCAGAGGCTAAGCTTAAAGTTAACTTTAATGTCAAGCAGGCAAATGAGGGCGTAATGAAGATTGGTGAACTGGCGCAGTTAAGCGGGCTGAACGCTTCGCGCATTCGTTTTTATGAGGCTCAGGGTTTGATTCGTCAGGTCGAGCGTTCGGCCAACGGTTACCGGCGGTATCCCGCGCAAGTACTGCAAACCTTGCAAATCATCCAGTGTGCGCAGCAGGCAGGATTCAGTCTGGAAGAGCTGAAGCTGTTGCTACCGGACACGGTGACGGGCGAGTTCAAGCATGACGAATTGGTGGCGGGGCTTTCGCGTAAAGTGGAGCAGATCGAGGAAATGCAACTGCACCTGGCCCAGAGCAAGGCGCAGTTGCTGGCGGTGATCGAAAATATCCAGACACGGCCCGAAGGGATGGCCTGTGATGCGAATGCCGAGCGATTGATGGCGTCGTTCAAGCATTAGTTCTGATCGATGCACGAATCACCGTAAGCCTGGTAGCGCAAGACATGGGTGGTGCCCATCGTGTCGATGTAGGTCATTTCCCGTGGGCCGATGCCGCAGTAATCGCCGCTGGTGATGTTGACCACCTTGGCGATGTTCAGCGCTTTCGAATAGCTGTAATCCTCGACGTTCGAGGGGTTGGCGTTGTCGACGGAGGCGGCGGCTGCAGTACCGGTCAGGGCAATCAGAAACAGCGTGGACAGAAGGTTTTTCATGATGGGGCGCTCGTAGTGGCTACTGAAGGATTTCAGTGGCAGTACGACGAGCCCCGCCAGGGTTTATTCCAGGCTCAAGGCAAGGTTTTCAGATCAAAAGGCGCTTTAGGTTATTCATGAAAGGTGTACCGATCCTTCCCCGAGTGCTTTGACGCATACAACGCCTCATCGGCCTTGATCAGCGCCTGATTCAACGTGTCGCCGTCTGCAACCCGCGCCAGGCCGACACTGATGGTCACCGGATGCCGGGTCGGGTGTTCACGCACCACCCGGCACAGTTCACCCGCCAGGTGCTCGACGTCTTCGCGACGCACCCCGGCCAGGTAAATCGCAAACTCTTCACCCCCCAGTCGTGCGTACTCAAAATCGACCATGACCGTTTTGATGTCTGCGGCAATGCGCTTGAGCACTTCGTCGCCGACGTCGTGGCCGTAGACATCGTTGACCTTCTTGAAGTTGTCGATGTCGATCATCGCCAGGTAATGGTCGTGCACGCGCGGCTTGGCATGCAATTGCTGGTGGGCGCGGGTCATGAATGACCGGCGATTGGGGATTTCGGTGAGGGTGTCGAAGTAAGCCTGATCCAGCAATAGGTTGGTCATGATGTAGTTGTTCAGCTTGGCTTCACGCAATTTGAAGAAACTGTAGAGCGTCAGCGCACAGAGGAAAGCGCTGTAATTGAGGGTCATCACACCCCTGACCTCGAACGCGCCAACGTCGGTGTGATAGAACGGGTTGAGGTTCAACCAGGTAATCAGTTGCGCGCCGAAGAACGACCAGCGACTAAGCGGCAGGATCGAAGCGCCGTATAGCGTGCTGGACGCGGCAATTAACAGCCATGCCGCACGGTTGCTTTCAGGCAAATCATCTACCAGCAGCCGCGAGCCCAACGTGATGGCGAACACGAAGAACAGATTCAAGACATCAAAGTGCCCGGCTTTGCGGGTGAACAGCAACAGAATCGTCAGGGTTGAAAACACCCCGAAGAACAACAGCAACTGCCAAGTAAAAGGCCGACCGCCCATGAAGCTGAGGATCAAGTCGAACACCACCCACATGGCAACACTGGCGACATAGATCAACAGGCAGAACGTGTGCTGGCGTTCGAACTCGTGCTGGATGAACTCGGCTTTCAAAGCAGCCGGCGCGGCTTTGCCACGGATTTCATCTTCGATGGTTTTGTACATCGCCGGCCCTGTTGTTGTGCTGGTTGTCGAGGATCAACTTGCCCCATGGCCGGTAGCGCAGGGAAAACACCGAGGTCGGATGACAACCCGCCGACGTTGCGTCTGGCGTAGACGGTTGCGCACGAAACGGCTGGCCTTCGACGCTGACCTGGCGAAAGGCTTCACGCACGATACCGACCGGGCAGGGCAGTGCGCTGGCGTAGCTCTGACGAACCAATGCCGGCAAGCGGCCCGTGCCGGCGCCGTCTTGCCACCATACTTGCAGGCCAGCAGTGGCCAAGGCGCCCAGCCACTGTCCGTTGACCTGCGGCGCCAGTTTGCCGGCACTGAATGCACTGATATGCAGCGGCGCATCGAGTTTGCCGGCGAAGTCCTTCAACTGGCGTTGCAGGGTGGTGCGTCGGTCGGCCGGAAAAAAGTGCAGGTCATCCAGTTCCAGCGGCAGGTACCAGCCGCTGACGGGCAGTTTCCAGTCCTTGCGCAGTGTCCGCTGCTGAGCCAGCGATTGGCCCAGTTGTGCTTGCCAGTAGGTGGCCAGCCCGGCGCTGTCCAGTTCATTGATGCGCTGGTAGTACGCAGGGTCCATTGCCAGTCCCAGCACCAGATTCAGGCCCTGTTCTTGGGCTTGGCGCAAACTGCTGGCGAGCCAGCCATTAGCCCCGCCGAAGTTCGAATCGCCGTACACAGTCCATTGCACAATTAATGTATGCGCTCCCTGTCTGGCGGTTTCTTGCCAGACTGTTCGCCATTGCGCTTGGCTGAGGCTGGCATCGACGTTAAGCGGTTGATAGAAAACGCGCTCATCGGCACGCCCCCCGAGGCTGACCAGCAATACGCAGAGCATCAACACTATTCGCGTCATCAGAAATTCAACTCCACGCCCACCAGCACACCGTTACCGCCCTCGTACAAGTTGCCGCCCAGCGATTGCTGGTACTCAGTACGTACACTCAGGTGCGCGCGATAAGCGTTATAGAGGTCGTCGTCGAACCACCATTGCCAGCGCAAGCCCAGGCCGGTGCGCAGGTCCTGGCGCCAGACATTGCTCGGGTCCTGGCTGGCGAATTCGAGAAAACCGTACGGCATGAGGGTTTGCGCGCCATTGAATGGCAACTTCCAGGTATGCCCCTGCTGGAAACGCGACAGCCATTGGTGGTCGCCGGCCTTGGTCCACCAGGCGGCGTCCAGGTAGAGGGAGCGTTCTTCCCAATCACTTTCATCGACACGCCAATCGTTGCGGAATCGCCCCTGATCGAGAAACGATCCGGTGGCGCGCAGCAGGTAGTCGGTGGTGCTGTGGCCGTCCTGGCGGTGATCTTCAATCTGATCGGCCAGTTTTTCAGGAACAAGCAGTTGTCCCAGGCTCAGGCTGTGATTGTCCTGGTCGTCGAACTGGCTCTGTTTGTAAATCTCGCCGTAGAAGTTGATGTTTGCTGTGCCCCACGGTTTATAGCGCAGGCCGACGCCAGTACCGATGGATTCGGCGTAACTCGTACGACCGACACCGCCGAGCAACACCCGTCCATAAACCGAAAGCGTGCTGCCGGCCCGGCTCGGTTCTTCGCCCAGCGCATGGTCCCACATGGCCAATTGCACGTTCTGCGAGGCGGGCTGGCGGCTGGTGCCGGTGCCGTTGTTGTCGGGGCGCACAAAGTCGTTGGTCGATATGCCGGCCGGCGACCAGGTGCTGGCTAAGGTGCGTGTGTCGCGGCGAGACAGGGCTTCGTGGGCGCGACGCTGGCGATAACGCCGGGCTTCCATACTGCCATCTTCATCGTCGGCGGCGACCGGGTTTTGTTCCTGGTCGATCACCCGGCGCAGTTCGTTGCGCGCCGAAGCGCTGTCTGCGGCTTCGTCATGGCGCAAGGCGAGGGTTTCGCCGAGGCGGTAGTCCTCGGGGAAATCCTGGGTGGCGGTTTGCAGGTAGGGGAGCGCTTTCGCGCGTTCTTCGCGGGTCTCGGCGCCGGCCAGTCGCATGCCGTAATCGGCCCGATAACGTGGGTTGTCTGGCTCGCGGCGCACGGCCTCGGCGAGCCACGCGGTGCTTTGCTGCGTCTCACCGGCTTTTTGCGCCGTGACGGACGCCGCGTAGAAATTCCCGGCATCAGGCGATTGCTGCATGGCTGAGTGCTGTCGCTGCAAGGCCAATCCATGATCACCCCGCGCATCGGCAATGGCTGCGCCCAACGCCCATTCATTGGCACCCCGGGCGCTGCTCTGTTGCCAGTAGCGTTCAGCGGCCTGATTGTCACCTGCGGCAAGGGCGCTGCGGCTGGCGGTTAGTTTGGCGTTGTCGCTCATTTGTGCCGCAGGAACACTGCGCCAGATCGCCAGGGCGCCAGCCGAATCACCCGCTGCTTCAAGGGCATAGGCAAACGGCAGGCGGCTGCTTTGGTCCCCGCGTTTTTCAGCCTGTTGGTAATAAACCACCGCTTCGCCGGGACGATCCGGCATGGCGCAGCGGCCGAGTGCGCGGTAGTCACCCACAGCCTGAGGATGCTCGCCGATGGCATGCTGCACCACGGCGCATTGACCGTTCTCGGCCAGTTGCGCCAGCAACTGACCGCGCGTGGCGGGATCGACGCGATTGAGCAGCGAGACGATGCGCCGTTGCTGCGCCGGGGTCGGGGTCGACATGGCATAGAAATTCGCCAGGCGTTGCAGCAGGACGGCCGGCAGTTTGCCGTTGTGGCGATCGTAAGCGTTTTCGAGCAGTTGTTGCGCATGCTCCCGTTGACCGTTGTTCAGCGCCAAATAAGTGGCCTGATTCAGCGAGTCGAAGTTACCGGTCAGCTGGTAATGGCGCTCCCACAACGCCGCCGCTTCAGTTGTTCGACCCAGTGCTTGCGTCAGATCGGCGCGGCGTTTGACCACGCCGGCGGTTTGCGGCTGGCTGGCCAGCCAGGCCAAGACTTTGTCGCTGTGGCCCTGCGCCTGCCAGACGTCCAGCAGTTGTTCCTGCCGGCGCGTGTCCCACGGCTCCGGCAGGCGTGTGCTTTGCAGCAATTCGGTGGCTTGCAGGCGTTGGGCGAGGATCAGCCAGGTCTGCGGATCGTCGTCTGGCCGACAACCGCGCAATTGGCTGAGTGCAGCGTCCGGGTCGCGGCGCGATAGCCATTCTGCCGTTTCCAGGCAGGGGCGCTGCAAATCGCCGCTCAGGCGCTGCACGATGGCGACGTCGCCCGTTTGTCGTGCCAATTCCCACAGCCGTTGACGCTGGGCCGGGTCCGCCAGGTCGCTGGCCGGCAGCGATTGCATCCAGCGCTGGGCTTGCTGGGTGTGGCCCATGGCAATCGAGCGGTCGACCATGGCCAGGCGGGTTTTGCGTGCGGCTTCAGCGCTGGGTGCCTGTTCCAGCAGTTGTCGAAGCGCTTGCTCGTCGAGGCGCTGCACGTAGGCATTGGCCAATCGTTGCCAGCCTTGGGCGTCCAGTTGATTGCGGGCCGCCAGTGGGGCCAGTTGTTCGATGGTGCCGTTCCAGTCGCGCAGTTGCTCGGACCAGTTCGCGCGCGCGCGGCGCAGGATGTCCTCGTCGCCCCGGGGCGCCAATTGCGCCAGCCAGTCGTGCGCCCTGGCCGCACCGCCGAACTTGGCCAGGCTCAGGCTGTAAGCCTGCCATAGGCGCACGCGGTGGTTCGGGGAGCTGGTGGCCATCCACTGTTCGACTTGTTCGCTGCCTGGCGGGTCTTGTTCGATCCAGGTCAGGCGCAGGTTGAGCAGGGCATCGCTGTTTTTCGGGGTATCTGGCAGGGTCTGCACCGCGTCCTTGTAGCGCCGTTGTTTGGCCAGCGATTCCACCAGCAAAGCACGGGCTTCGTCGTTATTTGGCACCTTGCTCAGCAGATGACGCATCAACCGCTCGACTTCGGCCCAGTTGCCTTTTTTCGCTTCGCGGTAACTGCGGTCCATGTAGGGAAAACTGCGGAACTCCTGAAAATCGCTCAGCGGTTCGGCCTGCGCCCACGTGTTGAGGCTCAGGCTGAACAACAAGGTACCCAGGCAAATTGTCCGAGCCTTCATGCAACCTCCCGGGCGATGCAGTAGGCGGCGTGCTGTTCGCTGGCCTGATCGGCCAAGGCTTGTTCGAGTACTTCCCGGGTGATCATGTCGCGTGAGATCAAATGTTCGCCCAAGGACATGGTTTCGGCGTCGAAGTCGATCAGGGCCTGATTGAACAAAGTCGCCGGAACCATGCCGCGCTCTTGCAGCAGATTGCCCAGCAGCACTTGATGGCGGCTGACGCGTTCGAGCAGGGCTTCATCGTCCTGATAACGCTCAAGCACGCTGAGCATCTGCCTGACCTCGTCACGTTGATGGGGGCTGGCGTACCAGTAACGAATGCCCAGGGTGACCCGGCCTTGAGGCGCGAGTCGGCAGCGCACGGGGCGTTTCAACTGGCGGCTGATGGCTCCCTGCGACACCTGACTGACCGGGCTTTCCGAGGTCAGCACTAGCGTGTCGCCGTCTTCGGCAACTGGCAGCACGCCGTAATGAGAGGCGACTTTGCGCGGCACTGCATCAATCAGGCGTTTGTCGAGTTTGAACGGGTTCAGCGGCGCCCATTCCAGGTCCAGTTGCTCGGCCAGCGTCTCGACCAGTTGTGCAGAGGTGATGCAGTCGCGCAGTAACAGTTCGCGTCCGAGGCGACGCCGCACCGGGCTGGTGATCGCGGCGTCCAGTTGCTCCTCGGTGATCAAGCCTTTTTCCATCAGACGATGACCGAGCGGCGTGCGCTGGGCTTTGGTCAGGGCCGGAAACTCATGAGTGGTTTTGTCCCAGGCCACACGGCGCGAATCGCCCATTTCCATTACCTGGCGCAGCGCCCGCAGGTTGGCGAAAAAGTTGACGTAGTTGCTCCATATCATGCGCGGCGCCGACAGCAATCCCTCACCCAGACCGTAGTAACGAGTGACAAACCAGCCACGCTGGAACAATCGATTGAGCAGCATCAACCCGTTAAGCCAGAGCAGCGCAATCAGCAGTTTGCTGTCGGAGAGGATCGATGGATAACGCCAGGTCTCCGGGAAAATCACCGTCACCAACCACATGACCAGCAGCACCACGAACAGCAAGTTGACCAGAAAACTCAACAAATACGCGATCAAGCCGCGCCGGTCGCGCCACAGGAAGTAGTTGAGCAGACCTTTAGAACTCCAGCCGAGGTTAGTGGTGCCCTGGAAGACGATACCGACAATCCAGCGCGACTTCTGGCGGATGGCGTACTGCAAATCCCGTGGAAAATGCTCGCGGACGCAGATGACCTGGGAAAACTCACGGTTCATGCCGAATGCCCAAGGCTGCTCAAGCGCCAGTTTCGGGTCGGTCACCGAGTAACGGGCGAAAATGCACTTCATGCCTTTTTGCTTGAGACGAAAACCGATGTCGTAGTCTTCGGTCAGGCTTTGCACATCGAAGGCGATGCCGTCGCCATCTTCCAGCAGGGCACTGATGGCCTTGCGGCTGAAGCAAGTGCCGACGCCGGCACTCGGCACCTGACCGGTCAGGGCTTCGCGTACAATGACGTCCTTGCCATGATTCTCCGCGAACTCGTCAACGTAGTGCCCGGCGGTGAAGCCGTGCCACTCCGGCGCGTAGGGGTAGACCGGGATCTGGATCAGGTCCTTGTTCGGCAACAGGTAGTTGAACAGGCGTAACTCCATCGGCGAAATCACGTCTTCGGCATCGTGCAGGATAAAACCGGCGAACTGGATCCTGGCCTCGCTTTCGAAGCGCAGGATCGCGTCGATGATGTTGTTCAGGCAATCGGCCTTACTGGTCGGGCCGGGGCGGGCGCACACCACTTTGTGCACATTGGGATAGTGCTGGCAGACCGCATCGACATCGGCCTGGGTGTCGGCATCGTTGGGGTAAGTGCCGACAAAAATCTGGTAGTTCTCGTAGTCGATGGTTGAGGCCGCCAGACGCGCCATTTCTCCGACCACGCCGACTTCATTCCACGCCGGAACCATGATCGCCAAGGGCTTTTCGGCGATGGCGTAGAGCCGCTCTTCGTCGGCACGCTCGAATTTTTCGTAGATCCGCCAGCGCCGGATCAACTTGCGCGTCCAGTACACCAGGTCGATGAACAAGTCATCGAGCCCGAGTACAAACATCAACAGGGCCAGAGCTATCGCGATGTATTTAAGACCAAACAGTACATAAGCAAAAAAATCGACAAGGCCAAGACTCATGTGGCTTTACCCGACGCCGAGCGTGCACGTAGCCAGGCGTCGAGGCGTGTGGCAATGCGCTCACTGGCGTGGCCGTCCCCATAGGGACTGAACACGCGGCTCATGCGCTCGAAGTGGGCATCCTCATCCAGCAACCGGCTGGCTTCCTTGACGATCCGGTCGGTATCGGTACCCACCAACAGCACCGTGCCGCCTTCAAGCACCGAGGGCCGTTCCGTGACATCTCGCATCACCAGCAAGGGTTTGCCAATTGACGGTGCTTCTTCCTGAATACCGCCGGAGTCGGTGAGGATGAAATGGGCCCGACCCATTAGCCAGACAAAATGCTGGTAGTCCTGCGGTGCTACCAGATAGATGTTGGGTTTGTCCGAGAGCATCCCATACACCGCACTTTGCACCTGCGGGTTGAGGTGTACTGGGTAGACGAATTGCACGTCGGGGTAATGCTGTGCGAGTTGGGCCAACGCCTGGCAGATATTCTGAAAGCCGTCGCCGAGGTTTTCCCGTCGGTGACCGGTAATCAGGACCATACGGCGGTGCTCATCCAGCACCGCCAGCGGTGAGTCGGCGGCAGGGTGCCAGTTGACTTCTGTTTGATGTGCACGCATCCACACCAGCGCATCGATCACCGTGTTGCCGGTGACTTCGATATTGCCCTTGGGCACGCCTTCGTGCAGCAGGTTGTCTTCAGCCTTGGTGGTGGGCGGAAAATGCAGGTCGGCTATCACGCCGGTCAGGTGTCGGTTGGCTTCTTCAGGCCAGGGCGCGCGCAGGTTGCCGGTGCGCAATCCCGCTTCGACATGGCCGATCGGCAATTGACGATTGAAGGCTGCGAGGGCGGCAATGAAGCTGGTGGTGGTATCGCCATGGACAAGCACGATATCCGGATTTACCCGTTCATAGGCCTTGTCGAGCTGAATCAGCAATTGTTCGGAAAGGCCGTTGAGAGTCTGACCCTGAGTCATCACGTGCAGATCTTCGTCGACCGACAATTCGAAGGAATCCAGCACCTGCTTGAGCATTTCACGGTGTTGGCCAGTGGAGCAGATGTTTAGTTCGACGCCGGGCCACTGACGTAGAACGCGTGCGAGCGGTGCCATCTTGATCGCTTCAGGGCGGGTGCCGAACACCATCATGACCTTGAAAGACATCAACTCCTCCCCGGTCAGCGCACGCCAGTCATATCGTGGCTGTTAAAACCGCTTATCAATTGAGTATTGAATAAAGCAGTCGGAACCGGGGTTGTCCAATGCTCATACAGGCTTCATCAACAACGAGTATGAAGGCGACGGTTTAGCAGATCGCTGGCTCTGGGGGCGGTGCGCAGGGTGCTGAGCGTTTGTCGTAACCAATGGACCGTGTGGGAGGGTTGTCGGTGCAGGAGTTTGGGTTTTGTCTTGCCAATATGGGCTGCAAAGTCGGCTTCCAGGGTTTGCCGGGTGCCTATGCCTTTGAGTTTTTTCAGCAGTTTGCCATCCTTGTAAAACAGCACGGTCGGGGTGCCGGTCACGTTCGGATGGCGGGGAGACTCGCCGGTGTTCAGCACATAAATACTCGCCCGGTCCCGATACTGTTCAGCAACTTGACGGAAAATCGGTTCGGCAATTTCGCAGGCAGGGCAGTGTGTATTGCCGAAATACAGGATCACCGGCCGCCAGGTGTTCAAGGCTTTTCGGTAGGCCGGCGCCAGTGTCGGCGGGTGGCGGGTCGAGCTCATTGAAATCTCCTTTTTACAACGACCATCGAGGTTTGCCGACGGTAAAGGAGGGGGGCGGGGTGGGTCTACTGTCAGAAGTTACAGTTCGGTCTTTTCCTACGGCGATCAGGACATGGCTTACCTCAGAGTGGGACCGGCCCGACAGCAATCACGGAAAGCTGGAAGCGAGTGAAGTGATACTTTTGTTCATCCGTCAGTGACGACAGTTTTGGACTGGAAGGGAGTACCTGAGAGCATGAGTAGCAACCCGGAATACAAGATCAATCCGCGAATTGAAGTGCAGCAAACGACATCTGGTGAGCGCCCTCTATATGCCAAAAGGATAGAGGCAGATACCCTTTGGAGTGCTAATTTTAGTACCTCTAAAAGCACTCAAAGGAACATTTTTATGACACATATCGTCCTGTCGCAGGTCGTAGCGAGCATCTCTGAATTGAAAAGGAACCCGATGGGTACTGTGGCTGCTGGCGGTGGTCTGTCTGTTGCGATACTAAATCGCAATGAACCGGCATTCTATTGCGTTCCCGCCAAAGAATACGAAGCCCTGATGAATCGTTTGGAAGATCTGGAGTTGCTTGCCCTTTGTAAAGAGCGGGAAAACGACCCGACGATAAAGGTTTCGATTGATGACCTATGAGCTGGAGTTCTCCGATAAAGCCTGGAAGGAATGGAAAAAGCTTGGAGTAAACCTCAGAGATCAGTTCAAAAAGAAACTTCGGGAGCGACTTACAAACCCACACGTCCCCGCAGACCGACTCAGTGGGCTTGGAAATGCCTACAAAATCAAGCTGCAAAGTGCCGGATATCGACTGGTTTACCGCGTCATGGATGACGCACTGGTAGTGACAGTAATTGCCGTGGGGAGGAGAGAGCGCGGTGATGTTTACAAAGCCGCTACCGCATGCTGATGCGATTTGTTGAATCCACAACAGTTTCACCTGCGTTTGTCTCGATTTGTAGATTCAACGTGGTTTTCAACCTCCCCCGTACCCCCCGCAACCTGTGGCACACTTTCAGCGGACTGTTCCGTTGTTACATTCAAGTCTCCGCTATAGCGGAATATGCATCAATCAGGAGAACCAATCATGACCATTACCCGTTACGGCACCGGTAGCACCGCTGGCGGCGGTCAGCCCCGTCCTTTCGCCCGCGCGGTTGAAGCCGATGGCTGGCTGCACGTGTCCGGGCAGGTGCCGGCGCTGGATGGCGAAATCATTGTGGGAGGCATTGTCGAGCAGACTCACCAGACCATGAAAAACCTGATCGCGATTCTCGAAGAGGCCGGTTACGGCCCGGAAGACGTGGTGCGAACCGGCGTATGGCTGGACGATCCACGGGATTTCTGGAGTTTCAACAAAGTGTTTTCCGAGTACTTCAGCCCCGAACACGCCCCGGCGCGCGCGTGTGTGCAGGCGAGCATGATGGTTGATTGCAAAGTTGAGATTGACTGCGTCGCGTACAAGAAAAAGGTTTGAACCGAGTCGAGCCCATCGCGGGCAAACCCTGCTCCTACAAGCGATGACGGCCCGGCGTATCAACGAATAACCGCGGCTGCCTGCGGCCGCGAATGTGAGGAGTTCGACCATGTCTACTGCCCAACACACTGCCGCCGTGGAAAAGGGCTTTGCCCATATCGGCGCTAACCTGGTGCGCGATGTCAGCTTGCCGGCGCTGGTGCTGCACCGCGAAGCGCTGGAGCACAACATTCGCTGGATGCAGGCCTTTGCCAGCAACAGTGGTGCCGAGCTCGCGCCCCACGGTAAAACCAGCATGACCCCGGCCCTGTTTCGCCGCCAACTGGACGCTGGGGCCTGGGGCATCACCCTGGCCAGTGCCACGCAAACCCGTGCGGCGTATGCCCATGGCGTGCGTCGGGTGCTGATGGCCAACCAATTGGTCGGCACGCCGAACATGGCGCTGATTGCCGTTCTGCTGGCAGACCCGACCTTCGACTTCCATTGCATGGTTGATCACCCGGACAACGTCGCCGACCTCGGCGCCTACTTCGCCTCGCGCGGTGTGCGCCTGAACGTGATGATCGAATACGGCGTGGTCGGCGGTCGTTGCGGTTGCCGTACCGAAGACGAAGTCATCGCACTGGCCAAAGCCATCAACGCGCAACCGGCGCTGGCCCTGACCGGCATCGAAGGCTATGAAGGCGTGATCCATGGTGATCATGCGGTCACCGGCATTCGTGATTTCGCTGCGTCGTTGGTGCGCCTGGCGGTGCAGTTGCAGGACAGCGGTGCGTTCGCGATTGCCAAACCGATCATCACCGCGTCGGGATCAGCCTGGTATGACTTGATTGCCGAGGCGTTCGAAGCGCAGAACGCGGGCGGACGTTTCCTCAGCGTGCTACGTCCCGGCAGCTATGTGGCGCACGACCATGGCATCTACAAAGAAGCGCAATGCTGCGTGCTCAACCGACGCAGCGACCTCAACGAGGGTTTGCGTCCGGCAATGGAAGTCTGGGCGCATGTACAGTCGATGCCGGAGCCGGGTTTCGCAGTGATTGCCCTGGGCAAACGCGATGTGGCCTACGACGCCGGTTTGCCAGTGCCGTTGCTGCGTTACAAGGCCGGCGTGGTGCCGGCGACGGGCGATGATGTCAGCGCCTGCAAGGTGACGGCGGTGATGGATCAGCACGCGTTCATGAATGTGGCGCCGGGGGTTGAATTGCGAGTGGGCGACATCATTTCGTTTGGCACTTCGCACCCGTGCCTGACGTTCGACAAGTGGCGCACGGGGTGTCTGGTGGATGATCAGCTGAATGTCATCGAAACCATGGAGACCTTTTTCTAAGGCTTGAAACCGAGGTGGGGCGAGGGTGTAATTAATTTTGTG
>NZ_AKJS01000106.1 GCF_000282215.1 Pseudomonas sp. GM21
GAGTGGCGGTGTCCCCCAGCCACACGGCCAGCCCGGGGCTGTTGGGGGTGGTCAGGGCCCGCTGATCCGGTACTTGGAAAGGGTTAGAAATCTGCCATATTAGAAAAAAACTTTAGAAGCCAGGCATCGTTCAAAAGACGTTTGATGACTTTACTTCTGTCGAAAGCAGATAACGGGATTGGATTTCTGATTAATACAGAGGAAGGCAGATGGAGCTTGTGTGGGCTACTGAGGAATTGGTGATCGCTGGGCAACCCTATCCGGGGTTTCCCATTCTGCTTTGGGATTCGATGGAGAGCTGCATCCCGGCCAATCAGTTCTTGCGTCATTACCTTCTTCGGGGGGTCATTGGTTCTAAGCGTTCCTGGCCCAGTACTGGACGCGCCCTGTACGACTTCTTTAGCTTTCTCCAGGCTCATGAAATGGAATGGCGCGACGTTGATCGTGGCGAGCCAAAGAGCCTTGTGGCGGCCTATCGGGACTATTGCCAAGAGACGTGCGAACTGGCACCGAGCACTATTCGCCAGCGCCTGACTTACATCTGCAAGTTCTACGAATACGCGCTGAAGGAGGGTTGGGTGAAACGCCTGCCCTTCGCCTATGAAGAACGCACCGTGAGGCGTGAGTTAGGCTTCCTTGCGCATGTCGATGCCAGTGGCGGTAAGGCTATGGCATACGATGTAATGCCGCGTAGCCAAAAGGCCCTACCCAAGTTCCTGAGTATGGCCGAGATCAAGTTGCTCTTGGCCGCAGTGCAGAACCCCCATCACCGGATGATGATGCGTCTGGCGCTGCATACTGGGTTGCGCCGCGAGGAAATCGCCGCTTTTCCTGTGGCCTATGTTATCGACCCGGACAAGGCGGCACGAACCGAACGCAACCTCCGCATCCGCCTCGACCCGTTCGACGGCAGCGGCATGGTGTCCAAGGGCAGCAAGTCGCGAGATATTTACGTCAGCCGCAAGTTCATGGCCGAACTCTATCGCTATGTGACGAAGGTGCGCGGCGAACGTGCCTCACTGAGCAAGACCTCGAAAAAGACATTGTTCCTCAACCAGTCAGGGGAGCCCTATTGCGACGACGGCAAGAGCCTAAACCGGATCATTAGCGAAACGGGCAAGCGGGCTGGAGTCAAGGTTCATACGCACATGCTCCGGCATACCTATGCCACCCAAACCTTGGTCAGCCTTCAGCGCAACCCCGCGAGCGGACTAGATCCATTGGTGTTCGTTCAACGGCAACTCGGCCACAGTTCGATTCAGACAACTATGGTGTACCTCCATCTAGTGAACGAAAAGGCGGACGAAGCGGTGCTGGCCTATGACGATGAATTGAACGCTCTGGCGGAGTTGGCCTGATGGCCAAGCGCAAAGTGTTCGTCAAAACCGACCTCGATATCCCGCAAGTCGAGCACAATCACGACGCGGCAGGTAATGTAATCATTTTGCCCGAGGCCATCCCTCCGACGAACACCATAGTCAAGTTCGGACGAAACACATCAAGTCAGCGTAGCTTCGACTTTGCCCGCTGGTACAACGCTGGCATCGACCCCATCACCTATGCCTGCCAGCGCCAGGTCGAGCGCTTTCTCGCCGGCCAGGAGGGCGCCTTGACGGCCACCACCGTGGCTTGCTACTGCTACATTGGGCTACGCAATTTCCTCGAATACTGCGCGCTGCGGGCAATGGCTTTTAACCATGACTTGGCACTAACAGACGTGAACCGGGACCTTATAGACGGCTATCTCGGGCATCTCGCCGGACTGGGCGGGGCCACTACCTCTCAGAAGACACTCTACGCGCACACCAAGGCCGTGCTGCTTGCCTTGGGACGGCGTGGGCTTATCCCTCTAGTCGACTCCGGTGATGCGGCCACCTTCCCGCAAAATCCTTTTCCGAACAGCAACCGTAAGGCTAAAAGCGAGACGGCACTGTCAAAGCGCGAGCGACAGGCGTTCACGTCGGCTCTGCGGCAGGCAATCAAACCGATCTGGGACGACGACACGCCTTTGACCAGCGAACTACTAGGCTTGGCCCTGCTGGTCGTGGCGCTGCACACCGGATGCAATAAAACGCCACTGCTGGAAATGGACCGCGAATGCCTACGCCCGCATCCTAAGGACAATACTGCGTTCCTGGTGCTGTGGAAGCGACGCGGCTATAACTTCAGCAAGGTGGCGTTGCGCACCGAGTCCGACGTCGAGCGTCTTCTAGAGTCCACGCCAACCGTTAGAATCAACGTGGAGCGCCTCATCCGCCATGTAATAGCCAAAACGGAGCTTCTAGATGCAGAGGCCCCGGAGGACCTCAAAGGCCGCGTATGGCTATATCGCAATCGTGGCCAAAATGTCGGTCAAATCACGGCGTTAAGCTCACGTACGTTGGAGTTGGCGAAAAATCGCCTTGTAATTGAGTATGGCCTGACTGACAGCGACGGAGAGCCATTGCGTCTTAACGTCTCACGCCTGCGCAAGACCTTTGCCAATCGCATCTTCGAGCTGACCGATGGCGATCTCGCGACCACCTCCGCAGCTCTTGGCAATACCCCTCGGGTAACCGACCAAAACTATTTGGCGCCCGGCGAAAATGCCCGACGCAACTGGCAATTCATGGGCGAGGTACTGGTGCAGGAGTTATTGACTCAGACGATTGGTGCTTCTTACAGGGACACCCCGATGGGCCGCTGCTCCGACCCGGTGAACGGCCAGTATGCCCCGAAGCGCGAGGGCGCGACTTGCATGAACTTCATGAACTGCCTGCGCTGCAAGCACTACGCGGTAACCGCCGAAGATCTGTATAAGCTGTTCAGCTTCTACTTCCGCGTGCTGGCCGAACGCTCGCGAATGGACAAGCATCGCTGGACCCGAGAGTATGCCCATATCTGCCGCTTGATTGACCACTATATCGTTGCCGAGGGGCTACGGCGCGGCACCTTCAAAGCCACAGCCGTGGAGGCCGCCCGTGATCGCGCCCGAACTGAGCCGCACCCATTCTGGTCGGTTGATCTGATCGACAGCCTGCAGGTATTTGCATGAAGAACAACACACTAGCGGCGCTACCTTGGGCTCCCCTTGCGGCTCAGCCGGGGGACGTGCGCGGGCTCCCAGAAGACGAACGCGACGCTCTGATCATCAGTGCTACTCAGCTCGATGGGCAGTGGATCATCCTGAGCCGGTACTGCGATGACATCTGGCAACTCGACGGCTTCACCAACAACGTTGGAGCAGGTCGTAGACGGCTGGACTTTCGCACTGTACCGACGGCGTTTCGGGCGGTGCTGAAAGCAATCTTTTACCGGTACCTACGCCGCGGGCGTAGCGGGCTGGGTCGACCGAAAGGCTCAACCTTACGGACATTTTTCACAAAAGTGAAGCCATTTCTGCAATACCTGGAGGCACTGGGGCTCGACCATCTAGGCGCGGTGACGCCCCTGATCTGCACGACCTATGTGGCCAGCTGCAAGGCGCACCGCAAGACTATCAGACCCAAAGCTCAACCTCTGACACAGTATGGGCTGCATCACCGTTTCTCTGCCGTCGAAGCGCTCCATGAACTGAGCCACTACACCAACGACCCGATGCCCCTACATCCTTGGCCCGAGACTTCCGCGAAGGGGATGGCGGGCCTTACCGGGCCTAACTCCCGACACAAGCAGGGCAGCAAAACGCGGTTGATCCCTGACGATGACTTCTGCATCCTGTTCGAGCGGGCCTTTCAAAAGATAGAGCACGGCCAGCAACTGCTTGACCTGCGCGATACGCTCGATGCCGTCGCAGCGCAGTGTAAGGGGCTGTCAGAAAATGGCATCGTTTACTGGAAAAATCGCCACTTGGGCACCCACGGTTGGGAGGGGGGGCTAAAGAGATTAAATAGGGCGCTTCTCGATCTGCGTACAGCCTGCTATATCATTCTCGCCAGCACTTCCGGCTGTCGCAACCACGAGCTGACCAACTTGTGTTCCGGATCCTGCCACCGCACCGAGGACGATGAGGGCACCGTTTACCACTGGATGCGCTCACGTTCGGACAAGACCGATGCCGGAATCCATGATTGGATGATCCCCGAGATTGCTGTGCGTAGCCTGCGCCTGATGGAACGTTGGAGCACACCCTATCAGGCCCAGATCGCCGCCGAAATTTTGCGCCGGCGCCGCGCCAATCCGCGGGATACGCAGATCGTGGAGGCGCATAAGCATCGACATTCGCTCTTTCTCGCCGCGGATTGTAGCCAGGGCAACTTGGTGCGCACGCTTTCCATCGCTACTTGTAACCGACATCTCAAGGACTTCGCCAAGGATTGCGGGCTGAAAAGTAATCTTGCCACCCACCAGTTCCGCCGTAAGTTCGCCAATTACGTCGCGCACAGCCGCTTCGGTGACCTGCGCTACCTCAAAGAGCACTACGCGCACTGGTCGCTGGACATGACCTTAGGCTACGCCATGGACGATAGCTGGGGAAAGCATTTGGATCTTGAGCTGTACGACGATATTCAGGGGGAGTTGGAGGATATAAAACTCGGCGTCGTTGATAGCTGGCTGGGGGAGGAACACTTAGCTGGCGGGTACGGTCGCACGCTGCAGCATTGGAAACGTGAGCCGCAGAATCTGCTGATATTTAAGGATCACGCTTCAATGCTAAAGTCCATTGCTGACAGCACTGCGATCCGGAGCAACGGCCACGCCTGGTGCACAGCGGATAACGACGGTTGCGTTGGCAATACCCTTGAGCGTACCCGCTGTGGCAACTGCAACAATGCCGTGATCGGGCGCCGCCACGCGGCAATCTACCAGCGACTCTACGATGATCTGAAAGGATTGCTGCATTGCCAGGACATTGGCGAGGGCGGCCGCCAACGCGTTGAGCGCGACCTGAATCGCTGCCGTGACGTACTGGCACAGTTGGGAATGGGCCCGGAGACTCTAATTGCATGAAACCCAAGGACAAGGCGACCAACTACAAGCCTGCGGAGGATCGCCAGAAGGATCTGAAACTCGCTCTCTACCGTATTCAGAAAGGCCGTTCTCGCACCGGGGAAACCAAAGTAACCATCGCCGCAGTCGCCCGCGAGGCGGGCGTATCGACGGCACTGATCCATAACTACTATCCAGGCATCGCTGAGGCTATCCGCGAGGCTCAGGGGCGGTCCAATCGCACCGTGCGAGATTTAAAGCAGCAGGAGTTGGTTGCCGAGCGCAAGAAGTCCGCAAACTACCGTGAGGAGATCGAGGAACTGCGGATGAAAGTCGCCCATCTCGCATCCATCAATGAGGTGATATTGGACGAGAACCGCGTGCTCAAGGCTAAGTTGAGCGATCGTAAGGTAGTCGATATGGCTTCGAGGAATTTGCAGGATTAATTCGCCTCTAGCCTACCCCAAATAACCCTCACAATTCTCATTTGAAAACGTCACGCTCGTCGGTATCAGATCCTAAAATCCGCTGTGAGGGCAGAATTTCCTCAGCACCTCACAGGTGACCACTACAAGTGGAGCAACCTCGGTGCAGAAGAATACCCTACGGCTCTTCTTGACCATCTGAGAGGGCTGATCATGGGTCGTCAACAGCAGTAATCTTACTTGCCAAGACCACAAAGCCCGCTCTGTGGCGAGCCGATGGACGCGTTGAAGAGGTCAGTTTTCATCGCTTGCTCCAGTACACAGAAGCAGCGCCACAGCCGCCGTTTTTGGCGGACATGCCACGGCCACGGAGTACGCTGGATGCCAAGAAGAAGATCTCCAGGCTTCAGGCAGAGAACGACGAACTGAAAGCAGAGCTTGCCAGAATGGCTGAGATTGCAAATCGGCTCATCTACAACGCGACCATTGCAAGCCTTACACGAGAGCGGCTGATGGCCCCACTTCCGACAATCCGTGAGCCATTGCTACGTAAAATGTGAATACAGCTATCTAGCTGAGCTTCTCCATCGCACTACGATGAAAGAATCAAAGGTCGCGCCTTACCCCTTTTTCAAGGGTTGGTGGCAGGTCCATAAGTTGAAGTTCATCTTGCACGCGAGATAAAAATCTCCTGATATCGTCAGTTTCCTCTTTCCGCATATAGCACGCGGCCACCAAGCTGACCGGATGGATGCCAAGAGCGCTGCAAAGCTCTTCGAGCTTATCAAGCGTCGGGCTGGTGCCACCTCGCTCGAGCAAGCTGACATTGGTCCGGCTACTGACAAGCGCAAAATCCTCCTGCGTAAGGTTTTTCTGAAGGCGAACCTGCCTGAGCGTCGCCCCAAATGCTTTCCTCAGTTCCATTTTGCGCTCTCACAAAAGGAACGATAAAGCTTCATTGCACAATATATGACTACAACATATATTGGTCATTTGTGATGCGGAGAGGTTTGCTATGAATCGGGAGCATGGACGATCGATGATCTTTTCCAGTCTGTTCAACGACGATTTTCTTGCACGCCCCTTCGTTCGACAGACGGTAATGTGTCCATGGTTTTATCTGCAAGCGGAGGTTCGTGAAGGCAAAGAGATCGTGGGTGAGATGCTCATGGTCCCTTCGTTTGACTCACTGAAAGATATCCTTGAACAGCAGCATGACTCCTTTCGAATCCGGTCTATCCACTATGTCACCCCTAGTTTTGTCAACAAAACTGGTCAGTGGTGCATGGAGCCTCTTCTGGAGGCGAGCGAAGCGATCGGTCAGAGCGGAGAGAAAATACCCATTTTGACAGTTGCGGGGCGGACGTATTCGCCAATGGACATCAGCACCGAGATAGACTTCACGAACGTTAAGGTATTGTTCACCCACAAAACGGACAAACATGACTGATTTTTTGTAGGTAGGCTGCGCCTCAGTCGGGGAGGTCTGCCTTGCTTGTTCAGCTCTGACTTACTCGGATGCGGTATACAACGTAATCTTTCCGCAGTGATGCGGCCACAAAAAGTCGCCACCCGAACCAAGCTAGTTCCGATGTTTCACATCATCGGTTATCAGTCACGTGGCGATGGATCGCTCAAAATCTTCGTGTACTTCAAGGGATTGCCGGCGAAGGCGGCACCTTCTACCTTACTAAAAGCATCAACAGCATCGACGTTAAAAAAACTACGATACTTGGACGATTTTTGTAGACGCTCAAGCTTGGCTCGGGCAGTAGCTACTGTATCGTTATCGACTTTAGCTCTCATTCTTTTCCACCTTTTCAAAGCACCGATACGTCAAAAATCTGACGGACACCTTGTCCGCGCATTCGATACACGTTTCGAGGATTTTGGATGACATCACCTCCTACCATCCAAAAATACGTCACTTTTTCCGGCGACGTGATTCTTGTACAGTGAAATCAAAACTCAATCCTGCGAGTGGGCCACACGGTTCTTGATCCGGATGACAATGGAGCAATCTTTCCCGTAAATCGTGATCCAGTTTATTGAGTTTATCGAGTGATTGGAGGGCCTCGCCATCATCAACCTCCGCCTCTGACTCACTGTCCCCGTCCTCAGGCACCAAAGACTCAGGGCTAGTCAAATAAAGAGCGAGTAATTTATGGTGTGGGTAGCGATTCTCAAAATCCCTGACCAACCCCTTGAAAATGCTTTCACCCGTGGGTGTGCCAGCAACTCGGCGAATCACATAGTCAGCGATAGCCAGGCGCACCTCGATCTCGTTTGAATCGAGTGGAAGATCCTCGTACCCATCTTCAAACCGGCTATAGGGACGACATCCAACGGGCTTATCGGTCATCGTTCAGGGTTCCTGCGTGGGTTGACTTTGATAGGTCAAATGACCGTACACGAAACTCCCGCATTACGATTGAAGTGATCGCTTTTGCGGTATTTCGACGCTATCTTCAAAGTACGTCAACTCCAAAACAAATGAAACCACCGGAATCTTGTGTACGGTCAGTGAAATCCAGGAGAGAACGCACTGCGCTCTCTTTCAAGCTCGAGCCCTCTGGCATTCCATCAGCTTAGGCTTTAGTCAATCAGCGAGTGAGGCATCACATGAGTAATCGCATGAGTAATCGCAACAAGCATTCAGGAGAAGCTAGCTTTGACGAGATATTGATGATCAAGCGTCGAGCCAGGGACAGGCTTGTTGATGCGGTGTACGCAGCAGATCGTGAAAGCCTTGAGCTCGCAGCGGAACATATCAAAGCGGTTCTACGTGGCAACTCACCAATTCCACGGCCACAACGATTTAGCTGTCTCGATAACGAGAAGTAAAACGCCACGCTAGCTCTACAAACTAAATAGCCGAAAAATGGTAACTAATAGACTGAATTCCAGCGCCTGAACACTATTGAAGGGTTAGTTTGCGAAAACCAACCGTGTTGTGACCATACAAGGGTGCACTCACCTACCGTTGTGTAACGCAGGTAACACTATTGATGAGATTCACACCAGGCCATCCAACAGGCCATCTTCGCGTAGAAGGTCAACTATCTCCTGTTCTTCGATCGTATAGACACTACGAGACGTTTTCCAGACCAGTTTCTTTTCCTGCAGTGCCATGAGCGCTAGCTGCACATCTGGCACTTCAACCTTCGACTCGCTTGTGGCTATGCCAGCTTTCTGTATCGCTTTGGCATACAACTCCATAGTCGAGCATTCGAAGGGCGCGAAACCATCGCCCTTCGCACCCATCACACGAATGACTGCAGACTGCAATGGAGTGAGGCTACGAATCACCGTCTTAGGATTCGCATTGAGTGCTACAGCTTGCGCTCGGACAAGCTCGGCAAAACGCACCAAGATGGTTTTAGGGTCCACGGTGAGATCGAAGCGGATACCGTCTGCGGCTGCGCTGAGAAGCTCAGGCCGATAGCCGCTCTCTTGAAACAACTGGAATACATCTGAAGGGTCGAGATCCTGTGGAAGGTCAAGTCCCTTGCAGTACCAGTCAACGAAGCCTTCATCCAGCATTGGGAACTGCACCATTGAAGCCCCAAAAAACGCCTCATCGCTGCTGTTTCGAAGCATGGCAAGCTTGTTTCGGTTCGATCCGATGCAAACGATACGGAGACCATAATGCTGCGAACTGTTAAGTTCGTCTCTGGCCGCCTTTAGCGCAAAAAGCGCTGCGACGCCTTCGTCTGACGTGATCGCATGTTGGGCTTCGTCGATTATCAGCACTATGAGTTGTTTCGACTCATCGGACAGTGCTTCAAACGCCTTGGTAAGATCAATTTCTTTCCCGAGCCCAATGTTGTTCACGTCAAAATTAACGCGAGCGACACCTACCGTTTCCAGCCCGGATGCTACTGCCAATTGGCTGATGAGTTTCTCGTTAAGTCCAATAGCTTCTCGGACAGTCTCGACGATGACAGCTCCTGGATCTTTCGTCAGGTCCTTCCAAAGATCGGCGTATAACACAATGGCTCCGGCATCCTCCAAGGCAGGCCACAAATCTTCGCGGGCGAAAGTGGACTTCCCGGTGCGGCGTGGCGCTGTCATGAAGACACCTGACGTAGCGGCACTGCCTACCGCCACTTGCGTTATCAGCTTAGTGAGCCGCTCAGACAGCGCCCGACGACGGTAAAAATATTTCTGCGACATTGTTGGCCTTTGATGGGATCCATAGGGAATCAAAGAATTGAAGCCCTAATTTGAGCGTGATCTAGCATCGCGTTCAGTCAGCGTTGAAAGTAACTATATGTTAACGGTCAAAAAATCAGCAACGATAATGGACTCAGTTTCGTTTTATCTCTTTTTGACCAGACGCGCAGCGCTGACCAACCCCTCCAGCCAATCTTGATGCCCATTGATCATTGGGTTCGGCCGCGCCATGGCGAGTTCTTTGGCGGGTTTTCCCTTCTGGGTTTCTTGGGTGAGGATTCGAACTCGACCATCCGACAAATCTTCGATTAGCCAAGCATGGTGCACATCCAAGCGAGTGTCGCCCTCGCCCGCCCAGCCGTGCCAGGCTATCCGTCCCGGCTTACCATCAACAGGCAGTAAAAACTCATTGCATTGTGCTTCAACAGGAAATCCGAAGGTTTCAAAGTAAAAACGCGCACCGTCTTTCAGTTCAGGACCTGGGGCATTATGAAAATGGACGTTTGCGGAGTTGGCGTAATAGCTAGGCCACAGAGAAGCCTTGCTAAGGAATGGCCAGATATTGATATCTGTACAAAGCTGAATTGAGCTCTCAGGCAGCCCTTAGTTTCGCTACTGATGAAGTTCAAGGCCTACGCTTCCGGTAAGATCTTGGTTATCCACGTCGCGAACCGTTACGCAGGCATAACGAAGAGTTGTGAACATAATTTTCCCGCTCATCGCGTCATCTTTTTTTTGCAAAAGCGTTAGCTGACTGGACAAAACTCTGACCAATCAGCGGATTCCATTGCACACCAGATTTAGCTTCTACACCTGGCTTTAGGCGCTGAGTTTCGTCGTAGTCACTCCATGGGTGCATGAACAAGGGCTCAGCGCTATCCAACGTCTTTAGGCGCTCCGCAAAGCCAGCGAGGTAAGCCACACGATCTTCAGCAGTCACACGGCCTGGCATCCATGCGGCAAATGGCGGTAGGACAGAGAAGCCGGTGTAAGCCAGGAGACCGTTGTGAATTGGCCAAAGGACATGCAGCAAATCCCCATCGATCCCGTTCGGCTCATAGAGCGTCGATGCTGTCCCAGTCGTCAGGCAAAGCATCGCCTTCTTGCCCTTGAACAACCCCGAGTCGTATTTACGACCGGCTGCATAGGCAAAGCCGCGACTGAATACGCGATCGCACCAGCCCTTCAAGATCGAAGGCATGGAGAACCACCACACAGGAAAGTGGAACAACACCAGGTCAGCCTCAGCGACTTTCTGCTGCTCACGAACAACATCAGCACTTTGGGTATTCTGTGCGAACGCATGCTCTTGCTCACGAGAGAGATCCAAGAACTCCGCATTCTCGCGGTCAGCAAAATCTGCTGCAGACAGCACTGGACTCCATCCCATAGCGTAGAGATCGCTGACGACAACGTCGTGACCCAGACCGGTCAATGTTTCCACCGCTGTGTTTTTTAGCGCTGCGTTGAACGATGCCTGCTCCGGATGTGCATAAACGATGAGGGCTTTCAATGTGTACCACTCCGGACTTGAAAGGAGGACTCAAAAACTTGCACGATAAGCCCAACACATGTCTGCAATGTCAGTCGTTCAGCTTAAAGGCACGTCGAGCGTTCTCTGCTAAAAACAAGCGCTGCACGTCCTCTCCTAGATTTAATGCGCTAATCCCTTCCAAGCAGTCGGCAGGCGTCAGCATAGGATAGTTAGTCCCAAACAATACCTTGTTTTTCCCCGCTCCTCGCATATAGGCAACGAGCTCTGCAGGAAAACGAGATGCTTTGTAGGCCGATGTATCCACATAGACGTTCTGGTGTTTCATCATCAGAGAAATCATTTCAGATACCCAAGGAAACCCAATATGCCCACCGACGATCCGCAGCTCTGGGAATTCATGCGCGACGTTGTCTAGATAAGGCATGGGCCGTCCCGGTTCCGAAGGTCGCATCGGTCCTGCATGCCCGACTTGCAGGCAAAACGTAATGTCTAGCTCGATGCATTCGGCATACAACGGATAGTATCGGCGATCGTCCGGGGGCAATCCCCAAAGCCAAGGGAGGACACGTAAACCCTTGAAGCCAAGATCCCTGACACAACGGCGCAATTCTCTCACTGCGTCCATCGGTCGGCTGATGTCGACGGAAGCAATTCCAACGACTTGATCGGGATGCGCAAAAACTGAAGCTGCGATTTCATCATTGGTGATCATGGGGCCCGATGGTCCCCACCAAGCGCTAGCAAGTACTTTCGCCACACCTTGATCACGAAAGGTATCGAGCGCCTCGTCGAAGGTTATGTCCGGATTATCCTGCGCTAGCGTTTTCCATGCCGTGGGCCATCGTCGCAGCGAATCGAACATAGGGTCCTGTAGGTATGCCTTGTTAGGAAACTGCATCCAGGCGTCGATAATTTCCAAAGCGTCTCACCTCTAAAGATTGAGATTGGTGGTTCCAACAACGATCAAAGAAAACCAGTCGGGTCGCCTTGAACCCCGCCTCCTGTGCCAGCTTCGTCTTCAAATATTGACGTGTTCTGACTGTTGAATTTACTCAATTCAAGAGGCGAGCCATGTATCGGTCACATACCCATGATTTCCCGACGCCGTCTATCTTGGGCTCGACGGTTACCCTCTTCGCTCATCCCGGTTGGTAGCTCCTGGTCTAGCAGGGTTGTTCGAAGATCAATTTGTTGAATCACAGAGTCTTGCAAAGCTTTTTTGGACATGGCGTAAGCCACATTGCAGTCAGGAGTGATGCAGCGGGCATAGGCGATTGCCGTGGAAAGCAAATCCTCCTCTTCGACTACCTCATGGAAGAACCCAAGCTTCTCGGCCTGTTCCAGAGAGTAAAGTTCGCCTTTGAGGGTGGTCAGAGCACCGACCTGGTTGCCCAGCGCGTATTTGATGATTTCAACATAGGCGGCTGGCATCGGAATGCCGATGGGAACTTCGTTCAAACCAAATTTGGCTTTTTTCCGTGCTGCAATCCGGAAATCGCAATCCAATGCGGTGATCAGCCCACCCGCGATTGCATGCCCGTTGATCGCAGCGACGGTTGGTCTTGGGTATTGGAAGATTCGCAGATTGGTCGCACGGTATTCAGCGTACCACTGGCGAATACGTTCTTTGTTTTGGCTGCCGAACACGTCAAAGCTGTACTTGAAATCAATGCCGGCTGAAAAAACGTTTCCTTCTCCCGTCAGGATGACCGGCAACTCGCTAAACTCTTTTTCAAGCCGGTCGAAAGCGTCATGCAGATCCTTGAAGAAGGCGTCATTTTGCACGTTAACTTTATTGGTGTTCATGCGCACAACCGCGCACTCATCGACGACCTCAATTTGCCAAGCCATGTTCATTCTCCTCATCAGCTGCGCCTGCAAGCGGCGCAGTCATTAATTCACTCAAGTCCTAACTGATTGTGCGAGCATCTGGAAGTCATGCTGCGGTGTTAACACACCGCCAACGTGAGCTCCTCTTCCATAATTTCGCGCATCTTGAATTTCTGTACCTTTCCAGAAAGTGTCATTGGGAATCCGTCAACAAATCGTATATAGCGAGGGATTTTGTAACGTGCGATCTGTCCGTCGCAGAATGCTCGGATGTCGTCTTCATTGATCGACGCGCCGGCGCGCGGAACAATCCAAACGCATAGTTCCTCGCCGTATTTCCGGTCCGACACACCAATCACTTGGGCGTCCTGGATGGCCGGATGTTGGTACAAAAATTCCTCGATTTCACGTGGTGAGATGTTTTCGCCACCACGAATCACCATGTCCTTGATGCGGCCTGTGATGCTGACATAGCCTTCTTCATCCATGGCGGCAAGGTCACCGCTGTGAATCCAGCCGTCGGCATCAATTGTCTGGGCGGTCTTTTCCGGGTCATCCCAATACCCCTGCATAAGCGAGTAGCCACGAACACACAACTCACCAACGGTGCCTATCGGGACAATGGCACCTGATTCTGGATTGATAATTTTCGCTTCCAGATGCGGGTGCACCCTACCAATGGTCGATACCCGCTTTTCAATTGGTGTTTCGCAAGTGCTTTGATAGCTGGCGGGGCTTGTTTCAGTCATTCCATATGCGATGGTCACTTCGCGCATGTGCATGTCACGCTCGACTCGCTTCATGACCTCGATCGGGCACGCTGTACCCGCCATGATGCCGGTGCGCAATGTCGACAGATCGAACTCCTGAAAGCGTGGATGATCGAGTTCTGTGATGAACATCGTCGGAACGCCATGAAGTGCCGTGCAGCGTTCGTTTTGGACTGCCTGAAGGACCGCCACCGGATCAAATGAATCGTTAGGATAGACAATGGCTGTGCCGTGGGTCAGAGCAGCTAGGTTGCCCACCACCATTCCAAAGCAGTGAAATAGAGGCACCGGTATGCAAAGTCGATCAGTCGAGGTCAGCTTCATGGCTTCCCCGAGGAAAAATCCGTTATTGAGTATGCCGCGATGCGTCAAGGCTGCGCCTTTCGGCGAGCCGGTCGTTCCGCTGGTGAACTGAATATTGATCGGATCGGTATTCTTAAGTGTTGCACCAATATGCCGGACGCTTTCATCTGCCGGATCGCCCGCAGCAATCAGGTCGCTGAAGCGCATGAAACCGGGAACCTGCTCTTCACTCAGTTGAATCACTGTTCGCAAGAACGGTAGTTTGACCGCATCCAGCATTCCAGGCGTTGCGCTGTGTATTTCAGGCGCGAGACTCCTGATCAACTCGAGGTAATTGGTGGTCTTGAAGGTCGACAGGGTTATTAGTGCCTTGCAACCCGCCTTGTTCAAAGCGTATTCGAGCTCGGAGGCCCGGTAAGCAGGGTTGAAATTGACGAGGACGAGGCCAATCTTGGCCGTCGCTAATTGGGTAATCAGCCACTCGGCACTGTTGTTGGCCCATATGGCCACACGATCACCAGGCTTTAGCCCAAGGCTCAAAAACGAGCTCGCCAGCCGATTGGTCTCACATTGCAGCTGGGAATAGCTATACCGGATATTCTGATGACATGAGACCAACGCCTCATTTTCGGGAAATTTGGCAGCTATTTCGTCAAAAAAAACACCCAAGGTTTTTTCTATCAGTGGGATATCGGTAGCGCCACGAGAATAGCTGTCTTTTATTTTGCTCATTTTTATTGTCTCAACCTTGATTCACTTGAATTTCTTGTGCTTCCCAATTCAGGTAGAGCGACAGCTCATTCCACTCATTGGTATCAACGAACATCCGGCTTAGAAATCGCAGCGCCCCACTTGCTTCAATGTACGAGTGTGGAAGGTCGTATAACATTGGCGATATTGACGTTTTTTGTGCCAGTTACGCCAAGCTAGAGCACCGCTTGCGACTCGACTTGAATCTCGAGACCAGAGCATGGTTAGACATTCTCTGGCCGCGAGCACTCAGGGGTTACCAAAGTGGCAAGCTGTAGCTGACGATCAAACGGTTTTCATCCAGGTCGCTGAGGAAGTTGCTGCGTGTGGTGGCGTTGCGTAGCTTAAGTCCGAGGTTTTTCAGCGGGCCGCTCTGAATGACGTATCCAATGTCAGTATTGCGTTCCCAAGTCTTGCCTTCACTGAGCCCTGCGCCTCGATCGACGTTGTCACCGGAAAGATAACGGGTCATCAGTGTCAGCCCAGGCACGCCGAGGGCTGCAAAGTCGTAGTCGTAACGAACCTGCCAGGAGTGCTCGTCCTGGTTGCCGAAGTCGTTGATCTGGACCTGATTGATCAGCGCATCATCAGCACCGTTTACAAAGGCAAAGCCGGTGTCGCCGCTGAGGTGCTGGTAACCAGCACCGAAACTGTGCCCGCCGAGCTTGTAGGTAAACAGGGCTCCCAACGCATCGTTATCGACATTACTGCCGCCGTCACCGCCGGAATGGGCAAAACGGATATCAGACTTGAGGCTCTGCCCATCTCCTAACGGTAGCTGGTGCACCAGATTAACGAGGTGCTGTTTGTAGATGCCGTCGAGGCCCCCGTAGTAGTAACTGGTGGCGAGTGACGGATTCCATTGGTAGCGACCGCCACCGAACAGGAACTCATTGCTGCTCTTGGTCTGGCCCAGCACGATGTTTCGCTTACCACCGTTAAATACAGTGAGCTCCTCATTGTTGGAGGAGTCCCGCTGATTGACTCGATCGATACGACCAAGATCCAGGTTCAAACCATCAATCTCATTGCTGTTGATCCACGCACCCCGAAAGGTTTGTGGCATCAAGCGTGAATCGTTGCGCATCAACGGCGGTAAAATTGGCTGAAGGGTGCCGAGCTTGAGGGTGCTTTTTGACATGCGCAGTTTGCCAGTCAGACCGGATTCGCCGTATTCGTCCTTTGCGCGCTTGGGCGCGCTGCTGTTGGTTTTGAGCAGACCTGTTCCTACCCGGTCGGGGCTGGAATCAAGCTTCACACCGAGCATACCGATGGCATCAATGCCAAAACCAACGGGGCCTTCCGTATAACCGGACTCCAGGCGCAACATGAAACTTTGCGCCCATTCCTCCGCTTTGTTCTGCGCGGCACCAGCCTGGCGAAAATCACGATTCATATAGAAATTACGCAAATCGAGAGTGCCCTTGCTGTCCTCCAGAAAAGCTGCACTGGCTGACCCTGCGATGCCCATAACTGTTCCCGTGCAAAGCATATGGATGATAGTTTTCAAGTTGTACTGCATGGAAAGTCTTCCTCTCGCTATTGTTATTGTTATTGCTGTTTTTTTGTTGTTGTACGACTGATATGCACGTGCGAGCGCTGCCGAGATAACTTTCTCGACTTCACTTAAAACTCGAAATTCCATTTACTAATACAAGACATGAGCGTGAGCTCAACGGAATAACCCGGCCCTCAAATACTCGAATAACTTAATAGTTGAAAGAAACGATGTAGCGATACTTATTTTGCCGTCATCCGTAATGCTCCATCCAGGCGAATGACCTCGCCATTGAGCATCGGATTCAGAATGATTGATTCCACCAGTTGAGCGTACTCACTGCCACGTCCAAGGCGCGATGGAAACGGCACGGTCTTACCGAGGGAGTCCTGCACATCCTGCGGCAAACCCAGCAACATCGGAGTCTCGAAAATACCTGGAGCAATGGTCATGACCCGAATACCGAAACGTGCCAGCTCGCGGGCGATCGGCAGAGTCATGCCTACGACGCCTGCTTTGGACGCCGAATAAGCCGCCTGCCCGATCTGCCCATCAAACGCCGCCACTGAAGCCGTGTTGATGATTACTCCCCGCTCACCTTCTGCATTCGGAGTGTTTTTGCTCATCACCTCGGTGACCAAACGAATGGCATTGAAGGTGCCTACGAGGTTGATCATGATCCCGCGAGTGAAAGTGCTCAGTGCATGAGGGCCTTCCTTACCCAGAACCTTCTCCCCTGGTGCAACACCGGCACAACTGACCAATCCATGTAGAGCGCCGAATCGGGTCAAGGAAACATCGATGGCCGCTCGTGTTGAGTCTTCATCGACAACATCAGTGTGGACAAATAGCGCCGCGTGTCCCAGCTCATCCGCCAGCGCTTCACCGGCAGATACATTGAGGTCCGCGAGCACGACCTTGCCGCCGCCTTCCACCATTTTTCGCGCGGTCGACGCGCCAAGACCCGAAGCACCACCGGTGATGAAAAAAACGGAACCTTCGATATTCATTAGAGTTCTCCAGAGGGGTTAAACAGATACGCCGAAGTTAGCTTTACGCCGCTGGCAAAAGGCGCTAACGCCTTCTTGAAAGTCAGAGGTCGCAGACATTTCAATAAACATTGCTTTTTCGGCTTCTAGTGCGGTTTGCAGGTCGTGATCCAGTCCGTCGCGCATCAGACGCTTAATCCCAGCCTGCGCCGCAACAGGTCCATTGGCTAAGCGATGAGCCATGGCAAGTCCTGCCATCTGTAGCTCATCAGCTGGAACGACTTCAGCAACCAGTCCGATATCTTGTGCCTGGCGGGCATCCAGTTTCGGATTCAGCAGAGCGATCTTCATTGCCCTGTGCAAACCAACATGCCGTGGAAGGTGCCAGGTCCCACCGCCATCCGGGGTAGCACCAATGGCGCTGTATGCCATGAGAAAGCTTGCATCCTCTGCAGCCACAATCAGGTCGCAAGCCAAGGCAAGCGAAAGGCCAAAACCGGCTGCCGATCCGCTGATCAAGCCCAGCACAGGACAAGGCAGTTGCGTCAGCCCGATGACGGCCTCATTTACAGCGCTGATGAGTTGCTCCAACTCTGCGGCGCAGGCGGCTTTCGAGACTTTGAGCAACGTATCGAAGTGCCGGACGTCCCCTCCCACCATGAAATGTGCCCCGCTACTGCGCAACACAACAACCCGAGGTGGATCGGTGATGAGCGTGCGTACAGCGTCTCTCAGGGCAAACCCCATGGAGAGATCGAAGCTATTGCGCGTTTCTGGCCGATCGAGGGTGATAAAAGCGAGTGCCCCTTGACGTTCAAGATGAACGAGCAGGCGCTCAGGCGTGGGAGTGTTCATTTTCTTCCTCACTGGCGTCACTGATTTGTGTTGCTGATGCGCTCGGCGAGCAGCTCAAGCCTGTCGCCGCCCCAAAAAAGCTCGCCGCGATACACGAAGGTGGGGGCTCCGAAAACGCCCATGCTTTCGGCTCTTTCGGCTGCCGCCGTTAAGTCTCGCTGTGCGTTCTGCTCGAGGTAATGGTGCCAATCCGAGGCCTTCAACCCCGCGCTGATCAGGGCTGCCTGAATTTGTGCTGCGGACTCCAGATCGAACTCCCGTTGCCAGAAAGCAGCCAACAACGGGTGACAGAACTCCCAAAGCCGATTCATCGACTTGGCGAACAACATTGCCTGGCTGGCAGGCGCCGCATCCCAGAGCTTTGTTGTTGCATGGATCGTGAGCCCCTGCTGCTGAGCGAGCCGACGGCAATCCATATACAGATACTTCAATTTCGAAACTTCTCGACTCGAGCGCTGCTCTACCTCACCGCCATACGCAGAGCGAAAGTCGGTGATGTAAGGCCACCAGTCAAAGGTCACTCCACTGCGTTTTGCGAGCGAAAAAACCGGTTGTAACGCAAGGTAAGAGTAGGGACTTCGCAAATCGATAAACACGTCCACTACCGGATCATCAGGTTGGCTCATGGTCCGCTCCTACCCCGCCCGAAACAGGTTGTGCTTGGCTTGCTCCGAAGTAGTGACGTCGACCCAACGATCCTTCAAAAGCTCGATTGCTTGCCCGACTGCTGGCCGGCTACGCACCCTGCCGTACCAGGCTTTTACGTTCGGAAAGTCATCGAGCGTGATTCCCGTCATCTTGTGAACACGGATCCAAGGGAAGCACGCCATGTCTACGATGGAGTAATCACTGCAGATGTACTCTCTCGTTTCGAGCCGATCGTCCAGGATCTTTAGAAGACGCTTGGTCTCGGTCTGATAACGGGTAGTTGCGTAGGGCACCTTTTCAGACGCATATCGAAAGAAATGTTGAGCCTGGCCCATCATCGGCCCCAGCCCTCCGACCTGCCAAAACAACCACTGCAGGACTTCTCTGCGCTGACGCACATCCTGTGGCAGGAAGCGTCCTTCCTTCTCCGCCAGGTACATCATGATGGCTCCGCTCTCAAATACTGTTACGGGTCCGCCGCCATCAGAGGGCGCGTGGTCAACGATCGCTGGAATCTTCCCATTCGGGTTGATCGCCCTGTAGCTCGGCGTGTGTTGAGCACCGCTAGTAATGTCGATTGGTACAACCTCATAGTGGATCGCCAACTCCTCCATCAGGATGTGCAATTTGTGCCCGTTGGGGGCTGGCCAGCTATACAGTTCGATCATGAGGTTTCTCCAACAACAGATACGCGTTTTTCCCGCTGACAACTCATGCTTACTCAAGACAGCTGCGACCGTTCAAGACAGCCGCAGCAGCTGGTTAACTACAAACAGAGGTGTTCTTTGGACGCAGGATCTCGTCGTAATCATCCAGCGAGGGAAATGTGAGCGACGGCCGTTGATCCAGCGTCAGCAGGTGCTGGCGGTACTGCTCCAGGTATTCCTGCCGCGCCTCTTGGCTGATGTAAGGCACGTGGAAGGCCACAAAGGGTGGCAAGACGGTCAAGCCGACATAACCGAGCACGCCACGCTGAATTGGCTGCAACAAAGCCTCAAGTTCGCCATGCACTGCGCCTGGACCGAACATATGGTCTTGCCCACCAAGAGAGAATGCGAGCATTGCTTTCTTGTCCTTAAGGCCACCACGGTCATAGATCCGTGCTCCGCCATAGCAGTAGCCCGAGATGAAGACGCGGTCGAACCAACCCTTCATGATCGCCGGCATGCTGAACCAGTAAATAGGGAAGTTGAAGATGATCAGATCGGCCCACTTGATCTTGTCCAGCTCTTCAAGAATGTCGGATGCCAGCGTTCCGGTGCTGTAGCCGTTGCGTTGCTCCAGCGCATAAACAAGATGATCGCTATTAGCACGCTGGTGGAAATCTTCAGCGCTGGCCACGGGATTGAATTTCATTGCATATAAATCAGACACGATTACGTCGTGTCCCAGTCCGCTTAATGCTTCAACGGCAAGGTTCAGCATCGACGTATTGAATGACTGAGGTTCGTTATGGGCATGGACGATCAATACGTTCATGGGAGCTCCGGTGAGTGACTATGGAGTCACTGTACGGAACAGGCAGCCAGTGCTAAATTGGCATTATTGACTAATAACATGCGGATTTTGCCAAAATGAAACCAGCCCCTCTTCGCGCAGCAATTCTTGCCCTCGATGGTTGCTATGCCTCGAGTCTCGCTGGTTTTGGCGATGTGCTGCATGTCACCAATGCCCATTTGAGTCGACATCAACATAAGACTGGCACCGCGATGGCACGCTCGTTTTCGTGGCAATTCGTTTCGCACAAAGGCAGGCCCGTAACCGCGTGTAATGGGCTTGCGCTCAATACCGCTGTGCCGCTCCCTGAAGAGAAACTCGATATCATCTTCATCCCTGGCCTGTATTACTCGGGGCATGATGGCTTCGAACGTATGCTGGAAGCCGCCGAGCCGCAGCGGGAATGGCTTAAGGCGCAATGGCGTGAGGGCGCAGCGCTGGCGGCGAATTGCACCGGCACTTTCCTGTTGGCAGAAACCGGCCTGCTGCGCGGTCGTCAAGCCACAACCACCTGGTGGCTGGAAAGGCTATTTCGAGAGCGCTACCCGGGCGTCAACTTGCAACTGAGATCGATGGTCACAGAGGAAGATCGCCTCTGGTGTGCTGGTGCCTCTGCTTCTTACTTGCTGCAGGCAGTGCGCATGGTCGAACATTTTTGTGGCGCAAATACGGCCACACTGACGGCCAAGACCATGCTGATTGATACTAGCCAGACGACTCAACTGCCCTACCTGCCGCTCCAGATGGAAACCGTGCACAGCGACACGATGGTTGCAAAGGCGCAGCACTGGCTTTTGAAACACTTCGCCGAGGATGTGAGCCTGCCAGAGCTGGCCGCGGCGCTTTCAGTCAGCGTGCGGACGTTGATCCGTCACTTCAATAGCGTACTCGGCACTACTCCCCTTACCTACCTGCAGAATCTGCGCATAGAAATATCAATGACTCTGCTCGAAAGCGGTGACCTCAGTATTGAGGAAATCGCTAATCAAGTCGGCTACCAGAACGCCAGCTCATTTACGCGCCTTTTCCGCAAGCAGGTAGGGGCGACTCCGGCGGCTTACCGCAGTCGGTTTACGTCATTGGCGACGGGCTAGGTAGATTTTTGCGGTACGGGTGAAATTGCGAGGTGAGGCGTCCTTGCCCGTCTGACATGGCTTTACGCAGCCTTCAGCGTCCTGAAGCGAATGTTCAATGCCTCGACCGCAAGCGAGAATGCCATTGCAAAATAGACGTAGCCCTTCGGTACGTGCATCCCCATTGCATCAGCAATCAGCACGACGCCCACGACTATCAGGAATGCCAGGGCCAGCATTTTCAGGCTCGGATGCTTGTCGATGAACGCACTGATCGCCCCGGCCGCGAGCATCATGATCAACACGGCGACGACGATAGCGGCAACCATCACCGGTACATGAGAAACCATTCCGACAGCTGTGATCACCGAGTCCAGCGAGAAGACGATATCGATGATCGCAATCTGAATGATGGTGCTCAGAAAGCCCGCACCCTTTTTACCTAACTCAGACTCCCCCTCCTCGCCACCTTCCAGTTCCTGGAAGATTTCGCTGCTACTTTTCCACAGCAGGAACAATCCTCCGAAGAACAGAATCAGGTCACGACCCGAAATCCCTTGATCGAAGACATTAAACAGATCGGTAGTCAGTTGCATGATCCAAGTGATGGACAGCAGCAGAAGAATGCGCGTGACCATGGCCAGTGCCAAACCGAAGAAGCGGGTTTTGGGCTGCATGGCTTTGGGCATGCGGCTGACCAAAATCGAAATCATGATGATGTTGTCGATACCCAAAACAATTTCCAACACTGTCAGGGTAAAAAACGCGATCCAGATTTCCGGATTGAGAAACCATTCCATAACGTCAAAACTCTCGATTGCCCAGAAAAAAAGGCATCACCAAAATCGGTGATGCCCGCATGCTCAAATGAGCGAGTCGTGGTAAGCCACATCGCCTCGACGGGGGCGACCAAACCAATCGTCGGTGCGGCGATGCACTGATGGCACCTGTCAGCCAATCAGACGGTGAGAAGCGAGTTGCCATCCATCTCAGACGGAATCGGCAAACTCAGCATCTGCAACAGGGTTGGAGCGATATCGCACAACCGGCCATTCTTCAGCCCGTGTCGCCCTGGTTGCTCACTGACCAGAATCAGCGGCACCGGATTCAAGGTATGCGCCGTGTGGGCCTGGCCAGACATCGCATCGAGCATTTGCTCAACGTTGCCGTGGTCGGCGGTAATCAAACATTCACCACCAACTGCGAGGGTTGCTTCAACCACGCGACGCAGGCATTCATCGAGCACCTCGACCGCCTTGACGGCAGCATCGAAGGAGCCCGTATGACCCACCATATCGCCGTTGGCATAGTTGCAAACGATCAGGTCGAATCTGCCGCCAGCGATGGCGTTGACCAGTTCGTCAGTCAACAGGGGGGCGCTCATCTCAGGCTGCAGATCGTAGGAAGCAACGTCAGGTGACGGAATCAGGATTCGCTCCTCACCCTCAAAAGGCTGCTCTCTACCGCCGTTGAAAAAGAACGTCACGTGGGCGTACTTCTCGGTTTCGGCAATGCGCAATTGCGTTTTCCCAAGTCTGGCCAAGTGTTCCCCCAAGCTGTTGTGAATAGCTTCGGGAGGGAATGCACACAGGCAACTCAGCTCTTCGGAATACTGCGTCAATGTCAGCAAGCGATCCTTGTCCACCACAAACGGCCGCTCGAAGGTCGTGAAATCCGGTTGGATCAACGCCTGGGTCAACTCCCGCGCCCGATCGGGGCGAAAGTTCATGAAGATCATGGCGTCATCCGCACCGACACTGACAGACTGTCCAATCGTGGTTGGCTTGACGAACTCGTCCGACTCCCCACGTTCGTAAGCGGCAGACAAAGCTACCGACGCCGTTTCAGCCTGATGTTCGGCTTCGCCGCCGACAATCAAGCGGTAGGCCGATTCCACGCGCCCCCAGCGGTTGTCGCGATCCATTGCATAGTAGCGACCGACCAGCGAAACAATGCGTCCGGCGCCCAGTCTCGCAAACGCGTTTTCCAAAGCCTCAAGCGAGGCTAAAGCGCTCTTGGGCGGCGTGTCTCGGCCATCGAGAAAACCATGCACATAAACTTTCTCGACACCCTGCTCAACCAGGCAACCACAAGCCGCGATAATCTGATCGATATGACTATGCACGCCGCCCGGAGAAAGGAGCCCCATCACGTGCACAGCACCATCGCGACTCTTTACCCCTTGGAGCAACATCTGTAGTGCCGGGTTGTGTGAGAACTCTCCGTCCGCGAGTGCTTTATCAATTCGGGTCAAGCTCTGGTACACCACCCGCCCCGCGCCGAGGTTCATGTGGCCAACCTCGGAGTTCCCCATCTGACCTTCGGGCAGTCCAACAGCAAGACCTGACGTCGCGATCTCGCTGTGGGAGAAACGCTTGAGCAGCGCATCAAACGTCGGCTTTCTCGCTGCGGCGAAAGCATTCGATTCAGTAGCCTGCCGAATACCGACACCATCAAGAATAATCAAAGAGCGCGTAGTCATCGTGCCCCCTAGAAGATGTAGTCAGTGGTCAAGAAGCTCGACTCGCGATTGCGAATGATGTCGCTGACCAGTTCCTTGTTACTTTCCTGGAACTTGGTGGCGACGAGCGTGCGAATGGAGAACACGCGCAAGGCGTCATGAACGGACAACGTCCCTTCGGCAGAGTTTTTGCGACCGTTGAATGGAAAGCTGTCTGGGCCGCGCTGGCATTGCGCGTTGATGTTGATACGCCCCACCTGATTGGCGAAGGCATCGACCAAACGACCCACTTGCGCGGAATCCTTGCCGAAGATACTGAGCTGCTGGCCGAAATCGGAATCGAGGACGTATTCGATGACTGTTTCCAGATCACGGTAAACCACTACAGGCACGACCGGCCCGAACTGTTCTTCGTGGTACACACGCATGTCGGAAGTCACCGGGTACAGCACCGCCGGGTAGAAGAACGTCTCACAGACTTCTCCCCCGCCGGCGTTGACGACTTTGGCGCCTTTGCTGACAGCATCGGCCACAAGCCCGGTCAGAAAATCAGTCTTGCCTGGCTCTGGCAGGGGCGTTAATGCGACACCCTGCTCCCACGGCATACCCGGCTTCAGCTGGGCCAGCTTCGCCTGGAATTTGTCGAGGAAAGCGTCAACGACGTTTTCATGAACGAACAGGATTTTCAGCGCAGTGCAGCGTTGCCCGTTAAACGAGAGCGAGCCGGTAACAGCCTCGGAAACGGCGTTATCCAGATCGACATCGGGCAGGATGATGCCCGGATTTTTCGCATCCAGGCCCAGCGCGGCACGCAGACGGTGTGGCTTAGGGTGCAGCTTTTTCAGGTCGCTGGCAGCCTTGTTGGTTCCGATGAACGCAAAAACATCGATCTTGCCGCTGGCCATTAAAGCGCTGACGGTTTCCCGGCCGCTGCCGTAGATGATGTTGATAACCCCGGCCGGGAAGCTGTCACGGAATGCTTCAAGCAAAGGTCGAATCAGCAGTACACCGAATTTGGCCGGTTTGAACACGACGGTATTGCCCATGATCAACGCCGGGATCAAGGTCGTGAACGTCTCGTTCAGGGGATAGTTATAAGGCCCCATGCACAGCGTTACGCCCAGCGGAACGCGGCGGATCTGGCCCAAGGTGTCTTGTTCGAGCTCGAAACGGCTGGAGCGACGATCCAGTTCCTTGAGGGCATTGATCGTGTCAACGATGTAGTCGCAGGTGCGATCGAACTCTTTCTCCGAGTCTTTGAGATTTTTGCCAATCTCCCACATCAACAATTTCACTACCGCTTCACGTTGTTCACGCATGCGGCTGAGGAAAGACTCCACGTGCCGAATACGCTCGACCACACGCAGGGTTGGCCAGACGCCTTGGCCACGGTCATAGGCCTGTACCGCTGCATCCAGTGCGGTCATGGCCGTTGGCGCGTCCAGAAGCGGAGTACTTCCCAAAATCACGGACTCGTGACCCGATTCTTTTTTCAGGCATACAGGACTGCGGACGGGAGCGAGCGCGCCGTCCCACAACCGCAACTCGCCATTGACCAGATATTCGCGCTGTTCAATGGAAGGTCCTGGACGGTATGCAGCAGGGATTTCGTCCGCGCTCGGGAAGAGAGTTTCAAGTCGGTTGTTCAACGTCATTTTTCATACCTCTATGCACACTGTGCAGTGCCGGGAGAGAAAGAACCCGGCACATGGTGCTTTGCACGTTCAAATAGAATTCAGATCGCGATGGGTTCGGCAGCCGGCGCCGTTTGAGCCGCCCAGCAGATGGCAGCAAAGGACATCGCATCCAGCGAAGCTCCGCCGATCAGGCCACCATCGATGTCCGGTTGATCGAACAATTGCTTGGCGTTCTCGGCCTTCACACTCCCGCCGTACAGAATCCGGCAATCGGTGGCGGCCGGGCGATCCTGTTCAGCCAGCCATTCCCGGATGTGCCGATGAACAGCTTGAGCCTGCTCTGGCGTCGCGGTTTCGCCAGTACCAATGGCCCATACAGGTTCATAGGCAATCACACCCTTGACCAGGTCCTGAATGCCCACTGCCTTCAGTACTGCACTCAATTGTTGGGTGACGACTGCCTCTGTTTCACCCCCCTGACGTTGAGCAAGTGTTTCACCCACACACAAAACCGGGATGAGTCCGGCACGAAGCGCAGTAGCGAATTTCTTTGCCACAAGTTCATCATCTTCTGCATAAAGCGCACGGCGCTCCGAATGCCCGACGAGCACATAGCGGCAGCCGATGTCCTCGAGCATCGAAGCACTGACTTCTCCGGTATGTGCGCCTGACAGATGGGTGCTGAGATTCTGGGCTCCCAGCGAAACATCAGAATCATCCAGCAGATCAGCTACGGTCGTCAGGTAGGGAAACGGTGGGCAAATTGCCGTCTCAACACTTTCAAAGCGTGAAATCACCGGAAGTACGCTGCGCAGCAACGAAGCATTGGTCGCGCTGCTGCCGTTCATTTTCCAATTGCCGATAACCAGTTTCTTTTTGTGAGAAGAGGTCTGCATGATTCAGGCTTTCCTGTTCAAAAGTGCGGTAGCGTCATAGGGCGCACGACCTTGCAACGCCTCTTCAATACGCAGCAAACGGTTGTATTTGCCCACCCGATCCGAACGACTCAGTGAGCCGGTCTTGATCTGTCCGGCACAGGTTGCGACGGCAAGGTCAGCAATGGTGGTGTCCTCGGTTTCTCCCGAACGGTGAGAAATGACCGCGGTGTAGCCTGCGTCTTGCGCCATACGAATGGCGTCCAGCGTTTCACTGAGAGTGCCGATCTGGTTGAACTTGATCAGAATCGAATTACCAATCCCTTTCTGAATGCCCTCACGCAGAATTTTGGTGTTGGTCACAAACAAGTCGTCACCCACCAGTTGCACGTGGCCGAGTTTTTGAGTCAAACCCGCCCAGCCATCCCAGTCGCTTTCATCCATCCCGTCTTCTATGGAGATGATCGGGTACTTGTCGCAAAGCATCGCCAGGTAATCGGCAAAGCCTTGCGAACTGAATGTCTGGTCTTCCCCGGACAGTACGTATTGACCGTCTTCGTAAAACTCGGAGGCTGCGCAATCAAGCGCCAGAGTAATTTCCTTGCCCAGCTCGTAACCCGCTCGACTTACCGCTTCCTTGATAACAATCAGTGCTTCTTCATTGGAAGCAAGTGAGGGAGCAAACCCGCCTTCATCCCCTACCGCGGTACTCAGGCCACGCTCGGACAAAACCTTCTTCAAGGAATGAAACACCTCGGCGCCCATGCGCAGGCCTTCACGGAACGACGAGGCGCCGACCGGCTGGATCATGAATTCCTGGATATCGATGTTGTTATCAGCGTGCTCACCGCCGTTGATGATGTTCATCATCGGAACCGGCATGCTGAACTTCCCTGGCGATCCGTATAGCGCCGCCAAGTGTTCGTACAATGGAACACGCTGAACCTCGGCTGCCGCTTTGGCGGTGGCCAGAGAGACGGCGAGGATCGCGTTGGCACCCAGGATGCTTTTGCTCTCGGTACCATCAAGGGCAATCATCGCATTGTCGATTTCGCGCTGATTCAACGCGTCCAGTCCGATCAAGCATTCACGGATCGGATTGTTCACGTTTTCGACCGCACGCATCACGCCTTTGCCCATGTAACGCGAAGCGTTATCCCGCAGTTCGAGTGCTTCACGTGAACCGGTAGACGCACCCGACGGAACACTGGCGGTGGCACTGACGCCACAATTGAGCGTCACAACCGCTTCGACAGTCGGGTTTCCTCGCGAGTCCAGAATTTCACGGGCAGTGATTTGTTGGATACGGCTGTTCTTGTTAAGCATGATTTGTCCCCTTCGTATGATTCACTGCCGTTGCCTCTTGGCCTTGCGTACCGAGCAATTCCTGCTGCTCGGCATACTGCGCCCGAAAATCGAAATCCCGTGGCCATGATGCAAAGTCGTGTTCTTCAACGACTTTGTGATCAGTAGAATTCGTCTCACTCATCAGAGCATCCTCAATCAGCGGATCGCTTCGCCTACGCGCACAACACGAAGGGAATTGGTCCCGCCTTGGGCGTTGGCGTAGTCGCCTTTGGTAATCAGAACGTGATCGCCTGCCTTCACCACACCACGGCGGGTCAACTCATTCACAGCTTTCTCGTTGACCAATTCAGGGGCGAAATCATCGCTGTCGAACGGAATGGTCGTGACACCACGAAACAACGTGACCCGATTTTGGGTGGCCAGATTGCGAGAAAAGGCAAAGATCGGAAGGTGCGAGCGAATGCGCGACATCAAGCGAGGTGTATCGCCGCTTTCCGTCATGCAGATGATGGCTTTGACACCGTGCAGATGGTTGGCCGCGTACATGGCGGACATCGCGATGGACTCGTCGATTTTGTGGAACACCTGGTCGACGCGATGTTTGGAACGATGGGACTGAGGATGCTTTTCTGCGCCGATGATGATCCGGTGCATGGCCTCGATCGTTTCGATCGGATAGGCACCCGCCGCGGTTTCGGCGGAGAGCATCACGGCGTCGGTGCCATCAAGCACTGCGTTGGCAACGTCGAACACTTCTGCACGAGTCGGCATTGACTGCGTGATCATCGACTCCATCATCTGAGTGGCAGTGATCACCACACGATTAAGCGTGCGGGCACGTTCGATAATCAGCTTTTGAACGGCGACCAGTTCCGCGTCACCGATTTCCACCCCCAGGTCACCCCGGGCCACCATCACGCCTTCAGATGCTTCGATGATCTCATCGAGAATTCGCAGGTCATTGACGGTTTCTGCGCGTTCAATCTTGGCAATCAGGCCGGCCTGCCCTCCCGCCTCCTGCATCAGGCGACGAGCCAGGTGCATATCCGAGGCGTCGCGTGGAAACGAGACAGCCAGGTAATCCACCTGCATGTGTGCAGCCGTCTTGATATCGGCGAAATCTTTTTCGGTCAGCGCCGATGCCGACAGTCCACCGCCTTTGCGATTGATCCCCTTGTTGTTGGACAGCGGTCCGCTTATCAGGACTTCGCAGATCAATTGCGTCGCTTCGACTTTCAGAACCTTCAACTCGATTCGTCCGTCATCGAGTAACAGAATGTCGTCTGGGCGGCTGTCTGTGATCAAGGCCTCGTAGTCGATTCCGACCCGCTGATTGTCCCCGGCATTTTTGTCCAGCGCAGCGTCGAGAATGAATTGCTGCCCCTTCTCGAGAACGACTTTCCCTTGCGCAAACCGTGCGATGCGAATTTTAGGACCTTGCAGATCGGCCAGTACTGCCACGAAACGACCATGTTTGGCAGCCAGCTCACGCACCAGCCGGGCACGAGCAATGTGATCTTCAGCCTTCCCATGGGAAAAGTTCAGGCGCACGACATCAACGCCCGCTTTCACCAATCCCTCGAGGGCTTCGAATGATTCTGTTGCTGGCCCCAACGTGGCCACGATCTTGGTTCTGCGCTGCATGACAGATGCTTCCTCAAACAGGGTTTTATTATTGAACGCAAAGGAAATCTGGATGCGCTTGTGATTATTTGCGTGCAAATAATCAATCAGCGCAAAGCAATCCTATTGACTGCTAAAACTGCCAGGGACCGAAAAATAGCTTTTTACCTCAATCTTTTCGTGCTAACACCCAGTACCCAGGTAAGCGCCATCGAAAAAACGCTTAAAAAATCTTGGCACATTGACACACCAAAATGCAATGCTATTTTAGTCAGCACAAATACACGCATCCGGCCACGACCCGGATCGCACTACTCTGCCGAAGGGATACTGATCATGCTGCCAAGACACCTCTCCATCGCCAGTCGAATGGTTCTCGGGTTCGTCATCATTGCCGCGCTGAGCATTGCGCTAGGGGTCTTCGCGCTACGTCAGATCGATGAAGTGCAGGTCCAATCGACCCAGATAAAAGACAATTGGCTTCAACGGGTACGTGCTCTGGGGGCGGCGAATGCCGCACTGAACCGCTATCGGATGGGATCGATGCAGCACATTCTTTCGGTCAGCGAGAAAGATATGCAGTCTTACGAGGACAAAACCGCCGGGCGGTTGCGTCAGGTTCGCGAGCAAATGCAGATCTACGCCCAGTTGCTCACGAACGAGGACGATAAGGGACGGTTGAGCGCGTTCAATGCCAGCCTTGACGTGTATGCAAAAAATCACCTCGAATTGCTAAAGCTTTCTCGCAAGGGGGAAAAAACAGGCGCCAGGGAATTTTTGATGACGATCAGGGATTCCTACGATCAGATGACGCAAAACTTCGAAGACCTCATCGACCGTTCAAACCAAGGCGCAGAGATGGCAGGTAACGAGTCGATTGATGCCTATCAACGCGCCGTCCAAGGCGTGGGATTGGTCATCATCCTGGTTGGTATCGGGACAGTTCTGGTGGCATGGCTACTGACTCGCAGCATCACTGCTCCCTTGAATGTGGCCGTTAAAGCCGCGAAAACAATTGCCGAAGGTGATCTGAGCCAGCCCATTCAACCAACGGGCAACGATGAAGCTACTCGTCTGCTCGAGTCCTTGGCGACCATGCAAAGCAATCTGATAAAGACCTTGGGACAGATTTCAGGCTCATCCCGCCAATTGACCAGCGCCACTGCCCAACTAAACACGGTCACGGAAGCCTCCAGTCAGGATATTCAACAGCAACACGCCGAGATTGAGCAGGCAGCCACCGCGGTGACCGAAATGACCGCAGCCATTGAAGAAGTCGCCCGTAATGCGCTGTCCACGTCCGAGCTGTCCGTGGCTTCACGGGACATTGCACTGAAAGGGCAGCAACGCATGGTCGAAACGTTGGACGCCATAGAGACGCTCACCCGAGATGTGCAACTCAGCTCGGAGCAGATCGAAAGCCTGGCCGAACAGTCGCAACGCATTGGCAAGGTACTGGACGTCATTCGCACGATCGCTGAACAAACCAACCTGTTGGCACTCAACGCCGCTATTGAAGCGGCTCGGGCAGGCGATGCGGGAAGAGGTTTTGCCGTCGTTGCAGATGAGGTACGCGCCCTCGCCCACCGCACTGCACAGTCGACGCGGGAAATCGAAGAGATGATAAGTGGCATCCAAAGCGGAACGGATACCGCCGTTTCAACCATGCTCAGCAGCAGTGAGAACACCCGCCTCACGTTGTCTTTGGCCCAATCCACTCAAAGCGCGCTGGCAGAAATTGTCGCCGCCAATGACGACATCAATCAACGCAATCTAATGATCACAACGGCCACAGAAGAACAAGCGCACGTTGCACGTTCCGTTGACCGCAACTTGCTCAATATCCGTGATCTATCCGTTCAGTCGGCTACGGGCTCGCAACAAACCACTGACGCTTCGTTATCCCTTGGCCATCTGGCTGTCGAGCTCAACAGCATGGTGGGCCACTTCAAAATTTAGCCAATGCAATTTTTTGCATAATGCCACGTTAAAAAGTAGTCATCAGCGACGAAACCTGTTCGAATCAAGCCATGCTTCATTCGCTCTCACTAGCCACTACTGCGGACAGTGATCGTCGCCACCCTATTTGTAAGTGATCAAAATATGGCCTCAAGCGCCCTCGTACTACGCATCGCTGCTGAAATCCGGCAGAAAATCCAGACAGGCAAGCTGGCCCTGGGTGCTCATCTGAGCGCACAAAAAGTCGCCGACGAGTTCAACGTCTCCCGCTCCCCTGCACGCGAAGCGCTGGTGCTGCTCTCCGAGCAAAACATTCTCGAACAACTGCCAAATCGTGGGTTCTTCGTGCTGGAACTCGTGCAGGATCCGTCACAAATCCACGATGAGGTGCTTCCGCTTGAAGAGCCGGACGAATACTACCGACTCTCGGAAGACTGGCTGAACAATGCAATCCCCAACGAAGTGACAGAGCAGTTTCTGCGCACTCGCTACAACCTGACAAAGGCCCAGGTCATAGACATTCTCAACCGGGCGGCAAAAGTCGGTTGGGCCGAGCCGAAACCGGGTTATGGCTGGCGCTTTCTGGACGTCGCAAAAACACCGGAAACTCTCGAACAGATCTACAAGGTGCGCTCATTGATCGAGCCGGCGGCGCTGCTGGAGCCGACCTACCATCACGACCTGAGCAAGCTCCAGCGCTTGAAAAAAGAGCAGCAGGACATGCTCAACGGCGGCATCGATAACCTACCGGCTGATGTGCTGCTCAAAAATGGCATTCGCTTCCACGAAGAGTTCATCAAGCTCTCCGGCAACCCGCTTTATCACATGATCCTGGTGCAGATGAACAACATGCGGCGCTTGATCGAGTATCGCTCGATGATCGACCGCAAGCGCCTTTTCAAACAGTGCGCCGAACACATCCGGATGATCGAACTGGTGGAGCAAGGCAACAACCTTGAAGCCGCGCATCTCATGAAACAGCACCTGAGTGGATCCTTCGCTCACAAATCGCCGATTCTGAAATTACGACCTGAATCCGCCTAAGCCAACCGTTCAGTTTCAGGCATCGGCACTGGCCTCACATCACTTCTCGAGGAGAGCACAAGTTGAGCACCGAAGAACAATTGCGTGAAGAAATCTGCACCGTCGGCAAAAGCCTGTACGAACGCGGTTATACCGTGGGTAGCGCAGGCAATATCAGTGCACGCCTGGAAGATGGCTGGTTGATCACCCCCACCGACGCCTGCCTGGGAAGATTGAAGCCGGAAGAAATCGCGAAAGTCAGCAAGGACGGCACCTGGGTATCCGGCAACAAGCCGTCGAAAACCCTGGAGCTGCATCGTCAGGTCTACGACCGCAACCCGGAAGTGAATGGTGTAGTGCACACACATTCGACGTCGCTCGTGGCTTTGACGCTCGCCGGCGTCTGGAAAAACGACGACATCCTCCCTCCACTGACGCCTTACCAAATCATGAAAGTCGGCCACATCCCATTGATCGCCTATCAGCGCCCCGGTTCTCCTGACGTAGCGGCACAAGTTGCGCAATTGGCCAACGATGTGCGCGGCGTCATGCTGGAACGGCTAGGTCCAGTGGTTTGGGAAACCTCAGTATCAAAAGCCAGCTTTGCGTTGGAGGAGCTTGAGGAAACGGCAAAGCTCTGGATGATGAGCAATCCGAAGCCTGCACCGCTAGGTGAAGAGGCAATCGAAGACTTGCGTCGGGTGTTCTCAGTCAAGTGGTGATGCCTCCAAGAAGCAACACAAGATGTTCCATTGAATAATGCGTTGATACTCGCCTTGTTAATCAAGATCTCCATTCATCTCGCTACAGAGGTGATTAGCGAGGCGAATGTCCCCTTGCATAGTTGACACTATTTTCCCCTCAACCTAGGTCATGCAGCCTGACCGGGCACTATCTAACTGAATTTCCGCGCTATTACGCTCGTTCTTCGAATTCGGGGCAGATTCGTAAGGTGCGCCGATGGAGAGTGACGGCCGGCTGCGAGTTATTTTCAGTCCATGCGCCAGGCAGCAATCGATTTCTGCGCTTCATGAAAGGCAGAAAACGGCCGATTCTGTTGAAAAAGTCGGATTTTCAGCTGGCCCGGACTCAGGCACGGTCACCAGCGGAGAACCTACTCACCACATTGAGTGGTTTCTCGGCCCTTCGTTGACCTTTGCTGCTCGGTTATTGGGTTGGTTTGAGGGGGTTTGCTTGGTGCGGGCGCACCTATCCCGTGACCGGTGGCCCTTGAGAGGTAAATTTGGCCAGCCGTCGCAGGTTCTGCACCGCAGCGGCCAGCGTGAACTCATCGGTCGCGCCACTCATGCCACGTAGCCGCAGGCGATCCAGTTTCAGGATTCGCTTGAGGTGGGCAAACAACATTTCGACCTTTTTACGTTCGTGGCGAGAGCGCTGATATGCCGGCGTCGCGGCGATGCGCCGCGCCACATCACGAGCGGCTTCATGGACGCTGCGAGCGATCTTGCGGAACGCAGTGTTCGGGCAGCACTTGGCTTTCATCGGACAGGCAACGCAGTCGGTCTGCCGGGATCGGAAGATGATGGTGTTGGCTTTGGTGACGTGTGAGCGCTCGTTCTTGAAGGCTCGCCATTCGCTGCGCAATGGGTTTCCGGCCGGGCAGCGGTATTCCTCAGCCTCTTCATTCCAGTGGAAATCGTTGCTCGAAAAACTGTCATTCTTGCGCTCGGTTTTGTCCCACACCGGCACATGCGGCTCGATGTCTTTTTCCTCCACCATCCAGGCCAGCATCGGCGCTGTACCGTAAGCGGTATCGCCAATGAGGCGCTCCGGCTTGATGTCGAACTGCGCTTCGACCCGTTCGATCATGGTCTTGGTGCTCTCAACCTCGGCCGTTCGATGAGCCGGTGTAGGTTCCACATCCACGATCACGCCGTGCTCGGTATCGATCAGATAGTTCGTGGAATAGGCGAAGAACGCTGGGCCTCCCGGAGCAGCGGTCCAGCGGGCTTGAGGATCAGTCAGCGACAGGCGCTTCGGTAGCGTTTCGGCCAGAGCCTCTTCATCGAGTGCCTCAAGATACTCACGCACGGCACGGGCGCTCAGGGCCGGATCGCTCCAGTTAACCTGTTCATCACCCGGTACGCCGCGCTGCCGACTGGCATCCGCCTTGATGATGCTGGCGTCCACAGCAAAGCCTTCGCCTTTGACCAGGCCAGCATCCATGCAACGACGCAGCACCTCGTTGAACAACCAGCGAAACAGATCGCTGTCCCGAAAACGGCCGTGTCGATTTTTGGAAAAGGTCGAGTGGTTGGGGACTTCATCTTCAAGGCTCAACCGGCAGAACCAGCGATACGCCAGGTTCAAATGGGCCTCTTCGCACAACCGCCGCTCTGAGCGAATGCCGTAGCAATAGCCCACGATCAGCATGCGAATCATCAGTTCGGGATCAATCGACGGACGCCCAATCGGGCTGTAAAAATCGGCGAGGTAATGGCGCAAGTCGCTCAGATCGAGGCACTGATCAATGCTGCGCAGAAGGTGATTGGCTGGGATGTGATCTTCAAGGTTGAACGAGTAAAACAGCCGCTCCTGCCCACTCGATAACTGTCCCATCATGCTGTGTGCTTCCCTGCTGGCCAATGCAGAGATTTTGCCGCAGGCCAGACAGGGGAGCTACTTTTTCAACAGAATCGGCCAGAAGCAGTCAGTCGCATCGGGGGTTTAGCCGTCTACTATTGACCGCCGCTTTGAGCTGTAACTGGCATTGACGCTAGGCAAATGCGCTTTGATCACTAAATGGCTACCCGACGAATGCCAGCGATGGCTCCTGCCTGACGTCACACCAGTGGAAGCCCTACTTAAGAATTCAGTAAAAAGTCATCATAATTAATGACCTAGTACCGAAGGGCTGAGTAACGTATAAAAAACACCCATTATAAAAATAGTGACTGACAGGGAATTTATCAGCGCCAACCTTTTTTTGGCCTTCTCGATCAAGCCCAAAAGCTTTTCCTTAGCTCCAATAGCACTTACCCTCACCGCATCCTCATTTTTCATAACCTCATAGCGCGTCAAGGAACGAGTTATTTGGTCTTTTAATGCATCATACGCCTCGGAATGAATTGTATTTGCAACAAACGTCAAAATGGTCACGCTCAACAAACCTGCGCAAACGAAAAGCAGTGAAACGAAATCAGCATTCTTTACCAACGCAGCAACGGCGATCAGCGCCCCGGGAATTGCAAACGCTTTAGACTGGCTTGAGGAAATAGACTCATTAATTTTAGAAATATAGTCCGTAGACTTTTCCTCGATCTCAGACAAAAGCTTATTTACAGAAAACTTATGAAGATATACATCATGATTTTCTTGAAAGTTCTTTTTAAGCCTCTTGCTTTGCTGCAAAAGCCAAAGCATTGGCGAAGTGCTATCCGTACCATCTAACAGCTCTGCCAGTGACGAGCGCAAAACTTCACGCCGTTCTTTTTCGTGAGCGTCCCCCAAGGAAACAATGTCAAGTAAATATTTTAGATTCGCGGTATCTTCAGGTTCTATCCCTAGCTTTGTTATATCTGCAAACTCAACCTTTCTATAATCTATCTCATATTTCTTTGCACCCTTGTCAGAGCTGATATAAAACGCTAGCACCGGATCCGAAGTGCTTCCTCCGTGATCTTTTATCTTAATCAGCAGCGACACCCACTGAACATAAAACTGCATGAGCGAGATAGTGCGCTCACTTAGTTCCTCGCTGTGAATATTTCTTTCAATTACATAAAACCGCTCTGGTAGTGCTTTACGCTGAACAACCTTTTGCCAAAGCTCAGCCTCAGACCTCAAAAAAAATGTCGCCGACCAAGATGAGGTAGCTAAACTAATACTTAAAGTCTGATTTGATACAAAATAATCGCCCGTATAACCCAAGCCAGCAAGGTGCTGGTGGATGTCAATGAGTTTTATTTGCGTAGATGTCACCTCCAGGTTGCCATCATCAATCCGGCAACTGGATTGCTTTAACAGCTCAGCGAGGATTTTCATCGACGTTGTCTTTATCACCGACGATCACGCGAATTCTTTCACGATCAGCAGCGGAAAGCGGAATCATTAGATAAGTTATGTTTTCATCCACAAACACGGGCTTATCCGAACCCTCGTACCCTAATGAACCTGACTTAACCGAAACTGAATAGTTACTCTCGAAATCAACGATTTTGATCGATACGCCGTTGTTCAGGCTCGCTCTGGTCGCTTCGAAAAAATCATTAATCTGAAACCCTTTATCATTCGCAAAATCCGAAAAGGACCCAACAGCCTCGTGACCGTCCGGCAACTGCTTATCAACAATATGTTGGATGTCAGTTAGAGAAACCTGCTTGCCGATATTTTTATCCAAGAAGTCATAAACTCCTTGAGTTAGCTTCTCCTGCAAAGCGGGTTTCAACCCGTTGTGCTGTGAAAAGCTCTTGATGGCCTCGAATAGGTTAGACACACTTTCTTTGTTAGGAATTGTGCTATCGCAACCCAAAGCAGTTTTAAAGAAGTCTGACTTGGATCGTCCTTCAATGAAATGTAGATACGTAGAACCCTCTTTTTTTGGGTATACGACAGAAAACAATGTCAAATCAAACATCGCTGCTTGCCGTAATGCGTCAGTATCAATGGGCTGCAAGGCTTTGGGCTGCAGAGTGTTATCAAATTCAAAGGCACTTTTCTTATCAACCATTACGATCATCAATCGGCCTAAGTCATCCTCATCACCTGGCGTTTTATAATGTATAAACACAAGATTACCGCCTTGCAGCGTGCCGCGTTCATTACTATTAGCGACATAAACTATCACCGACATCTGCGCTTCGGCGAGTTTCGAAAAGTCAATATTACAAGCAATATATTTTTCAAGATTTACAGGTGTGCTATTAGAGGGCGATCCAGAAAAATAACTGTGAAATTTATTTTTTCTGCGGAATTTTTTCTCGATTTGCCCAATGAAGTCATTCGCGGCTTTGCTATTAAGATTCCAAAGATTGCCTAGCACAGATTTGAACGGGTTTCCCACCAAGCTCGTGTCACGCTCCATAGATGCCGTAATGGCAGCGACAACTTCAAACTCGGCAGGAAGCGTTGCTACACCGTCAACTGCACCTTCGATGGCTCCAACCTCAGCGGAGACGGTAAGGTTATTCATGTTCTGCTTCCCTCAAGTCATTCAACAGGACACCCCGTTTGAACAACGGTGATCCCCTTGGCTATAGGACATGGTGTCGAGAAACCAAGGGATCACCACGACCTCCATATGCCGGTGCCATGTTATATACCCTGATTGCCTTGGTGGCCAATAGATACTACAGAATCTCATAATGCTGTATATAAATATAGTATTTGGTGTGTTTCGCAAAGCGGGTTATTAGAATCCGCACCATAAACGGTTCACATCTTCATCTTGCCCTGCTCAGCTCTCACATCTTCGCGCTCTGCATGGCGGGTCCAGTCATCGGAAATAGCCATCAACATCGCCGACGTTCGAGGGTAAATGAATGTTGCATCCGCCCAATCCTTGTACCGAGCGGCTAACTCGCGCTCTTGCCCTCCGCCCTCGTTGAATCCCTTACTGAAAACACCGCGCTTATTGAAGCACTCGATGGCGAACCCGCGTTCGATATGCTCGGCGGCGATCGATTCAATCATTTGGCAAACTGCTGATGGTGGCCAGAACGATTCGCTAGGGTCCTGCGGTGCGTGAGCGAGAATGTAGCCAATGCGCTGGTCACCAGAGTCACTGATGTCTTTTGATGCTGCCAAAGTTCGAACCTTTGTAGCCCATTCGTAGAGAGCCTGAGCATCGATTTTCTCGTCGCACAGACCAGGTACTGTTTTGAAATCCGTTAGCAGGTTGTATGAGATTGTTGCCCGCGATTTCATCTCGGCTGTAATGACCTGATCGGATGGCGAGTTCTTACCTCTGAACACATGCGAAAGCACGTCGGCGAACATCTCAGGGTCAGAAGCCAGAAGACTGAAGATCGTCAGCGGCTCATTTTCATCCCGCAGCAGAGGCAGATAGGCATACTCCAACTTCGCGACTTCCAACTTGTCGATATCGCTGCGGTGACGTAAGTCCTTAAGCGCCTGCGTAACGTAATACGAAAGCATGGTGCCCGAACGCTTGATGCCGTTTTCTAGCTGACGAGCCCCTTTGGCAAGTAGGTTCACTAGCAAACTCGTCGGTAGGTCTTTGCCACGGTTGTGCACCAATCCCAAGACATCAATATCCCGTTCCACGCTACGAAACTGGTCAATCGCAAACAGCAAATCGTCGAGCGGAGCTTGGACTGGCAACAAGCCCATGTGCCGCCAGTACTGGTCACGTGTCTCGGCACCAAGGCTTTCGACATACGCCCAGGTCGAAGGGTTAGCTGGCCACCCAAGTAAGAGTTTGCCTTTAGTGGCGTCGTCCGCGATTTGCGCTAATACGCGGCCTTTGAATGCATCCTTCCATTCTTCGCAGAACAGGGCTGATCCAGCGGCAGATACGTAGTACGAAAGGCTCGGTGGTGCGGTGGGCTCGAGTGAGCCTTGTATCAGCTCAAGCATTTGATTGAGGGTGATCGATAGGTGGACTAACACCTGACCGAGCAGGTCGGGAAGCTTGACCATCTTCGCAAGTTTCAGGATGCCAGGCACCCCGTCACGGTCGAGTACGCGTTGTAGCACTTCTTTACGTAAATTAGTAGAGTCCTCTATAGAGCCTGCAGTGTACTTGCCGATATGCGGCATCCAGTCATCAAACACAAGCCGGTCAGATACTAGAGGGTCGACAGGGCGGTGGCGTTCGACCACATCTTGCACTGCGATCAACTCTTCGTTTGTTAATGCCCAGTCTGAGTCGCCAAAATACTCATTGCGGGCGGACTCATCCTTAAGTAAATGCCAGATCGTGCAACCCTCGGCTATTTGGTGAGCAGTGAGATAGTTGTCGACGCTGGTGAGCACCTTCACCCGACTCGTTGGTTGAAGTTCTCCCAACGCCTTAATCAAGATTCCAAGGCGTGTCTCATCATTTCCGGCCGTTATCAGTGCTCGATCAACAACGGCGGTTTCAAAATCCCACACCAATCCAAATGTGATTTCTTCGGTGTTTTCAGGCGCGGAATCATGCAATTTCGGGTGCTGGGTGGGTGAGCTGGTGTCGTGATGACGCGGAAGGAGCTTCTCGAGTAGCTGCCAGCCTACGACAGGACACGCCAACAGGATGGCATCGAGGCATGCGATCCGCTGTGGTTGCAATGCGTACGTATTGGGTGACCAGCCCAATAGGATGTCGCGCAAACTGTTAATTGGCCTGTTTACGTAGTTCGATTCCGGTTCCGGATCCAGCTGGCCGAGCTTCGCGAGTACCAACGCGGCGCGGTTTAGGTATCGAGGTTCCCAAGCGATCGTCTCCAGCGCCCAGAGTAAACGCACGTGCGGACTGGCTGGGCCAAAGAGACGGTCCCGCTCCGATTTGAAGATCTGCGCAACCTGCTCAGGGGCGCCCTCCAGCATAGACTCGAGGGCCTTCAAAAAAGGGTTGGGCGCGGCCTCCGCAAATAGCGAAGTCTGATCGCCGAGACGAAGTATCGAATGATGCGATTTGCTCCAATCCGGCAGCGCGTTAATTACGTCATCGACAAATTGTTGAGGAGTTCTTCCTTTGACGTGCAAGCCGGCGACGTCATGCATAGAAGCAATGATGAGAAGCGTCAATGCAAGCCCATCGCGCAACCAACTGCTGTAATCGGCTGGTGCGGCTTTAGCCTGGTTGAACTTTTGATCTCGTGAAGGCTGTTCCGGCTGTTTGCCAAACACCTTGACGATTGCTGCGTGCAACCGCGTGAGATCATCCTCGGTCAGTTGACTGCCGTAGAAGTAAAAAGCGTCAACCGGTGCCCGCACCTTCCAAACGTCAGCCTCCCTGTCCACCGGACGATCGGGAAAACTAAGTGAAGGCATAAGGGCGTTTTCCAGCGTCGAGTAGGAAGGATAGTCTCCCAATTCCTTCAAAATGGCGCAGTCAGATTCAAGATCACTCGACCATCCGCCGGCCAGAAAAGCAGGCTTCAGCACAGCTGTCTGCTGTAACCAAACCGGATCAGCCGCGGGCTTGTTGTTTATCAACCGTTTCAGGATGGTCAAGCTGCGTCCACATCGATGGGCAAGCTCGTAACCTTGGCTGTGATCAAGCCCCATCTCAATGAACCCATCCACCATGCCTGAGGCTGTCGGGCGCTTGAGCACGGCTCCGCGTTTGGCCAATGCTCCGGTAGCAGCAGATAGCGTGGGGCATTTTTTACCAAGAGCGCCAGCCAGTAAATCGGCCTCTCCCGTCGCGATAAAGACCAGGCCCGCATGCATTCCAAAGAACCTTGCAGCTGATTGAGTTCGAATGATTAGCGTTCTGGACTCAAGTGACTCGCGAATGGCCGGCGCTGCAGATCGAATCGCCGCCACCGCGAATGCGATGACTTCCTCAGACGTCTCTGCACCCAGCATAAAGGAGTCGGCTGGTCCGCAAAGCTTCGCGATCAGGTCGTCCGCCTCGCGCTGCCGATTGGCAATGACAAGCTTTTCTGTGAGCGCAGGCTTGAACTGCGTGCTGAACTCTTCCCAGTACTCGTCGGTACTCAAAGCCCCTTCTTGGGGAGCCGTCTCGAGGACATTGCGAGCGTATCGAGCAGCAATCGCAGGATGATCTTTCAGCCATTGGACAAGCTGGACGCCATCGAGATATTTAACGTCTTTCCATTTACCCTCTCGGCGGCGGTCGTCTTCCCACTCCGGTATCTTCTTCTTCGGCGTGTCCCAAGATCCGAGGTTGACGAGAACCAGTGTATTTTCGCGCATCTCGTCGACGGGCGTTTGACCAGTCCGCTTCTCGTAGTCGGCCGTAGCTTTTGCCGCACCAGGACCGGTGCCGAACTCCCACTTAGATTTCCCGCCTGGGACGAAGCTCTTGGCCTCAGTAGTTTCTAGGTCGCCGTCCCAGCCTCGCAATTGGCTGGCCTCGCCGCTAGGGAACCGGAATCGGGTCGCGTCATCAATTGTCTTGCGTATCAGATCCGCCAACATGGCCATCAACATGTCACGGGCATTCATCCGGTCGGCCCACGTTTCAAGAGCCTTTTCGTCGATCCATTGCATGGTTGATCCTTCTTTCCCTGATACCAATCATGAAAGACAAGATCATAGCCACACAGCCATCACACCGCCATCATGCTCAAGGTGCTTCCTGTCGAGAAAAAGCAGGCAACTGCGCATGAATTGGCTTATCAATTATGAATTACCGGCATACCCGCAATGAGGGGATGGCAACGATGGGGCGCTTTAAATCCTTGGCTTTAAAAAAAACTGCGGAACTGCCTTGGAGGTCCCGCCGTTCACGGTTTGCAGGCCATTCTGAAAATCTCCAAATCTAACCTCTGTCTACCCGCGATCAGACACAAAGCAGCACTCATCTAACAAGTTGCACCGGCTCTTCAAATCCTCGTCTAGGGTTGATTCGTGAAAAGCCTTCTAGCTCTTACGTGGCAAGATTGGGTGTTGACGCTCACGGGTGCGCATTTCCCACGAATGGAGAAAAGACAATGAGTGAGCGGTCGATAACGCAGTTCTTTTCCGCCCTAGGGGCTCCGTTGCGTATGCTGCGGCAGTCTTGGGGAGCAGAGCGAGCCGATGGCACTGTGTTCCTTCGCGTGTGGCAAGACAGATGCCATACGCATGAGGGGAAACGGTACGTTCAGTTGACCCATCTGGAAAAGTACGGTGGTGACAGCAAAAATTTTGGATACAAAGAACGGCAGAGCCACGTTCAAAAAATTCGGGAAGGAGCTAAGTGCTACTTGGTAATGTGCCTAGCGAAAGACCCAGTAGCCAGTCCCCGAGATATTAAGTCGTTTAACAAGGACTCAGTATTCGTGGGCGGAGAATTGAAGCAGTGCGATAGCGACTGGTGGATTGAGATCGCTGACAAGGTTCCATCCTATGAACTGATGCAGATCCCATCTACCTAACGGTCGCTGTATAGGCGTCATCGTTTCAAGCCCTTTCCGAATGACTGCTGCTGGCCGATTCTGTTGAAAAAGTAGCTCCCCCGTCTGACCTGCGGCAAAATTCGCGCATCGGCCAGCAGGGAAGCACGCAGTATGATGGGACAGTTATCGAGTGGGCAGGAGCGACTGTTTTACTCGTTCAACCTTGAAGACCACATCCCCGCCAATCACCTTCTGCGTAGCGTTGATCGGTGTCTCGATCTGAGCGATTTGCGCCATTACCTCGCCGATTTTTACAGCCCAATTGGGCGTCCTTCGATTGACCCAGAGTTAATGATCCGCATGCTGATCGTGGGCTATTGCTACGGTATTCGCTCCGAGCGGCGGCTGTGCGAAGAGGCCCATTTGAACCTGGCGTATCGCTGGTTCTGCCGGTTAAGTCTTGAAGATGAAGTCCCCAATCACTCGACCTTTTCCAAGAATCGACACGGCCGTTTTCGGGACAGTGATCTGTTTCGCTGGTTGTTCAATGAAGTGCTGCGTCGCTGCATGGACGCCGGTCTGGTCAAGGGCGAAGGCTTTGCCGTGGACGCCAGCATCATCAAAGCGGATGCGAGTCGGCAGCGCGGGGTACCGGGAGATGAACAGGTCAACTGGAGCGATCCGGCCCTGAGCACCCGCGCCGTGCGTGAGTATCTTGAGGCACTCGATGAAGAGGCTCTGGCCGAAACGCTACCGAAGCGCCTACCGCTGACGGATCCTCAGGCCCGCTGGACCGCAGCTCCAGGCGGCCCAGCTTTCTACGCTTATTCCACGAATTATCTGATCGATACCGAGCACGGCGTGATCATGGATGTCGAGCCCACACCGGCTCATCGAACCGCAGAAGTCGAGAGCACCAAGACGATGATCGAACGGGTCGAAGTGCAGTTCGACATCAAGCCGGAACGCCTCATTGGCGATACCGCTTACGGAACCGCGCCGATGCTGGCCTGGATGGTGGAGGAAAAAGACATCGAGCCGCATGTGCCGGTGTGGGACAAAACCGAGCGAAAGAACGACAGTTTTTCGAGTAACGATTTCCACTGGAATGAAGAGGCTGAGGAATACCGCTGCCCGGCCGGAAACCCATTGCGCAGCGAATGGCGAGCCTTCAAAAATGAGCGTTCACACGTCACCAAAGCCAACACCATCATCTTCCGATCCCGGCAGACCGACTGCGTTGCCTGTCCGATGAAAGCCAAGTGCTGCCCCAACACTTCGGCTCGCAAGATCGTCCGCAGCGTCCATGAAGCTGCTCGTGATGTGGCTCGGCGCATTGCAGTAACGCCGGCGTATCAGCGCTCTCGCCACGAACGTAAGAAGGTCGAAATGTTGTTCGCCCACCTCAAGCGCATCCTGAAACTGGATCGCTTGCGACTACGTGGCATGAGTGGCGCGACTGATGAATTCACGCTGGCTGCTGCGGTGCAGAACCTGCGACGGCTGGCCAAATTTTCTTCTCAAGGGCCACCGGTTACGGGATAGGTGCGTCTGCACAAAGCAAAAAACCTCAAATCAACCCAATAGCCGAGCTGCAAAGCTCAACGAAGGGCCGAAAAACCACTCAATGTGGTGAGTAGGTTCTCCAGTGGAGATCGTGCGTGAGTTCAGCCGATCTGCAAATCAGACTTTTTCAACAGAATCGGCCGTTTGCTGCCAATCACAACTAGCTGAAACTGACCCCTTGCTACCAGTAGAAAAGGCAGAACGATCCGCCGCCGCTACGATTGATCGCGTTCAATACATAGAGCTAAACAGCTGCTCAGAGTTCTTCAATTCACACGCCGCTTCTGCCCCCGCTCGCGTTGGAAAATGAAGGGGTAAACGGGACTTTTCCTTGTTGTCATAAATGTCGAATCCAGACGACTCCGTGCGCGAATAAAAGCGCACACCACACCTTGCAGATTCTGTCTCTTTAGGTGTTGCTGGTACGACAACAAATCTCAATACCATCTCCTCACCTATAGTGTTCTATTCCTAATTCTTTTGTTTTAGCGGCATATAGCCATCTTATCAATCTCCCGTCATGGGTCTCGACGAGCGGAACGCACCTAGCCCAGATGCAGAGTTAACCGATGATGAGCCGATGAAAGCTTCAGGTCGAAGGCAGCTCAAGATTTCGCTGTTTCGACCTGGAAATTTGTTCCGATGGCTATGTACGGCGGCAAGAAAATATCTGCCGTGGTTTTACAGTCCTCATGGCCCTCTCACAGTCTGTGCGCTTGGTTTTTTAGCCGCTTCGAAGGCGGCATCCCGCGATGCACTTCCCGCCTCCCTATCAGTTGCTCACCTGCGAAACGACCTTGCGCACGACATACGGCAGGATACCGCCCTCCTTCAAGTAGAGAATTTCCTGTTGCGAATCCAACTGCAGAATCAACGGCAGCGAGGTCTGACTTCCGTCCGCGCGATTGATCACCAGGCAAAGCGGGTTTGCCCCCACCTGCATTGTCTCCAGACCTTTGAAGTCCAGTGTCTCATCCCCTTTTAACTGCAAGTTCGTCGCGTCGACGCCTGCCGCGAACGTAATGGGCAAGATGCCCATGCCGATCAGATTGCTACGATGGATACGCTCAAAACTCTGCGCGACGACAGCCTTGACGCCCAAGGTGGCTTGCGCCTTGGCTGCCCAGTCACGACTGGAGCCCGCTCCATAATTGAACCCGGCGAAGATCACCAGCGGCACGTCCTTGGCAACGTAGCTCAGAGCTGCGTCGTAAACGCGCTGGATCGAACCGTCAAAAGCCGTTGCAAAACCACCCTCTCCCGGCTGTTGCTCCAATAGCCGATTCTTCACTGCTCGATTCACGAATGCACCGCGCATCATCACTTCGTGGTTGCTGCGGCGGGTCGAGTATTGATTGAGATCGTTCGGGTTTTCGCCGCGCTCGATCAACCACTGTCCAGCCTGGCTTTCGAGTGGAATCGCACTGGCCGGTGAAATATGGTCAGTGGTGACGTTGTCGCCCAGTACCATCAAAGTTCTTGCACTATGAATCGACAACTCGGGTGAAGCTTCGGCTTTGACGTTTTGCAGGTAAATGGGGCGGCGCAGGTAAGTCGAATTCGGCGCCCAAGGAAACTGCACGCTGCCACTCGCTGACAGTGCCTGCCAGTGATGAGTGCCATCCCACAGCATCGCGTTACGCTGGCGGAACAAATCCGGGCGAACAGTCTGGCTGACCAGTGCCTGAATCTGCTCTTCACTGGGCATCAGTTCATGCAGGTACACATCGTTGCCTGCCGCATCCTGTCCTAACGGCTCAGTCTGGATATCCTTATTGATGGTGCCCGCCAACGCATAAGCCACGACCAGCGCCGGCGAAGCCAGGTAGCCGACCTGTACGCGAGGATTGACCCGCCCCTCGAAGTTGCGATTGCCCGACAGCACCACCACGGTTTTGAGGCCCTGGTCCGAGAAGCGCTCCATGTGTTCTTCGAGACTGCCGGAGTTACCGATGCAGGTCATGCAGCCAAACCCGGCGAGATCGAACCCCAAGGCCGAGAAGTCGCTCAGCAGATCGGCCTTTTCCAGGTAGTCCGCGACTACGCGTGAGCCGGGCGACAGAGATGTCTTGACCCAGGGTTTACTGCGCAAACCGCGACGCTGAGCGTTGCGGGCCAGCAATCCCGCCTGGATCATCTGGCTCGGGTTTGCAGTGTTGGTGCAACTGGTGATTGCCGCCAGAGAGATGGCGCCATGGGTCAGGGCCTGGCCAAACGAAGGCTCGAAGTATTCGGCTTCAGCGTCCGAGGAACGCGCTATCACGCCCTCCCGCTCACCCAGAATTTCCTGGCGAAAGGATGGCGCTGCATCAGCCAGCTTGCGCCACTGATGCGGTTGATGAGGTCCGGCAACACTTGGCTCGATGGCCGCGAGATCCAGCTCGATCAGGTCATCGAAATGCGGTTCGGGCAGTGAGTCGTGGCGCCACAGGCCTTGCGCTTCGAGGTAAGTTTCAATACGCGCAATGGTGTCTTCGCTGCGACCGGTCAGGTGCATGTACTCCATCGTGCTGTCGTCGAACGGGAAGAAGACTACGGTGGCGCCATACTCAGGGGCCATGTTCGACAGCGTGCCTCGCGCCGCCCAACTGAGCTTCGACAGGCCAGGGCCGCAGAACTCAACGAACTTGCCCACCACGCCCTTCGCACGCAATATTTGCGTGATGCGCAATGCCAGATCGGTGGCCGTCACACCGGGCCGCAGTTCATTGCTCAAACGAATGCCGACGACTTCAGGAAAGCTAATCGGCACCGGCTCGCCGAGCATGGAAGCCTGTCCCTCCAGCCCACCCACACCCCAGCCCAGAACGCCGATGGCGTTGATCATCGGCGTGTGGCTGTCGGTTGCTACGATATCGTCAGGATGCAGCAGTGGCTGGCCATCGGCGGTCTGGCTTTCCCAAACCACGGTCGCCAGCGACTCCATGTTGACCTGGTGAATGATCCCGGTACCGGGCGGAACCACCTTGAAATTGGTCAGACTCTTCTGCGCCCACTTGATGAATTCGTAGCGTTCGGAGTTGCGGCGGTAGTCGATGTCCAGGTTCTTCTCCACGGCGTCCGCTTCGGCGTAGCGCTCGACAATCACCGAATGGTCAATGACCAGCACCGCAGGAATCATCGGGTTCATGGTTTCCGGTGCGCCACCCATTTCCGCCACCATGTCGCGCATACCGGCAAAGTCAGCAAGCGCCGGCAGGCAGGTCGTGTCGTGGAACATCAGCCGGTTGGGGTAAAAAGGCACTTCGCAGGCCGGCGCCCCTTGGCGTATGCATGCGATGAAGTTGTCCAGCGACGCCGGTGAGCACCGCGCCACATTCTCCAGCAGAATACGGATTGAATAGGGCAAGCCAATGAGCTCGTCCGGGGTGAGTATCTTGTGCAGATCCACGTAGGCGTAACGGGTGTCGCCCACTTGAAGATGACTTTGATGACGTGCGTCGATGGTGGAAATCATGGGCTTACCGTTCACCGGCTGAGTGCGTACGCAAACGAGTCTATTCGGTCGTTCAGTTGAACCCAGCGTAACCAAAGGCCGAGCCGGGGAAAATTGAACAATGAGCAAGTCATCGTTCGCCAACGGAGAACGCAGCCTTGATGAGTCTGAAATTGTCAGGTCTTGCTCACTTCCCTACTCTCAGGGGTGACGACAATTTCCATGGAGACCATTTATGCTCGCCCCTACCGCAAAAGTCCTTGCAGAGCTTGCCCCGACTGGTGTGCTCAAAGCTGCCATCAACTTCGGCAACCCGGTGCTTGCACAGCGCAATGCCGAAACGGGCCAGCCTCAAGGTGTATCTGTCAGCCTGGCGGTGGAATTGGGCAAGCACCTGGGCGTTCCTGTCGAGTTCATCACCTACGATGCTGCGGGAAAAGTGTTCGAGGCGTTGGCACAAAATCAATGGAACATTGCATTCCTGGCCATCGAACCTGTGCGTGAAGCTCAAGTCGCTTTCAGTGAACCTTACGTGATTATCGAAGGTACCTATCTGGTCAAGGACAGTTCCCCATTCCGCAAGATGGAAGATCTGGATCAGCCCAACGTGCGAATCGCAGTGGGTAAGGGTGCAGCCTATGACCTGTACCTGAGCCGGACTCAGCAGCACGCAACCCTGGTTCGCGCACCAACCTCTGCCGGAGCGGTGGACCTGTTTCTCGATGAGAACCTGGATGCGGCGGCGGGCGTGCGTCAACCGTTGGTCAAGGTCGCCGAGGCCAACAAGGAATTGCGCGTATTGGACGGTTACTTCACGTCAATTCGCCAGGCAATGGGCGTTCCCGTGCGATGCGCCGCGGGTGCGGCGTATGTCAGAGCATTCCTGGAAGAACAGAAAGCCAACGGTTTCGTTACCAAGGCACTTGCCGTAAGCGGCCAAAGTGACGTCACGGTTGCCCCGCTTCAAGTCAATTGAGGCCGCTGCGATGAAGGGGTGAAACGCACTTGCCTGCTCAGCGGCGAAGGCGTTTCAACCAGATTTTATGCACCGGCTCAGCGCAGAGCATCACCACTATCAAGCGCATGATCTGCATTGCCGTAACGATGCCAACTCCCAGGTTCAAGGCTTCGGCCGTCAGGTACATTTCCGTACTGCTGCCCGGCATCATGCCCAGTGCCAGCGTCATCAAAGGAAAGCCCAGCAGATAACCGATTCCAAGTGCCAGCAACAAGGTGCAAACAATCATGCTCAAGGTGAACACCGAAACCTTGATCAGGAATGTCGGTGAGGCCTTGAAGAACTGCCGATCAAAGTAGCCTCCGAGCGCGCAACCGATCATGAGCTGACCGTAATGGCTCAGCTCAACGGGTAATGCCGTCTGCAGATTGAAGCTGGCAGTGAATAGCGCGCACAGCGCCATCGGGCCGAACATCCAAGGGTTCGGCAACTTGTACCGTTTCCAGATAATCGCCGTCAGCGCTCCGCCGAGCAACAATGGCAGCAGCCAATACCAATCACTGGGCAATCGGGCATGAACCACCGATGGAGAGATTTTCGAGCTGAAAAACATCGCGGGCGGAACACAAAGAACAATCAGCACAAGCCGAACACTGTGAGCTGCAGCGATCTGACTGACGTTGGCCTTATGCCTGATCCCCGATTGAATCATCTCTGCAAAGTTCGCAGGCATGAAGGCGAAAAAGGCAGTCGTCAGATCCATGCCTCGACGCCGCATGAACTCGATGCCGAGCAAGGCAAGCAACAAGGTCAGAAATGCCGCAAACAGCATCATCGCGAAATGCCCCAGGATCTGCTCCAGCACCGCGGGTGTGAAATGCAGGCCTATGGATGTCGCAATCATCCATTGCCCGGTCAATCGACCATTGGGGATCTCCCCCACCCGCCAGCCCAGGCAACGCACCAGAATAACCGCCAACATCGATCCAATGATCCAGGGCAAAGGCCAGTTCAGGTAACTGGCAATCAATGCGCCGGCCACTCCAACCAGCGGTGTCGCCCACCACAATCCCATTGAGGTGAAAAACGCTCTCATAGGTTGGTGCCACCAAAGACCATACACACTGGACTTCCTGTCTCAATCACCTCACCCGTTGGGGTCAAGCTGCCAGTCGTTGGGTCAATACTGAAAACCACGATCGTGTCGCTGTCCTCGTTGGCCACATACATGCATCTGCCGTCGGGCGACAGAGCGAAAAATCGAGGAGTGAGGCCTTGCGTTGGCGTCGCTGATTCGAATGTCAGCCAGCCCGATTGAGGATCAATGCTGAAGCGCGCAATGCTGTCGCTTCCCCGGTTGGAGGCGTAGAGGAAGCGCCCGGCCTTATCGACTTCGATCTCTGCGGCCGTGCTGTCGCCGGTGAAAGAATCCGGCAGCGTAGAGACCACCTGCTGCGGCTGCAGCTCACCACTTTCGCTGTTGAAGCGATAGGTTGCGACGGTCGAGTCGAGCTCATTGACCGAGTAGACAACGGGTAGTCCCGGATGAAAAGCCACATGCCGCGGCCCGGCTCCTTTGCGGGTGGCAACAGATGGACAGGCTGTCGGGAGCAGCTTGCCCGACAGTGAGTCGAATCGATAAGTGAAGATCCGGTCGAGACCTTTATCCGGTACGACGACTAGCTTTCCACTGGGGTCGAATGGATTGAAATGCGGTTTCGGGCCTTTTTGTTCAATTCGATGGGGTCCGATCGGCCCTTGCGTCATCACTTGATCGCAGAGTTCGCCGAGTTCCCCCGAATCGAGAATCGGTAAAACAACAACAGAACCACTGTAATGGTTGCTCACCACCAGGAAGTCGCCGTCCGGTGAAATCGCCAAATGTGCGGGATTGTGGCCATGGGTGCTTTGGCTATTGAGGTAGCGTAGCGTGCCATTGGCGCCGATGCTAAATGCACTGGCCTGATCCGTATCACCATGGACGCAGTACAGGAAATCCTCCTGTTTACTGATCGCAAGAAATGAAGGGTTTACCAATCCATCAACCAACTGCACATGAGACAGGCGCCCAGTCTTTGAGTCGACGCTGTAGACGTTGATCCCGTTGCCATGGGCATTCCTTTCACGAGTGGTACGACAGCCTACGTAAATGAACATGAAGTCATCTCAAAAGGCGAGCAGGTGCATGGATGGCACCTGTCACGCGGTCAAGTGTGCGACGAACGCGCGAGCGGTAGGAGGGAGCGCTTCGAATCGTCGAGCAACAATATTCAACTGACGCTTGGCCCATGGCTCGGCCAACGTGACAGCCTGCAAATGGAAGGAACGCAGATAGGGACGCAGAACATCGCGAGGCAAAATGCAGATGCCCAGATTGGTCGAAACCATCCGGCACATGCATTCAAAGCTGGAAACGCGAACCCGCTGCCTGATTGGCTTACCTAACAATTCGGCTTGTTCAGTCAGCAGCAAATGCACCGAGCTTTCCACATGAGGACCAATGAACTCGAAGATCAGCGCCTGCTCGAAACTGGCTTGCGTCTGCGCCGCCAATGGATGCCGTTCTGGAACCGCAATCACCAACTCATCCACGCGATAGGGAACGGATTCCAACCCTTGTGAAGGCGTCTGTTCGGCAATGATGCCGACATCCGCACGACCGTCCGACACCGCTCGTACGATTGCCGCACCGACGCGCTCCTCGATATCGAACTTGATATCGGGGTAGGTTTCCATAAACGTGCCGATATCCAGACTCAGCTGTTGGGCCAACGCCGATGTGATGGCGTGCAATCGAACATGGCCCTTGATTCCAGCACCATACTCACTCAACTCCTGGTCCATCTTCTGAAGAGTTTCGTTCACCTGCAACGCGTAATGGCGCAGCGACTGCCCCGCAGGGGTCAGCTCCATTCCGCGCGGATAGCGAATGAACAAGGGAGACCCCACCTTCTCTTCAAGCTCGCTGATCCGCTTACTGACTGCGGAGGTCGCCAGGTGGCAGAGCTGCGATGCCTTGGTCAGGTTTCGCTGCTCCGCCACAGCCATGAAGATTTCCAGGCTGAGCAGATCATGGCGCATTGGCCAATGCCTTCTCGAAGAAGTCTACCGTGCCGAAATTGCCGGATTTCAGCGCCAAGGCAACCGGGTCGTCGCGCAAGCCGAGTGTCCAAGGCACACCAGGATCGATGGTCGCACCAATTCGCAGAGCCTTGACTTGCAGTGCCTTGACGACCGCACCCGAAGTTTCGCCGCCGGCAACCACTAGCTTGCGAACACCCATGCCGT
>NZ_AKJS01000107.1 GCF_000282215.1 Pseudomonas sp. GM21
GGCCCCTGCCATTACGGCGGGTCGACATGAACAACACCATAAAGTCCTGAACGGCACCCGCCAGCACGACACCGGCGATCAGCCAGAGCGTACCGGGCAGGTAACCCATCTGCGCCGCCAATACCGGACCGACCAGAGGCCCTGCGCCGGCGATGGCCGCGAAGTGGTGACCGAAAAGAATGTGTTTGTTGGTCGGAACATAGTCCAGACCGTCATTATTGAGCACTGCGGGGGTGGCCCGTCGCGGGTCGAGTTGCATTACATTGTTAGCGATAAACAGACTGTAGTAGCGATACGCAACCAGATAAATGGCCACCGCAGCGACCACAATCCACAAGGCGTTGATCGCCTCACCTCGGCGCAATGCCACTACACCCAGGGCGCACGCACCGACGATTGCCAGCAGAAGCCAGGGTAAGTGGCGTAGCAGGCTATTATTATTTTTCATTTTATGATTCCAGCCAGAGTGGACAAGAAAGACAGCCACCCCGAGTTTAGCTCGCCTGACGGCAAAGGCCATACCCCGATATGGGTCTAGACACCCGTCTGCGCTGGCAGACCTTGATAATGCGGGTCTATAGTCAGCGTACCTTTTCGAGGATCGCGCCATGATTGCGCACGCAGCTGACCGCCGTCGCTTCAAACGTATCGCGTTCGATGCCAGAACCGAACTGAGTCAGGGGGAGTACATCTGGCCAGTGAAGTTGATCGACCTGTCACTCAAGGGCCTGCTGATCGAGAAGCCAGAGCCGTGGATGGGTAATGGAGAGTGGCATTTCCTCGTCGATATTCATCTCACCGATGACGTTGCCATCAAAATGGATGTGCAACTGACCCACGAAGATCATGGCCAACTCGGCTTCGTCTGCAAACACATCAGCCTGGAATCCATCGAGCGCCTGCGGCGGTTGATCGAACTCAACCTGGGGGATCCAGAGGAACTGGAACGCGAACTCGGCGCCCTGATCGAAGTTTGAAGCGACCACAAATCCACTGTGGGAGCCGGGCTTGCCCGCGATGACGGTTTTCAATTTCAACATCATCATTGAATGACCGATCGCTATCGCGGGCAAGCCCGGCTCCCACAGGGGCGTGGTTTATTCGAACAACGCGTCGAGGGCCTGCTCCAGACGCGTCACCGCAATAATCTGCAACCCCGGCGGGGCCTCTTTGGGCGCATTGCCCTTGGGCACGATGGCGCGCTTGAAGCCGTGCTTGGCGGCTTCTTTCAGACGCTCCTGACCGCTAGGCACCGGGCGCACTTCGCCGGAAAGACCGACCTCGCCAAACACCAACAGATCATGCGGCAATGGCCGATTGCGCAGACTGGACATCACCGCCGCCATCAACGCCAGGTCAGAGGCAGTTTCCAGGACCTTCACCCCGCCAACCACGTTGAGGAACACGTCCTGATCGTGGGTCGGAATGCCGCCGTGACGGTGCAAGACCGCCAGCAACATCGCCAGACGATTCTGATCCAGCCCCAGCGTAACCCGGCGCGGATTGGCTAAATGGCTGTCGTCCACCAACGCCTGGACTTCCACCAGCATTGGCCGTGTGCCTTCCCACGTCGCCATGACCACACTGCCCGGGACTTCTTCCTGAGCGCGGGTGAGAAAAATCGCCGATGGATTGGAAACTTCTTTCAGGCCTTTGTCGGTCATGCCGAACACACCCAATTCGTTGACTGCGCCGAAACGGTTTTTTACCGCACGCAGCAATCGCAAACGCCCATCGGATTCGCCTTCGAAATACAGAACGGTGTCGACCATGTGCTCCAGCACGCGAGGACCAGCCAGTGCGCCTTCTTTAGTCACGTGGCCCACCAGGAAAATCGCGGTGCCGCTCTGCTTGGCATAACGCACCAGCAAAGCCGCGCTCTCGCGAACCTGGGAGACGCCGCCCGGCGCCGATTGCAGTTGTTCGGTGAAGATCGTCTGAATCGAGTCGATCACCATGACTTTGGGCTTTTCCAACCGGGCCGTGGCGATGATCGTTTCGATGCAGGTTTCGGTCATCACCCGCAGTTGATCCTGAGGCAAACCCAGCCGACGGGCGCGCATGGCCACTTGCTGCTGCGACTCTTCGCCGGTGACGTACAGCGCTGGCATGCTCTTGGCGAGGTTGCACAAGGTTTGCAGGAGGATGGTCGATTTACCGATGCCAGGATCACCACCGATCAATACGACCGACCCGTCGACCAAGCCACCACCCAGCACCCGATCGAGTTCGCTGGAGGCCGTGGAAAAGCGCGGAATTTCTTCAACACTGACTTCGGCCAGGGTCTTGATCTGGGCCTGTTGGCCGGTCCAGCCAGTGCGACCGCTCGGGGCGGCGGCGCCACCGCTTTCCACCATGGTTTCGGTCAGCGTGTTCCAGGCCCCGCACTCGCCGCACTGGCCAGCCCACTTGGGGAAGGTGGAGCCGCACTCGGTGCAGCCGTACATGCGTTTGGCCTTGGCCATCTGAACCCCCGGCAAAAACCGCGATGATAGCTCAGCTGACGTCGTTCAGCGCATCGCTGCGGTGTGGATCTCATCGATGCTTATCGCACTTCCTGATTACCGGTGTTCTCGGCAACTTTTGGAGCGTTGAGTGTCGATACAGGAAAACACTCAGCCTTGAATAAGCAACCTGCCAAAGATGCTCACCCACAATCAAGGCAGGCAGATGCCATTGCAACTTTAAAAATTGTCCAACTTTTCGCGCAGAAATCCCGAGAAAGATCTTTGTTTCGCTGAACGCCCCCATATTAAACCTATACAAGCCTTGAGCTTTCAAACGCTAACCGTACAAGCTTCACCTTTAAATATCGCCTTGTTTCAATATATGCAAACAAGCCGTTGATCATTTGACAGAAGTCCTGACCCTACACACTTGTAACTGATTCGGATCGAACTATTAACGCTTTGCGAATGAAGCAGACCGAAAAGTTTTACACCGCACGACCCCGTTACCGTCGGCGGTGTAGAACCCAGTGTCGAAACCGCGAATATCACGCAAGTCTTGCGGTCAACGGTCGCCAGCGAACACCTCCACCCATGCCAGGTCGCCGAGGTCATCGGTCAGGATCACGGTGAAGGTCCATGGACGTCGGTGCCACGCATGACAGCACGCGCTTTCAAACTAAATGCCGACAGGCAGGTCGATTACCTCGAGCATTGTAATTCGGTGTTTCGAGCAAGAGCTGCCGCGCTGATTTACACTGCGTTCACCAACCTCATCTGTAACAGGGAAATAACCTATGGGCGTGATAAGTGAGTTCAAGGCCTTCGCGGTCAAAGGTAACGTGATCGACATGGCGGTCGGCATCATCATCGGTGCAGCCTTCGGCAAGATCGTTACCTCGTTTGTCGGCGACGTGGTCATGCCACCCATTGGCTTGCTGATCGGCGGGGTGGACTTCAGTGATCTGGCCATTACGCTCAAGGCAGCCGAAGGCGATGCCCCGGCCGTGGTGTTGGCCTACGGCAAATTCATCCAGAGCTTGATTGACTTCATCATTGTCGCTTTCGCTATTTTCATGGGGATCAAAGCGATCAACCAACTGAAGCGCGAAGAGGCTGCTGCCCCATCGCTACCACCGGTTCCGAGCAAGGAGGAAGAGTTGTTGAGCGAGATCCGTGATCTGCTCAAGGCCCAGAACAATCAGCCCTGAACGCTGGTTACATTTAAAAACGGCGCCCGTGAGGCGCCGTTTTTTTACCAAAAGTTTTCCACAGCCACCTGGCCTGGTCGTCTGCTGAGGCTCAGGTGCATGTCACGCTGTTTGAGCAGCTTGCGCGTGTCATCGATCATCTGCGGGTTACCGCAGAGCATGACCCGCGAGTGCTCGGGGGTCAGCGCCACGCCTGCTGCCCGCTCCAGTTCGCCATTTTCGATCAGCGTAGTGATCCGCCCGCTCAGGGCGCCGGGGTGTTGTTCGCGAGTGACGGTGGCGATGAACTGCAATTTGTGGGCGTTTTCGGCCAGATAGTCGCGCTGCCCCAACTCGGCGATCAACGCCTGATACGCCAGCTCCCGGGCTTCGCGCACGCTGTAGACGAGGATAATGCGTTCGAACCTTTCCCAGACCTCAAAGTCTTGCAGGATAGACAGAAACGGGGCAATGCCGGTACCTGTGGATAACAGCCACAGATCACGCCCATCGACAAAACGATCAGGGGTCAAATAGCCAAAGGCCTGGCGGTCGACCAGCAACGTATCGCCGGCCTCCAGGCGACTCAGCTCGCTGGTGAACTCCCCGCCCGGCACGACAATGGAGAAGAACTCGAGAAATTCGTCATGGGGTGCCGAAACCATGGAATAAGCACGCCAGACTGTACTGCCATCGGCCTTGGTAACGCCTAATCGGGCGAACTGCCCTGCCCTGAAACGAAAACCCGAATCCCGGGTAGCCCGCAAGGTAAACAGGTTCGGGGTCAACGGCTGGACGTCGAGCAAGGTTTGGCGGGTGAACTTATCGGCGCTGGCGGTCATGGGTCGCTCCATTGGACTGACCTGGCCAGTGTCGCGCAAAGCAGACGATGTAAACACCGGTGATTTGTAGTGTCTTTGAAAAGGAGATCTCTTGTTATTGATATAGCCTGACTATATGTTGCTGAGGCATACACCGACTCGTACAAAAAACGACACATTGAATGATGCACGCCATGTGACTTAGTTGTACTAGCTGTACAACTTCTAAGAACCGAACATACAGCTCAGAAAATTTTCAAGAACAAAATAATTGCAGCATATGTGTAGGATTGCTCCTACACTCGGCACGTTCTGGATCACGGATCCAATTTACACCCCAAAGATATCCGCATGGAGCTGCTGCAATGGAGATGTGGAAGGAATCACAGTTAAGACAGATATCCGATGCCAAGGAAATAAATTCTGCGTATGACGTTTCACTCAATCTCGTTCAGAGTCTTGGCTTCACCTTCTGTGCTTTTTCAATTACATCCCCCGCAGAAGCGCATCATCTCGACACAGTAAGTTTTAATAACTACCCGCTCGAATGGAATACGAAATATCACCACGACCATTTCGGTGACATAGATCCAATACGGAAACATTGCAATCAATCAGAACTGCCGATTCTTTGGGAGGATGAGCTTTTCTCAAAGGCGCCTCAGCTCCGGCAGGCGCAAAAAACACTAGGCTTGCAGTATGGCTGGTCACAATCGATTCATGACGGCAACGGTCTTCGCAGCATGTTTAGCCTGGCCAGAAGCAACAACCCGATCACTGCCTATGAATTGTATGAAAATCTGGGTTACGCCATTTTCATCAACCACCAATTGCATCGGCACGTAGCGCAAAAACTGCGTCATTGCCGGCCGGGCGCATGCGTCCCTCATTTGTCGACACGTGAAATCGAAATTCTCAGATTGTCGGCCGACGGCAAGACGGCGTATGAATGCTCCAGAATTCTCAGCATCAGTGAACGTACCATCAATTTCCACGTGCACAGTGCAATCCAGAAATTTGGCGTGAACAACAAGATTGCAGCGGTGATAAAGGCTGTGAGGACGGGGGCCATCTGAGTCCACGCCACGCCAGGAAAACCTGCGAGTAATCCAGCAGAAAAAAACGTACCATTTGCGGTCCCCTGAGTGATGTCGTGTATAACTTCACGACGCAGTGCACTCAGACGGCCCAGCCCGCGACAACGCCTCCGGCAGCGGGACACCACACTCGTTGATTACCCAGAGCCTCGCCTCATGCCCCTGCTCGAAACGCCCTTCGCCCAACTCGATCTGATCCGTCAACCAGAACAGCAGAATGAACCGCTGCAAGCTTTCGATGCAGCCGACGAATACCTGCTCAACCATCTCGCCGAACAACATCCTTCGGCCGAAACTCGGGTACTGGTGCTGAACGATAGTTTTGGCGCATTGGCCGCCAGCCTCGCGGGCAAGGTCCGGGTGATCAGCAGTGGCGACTCGTTTCTGGCGTTTCAGGGGCTGGAAAAAAATCTGATCCGTAACAACCAGGCGTTTGACGCCGTACCGAGCGTGCCCGCCAGCGAAGCGTTCAACGGCCCGTTTGACCGGGTATTGATCCGGGTGCCGAAAACCCTGGCGCTGCTGGAAGAACAGCTTATTCGCCTGCAAGGCCAGTTGGCGCCGGGCGCACAGGTGATTGCTGCGGCGATGATCAAGCATCTGCCACGTGCTGCCGGTGATCTGCTTGAACGCTACATCGGCCCGGTGCAAGCCTCTTTGGCGGTGAAAAAGGCCCGGCTATTGATCGCCACCCCAGAAACAAAAGCCCCTGTCGTGTCCCCCTACCCTTCGCGCTATCAACTCGATGAACCGGCCATTGAACTGCTGAACCACGCCAATGTGTTTTGCCGCGAAGGACTGGACATCGGCACCCGGGCCTTTCTGCCACACCTGCCAAAGAACCTCGGCACTGCGCGAGTCGCGGACCTCGGTTGCGGTAACGGCGTGCTGGCCATCGCCAGTGCGCTGCAAAACCCTCAGGCGCAGTACACGCTGGTGGACGAGTCGTTCATGGCGGTGCAATCGGCCACTGAAAACTGGCGCGCGGCGCTCGGTGACAGAGAAGTCATTGTGCGGGCCGGCGATGGCCTCGCGGGGCAGGAATCTCAATCCCTGGACGTGGTGCTGTGCAATCCGCCGTTCCATCAGCAACAAGTCGTCGGCGACTTCCTCGCCTGGCGCATGTTCCAGCAGGCCCGAGAGGCGCTGGTGGTGGGCGGTGCGCTGTATATCGTCGGCAACCGTCACTTGGGTTACCACAGCAAGCTTGCACGACTGTTCCGTGGTGTAGAGCAAGTGGCCGCCACGCCAAAATTCGTGATTCTCAAAGCCCGCAAATAAGCCCGAAAAAAACCTTCCACACAGGAGGGTTGTAAATCCGCGCCCCAAGGCAACGGGATGGGATCTTTAGTGCGTGGTCAGGCCTGCAGCATTCATGAACATGCGCATCAGGCTGGCCACGATAAACAGGGCGCCGACGCTACCGGCCCAGATCAGGGCCAGCCAGCCGAGCCGCTGCCACAGCGGTTTTTTTTCGGCTTCTTCGATGTCGTGCAGGGAATGTTTGCCGGTCATGCATCGATCCTCAGTAGATCGATGGCGCCGCTGAGGGCGCCATCGTCGGAACGCCGCCCGGAGCAGGCTCGCTCCCACAGTGTTAGTGATAACCGTCTTCATGGGTCACCTTGCCGCGGAACACATAGTAGCTCCAGAAGGTGTAACCCAGGATGAACGGGATGATGAACAACGTACCCACCAGCATGAACCCCTGGCTTTGCGGCGGTGAAGCCGCGTCCCAGATCGAGATCGACGGTGGCACGATGTTCGGCCACAGACTGATGCCCAGACCGCTGTAGCCGAGGAAAATCAGCACCAGGGTCAGCAGGAACGGCATGTAGTGCGCATGGCGGGCGACGGCGCGGATCAAACCGTACATCGTCGCCAGCACCAGAATCGGCACGGGCATGAACCAGAACAGATTAGGCAGCGTGAACCAGCGAGCGGAAATCTCAGGGTGAGTCAATGGCGTCCAGATGCTGACGATACCGATCACCGCCAACACCACGAAGGCCAGCGGCCGGGCCAGGCCGTACATTTTCTTCTGCAGTTCGCCTTCGGTCTTCATGATCAGCCAGGTGCAACCGAGCAGCGCATAAGCCACCACCAACGCCAAGCCGCAAAACAGTGTGAACGGTGTCAGCCAGTCCAGTGAACCACCGGCGAACTGACGATTGACCACCGGCAACCCATCAATGAAGGCCCCCAATGCCACACCCTGGAAGAAGGTCGCGGTGACGGAGCCACCGATAAAGGCCATGTCCCAGAGGTGACGCTTATCGTCCTTGGCCTTGAAGCGAAACTCGAATGCCACGCCACGGAAGATCAGCCCGATCAGCATCAGGATCAGCGGCAGGTACAGCGCCGAGAGCACCACTGAATAAGCCAGCGGAAACGCGCCAAACAACGCAGCGCCGCCCAGTACCAGCCAGGTTTCGTTACCGTCCCACACCGGGGCGACGGTGTTCATCATCACGTCACGGTCGGTCTTGCCCGGGATGAACGGGAAGAGAATTCCGATCCCGAGGTCGAAACCGTCCATGACCACGTACATCATGATGCCGAAGATGATGATCACGGCCCAGATCAGCGGAAGATCAATACCCATGGTTCAAATCTCCTTGGTCAGGCTGGGGCCGTGGTCACTGGCACCATCATCGTCAGCGGCGGACAGCGGACGGGCCGGCGTACGTTTCTGGCCTGGACCACCGTCATTGGTTTCCTTGCCTTCGTCGATCTTCGGCCCTTTGCGCACCAGGCGCATCATGTAGCCCAGACCGGTGCCGAACAGCGCGAAATACACCACAACGAACAGAATCAGCGTGATGCTCATCTGCATGAAACTATGGTGGGATGAAGCGTCCGCCGTACGCATCAGACCGTAGACCACCCACGGCTGACGACCGATTTCGGTGGTAAACCAACCCGCGAGGATCGCGATCAGGCCAGATGGCCCCATCCACAACGCCAGGTAAAGGAACGGCCGCGAGGTGTACAGCCGGTCACGCTTGCGCAGCAACAGGCTGCACAAACCGGTGAAAATCATCAGCAGGCCCATGCCGACCATGATTCGGAACGACCAGAACACAATGGTCGAATTGGGCCGGTCTTCAGGCGGGAACTCCTTGAGCGCTGGCACTTGCTTGTCCAGCGAGTGGGTGAGAATCAGGCTGCCCAGATACGGAATCTCGACGGCGAATCTGGTTTTCTCTTCTTTCATGTCCGGCCAGCCGAACAGGATCAGCGGAGTCGGCTCATCACCGTGATTTTCCCAGTGCCCTTCAATCGCAGCGATTTTCGCCGGCTGATACTTGAGAGTATTGAGACCGTGGAAGTCACCGATGACGGCTTGAATCGGTGCCACGATCAACGCCATCCACATGGCCATCGACAGCATCGTGCGGATGGCCGGGTTGTCCTTGCCGCGCAGCAAGTGCCAGGCCGCCGAAGATCCGACGAAAAACGCCGTGGCCACGAACGCCGCCGTTGCCATGTGCAGAAGTCGATAGGGGAACGAAGGGTTGAAGATCACCGCCAGCCAGTCGGTGGGGATCACCTGGCCATTAATGATTTCGAAACCCTGCGGTGTTTGCATCCAGCTGTTGGAGGCCAAAATCCAGAAGGTCGAGATCAGTGTGCCGATGGCCACCATGACCGTGGCGAAGAAGTGCAAATTGCGTCCGACCTTGTTCCAGCCGAACAGCATGACACCCAGGAAACCGGCTTCGAGGAAGAAGGCTGTCAGCACCTCGTACGTCAGCAATGGCCCGGTCACCGAACCGGCGAAGTCCGAAAAGCGGCTCCAGTTGGTGCCGAATTGATAAGCCATCACCAGCCCGGAGACCACGCCCATGCCGAAGTTGACGGCAAAGATTTTCGACCAGAAATGGTACAGGTCGCGGTATGTGTCGTTATGGGTTTTCAGCCACAAGCCTTCGAGCACCGCCAGGTAACTCGCCAGGCCAATGGTGATGGCAGGGAACAGGATGTGAAACGAGATAGTAAACGCGAACTGAATTCGGGCGAGATCAAGTGCCTCTAAACCGAACATAAGTCTTCCTCTGTCAGGTAATACGGCTGCTGGCTGGAAGCCTGCACCCAACGGCCCCCACGGTTATGGAGTGCGGCGAATTCGAATTCGTTCTTTTTTTAACAGCATCACAACGCAGGGAGTCTGGCCGGATGGCCGTCGGATCAATTCCTTTTGGTGTTTTGATCTGGATCAATCAATGTTGAAAGAGTAGTCCCATTTCCGGCCATGACCCGCGTGGTCTTTTGCCGCGTGACAACTTGCCCCATGACCTTGGACATGCGTCGCAATACTTTCCCTGTGGGAGAGTTGGGCATTTTCGGGATCGGTATCTAGCTAACTAAATTTCTGGTGGCTGCAACTTTTGGTTACAGGTTGGTGATAATCTCGCCCTTCCCCTCTCCCAGATTTCCCCGCAGATGCCCAGCCAAGAGCCCTTGCTGTTACGTCACCACCGTCCTTTCATCGCTTTCTGGCTGGCTCGGGTGTTTACCGCCAGTGGTTTTCAGATGCTCACGGTGGCTATTGGCTGGAACCTGTATCAACTGACCGGTAACGTGCTCGATCTGGGTCTGGTCGGATTGGTGGAATTTGCGCCGCGCGTGCTGTTCTTGCTGCACACCGGACACGTCGCGGACCGCTATGACCGGCGTAAAGTCGCGGCGATTTGCCAGTCCCTGCAAGCGCTGATTGCCTTGTCGCTGGCCATTGGCAGTGCCACCGATCATGTCACCCGAGAGATGATTTTCATCCTTGCGTTCCTGCTCGGTGCTGCGCGTTCATTTGAAATGCCCACTACTCAAGCCCTGTTACCGAGCATCGTGCCCAGCGCGCTGTTTCCCCGCGCCGTGGCCGCCGCACAGTCGGCACAACAATCGGCCACCATTGTCGCCCCGGCGCTCGGTGGTTTGCTGTATGCCTTCGGCAGTGTCTGGGTGTATGGCCCGACGGTGATTATCTACATCATCGCCTGCGTATTAATGCTCAACCTGCCGGCCCGACAAACGCCGCTGAACAAGGGCAAGGCGACGCTGGATTCATTGCTGGCAGGCATCCGCTTCATTCGCAGTCGCCCGGACATTCTCGGGGCGATCTCTCTGGACCTGTTTGCAGTCTTGCTCGGTGGCGCGACGGCGCTGCTGCCAGTGTTTGCCAAGGACATCCTGCTCACAGGCCCGTGGGGGCTGGGCCTGCTGCGTTCCGCACCGGCAGTCGGCGCGTTATTGATGTCGTTGTTCCTGGCTCGATATGCGGTTGAGCGCAACGTCGGACGGGTGATGTTCACGGCGGTGGGTGTGTTCGGCGTGGCCACCATCGCCTTCGGCCTCTCGACCTCGTTCTGGTTCTCGCTTGCGGTGCTGGTGGTGCTGGGCGCGGCAGACATGATCAGCATGGTGATCCGCGCCTCCTTCGTGCAGCTGGAAACCCCGGACGAAATGCGTGGCCGGGTCAGCGCCGTCAACGGCCTGTTCATCGGCGCGTCGAACCAATTGGGCGAGTTCGAATCCGGGCTGACGGCCCACTGGTTCGGCACCGTGCCAGCAGTGGTCATGGGCGGGATCGGCACCCTGGTGGTGACCGGGGTCTGGGTGAAACTGTTCCCAAGCCTGGCCAACCGCGACCGCATGCATGTGCCGGTGGAAGAAGTGAAGGTCTGAACCAAGTAGCTGGCATAAATTTGCCGACCAGGTGCAATACATAGATACCGCCTTCGGTGTAATGTATCGCCTTACACTCAACCCATGATCAAATCCTTTCAGCACAAGGGCCTTCGTGGCTTCTATGAAACAGGTTCGACTCGCGGGATTCGCGCAGACCATGCGAAGCGTCTGTCTCGAATGCTTCAGTTCATGGACCGGGCAGCACTACCCGGCGACCTCGATATTCCGGGATGGCGGCTGCATCCACTCAGAGGGCAATTGGCCGAATTCTGGTCACTGAGTGTTTCAGGGAACTGGCGAGTTGTTTTTCGGTTTATCGGTTCAGACATCGAACTGGTCGACTATCTGGACTACCACTGACAGGAGGCAGGCAATGCCCATGCACAACCCGCCACACCCTGGCGAAACTCTATTGATGGATGTCTTGCCCGAACTCGGCATCAGCGTTACAGAACTGGCCCGCCATCTGGGTTTTGCACGGCCGCACCTTTCTCGGGTATTGCATGGTCACGCGCCGATCAGCCCGGACTTGGCGGTGCGCCTGGAGCGAGCGGGAATTGGCAAGGCACGCATGTGGCTAGGGGTTCAGACCGATTTCGATCTCTGGCAAGCAGAACACCGCGAGCAACCGGCGATAGAACCCATTGCCATTCACGCCTGACATTTCCTATACCAGCAACTCCCCCGCCACCCCTCCACGCGTGGCTTTGCCGCAAAGTTGTTCCACTAATGTCAGGGCAAATGCCAAGGCGGCCCCGGAACCCTGGGCGGTCACGCAGTTGCCGTCGACCACTACCGGTTGGTCGACGAAGTTGCAGCCCAACAGCTGATGACTGGCCGAGGGCAGGCACGTCATGCGCCGCTGACGCAACACACCAAACTGTTGCAGCGCGACCGCCGGGGCTTCGGCGATACCCGCGAACAAGCGCCCGGCGGCGGCCTGATCCTTGATCAGTTGTTGCAGGGGTTGATGAGCGGCCAGGTGTTGTGCGCCAACGGCGCCGCCAGGCAACGCGATCAGGTCGAACGTCTGGGCCAGCAAATCCACCAGCATGGCATCGGCCGTCAGTCGCGTGCCACGGGCGCAGGTGAGCATGCGCCGCCCCTCGATGCTGGCCACCACCACTTCAACGTTGGCGCGGCGCAGCACATCGATCAGGGTCACTGTTTGCAGGTCATCAATGCCCTCGGCGAGGGTAATCAAAGCTCTAGAGGTCATGAGTGCAGTCCACAAGATGATCTTTAAAGCTTAGTCAGCTTTCCTCACGCTTGTTCGGGCGCAGCCGTTACTTGCTGCCGTTATTTGATATAGAGCTGCGTCGACAGGGTGTTGCCCGGCGCGTTGATCGAGGTATTGCTGAAGGTGAATACGCCGTTCTGCTTGCCGGCAAGGTCCAGGACATACAGGTACCCGACGGTTTTTCTACCGGCGGTGCACTCGGTCAGGTTACCGGTATCAAACGCACAGACCGGCGTGCGGGTGCCGTTCAGTTCAAAACCGTCCAGCGCCACAAATGCCTGACGTCCATAGCCGACTTCCAACACATAGACCTTGATACTCGGGCCGCTGTGGTCGCAGCGCGTCTGTTCCTGCCCCTCGGCAATGTCTTCAAAACCACACCCTGGCGATTCGACCTTGAGCACTTTCAGCTGGCTCAACGGTGGCGCCATCGCGGCGCAGGCGTTTTGCGCGCCCAGCAACAAGGCAAATACGACGCCAATCACGGCGATCACAGGCTTTTTCATGCAATACATAGCGTCTCCCAAAACCGGCGCGCAGTATGGCTCACTTCACTTGACGGCAAAACATCGACGACGATCGCAGCCATAAGCAGCCATAACCCCACGCGACTGGTATGATGCGCGGCTTTTTCCGGCCCACTGTAATTTCCCAGGCGCGTTCAGCGGTCTGTGCTTTGCTGTTGAGGTCGATACATTCACGGCGCCGGGCGCGCCACGGGGAGCGGACATGCTGGAAAGGCTGTTTCAACTCAGAGCACACAACACCAACGTGCGGACCGAGATTCTGGCGGGCGTCACGACTTTCTTGGCCATGGCCTACATTCTGTTCGTCAACCCGAGCATCATCGGCGAGACCGGCATGGACAAGGGCGCGGTGTTCGTGGCCACCTGTCTGGCCGCGGCCTTTGGCTCCACAATGATGGGCCTGATCGCCAACTACCCGATCGCGCTGGCGCCGGGCATGGGCCTCAACGCCTTCTTCTCCTACACCGTGGTCCTGCACATGGGCCATACCTGGCAAGTGGCGCTGGGCGCGGTGTTCATCTCGGCGGTGTGCTTCTTCCTGCTGTCGATCTTCCGCATCCGCGAATGGATCATCTACAGCATCCCCTTGCCGCTGCGCTCGGCGATTGCGGCCGGTATCGGCCTGTTCCTGGCGCTGATCGCCCTGCACAACGCCGGCATCGTAGTCAGCAACCCGGCGACCATGGTCGGCCTCGGTGACCTGAAACAACCGGCGCCGATTCTCGCAACCCTGGGTTTTGCCCTGATTGTTGCCCTCGAAGCGCTGAAAGTGCGCGGAGCGGTGCTGATCGGCATTCTGGTGGTGACCATCATTTCGATCGTGATGGGCTTCACCCCGTTCGGCGGCGTGATGTCGATGCCGCCCTCCCTGGCCCCGACCTTCTTGCAACTGGACATCAAAGGTGCACTCGACATCGGTCTGATCAGCGTGATTTTCGCCTTCCTGTTTGTTGACCTGTTCGACAACTCCGGCACCCTGATCGGCGTCGCCAAGCGCGCCGGCCTGATGGATAAGGACGGCCACATGCCGAAAATGGGTCGCGCGCTGGTCGCCGACAGTACCGCGGCCATGGCCGGCTCGCTGTTGGGCACCTCGACCACTACGAGCTATATCGAATCCGCAGCTGGCGTGAGTGCCGGTGGCCGCACCGGCCTGACCGCCGTTGTGGTGGCGCTTCTGTTCCTGCTGGCGCTGTTCTTCTCGCCATTGGCCTCCAGCGTTCCGGCATTCGCCACGGCACCGGCCCTGTTGTTCGTCGCCGTACTGATGACCTCCGGCCTGGCCGAAATAGAATGGGACGACATCACCGTTGCCGCACCGGTCGTGATCACCGCGCTGGCCATGCCGTTTACATATTCCATCGCCAACGGCATCGCCTTCGGTTTCATTTCCTGGACCGCGATCAAGCTGCTGTCCGGGCGTACCCGTGACCTGAACCCGGCGCTGGTGATTCTGTCGATTCTGTTCGTGATCAAGCTGGGTTGGTTCAACGCATGACTTTTGATTCCCAGGCCTACGCCGTTCAGCTCGAAGAAAAGGTCACGCGCCTGCGTGACCTGCTGGCCCCGTTCGATGCGCCAGAAACTGTGGTGTTCGACTCACCGCTGCAAAACTTTCGCCTGCGCGCCGAATTCCGCCTGTGGCGTGAAGCCGGTGAGCGGCACTACGCGATGTTTTCCCAGGAAGACAAACGTACGCCGATCCTGATCGAAGAATTTCCAATCGCCAGCGTGCGCATCAATCAGTTGATGCCACAGCTCAAAGCGGCATGGAAAGCCAGTGCGGCGCTGAGCCACAAGCTGTTTCAGGTGGAGTTCCTGACCACCCTGGCCGGCGATGCGATGATCACCCTGTGCTATCACCGCCCGCTGGACGAGCATTGGCATGCAGCCGCCACGAAACTGGCTGCTGACCTGAACGTCAGTATCATCGGTCGCTCGAAAGGCAAACGCGAAGTAATCGGTCACGACTATGTAGTCGAGAGGCTCGATGTCGGCGGCCGCACTTTCAGCTATCGCCAGCCGGAAGGCGCGTTCACCCAGCCCAACGGCACCGTGAACCAGAAGATGCTCAACTGGGCTTACGAGGCATTGGGCGATCGCAGCGACGATTTGCTGGAGTTGTACTGCGGCAACGGCAACTTCACCCTGCCGCTCGCCACTCGCGTACGCAAAGTGCTGGCCACCGAAATCAGCAAGACCTCGGTCAACGCAGCCCTGAGCAACCTCAGCGAAAACGCCGTGGATAACGTTACGTTGGTGCGTCTGTCCGCTGAAGAGCTGACCGAAGCGCTGAACGAGGTCCGCCCGTTCCGTCGCCTGCACGGCATCGACCTCAAGAGCTACGAGTTCGGTAGCGTATTCGTCGACCCGCCCCGTGCCGGCATGGACCCGGACACCTGCGAGTTGACCCGACGCTTCGACAACATCCTCTACATCTCCTGCAACCCGGAAACGCTGGCGGCGAACATCGCCCAGCTGCATGACACGCATCGCATCACTCAGTGCGCGATGTTTGACCAGTTCCCGTGGACGCATCACATGGAATCCGGGGTGTTGTTGACCCGCCGTTGATTGCAGTTGCCTGTACAAATCAGCCGTCATGACGACGGCTTTTTTGTGGGCGAATCAAAGAGCCGAATCCGCCTTGCGCGGGCGCCCGCCCTTTTTGCCATTGGCCCGCGCAGCCTCGGCCTTGGCAACACTGCTCTGACGACCATTGCGCGCGGCGATGACTGAAGACGCCATGTCCATCAGTGGCTTGCTCGCTGAAATCAATCCAGCGATGGACACCTGTAAATCCCTGCCTTCATGGCAGAGCGCGGTTCCCGAAAAACCGACCTTCAAATCAACGAAGTCCCCATCGTCAAAGCCATCAAACTCCGGGTAGTTCTTCGCCGGTAGCAGGACGCCACTGCCGTCCTCAAAGCCGATGACCAGGCAATGTCCTGACCATGTCACTGCTGTGGCATTCAAACCGCTACGGCGACTCAATTCGCCTCGCTGAATCGCCTGATCCAGTGATTCTTCCGTGACGGGGCGATCCGCCTGAATGCTCGCCTGTATGGTTTTCATAATTCGATTTCCACTCCCTCCACAGCCCCCAACAGGGCCAACAACGTTTTGTTCGCTTCGGCTTCGTAACTGGCCGAGCCAATCAGGTAGGTCGTGCTGGCAATACGTTTCATCACCACCACTTCATTGCCCTCCCAATCCCACAACTGATTATCAAGGCAAGCTGTGCGCAATTTGCTCCACCAGATGCCACGTGCTCGCCGTAAATGCGCCGGTTGCCGCAGCGCCTGACGCAATCCCTCCAACACCGCTGAAGGGGGGCGCTGCGAATGAGGGACGACATCCCACAGCTCCACGCCGTTGTGCCAGAAACTGAATTTGAAGCGTGCGCTCCACGTTCGGGCATCAACGTGAACATGAGGCGGGCAATGTTCATCGCGCAGCATGACGACCAATGAAAAGCCCTTGTAGCGACATACATTCATGCTAACCCATCCGTTAGGTTATAGAGTACAAAGATTCTCCTTTCCTTGAAGAACCCGATGACAGGTGCTGATCCGTTTGATGATCAATCCGACTTTCAGACTAGCGCTTGAGCACTTTTTGACTGCCCGATTACCGCGCCAAATAGTAAGCAATCCTTTCACCACACCTGCAAAAAGCCGCCGCTTCTGTTGAGTACTGCCACGACGATTTCATCTAAAGTGACGCCATTGAGTCCCTCATTTGATCCCCGGTGTAATCAATCATGCAGCGAGTCTTCGATGATCTTCAGCTGGGCAGCATCGAACTGTTTTGCCTGGCGGCCGAGGCCGGGAGCTTTACCGCTGCCGCGCTGGTGGCGGGTGTGACGCCGGCCGCCGTCAGCCGTTCGGTATCGCGCATGGAAGAACGCCTGGGCGTGCGGCTGTTCGCGCGCACCACCCGTAGCGTGAAGTTGACCGACAGTGGCCGCCGGTATTACGAAGAATGTCGTCAGGCATTGGCACAACTGGTCGAGGCGCAACGCGAGGTCATGGGCCAGCAGCAACAACCGTCCGGCACGTTGCGGATCAGTATCCCCACGACGTATGCACACCACCGGATCTTGCCGTTGCTACCGGCGTTTCGGGCGCGCTTTCCCGAGGTAAAGGTCGAGTCGCACATCAGCAATCGCAATATCGATTTCGTTGGCGAGGGCTATGACATGGCCATCCGCGTACGAGCAATTCCGGACTCAGGCTTGATCGCCCGACATCTGGAGGACGCTGCGTTGGTGCTGATCGCCAGTCCCGATTACCTAATGCGAGCGGGCGTTCCACAAACCCTGGACGACCTGGCGCAACACGAATGCATTCAATACGAACTGCCCAGCAGCGGCCGGCGAATTGCCTGGTTGTTCAATGACAACGGCACACCGCGGGAGATTCTCGCCGAGGGCAATCTCAGCTGCTCCGACGATGTGCTCGGCGGCGTGACCCTGGCCAAACACGGGGCAGGACTGTTTCAGACGTACCGGTTTATCGTCGAAAACGAACTGGCCGATGGCTCGCTGGTGGAGGTGTTGAAGCCGTACAACGGACGTTCACGACCGTTCACGTTGCTGTATCCGCAAAGCCGCCATGTGCCCCTGAAGTTGCGCGCCTTTATCGATTTCCTGATTGAGCATCTGCCCCGATAAACGCCGAAACTGTCCGATCACCGCCCACAAATCACGGCCGAAACATCTCTTCAATTGACCAAACTAACTAGCTAGTACAATTTATCTCCACAGGCTGAAACGACAGCCGATTCCAAAAACAATAAGTGGAGAGACCCTCGATGCCCCCTATCGTTCTGGTGCTCAACGGCCCGAACCTGAACCTGCTCGGCACCCGTGAACCGGCGACTTATGGTCACGAAACCCTGGCAGACATCTCTGCGCTGTGCGGACGTGCCGCTGAAGAATTCGGCCTGGCCGTGGAGTTTCGCCAGACTAACCACGAAGGTGAGTTGCTCGACTGGATTCACGCCGCTCGCGGTCGTTGCGCCGGGATTGTGATCAATCCGGCCGCGTGGACTCACACCTCGGTGGCGATCCGCGACGCCCTCGTCGCCAGCGAACTGCCCGTGATCGAAGTTCACCTGTCGAACGTCCACGCTCGTGAGCCTTTCCGGCATCACTCGTTCGTCTCGGCCATCGCCACCGCCGTGCTGGCCGGCTTCGGCAGCCTCGGCTATCGCCTGGCGCTTGAGCATTTCAGTCTGCAATTGAAGAGGTGAACGCGATGACTCAGCACAACACCGTATTGGCCGGGCTGATCGGCGCCGGCATTCAGGCGTCCCGCACACCCGCGATGCACGAGCACGAAGGCGACGCGCAGGGCATGCGTTACCTCTATCGCTTGATCGACCTGGATCAGTTGCAGCTCGATAGCAGTGCCCTGCCCGACCTGCTGATGGCGGCCGAGCGCATGAGTTTCACCGGGCTGAACATCACCTTCCCGTGCAAGCAGGCGATCATCCCGTTGCTCGACGAACTGTCGCCTGAAGCGCGCGGCATCGGCGCGGTGAATACCGTGGTGTTGAAAGACGGCAAACGCATCGGCCACAACACCGATTGCCTGGGTTTTGCCGAAGGTTTTCGCCGGGGCTTGAAGGACGCTGCCCGTGAGCATGTCGTACAAATGGGTGCCGGAGGCGCAGGCGCGGCAGTGGCCCACGCGCTATTGAGCGAAGGCGTACAACTGCTGAGTATTTTCGACGTGGAAATCAGCCGGGCGCAGGCCCTGGCGGACAACCTCAATCAGCATTTTGGCGCCGGCCGAGCGGTGTCCGGGCATGAGTTGCCAAGCACCATGGCCCAAGCGGATGGTTTAGTGAATACCACGCCCATGGGCATGAAAAAACTGCCGGGAATGCCGGTGCCGGTGGAGTTGCTTCGCCCCGAGTTGTGGGTGGCGGAGATCGTTTACTTCCCGCTGGAAACCGAATTGTTGCGCAATGCTCGCGCCCTTGGTTGCCGCACCCTGGATGGCGGCAACATGGCGGTGTTTCAGGCGGTGAAGGCGTTTGAATTGATCAGCGGCGTGGTGCCGGATGCGCAGCGAATGCTCGCGCATTTCCAGAGCATGAATGGCTGAGTGGATGCAGTGAGGGGGCAATCCCCTCACTGCATATCAAGCCTGCAGGTAGCGCAACACCGACTCGCAAATCATCGCCCGATGACGCTGCTTGATGGCTTCATCCGGCAAGTCGATCTGAAAAATCTCACCGAAGGTATGACGGTTCGACACGCGATAGAAGCAGAACGAACTGATCAACAGATGCACATCCAGCGCATCAAGTCCGCTTCGGAATACGCCCTCCTCGGCACCGCGACGCAAAATCTCGCCCAGTGAATCGAGGAGCGTATTGTTCATCGCCTTGATCGCATCGGAGCGCTTCACGAATTCAGCGTTGTGAATGTTCTCGATGCTGACGATGCGCACGAAATCGACATTGCGATCATGGTGGTCGAACGTGAACTCAACCAGACGACGAATCGCCTCGACCGGCGCCAGCTCGGTCAGGAGCAGACGGTTTTCGGTGCTGCGAATGTCTCCGTAGAGCTTTTCCAGCACTTCAACGTACAGCTGCTCTTTACTGCCGAAGTAGTAATAGATCATGCGTTTTGAGGTGTGGATGCGCTCGGCGATTGCATCGACGCGAGCCCCGGAAAGTCCCTGCTGGACGAACTCGACAATCGCCTCTTGAAGGATGTTCTCGCGGGTCTTTTCCGGATTGTTTTTGCGGCTTTTGCGAGGCTCGACGAGGGGTTCGCCGGGCACTGCGGAGCGTTCAGAAGTCATTGTCATTGCGGGCTCACGGCCATCACTGCACAGGCTGGCGATTATGGGCCGCGCCGCACAGCGAAGGAAGCCGTGCGGCAGCGGTTTGTGATCGACGCTTACGATTTTCCTACAACTTGGCCTGACGAATGGCCCCGCTGCGGGATTTGGCCATCGCCGCCAGTCGAACCGCGACGTTGGCCGCGCCGTAACCAGCATAGCCGTTCTTGCGCTGAATGATTTCAAAGAAGAACCGCCCTTCGAACGGCTCGGTGTACACATGAAACAGCTCGCCGCCCTGGGCATCGCGGTCGTACAGAACGTTGTAATAGGCCAGTTCGCTGAGGAATTCGTCATCGAAGTCGAAGCGCGCGGCGAGGTCATCGTAGTAATTGAGCGGGATATCCAGCAACGGCACGCCCGCCTCTTTCGCCCGGCTGACTTGGGCAAAGATGTCATCACAATCAAACGCGATGTGATGCACACCAGAACCGCGATAACTCGACAGCGCATGTGAGATTGCGGTGTTGCGGTTCTCGGAAATGTTCAACGGCAAGCGGATCGAACTATCACGGCTGCGTAGCGCGCGACTTTTTACCAGGCCGTACGGGTCGGGCAACACCACTTCGTCATCGGCTTCGAAATCCAGCAAGCTCTTGTAGAACAGCACCCAACTGTCGAGGCTGTCGGCTGGCAATGCCATGGCCATGTGGTCGATACGCTTGAGGCCGCCACTGGACACGGCGGCTGGGTCCAGATTGAAGTCGGTGCCGTAGACGTCAGCGTCCTGGTCCACCAGATAAATCAGGCTGCCATCCGGTGCACGTACCGCCGCCAATTCCAATTCATTGGGGCCAACCAGTCCGCGATACGGCTGACCTTTGTAAGCCACGGCCCGTGCCAGCGCGCTCGCACTGTCTTTGACTCGCACGGCGGTGGCGCACAGCGACGGACCATGCGCTTCGAAAAAGCTGTGGGCGAACGAGTAAGGCTCAGAGTTGAGGATCAGGTTGATATCGCCCTGGCGCAGCAGGCTTACGCTCTTGGAGCGATGTTGCCCGGCCTTGACGAAACCCAGGCGCTCCAGCCAATGGGAGAGCTTGGCGCCGAGGCTTTCGTCCACGGCGAATTCCAGAAACTCGACGCCGTTGTATTCGCTGGCTTTCGGTGTCTCGAACAAAATTTCCGGGTGGCCGGCAGGTTTGGCTTCTTGCGCCAGACGCTCGCGGGTTTTCTCTTCGAGGTACAGCAACGAACGCAAACCGTCAGCGGCATTGGCCCGAGGGGGCGCGGCGCGGAAACCGTCGTTGAAGATTTCCAGCGACAGCGGCCCGGTGTAGCCGCTCTTGATGATCGGTGCGAGGAACCCCGGCAAATCGAATTCGCCCTGACCCGGAAAGCAGCGAAAATGCCGGCTCCACTCCAGAACGTCCATGGCCAGGATCGGCGCGTCGGCCATTTGCACGAAGAAAATCTTGTCGCCAGGAATCTCGGCGATGGCACTCGGATCGCCCTTGAGAGACAGGGTGTGAAAGCTGTCGAGCAACACGCCGAGGTTCGGGTGATCGGCCTGACGGACGATGTTCCACACCTGTTGATAAGTGTTCACATGCCGGCCCCAAGCCAGGGCTTCGTAACCGATCCGCAGACCACGCGCGCCCGCGCGTTCGGCCAGCAGGCGCAAGTCGTCGACGAGGATTTGCTCATCGCCGACAGAATCGGCGGACGCGTTACTGCACACTAACACCAGGTCGGTGCCCAGTTCCTGCATCAAGTCGAACTTGCGCTCGGCCCGTTCCAGATTGCGCGGCAGTCGGTCACGGCGGCAACCTTCGAAGTCGCGGAACGGTTGAAACAGTGTGATCGCGATCCCGAGATCGGCGCACATCTGTTTGACCTCCCGTGGGCTACCGTCGTAGTAGAGAAGGTCATTCTCGAAAATCTCCACCCCGTCAAAACCGGCGGCTGCAATGGCTTCGAGTTTTTCCGGCAGGGTACCGCTCAAGGAAACGGTGGCAATGGAACGCTGCATATTTCGACTCCCGGTGGTGGAGACAATCTTGTTATCGATATCGCACGCTTTATGTAGCAGCTGGCGAAGCCTGCGTCCGGCTGCGAAGCAGTCGTGAATTCAGGCGACGCGGTCATACAGGTAAACCGCGTGCACAGGGTTTACGACTGCTTCGCAGCCGGACGCAGGCTTCGCCAGCTGCTACAAGGATCGCGTTTAACGAGGGGGAATTATTGGCCTGGCGGAATCGCACAGCAATGCAAAGTGTACTATCCGGTTAGTTTTGCGTGCGATTATCGAACAGAATGGCCTTTGGCGAATTGACGATTTTTTGTCCACTCCGCAACATTTACTCACATTGAGCCCGATCATGAACCTCGGGCCCGGTTACCAAAGACCCGGAACACCACATAAAAAGAATCGGTGGACTACATGACTCCTTCTCAAAGTTCTCCCGTGGAGCACTCCTCCATGACTCCTGCCAACGACAGCATCGGCGACAAGATCCGCGGCGCCATGGCAGTCGGCAAAACCCGTTGGGGCATGCTGGCGCTGGTGTTTTTCGCAACGACACTGAACTACATCGACCGTGCCGCCCTGGGCGTCATGCAGCCCATCCTCGCCAAGGAAATGAGCTGGACGGCGATGGACTACGCCAACATCAACTTCTGGTTCCAGGTCGGCTACGCCATCGGTTTCGTGCTGCAAGGCCGGTTGATCGACCGGGTCGGCGTCAAGCGCGTGTTCTTCTGCGCCGTGCTGCTCTGGAGTATCGCCACCGGCGCCCACGGCCTGGCCACTTCGGCCGTCGGCTTTATGGTCTGCCGATTCATCCTCGGCCTGACGGAAGCCGCCAACTACCCCGCCTGCGTGAAGACCACGCGCCTGTGGTTCCCGGCCGGCGAACGCGCCGTGGCCACCGGCATCTTCAATGCCGGCACCAACGTCGGTGCGATGTTCACCCCGATGCTGTTGCCGCTGATCCTTCAGGTCTGGGGCTGGCAAGCTGCGTTCCTGTGCATGGCGGCACTGGGCGCGATCTGGTTGCTGTTCTGGGGCTTGAAGTATTTCAACCCGGAAGATCACCCGAGCGTCAAACAATCGGAACTGGACTACATCCAGAAAGAAGTCGAGCCGGAACAGGCCCGCGTGCCGTTCTCGAAAATCCTGCGCATGCGCGGCACCTGGGCCTTCGCCCTCGCCTACTCGATGACTGCACCGGTGTTCTGGTTCTACCTGTATTGGCTGCCGCCGTTCCTCAATCAGCAATACAACCTGGGGATCAACGTGACCCAGATGGGTATTCCGCTGATCATCATCTACCTGACGGCAGACTTCGGCAGTGTCGGTGGCGGGATCCTCTCCTCGTTCCTGATCGGCCGCGGGGTCAACCCGATCAAGGCGCGATTGATGTCCATGTTCCTGTTCGCCTGCTGCATCATCGGCGTGGTCATGGCGGCCGGTTCGAGCAGTCTGTGGGTCGCGGTGGCCGCCATCTCCCTGGCCATCGGCGCGCACCAGGCCTGGACCGCGAATATCTGGAGCCTGGTGATGGACTACACGCCTAAACACATGATGAGTACGGTATTTGGTTTTGGCGGCATGTGCGCAGCCATCGGCGGGATGTTCATGACGCAGTTGGTCGGCCACATTCTGACCGTCACCAACAACAACTACACCGTGCTGTTCACCCTGATCCCGGCGATGTACTTCATTGCCCTGATCTGGATGTACTTCATGGCACCGCGCAAGATTCCTGCCGTTACCGAATAAAGAAAGGTCACCACAATCCCTGTGGGAGCGAGCCTGCTCGCGAAAGCGTACTGTCATTCAACATCGGCGTTGACTGACCTGACGCCTTCGCGAACAGGCTCGCTCCCACAGTTCGTTTGGCAGTTTATCGACGACTCTGCTGCCACGCTGCCGCCAAACCGCTGCAGCAAATCACCGCGATCCCGACCACGGTGGTCAGGGTCGGCGTGTGGGAAAACAGCAGCCAGCCCAGCAGACCGGCAAACACAATCTGGCAATAGCCGAAGGGTGCCAGCAGCGCAGGCGCGGCGTAGCGGAACGCCTGAGTCAGAAACAAGTGAGCCGTCATCCCGCAAGCCCCCAAGGCCACCATCAGCAAGCCGTGCCCAAAGGTTGGCATTTGCCAGAAGAACGGCACCAGCACACACATCACCAAGGTGTTGCACAGGCCGGCGAAGAAGTTACTGGTAGTCGGGCTGTCGATGTTGCTGAGCTTGCGGGTGAGCAATTGATAGAAGCAGAAAAACAGCGCCGAGCAGAACGGCAACAGCACCGCAGGCGTGAACAGATCACCGCCTGGGTGGACGATGATCAATACGCCGATAAACCCACAAATCACCGCGATCCACTGGCCACGGGTGACGTGCTCACCCAGCAACGGCACCGACAACGCAGTGACCAGCACCGGCGCAAGAAAGTTGACCGCCGTGGCTTCGGCCAACGGGATGTATTGCAAACCAGTGGTGAAAAACAGACTGGTGCCCAACAGACACAGCGCTCTCATTGTCTGCAGCAAAGGCCGCTTGGTACGCAGCACGCCCAATCCGGATTGCGGCAGAAAAATCCCGGCCATCAACAAGGTGTGAACCACATAACGCGCCCAAACGATCATGACCATCGGGTAAAAGCCCAAGAGGTATTTCGATATCGCGTCATGGCTGGAAAATAGGAAGGTGGCAAGAACGATCAGCAAAATCCCTTTGAAGGGGCGATTTACGCCGGAGAGCGGGGTGCTGACGGTCATATGGGTTCCCTTGTGCCTGGCGAATTCCAATAATTTAGAACCTGGTTCCAGATTCCTATACAAGCATAAGCCGAAAGTGTTCGAACAACGCACGGTTTTCCGATGAACAGAGTTCACATTGGAGTGGGGGTATGTCCGAGTTAACTGAACAACTCTGAAGCAAGGCTCGCTGCCGACAACTCTTGGGCAAACGCCAACAACAGCGGTGCCAATTCATGCAGCCGCGCCCCGGGCATGCGCGCACTGGGTCCGGCTATGCTCAACACCCCGATTACCCGCCCTTCGCTCGGGTGTCGCACCACGGCAGCAATGGCCGAGGTGCCCACCGCCGAACTCTCTTCAACCCAGGCGTAACCCTGTTCGCGCGCCAGACGCAGACGCTCCAGCAGTTCAATATTGGAACGTGGCGCATTCGGCCCCAGGTCCTTCGGCCGCTCATCGCCCTGACGCTCTACCAGCGACAACGCTTCGGCATCGCTCATGCACGCCAGCCACGCGTGGCCCGACGCGGTATAGAACAACGGCGCATCGCGGCCCATGTCCGGGTCGTATCGCAGGCCGGACCGCGCGCCTTGAGACTTGGCGATCCAGATCTGCCGCTCGCCTTCAATGACGCCCAGGCGCACCAGTTCACCGGTTTCCTCCGCCAGGCGATCCAGCACCGGCTGCACGATATCCGCACCACTGCCCGCCAGATAACGAAACCCCATCGCCACCAGTTTGGTCGACAGGTGATAGCGCAGGTTATCCGGATTCTGCCGCACGTAACCCAAGCGGATCAGCTCGGCAAGCAAGCGATGGGTCGCGCTTTTAGGGATGTCCAGTTGCTCTGCCAACGTCTGCATCGGCAGACCCCGAGGGTCACTGGTAAGACTTTCCAGCACGCTGAAAACACGTTCGATCTGACTGCCGGCCATGGGAGATTCCACACACAATTTGCCTGATTCTAGAAGATGAACCGGATAACGCGAAATCTGGAACTCAACGGTCGATAAGTAGTGGCCATTAACCCATTCCATAAAAACCCGTCGCCTTAAGGAATTCGACGGGCTATCCATGTTCCTACAGGGGCACACACAGAATCCCGGACGACCGGACTGGCGTCGTTCCACCGCACCAGCAACACTCATCTCCACGGACAATCAGAGGATTCCCACATGCTATGGAAAAAAGGCCGACGCAGCGACAACGTGGTCGATGCCCGTGGTGATGATGTCGGCGGTGGTGGCGGTGGGATGCGTTTCGGTGGCGGCAAGGGCTTGAGCCTGACCGCGATTATTCTGATTGTCGGCATCGGCTGGATCACCGGGCAGGACCCGCTGCAGATCCTCGGACAACTCACCGGGCAAATGAGCGAGCAATCGGCACCGGCCACCAACCAAACCCGCAAGGCGCCGCCGGCCAATGACGAAGGCGCCGAATTCGTGCGTTCTATCCTTGGCGATACCGAAGACACCTGGGGTCAGATTTTCCAGCAGGCAGGTCGGCAATATAAAGACCCGACCCTCGTGCTGTTCAGCAATCGCGTCAATTCCGCCTGTGGTCTGGCGACATCGGCAACCGGTCCGTTCTATTGCCCGGCCGACCAGAAGGTCTACCTGGACATGGCGTTCTTCCAGGAAATGTCGCAACGCTTTGCCGCCGCCGGCGACTTCGCTCAGGCCTACGTGATCGCTCACGAAGTCGGACACCACGTTCAGACCTTGCTCGGCGTTTCAGCGAAAATTCAGACTGCCCGCGCGCAAGGCCGGCAAATGGAAGGCGATGGCGGTTTACTCGTGCGTCAGGAATTGCAGGCCGATTGCCTGGCCGGGGTCTGGGCCAATCATGCGCAACAGCGTCTGAACTGGCTGGAACCCGGCGATATCGAAGAAGCCTTGAACGCCGCCAACGCCATCGGCGACGACCGCTTGCAGCAGCAAGGTCAGGGCCGAGTGGTACCGGACTCGTTTACCCATGGCACGTCAGCGCAAAGAATGCGCTGGTTCAAAACCGGATTTGCACAAGGCCAGGTGGGCCAGTGCGATACCTTTGCGGCGAAAAACCTGTAAATGAATAAGTGGCTGTTAGCTGTACTGTTTACCTGCGCAAGTACCCAAGCTGCCGAGCATGGGGTGAAAGAACTCAGCCCCGGCCGGCTGTTGCTCAAAGAAGGCGAAATGGCGGTGGGCATCGGCCCGACGCCCGAGAAAATCGAACGTGTGCTGATCATCATCCACGGCCGTTTACGCAATGCTGAAACCTACCGCCAGAGCGCCGAGCAGGCGGCTGAACTGGCAGGACAAAGCCAAACCACGCTGGTGATCGCCCCACAATTTCTCAACGAAACCGATGTAGCCCTGCATCCCGTGGCTGACACCGTGCTGCGCTGGCAGGGCAATGACTGGATGGCCGGCGGCTTATCCACCGCCCCGTTTGCGCTGAGTTCCTATGGAGCACTGGATCAGATCATCCAGAGGGTCAGCGACCGGAAACAATTTCCGGACGTGAAACAAATCGTCATTGCCGGTCATTCCGGTGGTGCCCAGGTGGTTCAACGTTATGCATTGCTGGCTCACGACCAACCGGCGCTCACCGCTGCCGGGGTGAAAATCCGCTATGTGGTCGCCAACCCTTCCTCGTATGCCTATTTCGATGAGCGCCGGCCCATGGCATTCGATCACGCGAAATGCCCCGGCTTTAACCGATGGAAATATGGCCTGACGGATTTACCCCTCTATGCCAGTGGGCAAACGGCGCCGCAGATTGAAGGCAATTACGTCACGCGTGACGTGACGTATCTGCTCGGGAAGCAAGACATCGACCCGCAGCATCCGGCGCTGGACAAGGGGTGCGAGGCGCAAGCTCAGGGCGCCAACCGCCTGGCTCGCGGGCACAATTATTTCGATTATTTGCTGCGCCGCAATCCTCGCGGGGTAAACCAGCAACTGGTCGACGTGCCGGGAGTTGGGCATAACGGGGATGGGATGTTTACGTCGCCGGAGGGGCAGAAGGTGTTGTTTGGGCAGTGAGTTTGGGGGTGCAGGGTTCCCCTGCAACATAGAATCTCCCACAGTGGATCTCTAGTGGACTCAAATTTTGTATTCCGTAGAGAACCCATGTGGGAGCGGGCTTGCTCCGGGCGGCGTTCCGACGATGGAGCCCTCAAGCCAACAGCATTTCCCGCAACGCCACACAATCCGCCGCATGCCAATCTGTCAGCTCCGGCCACGGGTTATCCGGCAAATTCACCAACACCGTCCGCGCCCCCGCCGCTCGCCCGCAATCCAGATCAAACCGGTAATCACCGACCATCACCATCTCGCTCGCAGGCACCTTCCAGGCTTCGGCCAGTTTCAGCAAGCCACCGGGATGCGGTTTAGGCGGTGCTTCGTCACGCCCCAGCACATCCTCCACTGCGAAACAGTCGGCCAGGCCGATGGCCTCCAGCGTGACGTGCGCCAGTTCCCGGGCATTGCGCGTGAGAATGCCCAGGCGATAGCCACGCCCGGCCAACTCCCGCACCAGCTCAACTGCCCCCGGCGCCGGTTTCGAACCCATCGCCAGATCCCGTTCGTGCTCCAGAAGCCACGCATGTTTAGCCGCCGCTTCATCGGCCGGCAATGCCGCAAGGTGCGTCAGGATGTCGTCTTCAGCCGGGATCGCCAATGCCACGCGAATCGCCGCGAAGTCATGCACGGCCACCGTCAGGGTGCCGTCCATGTCGAACACCCAGTGACGCACCTCGGCCAGGCTCATGCCCAATCCTTGCGATGGCGAATCAGGCCTTCCTGCGTGACCGACGCCACCAGTTGCCCGGCGCGGTTGAACACGCTGCCACGGTTAAAGCCACGGGAATTACCGGCCCACGGGCTGTCCATCGCGTAGAGCAACCAGTCATCGGCACGCAGATCCTGATGGAACCACAGCGCGTGATCGAGGCTGGCGACTTGCATATCTTTGTGCCAGACCGTTTTGCCATGGGGCTGCATCGAGGTGACCAGCAGACCGAAATCCGACGCATAGGCCAGCAAATATTTGTGTAGTGCCGGCGAGTCGGCCAAGGCACCGTCTGCGCGAAACCAGGCGTACTTGATCGGGTCGGACGGCAGCGGGTTGTAGGGATCTTTCTCGGTCACCGGGCGAAATTCGATCGGTTTCGGGCACAGCAGTTTTTCGCGCATGTGCTCGGGAATCAGGTGCGCCCGTTGCTGGGTGAGTTCCAGTTCCGAGGGCAGGTTTTCCGGGCCGACCACAACCGGCATCTCGGCCTGGTGCTCGAAGCCTTTTTCGTCGTACTGGAAGGAGGCGCTGCAAGTGAAAATCGGATTGCCTTTCTGGATCGCCGTCACCCGGCGCGTGCTGAAACTGCCACCGTCGCGCACCCGGTCCACCTGATACACCACGGGCAACGCGGAATCGCCCGGCCGCAGAAAATAGCCGTGCATGGAATGCACATGCCGCGCTTCTTCAACCGTCTGACTGGCTGCCGACAGCGACTGACCGATCACCTGACCGCCGAACAACTGGCGAAAACCCAGGTCCTGACTACGGCCACGGAACAGGTTTTCTTCGATCGGTTCCAGGGTCAGTAAATCGACCAGATCATCCAACACTTGGCTCATTCAGACTCTCCTCACGCAAAACATTGCCGCGCAGTCTTGGCTGCGACGGGCGATTCAATTTCTGGCCCGGGCCAATAATATGGGAGCCATTGTAAACGTCCGCGTCGGCTTATCCATGCAAGGTTTGCAGCCATTGTTCACGGGTGATGCGATAGAGCACATGGTGGCGCAGGGGATGATCGGCCGCGAGCCTGGGATGCTCGAAGTCATCGGCTGAATCATGGTGCATGCCGATGGCCTGCATGACTTTCTCGGAAGGCGTGTTGGTTTGCGTGGTAAAGGACACGATTTCTTTCAGCGCCAACCGGTCAAACCCACACCGCAGCGCGGTCCACGCCGCTTCACTGGCGTAGCCCAGGCCCCAATGTTCGCGAGCCAGGCGCCAGCCGATTTCGGTCGCGGGAGTGAATGGCGCGTCGAAACCCACTACACCCAGCCCTGTAAAGCCGATGAACTGGCTGGTGTCCTTGCGTTGCAGGGCCCACAGGCCGAAACCATGCTCGGCAAAATGCCCGCGTACGCGCCCGATCAGCGAGGCAGTTTCCAGCCGACTCAACGGCGCCGGGAAATAGCGCATCACCTGAGGATCGGCACACATCGCCGCAAACTCCGGCAGATCGTCATCGCGCCACTGCCGCAACAGCAGTCGCGCGCTTTCGAGTTCCAGTATTGGCTCCATCGCGTTCCCCCGTTTCCATGCTGCAAGTCTACATCGCTGGTAGGATCCTTCTCTCATTCCTACATGAAATCATCATGCCGCTGCCGCTGATTTATCACGAAGACTACAGCCCCGAGTTCCCGGCGGATCACCGCTTCCCCATGGACAAGTTTCGCCTGCTGCGCGATCACCTGGTGGACAGCGGCCTGACCCGGGACGCCGACCTGCTGCGCCCGGAACTCTGCCCTGCGCAGATTCTCGCCCTCGCCCATGATGCTGCGTATATCGAACGTTACATGAGTGGCGAGTTGTCCCGTGAAGACCAACGGCGCTTGGGCCTGCCCTGGAGCGAAGCTTTGGCCCGGCGCACGGTGCGCGCGGTCGGAGGTTCGTTGCTGGCGGCCGAACAAGCGCTGGAGCACGGACTGGCCTGTCACTTGGCCGGTGGCACGCATCACGCGCATTACGACTACCCGGCCGGCTTTTGCATCTTCAATGACCTGGCGGTGATCAGCCATTACCTGCTGGAAAGTGGCCGGGTGAATCGGGTGCTGATCTTCGATTGTGACGTGCATCAGGGCGACGGGACTGCACGAATCCTGCACAACACCCCGGACGCAGTGACGGTTTCCCTGCACTGCGAAAAGAATTTTCCTGCACGCAAAGCAGAAAGTGACTGGGACATTCCGTTGCCCAAGGGCATGGGCGATGCCGACTACCTGAAAGTGGTCGACGATGCGCTCAACTATTTGCTGCCGCTCTATCAACCGGATCTGGTGTTGTATGACGCCGGGGTCGATGTACACAAGGACGACGCCCTGGGTTATTTGAAGCTGACGGACGAAGGCGTGGCGGCGCGTGATGAAAGCGTGATGCGCCATTGCCTGGGCCGGGATATCCCGGTGGTTGGGGTAATTGGCGGCGGCTATAGCAAGGACCGCAAGGCCCTGGCGCGACGACATGGCATCCTGCATCACAGCGCGCAGCGGGTCTGGCAGTCATCAGGTTGTCATTGAACCGTGGGTCTTTACCCACAATGCCTGTGGAACTGCCTGTGGATAACCTGAGCGAAAGGGCCTACAGCCCATGCAGCGTATAGGCTACACAGCGATGGTTGTTTTTTAACCACATCTTGAGCACACAACAAATCCCCTGTGGGAGCGAGCCTGCTCGCGATTGCGGTGGGTCTGCTTGCATCAGTGTTGAATGTGCCACCGCTTTCGCGAGCAGGCTCGCTCCCACAAGGGATCAGGCTGGTAGAATGCCCCGCTTATCCCGCCAAACCGCAGCGCATTCCATGACCCAATCCTCCACCGCCCTCTCCCCTCACGTCGCCATCATCGGCGGCGGCCCTGCCGGCCTGATGGCGGCTGAAGTGTTGAGTAAGGCCGGGGTCAAGGTTGACCTGTACGACGGCATGCCTTCGGTGGGCCGCAAATTCCTGCTGGCCGGGGTCGGCGGCATGAACATCACCCATTCCGAGGCCTACCCGGCGTTTCTCTCGCGCTACGCCGAGCGCGCCCCGCAGATTGCACCGCTGCTGCGATCCTTTGGGGCTGAGGCGCTGTGCCAATGGATTCATGACCTGGGCATCGAAACCTTTGTCGGCAGCTCAGGCAGGGTGTTTCCAACCGATATGAAAGCCGCGCCCCTGCTGCGCGCCTGGCTCAAACGCCTGCGAGACGCCGGCGTAATTATCCACACCCGCCACCGCTGGCTCGGCTGGGACGACAACGGTGGATTGCGAATCGACAGCCCAGAGGGAGAAAAAACCGTTAAGGCTGACGCCACCCTGCTCGCCCTCGGCGGCGGCAGTTGGTCGCGCCTGGGTTCGGATGGCGCATGGATGCTGCCGCTGGAGCAATGCGGCGTAGGCCTGGCGCCGTTGCAACCGAGCAATTGCGGTTTCGAGGTGAAGGCCTGGAGCGAATTAATGGTCAGTAAATTTGCCGGCGCACCGCTGAAAAACATCGCCATCGGCCTCAATGACGACGTGCCAAGGCTCGGTGAATGTGTGATCACGGCCACCGGGATTGAAGGCAGCCTGATCTATGCCCTGTCGGCACCAATCCGCGAAGCCATCAACCTCAACGGTTGCGCGACCATTCATCTGGACCTGCTGCCGGGCAAGCCTGTGGATAAAGTACAGACAGCACTGAGCAAACCACGCGGTTCACGTTCGATGTCCAAACACCTGCACAGTCAGCTGGGCCTTGATGGGGTCAAAGCCGCGTTGCTGCGTGAACTGACGCCGGCCGACTGCTTCACCGACCCGGCGTTGCTGGCCAAAGCAATCAAGGCACTGCCACTGACGCTGGTTAAAACCCGCCCCCTGGACGAAGCCATCAGCAGCGCGGGTGGTGTGCTGTTCGAGTCGATGGATGAACGTTTGATGCTCAAGCCATTGCCTGGCGTGTTCTGTGCGGGAGAGATGCTGGACTGGGAAGCGCCGACGGGCGGCTATCTTTTGACCGCGTGCTTCGCCAGTGGGCGTGCGGCGGGGATGGGTGTGGTGGAGTGGCTGAAGCGCCAAGGCTGAAGACCGAGGCGCACCCATCGCGAGCAGGCTCGCTCCCACACTGGATCTGTATCGTTCACAAATCCCCTGTGGGAGCGAGCCTGCTCGCGATGGCGTCCTGACAGACGCCGCCGCTATTTAAGGCTTACGCTTACGCGGCCCAGTGTTGAACACCGGCACTTTGCGCACAGGCTTGATCGAAGGCTCTGGCGCCGAAGCGTCCCCGCTCTCAACCCACTTGCCCAGGTTGCGCTTGCCGCCGCCACTAGAGGTCTTGGGCTTCTTCGGCTTTTTCGGTTTCTTGACTACCTGTCCGCTGGCATCGGTATCCGGCACGCGGTGCTCAGGTTCGAAGTCGTGCTCCATTTGCCGAGGCAATGTCTGACGGGTCAACGTCTCGATGGCCGACAGCAGATTCACTTCATCGGCGCACACCAGCGAAATCGCCTGCCCGGTGTTACCCGCACGGCCGGTACGACCGATGCGGTGGATGTAGTCCTCGGCCACGATCGGCAGGTCAAAGTTGACCACCAACGGCAAGTCCTCGATGTCCAGACCACGGGCCGCGACGTCCGTAGCAACCAGGATCTGCACTTCGCTGGCCTTGAAACGGTCCAGCGCGCGCTGACGCGTGGCCTGAGGCTTGTCACCGTGGATGCCGTCGGCATTGATACCCAGGCCCTGGAGTTTTTCCACCAGCGCGTCGACACCGTTGCGGGTCTTGGCGAACACCAGCACTTGCTTCCACTTGCCTTTGCGCAGCAAGTGAACGAACAGTTCCGGCTTGCGCTTCTTGTCGACCGTCACAACCCACTGTTTAACCGTGTTGGCGGCTACGTTACGCGGGCTGACTTCGATGCTCAGCGGATCGTTTAGCATCTGCCCGGCCAAGGTGCGGATCGCATCCGAGAACGTTGCGGAGAACAACAGCGTCTGACGTTTCTTCGGCAGCGCCTTGTAGATGTTGCCCAGTTCTTCGGAAAAGCCCAGATCGAGCATGCGATCGGCTTCGTCCAGCACCAGGGTTTGCAGCTGATTGAACTTGAGCGCGTTCTGACGGAACAGGTCGAGCAAGCGGCCCGGCGTGGCCACCAGCAGGTCGACGCCTTTGCGCAGTTTCATCATTTGCGGGTTGATGCTGACGCCGCCGTATACCGCGTAAGTGCTCAGCGGCAGGTTCTCGGCGTACTGACGCACGGCTTCGTGAACCTGTTCCGCCAGCTCGCGGGTCGGCACCAGAATCAGTGCGCGTACCGAGTTGGCGGTGACTTTCGGCCCTTCCATGGCCAGCAATTGCAGGAGCGGCAGCGCGAAACCGGCGGTCTTGCCGGTGCCCGTCTGGGCGGCGGCCATCAGGTCGCGACCGGCCAGCACCGCCGGAATGGCTTGCGCCTGAACCGGCGTCGGAGTCTGGTAGCCGAGCGTCTCGAGAGAGCGCAGCAAGGGTTCGATCAGGCCAAGGGTGGCGAAAGTCATGGGAGTACCGTAGGAAAATTCAGCGCGGGTTTTTCAAAACAAGTGTGCAAAACAAGATGCAATGGCGCGCAGTTTACCCTAATTCACACGGGATTCTGTCGGCGCGACTACGGCCGGCTGCTCAGGCACCCGGCGCCACTGCGGCAAACCGATCAACACCACGGCGCTGATGATCACCAGCATCGCCAGCCCTTCTTCGATGCCGATAGTCTCGCCGACAAACACGATGCCCAACAACACCGCCACCGCCGGGTTGACGTAGGCATAGCTGGTCGCCGCCGCCGGACGCACGTTTTTCAACAGATACATATAAGCGTTGAACGCGATAATCGAGCCGAAGAACGTCAGATACGCCAAGGCCGCCCACCCTTCGATCGCCGGCATGGCTTGCAGATGCTCGCCGCTCAATGCACTGCCGATCAACAGCACCACGCCACCGACCAGCATTTCCACCGCACTGGCCATCGCCCCCTCGGGCAACGGCAAGTGTTTGCTCCAGACCGAACCGAACGCCCAGGAAGCTGCTGCGAGCACCAGCAACGTCGCCCCCAGCGGGCTCGATTGCAGGTTCGAACCGAGATTCAACATGGCAATGCCGATCAGCCCGAGCACAATCCCGGCCCATTCGAGACGGGTATTACGCGCGCCCCAGAAATATCCGCACAACAAGGTAAACAACGGCACCGTCGCAATCGCCAAGGCTGCCACACCGGAGGCCACCCCCATGTGCTCGGCCACAGTGACTCCGCCGTTACCGCCAGCGAGCAGCAAGATCCCGATCATGCCGGCCGCTTTCCACTGTGCCCAGGTCGGAGCCGGCGCGCCGCGCCAGCGCAGGAAGGCATACATCAGCGTCCCGGCGACCACAAAACGGATTCCGGCGAGCAACAACGGCGGCCAGTACTCCACACCGATGCGGATCGCCAGATAGGTTGATCCCCAAATCACGTACAACGCGAAAAAAGCAGCGATCAACGGTAAGGGAAAACGACGTAAGCCAGGCATGAGCAGCTCGATGGCAGGACAATGTGAACAGCTATTCTAGAAAGGCCAACGGCGAAAAATAAGTTACAAAACCTGTTTATAGCGCCGGTACACTTTTCAAAACACGGAGTTCGGCGTTATAAACCGTGCTTTCGAAAGTCAGTCATTTTCCAGGTGTACGACGATGGATAAATACGACCGCATGCTCCTCGGCGCCCTGCTGGACAACGGCCGTGCGTCTTACGCCGACCTGGCGCGCAAGGTCAACCTGTCCGCCCCGGCCGTGGCCGAGCGCGTGGCCAAACTGGAAGCCAGTGGTGTGATTACCGGTTACCAGGCGAAAGTCGACATGGCCAAGCTTGGGCTGCCGATCCAGTGCGTGATCGAACTGCGCCTGAACCAGCATGGCAATCAAAAGGCTTACGACGACTTGATCAAAATCCCGCAATTGACCGAGTGCCACCGGGTCACGGGCGATCCGTGCGTGATCATGCAAGCGGCGGTGGGTTCGATGCCGGAGCTGGAAGAGTTGATTAACCGGATTGCCAAGTTCGGGTTCAGCAAGACGTCGATTGTGCTTTCGAGCGCAATAGAAAAACGCGTACCGTTGGGGCACATCGAAGGCAACGGCAAGACGATTTAAAGCTGCAGGAGATCAAATGTGGGAGCAACTGTCTTGATGACTTATTTTTGGGCTTATCGGAAGACAGCTGAACTCCCACAGCTCCAACCCATGCTTGTGTCGCAATTCCCGCGCCAGATGCGCGGTGAGGTTGGCGGCCATTTCAGCATCCTTCATGGCCGGTGAGATTGCCAACATCCCGTCCCCACAGGTGTCACCTAATTCCTGTGGGAGCGGGCTTGCCCGCGAAGCGATCTGTTAGACGCCGCTGTAATTTGCAGACAACAAACCCGGCATATCCCGCAGGCGCACCCAAGGTTCTTTGCGCCAATGCAGCAGCCGCAGCGTTCCGCCCGCCCATTCCATCGCCCGCATATGCGGTGCTTGATTCGAAATGGACCCCGTATCTTCCCGCAACATCGGCACCACGTCGTGTGTCAGCCAACGTCGTAAATGGCGGTTTTCCGGGCAGTAGTGATAGACCAACATCGCGTACACGCCTGACTCGCTGAGCATCAAGGTCTCTTGCGCGTCATCGCTTCCGGACAAACTCATCACCCGCCGCTGATCCGCATCGAGCTTGAGCGCCTGTCTGCCGTTTATATCTACTCCCATCAACCGGCCGATATCGCGGGCACAGAACCAAGGTTCTGCGTGCAATAAAAGTGCGCGCAGCTGGATGTGATGGCGGATGAATGTTTTGGGGGTGAAGTGAGCTGCGCTCGCAACTGATTGCGCAGAATCTTCAGGGGGATTGGGGGTAACTTTGATCATGGCGAATAATCCATCGAAAAGTTGGAGATACCAGCATCACTTGCAGGTGATGGGTGGCAGCTGTGTACGAGTCTGCAAGACCGAGTCGATAGATAACCCCGGCAGACCCAAAGGTCACCCCGTACACAGCCACCATAAATCGATGGTCGCCAAGTAAAGCGACGCGATTATAGGTGCGACTGTAGTTATCTACCAAACCTCGACGAGCTTGCAGGCCCGGTCGCTGAATTGGCAGCGACGTCCCAGAGGTTATCGATGCCGCAGGTACGGGGCAAGACGGACAAATTCCTAATATTTGGTAGGAGCAATCATCGAATTTGAGGCGTGGTTAAACACAAGAACAACGTCAGACACCGACCCTGTGGGAGCGAGCCTGCTCGCGAAGCGATTTACCATTCAACATTGATGTCGACTGACACTCCAAGCAGGCTCGCTCCTACAGGGGATTGGCGGTGGTTTTAGAACCCGCGATGGCGCTTGAGATGTTCATTGATCTTCGCCGCCGGCACTTTCTGCAAGCTGCACAGCAAATCATGGGACAACTCGCGCAACCCATGCTTGCTCCGCAGCTCTTGCGCCAGATGCGCCGTCAGGTTGGCGGCCATTTCGGCATCGGCCATGGCCCGGTGAGCCTTGCCGGTATCGGGCAAGTTGGCGAAGGTGGTGAGGGTGCCGAGTTTGTGATTCGGCGCAGCCGGCATTAGCCGACGGGCCAATAGCAGTGAGCATGCAAAGTTCTGCAACCGCGTGCGCTTGATCCGCCCCAGCTCAAAGTCCCAGAACTTCTGGTCGAACGCCGCGTTGTGCGCCAGCAGCGGCGTGATGCCGACAAACTCGTTGACCTCGTTCATCACTTGCTCGGCCGACGGCGCGGTGCGCAGCATGGCGTTGCTGATGCCGGTCAGTTGCTCGATGAAAGCCGGGACGCGCACGCCGGCATTCATCAGGCTTTGGTAACGCTCGACGATGCGCCCCTGTTCAAGAATCACCACGGCAATTTCCGTGGCCCGGCAGCTGCTGCTCGGGGAGATCCCGGTGGTTTCAAAGTCGATGACTGCTATGCGTTCCAAACCTGTTTCAACTCCGTAAAAGTCAATTCTTGAGCAGCAACGCGCCTTCGATGGGCACGTAACGGCTGGCGGCGCGGATCAGCGAATTGGCGGTCAGGCCCGGCACGCCGTAGGCCACCGCTTGCACGCCGTGTTTACTGATGATGCGCTCCAGCAGCATGTCAAAATCACCATCGCCGGAGGCCAGCACCACTTCGTCAACATGATCGGCGGCGTCCATGATGTCGAGGGTGATGCCCACATCCCAGTCGCCCTTGGCCGAACCGTCACTGCGCTGGATGTAGGGTTTGAGCTTCACGGTGAAGCCGAGATTGCGCAGGATCTGCTGAAACTGCTGCTGTTTGCTGTCACCACGATCGATCGCGTAGGCATAGGCCTCGACGATCTCGCCCTGCTTGCTGATATCGGCCCACAACGCGGCGTAGTTGAAATGGCAACCATAGGCCTGACGCACGGTGTAATAGAGGTTTTGAACATCGGCGAACACTGCGATTTTTTTCACCGCGGACTTCCTCTTGGCGCACAGGCGCGCAGGCGAGATCAGGCACCGGGCCCGAAAAGTTGCCCAGTATGCCAGCCCGAAGGATTGTTCCGCGAATAATCGGCCTGGGGCACGGTTGTGCCCCGGACGAATGGCGTGTCAGACGAAGGAATCGTCGTCGCCGCCGAAGAACGATGAGTCGTCATCACTGTAATCAGTGTCGGCAAAGTCGCCCTGATTGCTGGAGTTGTCAGCCAGGCGCTGGTCGTCGCCCCAGCCATTACCGCTATCGCTCTGATCGCTGACCTGAGCCGGCTCTTCCTTGATCACTTCAGCCACTTCCGGCTGCTGGTTTTGATGGAACAGGCTGCTGATACCTTGTGCCAGCATCACGCCACCCGCCACACCGGCCGCGGTCTTCAGCGCACCACCGAGAAAACTGTTGCCCCCCGCCGGAGCCTGCTGTTGCGGGATGTAATTTTGTTGAGGCGGTGCTGCGCCGAAGTTTTGCTGTGGCGATTGCGAATTGAACGACGGCCGCGCCGGCTCACGCCAGCCGCCCGTGGACGACACTGCACTCTGGGTTGGAGCTGGCTGCGGATCGCGGGCACTGCCCCCGAAGATGCTCGACAAAAAGCCACCACCGCTCGGCGCCGGTGCCGCTGCCTGAGCCTTGGCCGATTGCAGTTCGGCCTGCAATTGCTGCACCTGCCGGGTCAGTTGTTTGTTCTGCTCGTCGAGACTCTTGAGGGCGACTTCCTGAACCAGAATCGCCTGGGTCATGAAATAGCCGGCCGCAGGCTGGCGAGTCAGGTGTTCCTTGATCCGCGCCTCAGCCTGGGCGTCGCGCGGGGCTGAATCCGTTTCGGCCTGCTGTAGCCGGGAAAACAGTCCATCGATCAGGGTTTGTTCTTCGCTGTTCATGGCGACCTCGTAGATTGCCGGGGAAATCGTCGCCCTTCTCCACTGCGGAAAAGGTGCTCATCGGTAATGGAGGCGAGTGCAGGATGTTTCAATGAGCTTTACCGAACGTTTACGTTTGCGCCCAAAAGGGTTTCATCGGTTAAAGTGGGCCACTGCTTCCAACCTGCGATACCGACTGATGAATCCGTTAGATGTACTGCGTGACTCCCTGTATTTCTTCAAGCGCAATCTGCGCCAGATCGTGCAGCTGTGCCTGCCGCTGGTGATCTTCGAGTCGCTGCTGCAACAAGTGGTCGACCACTCCACCGAGCCGGACAGTTTTCCCGGCGTCAGTGTGATCGTCGGCTTGCTGGTTTATCCGCTGTACACCGCCGCCCTGATTCTGTTTCTCGACGCTCGCAGTCGTGGCGAATCGCCGGGCAATCGCGCGTTGCTGTCGAGAGCCGCTTACCTGTGGCCGCGCTTCGCCCTGCTGACCGCCCTGAACACCCTGCTGATCCTGCTCGGCCTGTCGCTGTATTTCCTGCCCGGTATCTATCTGATGGTGACCCTGGCGTTCGGCGAATACCTGCTGGTGCTGCGAGGCCTGGCTCCGTTGGCGGCGATGAAGGAAAGCCTGCGCCTGACCCGTGGACATTTCATGCGCATCCTGGTGTGCATTTTGTGCGTGATGGGGCCGTTGTGGCTGCTCAAGGGCGCAACGCTGGCGGTCTACCCCGAGCCGCAGAACCCGGTGATCTCGCTACTGATCGACAGTGCCCACAGCTTCCTGCAACTGTTCACCAGCGTGGTGCTGTTTCGCCTGTTCATGCTGATCAGCGAGGTCCCTGAAAAAATCGATGGGCCACTCTGACCTTGGGTGACCACCCGTCACTCGGTTATGCTCAGGGTCAATTTCCGTAACGCTATAAGCCGAGCCATGACCCGACTGCTGCGCTACACCTTGCTGGGATTGTTGATCGTGATCGGCCTGACCGGCCTGATGATTTACAACTGGACCTGGCGCCCCGAAGCCCGGGAAGTGCTGCCGGTCAGTTGCAGTACCCCGGCGCCACCCCTGGTTCCCGGCCAGGCGCTGAAGGTGATGACCTGGAACGTCCAGTACCTGGCGGGCAAGCGCTACGTGTTCTGGAATGACCTGGCTTCCGGCACCGACGACTCCCCCACCCCCGAAGACATGGCCTTCAGCCTCGATGAAGTGGCGCGGGTGATTCGCGACGAGCAACCGGACGTTGTGCTGTTGCAGGAGCTCGACGACGGCGCCAAGGCCAGTGATTACCAGAACCAGCTCAAACTGCTGCAGGAACGGGTCGCCGACCTGTACCCATGCAGCGCCCACGCCTTCGACTGGAAGGCTGACTTCATCCCGGATCCGCACATCTTCGGCAGCGTTGGCCGGCAACTGGCAACCCTCAGCCGCTTCAAGATCGAACAAGCCCAGCGCCTGCAATTGCCGCTCGCGACCGCCAACCTGATCAGCCGTCAGTTCCAAGCGAAAAATGCCTTGCTGGTGACCTACCTGCCGTTGAGCGACGGCGGCCAGATTGCCGTGTTCAACACCCACCTGGATCGCGTAACCCAACCTGACGAGACCCTGCAAGCGCAAGTCTCGGCCGTGGCCAGGGAGCTCGACAAACTCGAAAGTAGCGGCACGCCGTGGCTGCTCGGCGGCGATTTCAACCTGTTGCCGCTGGGGCAATACCAACGCCTGCCCAGCGAGCAGCGCACACCCTATTCCGCCGACAGCGCCTTGCATGTGTTGTGGGACAAATACCCGATGATCCCGACCAACAACGAAGCCGGCGGAATCGACCGCGCGCGCTGGCTGACCCACTACCCGAACGATCCTGGCCTGAACGGCCCGGACCGGACCGTCGACTATCTGTTCTACAGCCCACGCATCAAACGGGTCGAGGCGCTGGTCAGGCAGGACGATACCTTGCGCATCTCCGACCACCTTCCCGTCATTGCGCGGTTCCTGTTGCCGGCCAACTGACAATGCAAAAACTTGTGGGAGCTGGCTTGCTCCCACAGGGTTCTTCGCAATTATTGAGGGACTATTTACGCGGTTTGATCCGCGCAGTCGCTTCAGCTACCAATGGATCATCCGGCCAGTAATGTTTCGGGTAACGGCCCTTCAAATCTTTCTTGACCTCGGCGTAGGTGCTGCGCCAGAAGTTCGCCAGATCCTGAGTCACCTGCACCGGCCGCCGCGCCGGAGACAGCAGATGCAGCTTCACCACTTGCCGCCCACCAGCAATGCGCGGGGTCTCGGCCAGGCCAAACAATTCCTGCAAGCGCACCGCGAGAATGGGCGGCTGCTCGCTGTAATCCAGACGAATCGATGAACCTGACGGCACGCTCAAATGATGCGGTGCCAGCTCATCGAGCCGTTGGGGCAGCGGCCACGGCAGCAGGTTGTGGACGATGCTCGACAGGTCCAGATTGGCAAAATGACTGAGCCGCGAAACTTTGCCCAGATACGGCATCAGCCACTGTTCGAGGCTTTTGAGCAACGCGGTGTCGCTGACATCCGGCCACTCGCTCTCGCCCTTGCCGGCTATATCCAACTGACGCAACAAGGCAACCCGCGCCTGCCACTGACGCAGCTCCGGGGTCCACGGCAACAACTCCAGGCCTTTGCGCCGCACCAGATTGACCAGTGCCTGACTGCGCGCGGTTTCGTCGAGGCCGGTCAGTGGTTCGCGGCTGATTATCAACTCGCCAACCTTGCGCTGACGCTCGGCGCGCAACACGCCTTCGCGCTCATCCCAATCCAGTTGATCGACGCAACGCACCTGCTCGGCCAACACTGAATCGAACAGCTCCGGATCGAATTCCGCCGCCAGATAAATCCGTTCCTCGCGCTGGCCCTGACGACTGCTAAGGTCGGCAATCACCAGCCACGCCTGTTTCATCAGGCTGTCAGCCTCGGCGAACAACGCCGCGCGCCCGTTGGCCAAGCGATATTCCGCACCACCTGCACGGCGTTGCTGGGCAACGCGGTCGGGATAGGCCAGCGCCAGCAGCGCGCCGAGCCAGCGCGGATGATCGGGGTCGCTGACCGGCTCCGAGGCTTTTGCGCGCAGATAACCGCGATACTGCCGTGCCAGTTGCCGGGCCCGTTGCACACCGCCCTGAGCACCCCGCGCGGCGCGTTCTTCGCCGGACAGCAGCACCAGGCGGCTGTGTAAATCGGCGCCGGCACCGCGCAAAATATCCCGCTCACCGAGCAACGCCGCGACATCGCAGGCCATGTCAGCCAAACCGAGTGCCTGGCCGCGCAACAACAAATGCGCGATGCGCGGATGTGCCGGCAGTTCGGCCATGGCCTGGCCATGGCGGGTCAGCGCTTCGCCCTCCAATGCACCCAGCCGATCCAGCAAGTCCTGCGCTTGTGCATAAGCGGCGGCGGGAGGTACATCCAGCCAGACCAACTGACCCGGTGTCACGCCCCAACGCCCGAGTTGCAACGCCAGACCTGCAAGGTCAGCCGAGAGAATTTCCGCACTGCCGTAGGCCGCCAGTTGCTCGTGCTGATCCTGCGACCACAAGCGATAACACACGCCCGGCTCCAGGCGCCCTGCCCGCCCCGCACGCTGGGTAGCGCTGGCCTTGGAGATACGCTGGGTGTCGAGACGGGTCATGCCGCTGCCGGGGTCGAAACGCGGCACCCGCGCCAGCCCGGCATCGATCACCACGCGCACGCCGTCAATGGTCAGGCTGGTCTCGGCGATGTTGGTCGCCAGCACCACTTTGCGCTTGCCCGCCGGTGCCGGATCAATCGCCGCGCGTTGGGCATTGAGGTCCAGATCACCGTGCAACGGACAGAGCAGCACCTGCGGGCTATCGCCCAGCGCATCGGCCAGTTGTTGATGCACGCGACGGATTTCCGCTTGTCCCGGCAGGAATACCAATACGCTGCCGGTTTCGTCGTTCAACGCCTCAAGGATGGTCTGCACCAGCCGTGGCTCGATAAATTCACCAGCCTGAAATGGCCGGCCCCAGCGCATTGCCACCGGGTACATCCGGCCTTCACTGCGTAGAATCGGGGCATCGTCGAGCAACCCGGCCAGGCGTTCGCCTTCCAGAGTCGCCGACATCAAAAGAATTTTCAGTGGCTGATCGTCGCGAAACAGCTCCCGGCCGTTCAGGCTCAGGGCCAACGCCAGATCGGCGTCGAGGCTGCGCTCGTGGAATTCGTCGAAGATCAGCAGACCAACGCCTTCCAGTGCCGGGTCATCCTGCAAACGGCGCGTGAGAATGCCTTCGGTAACCACTTCAATACGTGTGTTGGGCCCGACCTTGCTGTCCAGCCGAATCCGATAGCCGACGGTTTCACCGACCTTCTCGCCCAATTCACTGGCTAGACGCTCCGCCGCCGCCCGTGCTGCCAACCGGCGCGGTTCAAGCATCAGAATGGTCTGCCCGGCCAGCCAGGTCTCGTTGAGCAAGGCCAAAGGTACGCGGGTGGTTTTACCGGCGCCAGGCGGTGCTTCGAGCACGGCTTCGTGGCGTGTCGCCAAGGCTTCACGCAGGGCGGGTAAAACTTCATCAATCGGCAAAGAAATCATGCTGGCTCCCAAACAGAGCGGCGAGTATAACGACGAACTGCCGGGCGTTCGTCAGGGTCCTAATTCATATCGACGCCTTTTCGTTTTGAAATTACCCAGGAGATTTCATATGCGTGTTCCCTTTCGCCTGATTGGCGGTGTATTGGTCGCCACCCTGCTGACCCAGGTTACGGCTTGCGGCTCGATTTTCTACCCCGACCGCCGAGGGCAGATCGACGGCAAGATCGACCCGGTCGTTGCGGCACTGGATGCCGTGGGCCTGCTGTTCTACATCATCCCCGGCCTGATCGCTTTTGCGGTCGACTTCGCCACCGGCGCGATTTATCTGGAGCCAGGCAAGACCGCTCAGGTAGCCCCGGAAAAACTCAAGGAAGCAATCGGCGCCGACGGCAAGGTCGATAACCACAAGTTGCAGACTATTCTCGAAACGGAACTGGGCCGCAGCTTCCCGCTGGACGACCCACGCCTGATTCAACACAAGGGCAGCGCCCAGCAACTGGCGATGTTCGGCCTGCAACCCGCCGCGTAAACCAAAAGGAACCGCCGCACTTATGATTTCCAGCTCCGAACACGCCCGCCTGCTGCGGCTGGCGACCCGTGCCTCGGTGGCAGTGGCGTGTACGCTGATTGTCGCCAAAGGTATTGCGTGGTGGTTGAGCGGTTCGGTGAGCATGCTCGCCGGGTTGACCGACTCGGCGCTCGACGGCATCGCGTCACTGCTCAACCTGCTGGCAGTGCAATACGCCTTGCGCCCGGCCGATGACGATCACCGTTACGGGCATGGCAAGGCCGAGTCGCTGGCGGGCATGGCCCAGGCGTTGTTCATTGGTGGCAGCGCGGTGTTGATTGCCTGGCAGGCGTTTGAACGGCTACAACATCCGGAACCGGTGGGTGCGCCGTGGATCAGCATCGGCGTGATTGTGATGTCCCTGGCGCTGACGCTGGCGTTGCTGGTTTTGCAACATCGCGTCGTCAAGGCAACGGGCTCCAACGCGGTGCGCGCCGACTCGTTGCACTACCGCTCGGACATGCTGCTCAACGGCAGCATTCTGGTGGCGCTAGTGCTGGCCGGGTTTGGCTGGCATCGGGTCGACCCCTGGTTCGGTCTGGGGATTGCCGCGTACATTCTTTGGAGCGCGATCCAGATCGCCCGGGAAAGTTTTACGGTGTTGATGGATGAGGAGCTGCCGCCGGACGTCAGTCAGCACATGCTTGAATTGGCGTGCAGTGTGCCAGGGGTTTTGGGTGCGCATGATCTGCGCACGCGAGTTTCCGGCAGCCAGTGGTTCGTGCAATTGCACCTGGAACTGCCGGGGGATTTGACCTTGTCAGTCGCCCATGGCATCAGCGATCAGGCCGCCGATGCGATTCACGCCGCCTACCCGCGAGCCGAAGTGCTGGTGCACGCCGATCCTATGAAAGCAGCTTCGAGCTACAAGCCTTAAGCTTGAAGCTTGAAGCTTGAAGCTTATATCTGCTACTGAACCTGATAACCGCGACTGCTCAGGCAGTTGCCCTGAGCCTGGCGATAGGTTTGAACCACCGACGGGTCCGGTTGATAGGTTGCGGTTCGCGGGTCGAAACCACTCTGCTGCACCGCGTATTGATAGCACTCGTAACCATCCTGATTGACCTGCTCTGCCGACTGCCCATTGGCTGGATACGCCTCTACGTCATATCCGTTGCTGGCGACTTGCGGCTGCTGTTGCGGTTGAAAGGTGCCAACCGGTGGCTCGACCACGACGTAATCCCGGGTGCTCTCCTCATAGGCGTAATACGAGCCCGCCGCCAGGAACAGCACCGACCCGCCGATCAACACCTGCTCCGCGTACTCCGGCAAATAGCTGACGCGAATCCCGCGTGGTGGTTCAACCACCACATAGCGTGGGCCCAGCGGGCGATACCAGTAACCACCGGAGTAGAAATAATCCAGGCCACGGTAAGGCACGCGGTACTCACGATCCGGGAAGCGGTCGATCACGTGTCCGGGGCGATATTGCGGGCCGGGTCCCCAACCATTACCGTGGCCACTCGGGCGCCCCTGCCATTGATTGTCATTGGTTGGCGCACCGATATAGCCGTTCCAGTGCGGGTTGTTGTCATTGCGTCGCGGCACGTCCTGATAGTAACCACGCTGCGGCGGCTGGGTCTGGCGCACGGTGTCGGGCCGGGGCTGGATCGGCAGGTCATTGGCCGGCAGTTGTGGCGGGGGCGGCGGCGATCGAACCGGATTGTTGAAGTCGGGCTGCGGCCGGCTCTGCCACTGGCCATTGTTCTGATTCTGGCCGTTGTGCTCGAAATGGCGGTTGTGTTCGCCACGATTGACGTCGTTGTTCTGCGGATACGGCGGATTATTGCCACCATCGGGCCCACGGTTTTGTTGATCATCGGCCAGCGATTGCGCAGTGAAACTGACACACAACAAACCAACACCGGCCAAACGCCAGATGCGCGACTTCATGCTCTTCCTCACTGCGGGTTGGAGCCTGTACGTAAGACTGGAAAAGCACAGGCCGGTTCTGCAACAGGTTATCAGTCGCGAAACTTATTTATTGAGGGCGGAACATAACTGGCGGGAAAAAGAAAAGGGAGACCCGTCGGCCTCCCTTTGAGAACTTCGTCCGTGCTCGACGCTTTTGACGTCGGCTCACCTCACGCCGTCTTGTGGACAGTGTGCAGCTCGGGGGCCGGCACATCCCCGGTGGGGGTGGCGGCCGCGGCTGGCCTGATTGGGCGAGCCGCTGTGGACTGTTTGTCCGAGCAGTGATTCTGGTGATAAGAATAGGCCTGAGGCGCCGGCAGAGGATTGCGAAGATTGCTTAATTAAACACCACTTGCGCAATTTTTAACCCTGGATAGATAATCTGCCGCAATAGTTACGACAAGGGACTGATTGATGAGCAAACTCGACCGATACGACTTGAGCATTTTGGCGGAATTGCAGCGTGATGCGCGCATCTCCAACCAGGAACTGGCCGAACGCATCGGCCTGTCGCCTTCGCCATGCTCGCGCCGGGTCAAGCAACTGGAGGACGATGGCTACATATCCCGCCAGGTCGCCCTGCTGGACCGCAAGATGCTCGGTCTGAGCCTGACGGCTTACGTGCTGATCGGCATGGACCGGCACACGCCGGAACGATTCGAGAACTTCGAAGCGGCGATTCGGACTTTGCCGCAAGTGCTGGAATGCAGCCTGGTAACGGGGATGGATGCCGACTATCAGTTGAAGGTGGTGGTACCGGACATGGATCACTACCAGAAACTGCTGCTGGGGCACCTGACCCGGATTGAAGGGGTGACCAGCGTGCGGTCGAGTTTTGTGTTGAACCAGGTGCTCAACAGTACCGAGTTGCCGCTGACTCATCTGCGCAGCTGAGGACGCCATCGCGGGCAAGCCCGCTCCCACAAGGTTTTGTGTCAGACGCAAAACCTGTGGGCTTGCCCGTGAAGAGACCGGCACAGGCGACGAATGACTGCGACACACCGACGCAGGTCAATGCTCCGCCAATTCTCAGTGGCGTATACTCCAGCGCCTTTTAGTCTCGCCTACGCTGGAGATGTTCGATGGATCCTGCAGTATTTGAAGAGTGGATGATGACTGGCCTTGTCAGCATCCTGATCATTTTCATGGGTTTCATCGTCTGGGATCTGGCGAAGAAGTCCAAGGCCGGGCGCTTTGGCTCGCTCATTCTGTTCTTTGTCCTGGGCCTGGGCGTGGCCGCGTTCATCATCAAGAGCGTAGTGATCGGCCTGATCGAGTCCGGCACGTTATAAACGCGCCGGCACTTCTTTCCACTGACCCTGATCGAGCCCGTCGATTGTCCAGTCGCCGATTCTGACCCGCACCAGCCGCAACGTCGGCAAGCCGACCGCCGCCGTCATGCGCCGCACCTGACGGTTTCGCCCTTCGCGAATCACCAGCTCCAGCCAGCTCGTCGGCACGCTTTTGCGAAAGCGCACGGGCGGGTTGCGGGGCCACAGTTCCGGCTCTTCAAGCTGGCGCGCCTCGGCCGGCAAGGTCATCCCGTCGTTCAGTTCGACACCCTCGCGCAACCGCTGCAATTGCTCGGCACTCGGCTCACCTTCCACTTGCACCCAATAGGTCTTGGCCAGTTTGTGTTTCGGGTCGGCAATCCGCGCCTGGAGCTGACCATCGTTGGTCAACAGCAGCAAACCTTCGCTGTCACGGTCCAGCCGTCCTGCCGGGTAAATCCCCGGGATGTCGATGTAATCCTTGAGCGTCGCGCGCCCTTCGCCGTCACTGAATTGGGTCAGCACGTCGAACGGTTTATTGAAAAGGATCAGCTTCGGCTCGGCCGGCGGCGCTTTGGCGACACGGCGCGGGGCTGAGGAGGATGGCGCAGGCTTCGCGCCAGGGCGGCGAGAAACGGGACGTTGTGGACGGGACATGGGGAAAGAAACATCTAACGGTCAGGGCTGCTAATGCTAGTTCCCTGACCGCTAAATGACCATGTCTGTCAGCGAAATGGTGGCTCGTCGAAGCTGCGCAGTTTGCGCGAGTGCAGCGAGTTGAGTTCGGTGCGCAAAAGGTCCACTGCCTCGATGCCGATCTTCAAGTGCTGGCTGACTGCACGCTCATAGAAGGCGTTGGCCGATCCCGGCAGTTTGATTTCACTGTGCAACGGTTTGTCCGAGACACACAGCAATGTGCCGTAGGGCACACGCAAACGATAGCCTTGGGCGGCGATGGTGCCGCTTTCCATGTCCACCGCTACAGCGCGAGACAGGTTGATCAACGGACGTTCCTGGGCCCAACGCAATTCCCAGTTGCGGTCGTCGTAAGTCAGCACGGTGCCGGTGCGCAGGCGTTTTTTCAGCTCATCGCCCTTTTCGCCGGTGATGTTGGCCGCCGCTTGTTGCAACGCCATCTGCACTTCAGCCAGGGCCGGAATCGGAATGTTCGGTGGCACGACCCGGTCGAGAATCCCGTCGCGGCGCATGTAAGCGTGCGCCAGTACGTAGTCGCCAATGGTCTGCGACTGACGCAAGCCGCCGCAGTGCCCGATCATCAGCCAGCAATGCGGACGCAGCACCGCCAAGTGGTCGGTGATGTTCTTGGCGTTGGACGGGCCGACGCCGATGTTCACCAGGGTCACGCCGTGGCCATCGCTGGCGATCAGGTGATAGGCCGGCATCTGGTAACGGTGCCAGACCACGCCCGCCGCAATCGCCGATGCTTCGCCGTGATCCATGCTCTTTTCGATGATCACGTTGCCCGGCAAGACCATGCGCACAAAACGCGGGTCGCTGCGCAATTGCTCCAGACCATGGACGATGAACTGGTCCACGTAGCGGTGGTAGTTGGTCAACAGAATCCAAGGCTGCACATGACGCCAGTCACTGCCGGTGTAATGCACCAGTCGGCGCAGGGAAAAGTCCACGCGCGCCGCATCGAACAGCGCCAGTGGCAGCGGGTCGGTGTTTTCCCAATCGTACAAGCCATCGGCAATGCCATCCGTCGCGGCGGACAAATCGGTACTCGGGAATACTCGCGCCAGCACGGCAGCGGTCACACCGGAGCCGGCCAGTTCATCGCCCTGCTCGACCACATACGGATAAGGAATGTTTTGCTGACTGATGCCGACTTCGACGGTCACGGTGAAGTCGTGCATCAACGGCACGAGTTGTTCCAGCAGGTATTTACGGAAAGCGGCCGGATGGGTGACGGTGACACTGTAGGTCCCCGGCAGTTGAACCTTGGCGTAGGCGCGCGTGGTCTGCGGGACTTCGCCCTGACAGTGATAGGTCAGGCGCAGTTCGGGATAACGAAACATCGCACGCTGTTCGGCGTCCGGCTCGACACGATCCTTGAGGTAACGCTTGAGCGCCTGATTCAGCGCGGTGGTTGCACGATTGTGCAAGTGCGCAAGCTGGTCCACGGCTTGCTCGGCGGTTTGAACGACAATAAAAGCTTCGGTCACGATCAGCATCCTGTGTTCTGACTTGCAGACCTTCATCTTGCCTGCATCGTCGCTTCACGGGAACAGTGGCGGCTACACAAATGCCAAGTCCAGCGCGGATCCAATGTGGGAGCGAGCCTGCTCGCTCCCACAGGGATCCGGAGTCGCTCACATAAGTGGAGTCGACCGGGTGACAATCGCTTCCACATCCAGCCCACGCGGCAACGCGCCATACACCCGCCCCGCTGATCCCAGTCGACTGGTGATAAACGCATCACTGACCGCCGCATTCCCCGCCTCCAGCAATAGCTTCGCCTGAAGCCCCAACGCAATGTCTTCGGTCAACTGCCGCGCGCGGTACTGAATGTCGCTGGTATCCTTGAACGCCGCCTGCAACTGGCTGATGTGCGCGGCCAGGCGTTTGTCACCATGGCCATCGCCCAACTCGCTGAATAGCACGTCGAGCACACCCGGCTCTTTCGACAGCGCTCGAAGTACATCCAGGCACTGCACGTTGCCGGAACCTTCCCACGTCGAATTGACCGGCGCCTCACGGTACAGGCGCGGCAGGATGCTTTCTTCGACGTACCCGGCGCCGCCCATGCATTCGGCGGCTTCGTTGATCATCGCGGGGGCGCGTTTGCAGATCCAGTATTTGCCCACGGCCGTCACCAGTCGGGCGAATTTCGCTTCCTGGCTGTCGTCCAGATGATCCAGCGCCTTGCCCATGCGCAGGCTCAAGGCCAGGGCGGCTTCGCTTTCCAGCGCCAGATCGGCGAGTACGTTTTGCATCAACGGTTGTTCGCTGAGCAACTTGCCGCCGACGCCGCGGTGAGCGCAGTGATGACTGGCCTGGGTCAGGGCCTGGCGCATCAATGCACTGGAGCCGACCATGCAATCGAAGCGGGTCATGGCGACCATTTCGATGATGGTTGGCACGCCCCGCCCTTCTTCGCCAACCATCCACGCCAGCGCACCACGAAATTCCACTTCGCTGGAGGCGTTGGAACAATTACCCAGTTTGTTTTTCAGGCGCTGGATGTAGAACTGATTGCGCGTGTCATCGGGGCGATGGCGCGGCAGCAGGAAACAGGTCAACCCCTTGTCAGTCTGCGCCAGGGTCAGAAAGGCGTCGCACATCGGTGCCGAGCAGAACCACTTGTGGCCGACCAGTTCGTAGGCCTGTCCCGGACCGCTGGCGCCGACCGGATACGCCTTGGTGGTGTTGGCACGCACGTCGGTGCCGCCCTGCTTCTCGGTCATGGCCATGCCGATGGTCACACCGGCCTTGTGCGCCATGCCGACGTTACGCGGGTCGTATTCGGTAGAAAGGATTTTCGGCAGCCATTGCTCGGCCAGATCCGGTTGCAGGCGCATCGCCGGAACGCTGGCAAACGTCATGGTCAATGGGCAACCGCTGCCGGCTTCAGCCTGGCTATGCAGATAACTCATGGACGCGCGGGCCACATGCGCACCCGACTGCGGATGGGCCCAAGGCAACGAAGTCAGCCCGTGCTCGACCGCTGTGCTCATCAATTTGTGATAGGCCGGGTGGAACTCCACCAGATCAATGCGATGACCATAACGGTCATGGCTGACGAATACCGGTTTGTTCTGGTTGGCCAGAAACCCGGCTTCCATCAAGGGCCCGCCCGCCAGTGCGCCGTACGCGTCGATCCGCGACTCGGCCCAACCAGCCCCGAACCGCCGCGACCATTCCTGCAATGGCAAGTCGATGCGATACAGGTTGGTGCCGTCCAGCGACGGAGGCTGGTTGGTGACTTCGTGGGTTTCGGCGAACTGATGCAGGTTCATGACGAGGGCTCCTTTGGGTCAGCCAAGGAAGTCAGTTAAGCACTGCCCCGAGGTTGAACAAAGTGGCATATCCGCCGAACTGTCGGCGCTTTCGCCCTACCCTGGGCACAACACCCGACGATAGAGCGCGGCCTGCAAATCTTCGAATTTCACCGGTTTGTTCAGGTAATCAATCAAGTCACCGGTCGGGCAGCGTTCACGATCCACACTCAGAGCCACCACGAACACCGGCAAGTCGGCGCAACCTGGCAAGGCGCGGATCTGGCAGCACAGGGAGAGGCCGTCTTGAGGCGGCAACTGACCATCGACCAGCACCGCATCAAAGGTTTCACGCTGCAACTGATCGACCGCGCTCAGGCCGTTGTCGGCGGAACGCACCCGGAACCCGAGCTTGAGCAACATGCCGCGCATCACTAACTGGTTGACGCTGTTGTCATCCACCAACAACACGCTGCAATCCTGCGGTAAGCGCAAACGCCCAAAATCGCCGCTCATCAACGGTACAGGCGGTCGCTCTACCACCGGCAAATCAAAGTCGACATCTAGCTGGAAGCGGCTGCCGCTGCCCGGCTCGGAGCGGTGCGTCAAGCGCCCACCGAGCAGTTCGACGAGTTGCCGACAAATCGCCAGCCCCACGCCCAGACCGCCGTATTCGCGAGTCATTGAACCGTCGAGCTGGAAGAAACGCTGATACATCGTCGCCTCCCCCAGATCGGTGAAGCCGATACCCGTGTCGATCACCGCAAACGACAAAGACAACCGACCGTTTTCCACCGGCTTGCCCGTCACCCGTAGCGCCAAGCCGCCGACTCGGGTGAACTTGATCGCGTTATCCAACAGGCATTCCAGGCATTGCGTCAGTTTGGTGCTGTCACCGTGCAAGCGATCCGGCAGTCCCGAGGCTACGTCGACTTTGAAGTCCAGCGACTTGCTCGATGCGTTGACCTCGAACTGCGCGCGCAAGGCATCGACCACGCCCCGCAAGCTGAACGCTGCAGGGGAAACCTTGAGCGTGCCAGCCTGCAATTCGGTCAGGGTCAGGATGCCGTTGACCATGCGCATCATGTCCCGCGCGGAACCGGCGGCGGTTTGCTGGTATTGCTCCAGCTCAGGATCCATCTCGACGGTCTGCATCAACTCCAGCGAACCGATCACACCGTTCATCGGGGTGCGCAATTCGTGGGTCAGGGTGGCGAGGAATTCATCTTTGAGCTTGTTACCGTGAGCCAGTTGCTGGTTCAGCACTTCGAGTTTTTGACCCGCATCAAACAGCGTTTGCGCTTGCTGCTCGCGCATGGCGTTGATTCGGTCAGCCAGGGCCAGCGACAACAACGCCACTTCGATCGCTGAGCCGATCTGGCTCGAATACATGGTCAGGAACACGTTCGGCAGGTAACCCAGCACCATCAGCGTATTGACGACGCCACCGAGCAAAAACGCCGACCAGGCAATGATGAAATACCGCGCCACACGCAAGCCACGCAACCAGGCACACAACCCGGCGGCGAAAATCACCACCGTGAAGGTCAAGGCCAGGGCAGTGGCCAGTCGCAAGGCCAGGGCGTAACTGGCCATCAATGACAGCCCGATCACCACTGCGCTGAATGCAATCAATGCCAGCAGCATACGATCGAGCCAGCGCCCGTAAGAACCTGTCTGCAAGAAGCTACGGGCGAACTGGCTGCCAAACAGCCCGGCGCAACCGATGAAGAATGGTGTGGCGGCGTTGGCCCACCACGGATTGTCAGGCCAGAAATATTCCACAGCCGCGCCGTTGACCGACAGCTGATACAACCCGAACGAGGCGATATAGAAAATGTAATAGAGGTAGCTGGTGTCACGCACGCTGAGGTAGATGAACAGGTTGTAAACCAGCATCCCCAACAACACACCATAGATCAGCCCCAACACATAAAGCCGGACCGGCTGTTCTTCGAGAAAAGCGGTGCTCGACCACAAGGTAACCGGCGCCTGGATCGAGCCTTGACTTTGCAGGCGCAGGTACACCGTTTGTACCTGGTCAGGCGTGAATTTCAAATCGAACAGGTAGTTGTTCTGGCGGATCTCGCGCGTGGAAAACGGTAATGCATCGCCGGTCTGCCGCACCAATTGATAGCTGCCGGCAGCATCGGGCAAAAACAGATCAAGGTGATCAAGGGGCGGATAGGCCAGTTCGAGCAGCCAGGTGCGTTGTGCTTGCGGGTTGGTCGGGCGGTAGAGCAGGTCGATTTTCAGCCAGAACACCGAACGCGAATAACCGGCGTTGAGCGTCGCTTTGTCGTGGGTCTTGAAGTTACCGGCCGCGGCTTGCGCACGGACATCGGCGATGGTCGCCTGACCACCCGCGTCTTCGTACACTTGCAGGCTTCGGCCCAAAGGCAGGCTTTGAGTGAACTCGTCGAACTCGACGGCGCTCGCCATGAGGGGCAAGCAAAGCAGCAATATCAGCAAATAGCGCATTTAAGCCCCAGCGTGGCCTGTCCGGTTATCTCAGGAAGCCCCTCATTCCTTTTGAGTAGACGTAAAACCGGCATTACCTGTTATTGGTTTGGATCCACTCTAGCATAGCCGTTGATGGCCAATGAACACCATTGAAATTTTTCATTCAAAGGCTCTAGCCCGGACATTACAGCCGCACACACAACACAAAACGCGCTGTTTTGCTCAGGTTATGACAGTGCATCGGCCATTCTGCGCATTCCTGTAGCCGCTGGTGAAGCCTGCGGCTACATAGTCCGTCTCATGACTCGCTGGTCGACTGGTGATAAGCTCGCGCACCATGAATATCTACAGCTCTCGCCCCGTTGTCCTCTGTCTCTCCGGCCACGACCCAAGTGGTGGCGCCGGCTTGCAGGCAGATATCGAAGCCCTGCTCGCTCAGGGTTGTCATGCGGCCCCGACCGTTACCGCCCTGACCGTGCAAGACACGGTCAACGTCACTGACTTTCGCGTCCTCGATCGTGAGTGGGTGTTGGCCCAGGCCAATGCCGTACTCAACGACTCCGAAGTCGCCGCGGTCAAACTGGGCATGCTCGGTTCCCTGGAGATGGTCGACACGGTAGTCGAACTGCTCTCCGCGCACCCGCACCTGCCAGTGGTCTGCGATCCGGTGCTACGTGCCGGTGGTGGTGGACGACTGGGCAAGGATGAAGTCGGCTATGCCATGCGCGAACGCCTGCTGCCACTGTCCATCATTGCCACCCCTAACTTGCCTGAAGCGCGCATCCTCGCCGAACTGCCCGAAGGCACCGCCGACGAGTGCGCCGAAAAACTGCTGCCATTCGTCAAACACCTGCTGATCACCGGTGGCCATGGCGACGAACACGAAATCCACAATCGCCTGTACAGCCGCGACGGCCTCCGCGAAACCTTTACCTGCCAGCGCTTGCCCGGCAGTTATCACGGTTCGGGTTGCACACTGGCCAGTGCCCTGGCCGGTCGTCTGGCCCAGGGTGAAAACCTCGCCAGTGCCGTGCAGACCGCGCTTAACTACACATGGCGAACCCTGCGTGACGCGGAGCAATTGGGCAAAGGCCAGTTCGTGCCGCGCCGTCTGCCGCTGGATTTCTGTTCGTAACTTCTAATTAGTCATGCGGTGAGGCTTGCTCGATGAAACTACGTGGCCTGTACGCTATTACCGACCGCCAGTTGCTGGCCGGTAAACTGCTTGAGTACGTGGAGGCGGCGCTGGAAGGCGGCGTCACCCTGCTGCAGTACCGCGACAAAAGCACCGACGAGGCCCGCCGCCTGCGTGAGGCCGAAACCTTGCGCGATCTGTGCAACCGCTATAAGACCCAGCTGATCATCAATGACGATGCCGAACTGGCCGCACGCCTGAACGTCGGTGTGCACCTGGGCCAGACCGATGGTCCGCTGTCGCCGACCCGCGCTCTGCTCGGCTCCAAAGCCATCATCGGCTCGACCTGCCACGCGCAGCTCGAACTCGCCGAACAAGCCGCGAAGGAAGGCGCCAGTTATGTCGCCTTCGGCCGCTTCTTCAATTCCAACACCAAACCCGGCGCCCCCACGTGCAGCCTCGAACTGCTCGATCAGGCCCGCCGCACACTGCACCTGCCGATCTGCGCGATTGGTGGCATCACCCTGGAGAACGCCGCGCCACTGGTGGCCCACGGGGCAGATCTGCTGGCGGTCGTCCACGGTCTGTTTGGCGCCGAGAGCCCTGGTGAAGTGACACGCCGCGCCCGCGCCTTTAACGAACTGCTTTTTAAGTAGCTTAAAATCTGATTTGAGAGCCCGACCATGTCTCGTTCCGAAACCCTGTTTGCCAATGCCCAGAAACACATCCCCGGGGGCGTGAATTCGCCTGTTCGCGCGTTCAAAAGCGTGGGTGGTACCCCGCTGTTTTTCAAACATGCCGAAGGCGCTTACGTCACCGACGAAGACGACAAGCGTTATGTCGACTACGTAGGTTCCTGGGGCCCGATGATCCTCGGCCACAGCCATCCGGACGTGCTGGACGCGGTGCGTAAACAGCTGGAACACGGTTTGTCCTACGGCGCCCCGACCGCGATGGAAACCGAGATGGCCGACCTGGTCTGCTCGATCGTGCCATCAATGGAAATGGTGCGCATGGTCAGCTCCGGCACTGAAGCAACCATGAGCGCGATCCGCCTGGCCCGTGGCTTCACCGGCCGCGACAACATCATCAAGTTCGAAGGCTGCTACCACGGTCACTCCGACAGCCTGCTGGTCAAGGCCGGTTCTGGCGCATTGACCCAAGGCGTACCGAGCTCGGCCGGCGTGCCGGCGGACTTCGCCAAACACACCCTGACCCTGCCGTTCAACGACATCGACGCGGTGGAAACCATGCTCGCCGAAGTCGGCCGTGACGTAGCGTGCATCATCGTTGAGCCGGTCGCCGGCAACATGAACTGCGTACCACCGGCGCCGGGTTTCCTCGAAGGCCTGCGGACCCTGTGCGACAAGCACGGCGTGGTGCTGATCTTCGACGAAGTGATGACCGGTTTCCGCGTCGCCCTCGGCGGTGCACAAGCGCACTTCGGCGTTACGCCGGACCTGAGCACCTTCGGCAAGATCATCGGCGGCGGCATGCCGGTCGGCTGCTTCGGCGGCAAGCACGAAATCATGTCGCACATCGCGCCATTGGGCCCGGTGTACCAGGCGGGCACGTTGTCGGGTAATCCTCTGGCCATGGCCGCCGGCCTGACCACCCTGCGCCTGATCAGCCGTCCGGGGTTCCATGCCGAGCTTAGCGACTACACCAGCCGCCTGCTCGACGGCCTGCAACAGCGCGCCGATGCCGCAGGCATTCCGTTCGTGACCACGCAGGCGGGCGGCATGTTTGGCCTGTACTTCAGTGGCGCTGACGACATCGTCACCTTCGATGACGTGATGGCCAGCGACGCGGCCCTGTTCGGTCGCTTCTTCCACTTGATGCTCGAAGGCGGGGTGTACCTGGCGCCGAGCGCTTTCGAAGCCGGCTTCACCTCAATCGCCCACGGCGAGGCCGAGTTGAAACTGACGCTGGATGCCGCCGAGCGCGCATTCGCCGCATTGAAATAACGCTCTGCCGCTGACGTTGGCGACTGCCAGCGTCAGCTTTTACCTACATTCGCACCGTTCTTCCTACGCTACTGCTAATAATCTCCCGCAAATTGGGCGATATATTCCCCGCGCAGCAGAAAAACGAGTAAAGACTTTGTAAGGTTGGCCCTGCTTATTTCATAATGCGCGCTTATTGGATCCCTCGATGGGTCCGCGCGCCCTTCAGAGGTAAGTCGATTCTCATGAACCGCACCGGCCGCGCCCTTTCAATGGGCTGCCTGTTGCTCCTTCAGCCCCTGCTCGCGCTCGCACAAGCAGGCGGCAACTCGTTGTTAATCCCAGCGATGGGTCGCTGCACCCTCAATACTCAGCCGCAAGACCTGACGCAAGCGCTCGCCGCCTGCCAGAAAGCGTCGGATGAAGGGGATGCGCAAGCGCAATACGAGTTGGGTGAGTTCTACTACAACGGCAAAAACACGCCGCGCGACCTCAATAAAGCCCTCAGCTATTTCGAAAAAGCCTCCCTGCAAGGCCACGCGCAGGCGCAATTCAAACTGGGCACCATGTTCTTCCACGGCGAAGGCGTACCGGCCAACAACATTCAGGCGTACATCGTGCTGAAGATGGCGGCGGTCAATGGCGCGGAAGATGCGCTGGACACGGCGGATGAAGTGGCCGAGAAAATGCCGCGCGAAGAACTTGAAGTGGCGACTCAAGTGCTGGGACAAATCTTTCGTAAATACCTGATGGAATTGCAGAGCGCGGATGGGCGAACGCCGTTTTCGCCACTGCCCTGATTTCTGTATTGATCTGACTGGCCCCTTCGCGAGCAAGCCCGCTCCCACAGTTGATCTCCTGTGAACACAACATTTGTTAACACTAGAGATTCTGTGGGAGCGAGCCTGCTCGCGAATGGGGCGACTCGGTCTTGAGGCCTACTTCTCAGGCATCGGCATCGGAAACGGCATGACATTGCCGACCGCGCCACGGGCTTCGCTGATTTTCGGTGTGCCCAGACGCTCTACCTCGTCGATGCGCACAATCGAATGCATCGGCACAAAACTGCGTACCACGCCTTCAAACTGAGCCTTGAGCTTTTCTTCGCTCGGATCGACGACCACTTGCGTGCGCTCGCCAAAGACGAACTCTTCCACTTCCAGAAAGCCCCACAGATCACTTTGATAGATCTGCTTGGCATACATTTCGTACACCTGGCCCTGGTTGAGGAAAATCACCTTGTAGATTGGAGCTTCACGTTTGGTCATGGTGGGCGAGCAACACATTTGGGGATAAAAATGAGGGCGCGAACTATAGCATAGCCGCCGGACGCACAATGGTAGGAACCTTGGAACATGTTCCCTATAATGCGCGGTTCTTTGAATCACGTGATGACTGTATCCATGGCCAAGAAGCTTTACATCGAAACCCACGGTTGCCAGATGAACGAGTACGACAGCTCGCGCATGGTCGACTTGCTGGGTGAACACCAGGCCCTGGAAGTCACCGCTCGCGCTGAAGATGCCGACGTGATCCTGCTCAACACCTGCTCCATTCGCGAGCGCGCCCAGGACCGGGTGTACTCCCAGCTCGGCCGCTGGCGCGAACTGAAACTCGCCAACCCGGACATGGTGATCGCCGTCGGCGGTTGCGTGGCCAGTCAGGAAGGCGCCGCCATTCGTGATCGCGCGCCATACGTGGACGTGGTCTTCGGCCCTCAAACCCTGCACCGCCTGCCGGAAATGATCGACGCCGCACGCGCCACCAAATTGCCGCAAGTCGATGTTTCCTTCCCGGAAATCGAAAAATTCGACCATTTGCCCGAGCCACGTATCGATGGCCCGAGCGCCTACGTGTCGGTCATGGAAGGTTGCAGCAAGTACTGCACGTTCTGCGTGGTGCCGTACACCCGCGGCGAAGAAGTCAGCCGCCCGTTCGACGACGTGATTGCCGAGATCATTCACCTGGCTGAAAACGGCGTGCGTGAAGTGACGCTGCTGGGTCAGAACGTCAACGGTTATCGCGGCACGACTCACGACGGGCGCCTGGCTGATCTGGCCGAACTGATCCGCGTTGTGGCGGCTGTCGATGGCATCGACCGGATTCGCTACACCACGTCGCACCCGCTGGAGTTCTCCGACAGTCTGATCCAGGCCCACGCCGACGTGCCGGAACTGGTGAAACACCTGCACCTGCCCGTGCAATCGGGTTCAGACCGGATTCTCTCGGCGATGAAACGCAACCACACGGCGCTGGAATACAAATCCAAACTGCGAAAACTGCGGGCCGCCGTGCCGGGCATCTGCATCAGTTCGGACTTTATCGTCGGCTTCCCGGGCGAAACCGAAAAAGACTTCGAGCAAACCATGAAGTTGATCGAAGACGTCGGTTTCGACTTTTCCTATTCGTTTGTCTACAGCCAGCGCCCGGGCACTCCGGCTGCCGACCTGGCCGACGAAACACCTGAAGAGCTGAAAAAAGAGCGCCTGAACGCCCTGCAACATCGCCTGAACCAGCAGGGTTTCGAGATCAGCCGACAAATGGTCGGGTCGATCCAGCGGATTCTGGTCACCGATTATTCGAAAAAAGACCCCGGCGAACTGCAAGGCCGGACCGAGAACAACCGTATCGTCAACTTCCGTTGCGACAATCCGACCCTGATCGGGCAGTTCGCCGACGTGCACATCGACGCCGCACAACCGCACTCGCTGCGGGGCTCGCTGATCCAGTAACACCAATTTCAATTCAATAGGGATCAAATGTGGGAGCTGGCTTGCCTGCGATAGCGGTATAACAGGCAACATCTCTTTTGGATGTGAGTCCCTCATCGCTGGCAAGGCCAGCTCCCACAGTGAAGCTGCTTTGTTCTCGAGAGCAGGTTCATCCATTTAAGAGCTTTCGCACCCAGCCCAGTGGCGTTATCCTTGATTTCATCTTAATTGCCCCAGGGCGGCTAAATACGACCTTGAACGCACCCATAGAACCACATCGTTTCATCCTCGAGCCCTTTGAGGCTCGCCGCTTCGCCAATCTGTGCGGGCAATTCGACGAGCATTTGCGCTTGATCGAACAGCGCCTGACCATCGAGATCCGCAACCGCGGAAACCAGTTCGAATTGATCGGCGAACCCAAACACACCACCTCCGCAGAAAACCTCCTGCGCCGCCTGTACCGGGAAACCAAAGGTACCGAGCTTTCGCCGGACATGGTTCACCTGTTCCTGCAGGAATCGGCCGTCGAAGAGCTGGACAACGTATCGCCGTCCGAACCCTCCGTAGCGCTGCGCACCAAAAAAGGCATGATTCGCCCTCGCGGCTTGAATCAACTGCGTTACGTGAAGGAAATTCTCGGCAACGACATCAACTTCGGCATCGGCCCTGCCGGTACTGGCAAGACCTATCTGGCCGTTGCCTGCGCGGTAGACGCGCTGGAGCGCGAGCAGATTCGCCGCATCCTGCTGGTTCGCCCGGCGGTTGAAGCAGGCGAGAAACTCGGCTTCCTGCCCGGCGACTTGTCGCAGAAAATCGACCCATACCTGCGACCGCTCTATGACGCCCTCTACGAAATGCTCGGCTTCGAACACGTCGCCAAGCTGATCGAGCGCCAGGTCATCGAAGTTGCGCCACTGGCTTACATGCGCGGTCGCACGCTGAACAACAGCTTCATCATCCTCGACGAAAGCCAGAACACCACCGTCGAGCAGATGAAGATGTTCCTGACCCGTATCGGCTTTGGCTCCACAGCGGTCATCACCGGTGATATCACCCAGGTCGACCTGCCGAAAGGCACCAAATCCGGGCTGCACCATGTGATCGAGGTGCTCAAAGACGTGCCGGGTATCAGCTTCACCCATTTCATGCCCAAGGACGTCGTGCGCCATCCACTGGTGCAACGCATCGTCGAAGCTTACGAGCGCTTCGAGAACCGCGTGGCCGAAGAAGCCCCCAAGGACCACCGCCGCGATGCTTGAGCTTGATCTTCAACTGGCTACACAAGCGCCCGCCCCCAGCGAAGCCGAGTTCCGCCAATGGTGCGAACTGGCCCTGCGCCAGCGCACAGCCGATTCGGAGATGACCATTCGCCTGGTCGACGAAGAAGAAGGCCGCGAACTGAATCACACCTGGCGGCAAAAAGATTACGCCACTAACGTTCTATCGTTCCCCGCCGATGTGCCCGATGAGTTTCTCGATATCCCGTTATTGGGCGATCTGGTGATCTGCGTGGCCGTGGTGGAGCGCGAAGCCGCTGAGCAAGGCAAGGCACTGAAGGCCCATTGGGCACATCTGGTCATTCACGGCTGCTTGCATCTACTGGGTTACGACCATATAGATGACGACGAAGCCGAAGAGATGGAAGCACTGGAACGAACGTTGCTTGCTGAATTGGGCTATCCGGACCCGTACGCGGACGACGAAACAGAAACATCCCCTATTGTTACAACAAAGGATTCAGAGTAATCGCTATGAGCGAAGATCGATCGAGCAACGGGCAGAAGTCCTGGCTGGGTAAGCTCACCCAGGCTTTTGCCCACGAGCCGAAAAACCGCCAGGAGCTGCTGGAGCTCCTGCGCGACGCACACCAGAACAAACTGTTGGACAGCGAAGCGCTGGCCATCGTCGAAGGCGCCATCCAGGTTGCGGACCTGCAAGTACGGGACATCATGGTCCCTCGTTCGCAAATGGTCAGCATCAAGGCGACCCAGAGCCCTCGCGAGTTCCTGCCTGCCGTCGTTGATTCGGCCCACTCCCGCTACCCGGTGATCGGCGAAAGCCACGATGACGTGATGGGCGTGTTGCTGGCCAAGGACTTGCTGCCGTTGATCCTCAAGGAGAATGGCGACCGTTTCAACATCAAGGACCTGCTGCGCCCGGCCACCTTCGTGCCCGAGTCCAAGCGCCTGAATGTGTTGCTGCGCGAGTTTCGCGCCAACCACAACCACATGGCCATCGTCATTGACGAGTACGGCGGTGTGGCTGGGCTGGTGACCATTGAAGACGTGCTGGAGCAAATCGTCGGCGATATCGAAGACGAACACGACGTCGAAGAAGACAGCTACATCAAGCCGCTGCCCAGCGGTGACTTCCTGATCAAGGCGTTGACGCCGATCGAAAACTTCAACGAGTTCTTCGACAGCGAATTTTCCGACGATGAGTTTGATACCGTCGGCGGCTTGGTGATGAGCGCGTTCGGGCATTTGCCAAAACGCAACGAAATCACTGAAATCGGCCCTTATCGTTTCCGCATCCTGAACGCCGACAGCCGGCGAATTCACTTGCTGCGCCTGACCCCAATTGCCCGTTAAGGATTGACATGCTCCGCGTAACCCGCCCCGGCTGGCCCGGTAATCTGCTGGCCGTGGCGGCCGGTGCAATCACTACCCTGGCCTTGGCGCCGTTCGATATCTGGCCGTTGGCGTTGCTGGCGGTCGGTTTCTTTTACGCCGGTTTACGCGAGCTGAACCCTCGTCAGGCCTTGGGCCGTGGCTGGTGTTTCGGTTTTGGTCTGTTTGGCGCCGGCACGAGCTGGATCTACTACAGCATTCACCATTTCGGCGGCGCATCGGTGCTGCTGGCCGGTTTCCTGATGCTGATCTTCACGGCCGCAATTGCCTGGTTCTTTGCCCTGCCGGCCTGGATTTGGGCGCGCTGGTTGCGCCGTAATGAAGCACCGCTGGCGGATGCCTTGGCATTTGCGGCGTTGTGGGTCGCTCAGGAAGCGTTTCGCGGCTGGTTCCTCACCGGTTTCCCATGGCTGTATTCCGGTTACAGCCAGCTTGATGGCCCATTGGCCGGACTCGCGCCCGTGGGCGGGATGTGGCTGATTTCCTTCACCCTGGCCCTGACGGCCGCGCTGATCTACAACGCGCTGCGTCTGGTGCGCACCGGGCGTAAAGGGTTTATCGCGGCAGGTGCGGTGCTGTTGATCGGACCATGGTTGGTCGGCATGGCACTCAAAGAACACGCCTGGACCAGCCCGGCGGGTCCAGCGCTAAGCGTCGCAGCGATTCAAGGCAACATCGAACAAAGCATGAAGTGGGACCCGGCGCAGCTCAATGCGCAATTGGCGCTGTACCGTGACATGAGCTTGCGTTCCAAACGCGCCGACCTGTTGATTTGGCCGGAAACCGCCGTACCGGTGCTCAAGGAGTCCGCCGAGAGCTACCTGAACATGATGGGTAACTTCACCGCCCAGCGTAATTCGGCACTGATTACCGGCATACCGATCCGTCAGGAAGTGCGTCACGAGAAACGCTTCTTCAACGGCATTACTGTTGTCGGAGAAGGCGATGGCACCTACCTCAAGCAGAAACTGGTGCCGTTTGGTGAATACGTGCCGTTGCAGGATGTGCTGCGCGGGCTGATCGCGTTCTTCGACCTGCCCATGTCCGACTTCGCGCGCGGGCCAGCCGACCAGCCGATGCTGCAAGCCAAGGGTTATCAGATTGCTCCATTCATCTGCTACGAAGTGGTCTACCCGGAATTCGCCGCCAGCCTCGCGGCCCGTAGCGACTTGCTGCTGACCATCAGCAACGACACCTGGTTCGGCACCTCCATCGGCCCACTGCAACATTTGCAGATGGCGCAGATGCGCGCGCTTGAGGCGGGCCGCTGGATGATCCGTGCGACCAACAATGGCGTGTCCGGGCTGATTAACCCGTTTGGCCAGATTACCGCGCAGATCCCGCAGTTTGAGCGCGGCGTCCTGTACGGCGAAGTGGTGCCGATGCACAACCTGACGCCGTACCTGCAATGGCGTTCGTGGCCGCTGATCATTGTTTGCATGCTGTTGTTTGGCTGGGCGTTGATTGCCAGCCGGATGGCCAAGACCGTTTAAGCAAGATCGTTCCCACGCTCTGCGTGGGAATGCATCCCGTGACGCTCTGCGTCACAGCATCAGAAGCGGACGCAGAGCGTCCATGGCGGCATTCCCACGCGGAGCGTGGGAACGATCATCTTCACCGATAGAAAAGCGAATACCCGATCTGCCCCACCGCTTCATTCAGCAATTGCCCGGATTGCCATAACGACTTGAATTCCGGCATCCAGCCGCCCAGCGGTCGGGCATTGTCCACGCCTAAAAAACCTACCGGCGCGGGCACCACTTCAAATCCTGCCTTCTGGAAACTCCAGACAGACCGCGGCATATGCCAGGCCTGAGTCACGACCACCACCCGCTTGACGCCCTGAGGCAATAACACCTCGGCACTGAACTGCGCGTTCTCCCACGTCGTGCGGCTGCGCCCTTCCTGCCAGCGCACCGTCACACCAAAATCATCGAGTAGCGAGTCCGCCATCAACTTCGCTTCGGTGGGTGGCTTACCGTAATGCAAGCCTCCGCTGGTCAGAACTGGCAAACCGGAAGCCTTGGCCAGACGCGCTGCATAACGCTCGCGCTCCAGCCCCACGCCAGTCGGCTGGTCGGCGCCCCAGGCCGGGTCGCCGCGTTCACGCCCGGAACCCAGCACCACGATAGCGTCCGCGCGCTGCCCCAGCGTCGCCCACTCGTCGCGTGCCAGCGGCGGTTCGCGCTCAAGCGCTTTAGCACTCCACTGCACCACCACGGGCAAACTCATCAGCCAGAAGCCCCCGCAACCCAAAACAAAGCACACACCCGCAAGTCTTGGCCTTGAGCGGCGCAACCACCACGCAAGCACCAACAACAGCAAGAGAAGGCCGGGAGGCAACAGAAGTTGTTTCACAAAATATCTAAAAGGCATCGAGCATCTCCAGAGATGCCCGAAGCCTAAGTGGGTTGACGCAAAGCGACAACAAATACGGAAGGACTACGCTATGGAATGTGTCAAATGAAGGGCCAATAGTTCTAACGCCCTTACTTGAATTGCAGAGACCGGACCTTTACCGCTTCCCTGCCAGGCACTTTATCCTTGAGCCAGATGATTTTGGCCGAACGTGGTGCGTCGAGTTGCTGCACTGCTGCTGACAAGCATCCACGTGTTTCACGTTCACTGCGATCCAGATAGGCTTTGACCAATTCAAACTCTGCGGGACTGAGGCCACGCAGTTCCAGCTCAAGGGGACGCTCATCGCGTAGCCGACCAGCAGTTTTTGCAGCATCCAGAGCCATTCCCAGACGATCAATCAGTCTTTCGTACAGCTCCGGTTTTGTGGCTTTGTGCTGTGACTCAACCATCCCTCACCTCATTGAAGATATGACTCGCTCCCCTTTTAGAGCTTAGCTTCCATGAACAAACCGGCTGAGCGCTGCGACCAACGGCCCTCGCAGCCATTTTTACAAGACGCGCGACAGTAATCAGGGTTTCCCTCGGTAGAGTGCGGTCATGTATGCTACGGCGCTTCCTGTAACTCCACTTCCAGCTCGTATGGGCACCGAAACGCCGATTTGGCGTGATCACCGTCCAGCGTTGCATTGAAGAGGATTAGGCCACCCCTATTCAGTTCAAAAGTAGCCATGCACGAACAATATCAGCCCCGTGAAATCGAAGCCGCCGCCCAGTCATTCTGGGATGAGCAAAAGTCCTTTGAAGTCAGTGAACAGCCAGGCAAGGAGACATTCTATTGCCTGTCGATGTTCCCTTACCCCAGCGGCAAGCTACACATGGGGCACGTGCGTAACTACACCATTGGCGACGTGATCTCCCGCTATCAGCGCATGCAAGGCAAGAACGTTCTGCAACCCATGGGTTGGGACGCCTTCGGCATGCCGGCGGAAAACGCCGCGATGAAGAACAACGTAGCACCCGCCAAGTGGACCTACGAAAACATCGCCTACATGAAATCCCAGCTGCGCAGCCTGGGCCTGGCGGTGGACTGGTCGCGCGAAGTGACCACCTGCAAGCCAGATTACTACCGTTGGGAACAATGGCTGTTCACCCGCCTGTTCGAAAAAGGCGTGATCTACAAAAAAAGCGGCACCGTGAACTGGGACCCGGTCGACCAGACCGTTCTGGCCAACGAACAAGTGATCGACGGTCGCGGCTGGCGTTCCGGCGCGCTGATCGAGAAGCGCGAAATCCCGATGTACTACTTCAAGATCACCGCTTACGCGGATGAGCTGCTGGAGAGCCTCGACGAGCTGACTGGCTGGCCTGAACAGGTCAAGACCATGCAGCGCAACTGGATCGGCAAGTCCCGTGGCATGGAAGTGCAGTTCCCGTACAACGTCGATTCCATCGGCGAAACCGGCGCGCTCAAAGTGTTCACCACCCGTCCGGACACCCTGATGGGCGCCACCTACGTTGCCGTGGCCGCCGAACACCACCTGGCCACCCTGGCCGCGCAGAACAATCCTGAGCTGCAAGCGTTCATCGCTGAATGCAAGGGCGGCAGCGTCGCTGAAGCCGACGTCGCCACTCAAGAGAAAAAAGGCCTGCCGACCTCGTTGTTTGTCGAGCACCCGCTGACCGGCGAAAAACTGCCGGTGTGGGTCGCCAACTATGTGCTGATGCACTACGGCGATGGCGCGGTCATGGCTGTCCCGGCTCACGACGAGCGTGATTTCGAATTCGCCACCAAGTACAACCTGCCGATCAAGTCCGTGGTGCGCACCAGTTCGGGTGACACCAACCCGGCACCTTGGCAGGACGCCTATGGCGAACACGGTACGCTGATCAATTCCGGCGAGTTCGACGGTCTCGATTTCGCAGGCGCTTTCGATGCGATCGAAGTCGCGCTGATCAAGAAAAACCTGGGCGCCTCGCGCACCCAGTTCCGCCTGCGCGACTGGGGTATCAGCCGCCAGCGCTATTGGGGCTGCCCGATCCCGATCATCCACTGCGATGCCTGCGGTGATGTGCCGGTGCCAGAAGACCAACTGCCTGTTGTGCTGCCAGAAGACGTCGTACCCGATGGTGCCGGTTCGCCACTGGCGCGCATGCCCGAGTTCTACGAGTGCAGCTGCCCGAAATGCGGTCAGCCTGCCAAGCGTGAAACCGACACCATGGACACCTTCGTCGAGTCCTCGTGGTACTACGCCCGTTACGCCTCGCCACACTATGAAGGTGGTCTGGTGGAAAAATCCGCTGCGGACCATTGGTTGCCGGTGGATCAGTACATTGGCGGTATCGAACACGCAATTCTTCACCTGCTCTACGCGCGCTTCTTCCACAAGCTGATGCGCGACGAAGGCCTGGTGAGCTCCAACGAGCCGTTCAAGAACCTGCTGACCCAAGGCATGGTGATCGCCGAGACTTACTATCGTCGCGAAGCCAATGGCGCCTATACCTGGTTCAACCCGGCGGACGTGGAGCTTGAGCGTGACAGCAAGGCCAAGGTTATCAGCGCCAAGCTGATCGCAGACGGCCTGCCGGTGGAAATCGGTGGCACCGAGAAGATGGCCAAGTCCAAGAACAACGGCGTCGACCCACAGTCGATGATTGACCAGTTCGGCGCAGACACTTGCCGCCTGTTCATGATGTTTGCCTCGCCACCCGACATGAGCGCGGAATGGTCCGACTCCGGCGTAGAAGGTTCGCACCGCTTCCTCAAGCGCGTCTGGCGTCTGGCTCAAGCCCACGTTACCCAGGGCCTGCCGGGCAAGCTGGACGTCGCCGGCCTGAACGACGAGCAGAAAGCCATTCGTCGCTCGATCCACCTGGCCATCAAACAGGCCAGCCACGACGTCGGCCAGAACCACAAATTCAACACCGCCATCGCTCAGGTGATGACGCTGATGAACGTTCTGGAAAAAGCCGCGCAAGGCACCGAACAGGATCGCGCACTGGTTCAGGAAGGTCTGGAAGCCGTGACGCTGCTGCTGGCTCCGATCACCCCGCACATCTGCCACGAGTTGTGGCATCAACTGGGTCACGCCGACCCGGTGATCGACGCCGGCTGGCCGGTGCTGGACGACAGCGCGCTGGTGCAGGACAGCCTGACACTGGTGATCCAGGTCAACGGCAAACTGCGCGGCCAGATCGAAATGCCGGCCAGCGCGACACGTGAAGAAGTCGAAGCCGCTGCCCGCGTCAACGAAAACGTACTGCGCTTTGTCGACGGCCTGACGATTCGCAAAGTGATCGTCGTGCCCGGGAAACTGGTCAATATCGTCGCCAGCTAATTGGATCAGGCACCGGGGGCCATGCCCGGTGCCGAATAAAACCTTTCGGGCCGCAACATCGGCCCATGGTTTCAAGGGGAGCAACAAAATGATCAAACGCAATCTGCTGGTGATGGGCCTGGCGGTCCTGTTGAGCGCCTGCGGTTTCCAGCTGCGCGGTACCGGCACCACCGAACTGGCGATCAAGGAACTCGACCTGAGCGCCCGCAATGCCTACGGCGAAACCGTAGTGCAACTGCGTAAGGCGCTGGAAAACAGCGGCGTGAAGGTTTTCGTCGGCGCACCTTACAAACTGGTGCTGACCAATGAGCAAGAAAGCCAGCGCATCCTCAGCTACACAGGCGGCGGTGGTACCGGTGAATATGAAGCGGTCACCGTATTGAGCTACGACATTCGTGGGGCACAGAACCTGCCGCTGATGAGCGACAAGATCGAAGTGCGCAAGATCTACGTTCACGACGGCAACAACCTGTTGGGTTCGGACCAGAAAGCCAGCGACGCCCGCAACGAAAGTCGCCGCGAGCTGATTCAACGCATGATCCTGCGCCTGCAACAGATTACCCCAACGCAACTGGACCAATTGCAGCAGACCGCCGAAGCCAAGGCCAAGGCCGAAGCCCAGGCGCTGGAAGCCGCACAGAAGGCTGAAGCGAATACTCCGCGCCAGTCGCCCATCCAGATCCCGCAGCAGTAAGACTTTCGGGGCGCTCCGGCGCCCCGTTGGCCCTCTCTTATGAAACTTGCCCCCGCCCAACTCGGTAAACACCTGCAAGGTGCCCTCGCGCCCGTCTATATCATCAGTGGCGATGACCCGCTGCTGTGCCAGGAAGCGGCCGATGCCATCCGTGCGGCTGCGCGCCAACAGGGCTTCGACGAACGTCAGGTCTTCGCCGCCGATGCCAGTTTCGACTGGGGCACGTTGTTGCAGGCGGGGGCAAGCATGTCGTTGTTTGCCGAAAAACGTCTGCTGGAACTGCGCCTGCCGTCTGGCAAACCCGGCGACAAAGGCGCCGCCGCGTTTATCGAATACTGCTCGCGCCCGGCCGAAGACACGATATTGCTGATCAGCCTGCCCAAGCTCGACGGCAGTGCGCAGAAAACCAAGTGGGGCAAGGCGCTGGTCGAAGGTCAGCAGACTCAGTTCGTGCAGATCTGGCCAGTGGATGCAAACCAGCTGCCCAGCTGGATTCGCCAGCGACTGTCTCAAGCCGGATTGTCCGCCAGCCAGGACGCGGTTGAACTGATTGCAGCCCGCGTCGAAGGCAATTTGCTCGCCGCCGCACAAGAAATCGAAAAGCTCAAATTGATGGCCGAAGGTGGGCAGATCACCGTCGAAACCGTACAGGCCGCCGTGGCCGACAGTGCACGTTTCGACGTGTTCGGCCTGACCGACGCCATCCTCAATGGCGAAGCGGCCCACGCGCTGCGCATGCTGGAAGGGCTGCGCGGTGAAGGTGTCGAACCACCGGTGATTCTCTGGGCGCTGGCCCGTGAACTGCGTCTGCTGGTTAACCTGTCACTGCAATACAGTCAGGGCGTACCGCTGGATAAAGCGTTCAGTTCCGCCCGACCGCCCGTCTGGGACAAACGCAAACCGCTGATGAGCAAGGCGCTGCAACGCTACTCGGCGCAACGCTGGGCACAGTTGCTGCTGGAGGCACAACGGATCGACGCGCAGATCAAAGGGCAGGCAGCCGGTTCGCCGTGGATGAGCCTCAGTCGATTGTCGCTGTTGATGGCTGGTCAGCGTCTGACTTTGCCTTCCGAGTAAACACCCCCCTGTAGCAGCTGGCGAAGCCTGCGTCCGACTGCGAAGCAGTCGTCAAGTCAGGAAATGAGTTACATCAGGATGATTGTGGGTTCAGGTTTTACGACTGCTTCGCAGTCGGACGCAGGCTTCGCCAGCTGCTACAGGACTGTGATCAGAGAAAGGTCCTACACAATGTGGGGACTAGACAGATCCTCAACTTCGGCCGATGATTTGCCCCGCAAAACCCACTCACTTGCGAGCAATCATCATGAGCAAAAAGCCATCAACGCATGGCCCCAACAAGGCCAAATCCATCATCGCCCAGCCACTGTTCCGCAGCCGTCAGGAACGAGCCGGCAAGGGCAAAGGCAGCTACCGCCGCGAAGCCTTCCAGTCTAATAGCTGGGAGGCTTCTTACTTTCTGGCTGCTTAAAGCAGAACACCCCTTCTACATGTTAAGGTCTGCATCTGAATTGATTGCCCTGGACCTGTGCATGCCCCTTTGTCTTTCCCGTCGTTGGCCCGTTCGCCAATTGATCGCTGCCTCCAGCCTCATTTTGCTTGTCGCTTGCGCGGAAAAACCGACCGCCGCCGACGCCCAGCCGCTCAAAACCCTTCCTGTCGCGACAGCCCCTGCGGTTATTCCGCCCGTGGTGCCGACGGGTGAAAACCTCGACGTCCAGCCCACCCAGTCGTTCGCCGAATGGCAAGCGGGTTTCCGCAAAGACGCACTGGCCGCCGGTATCCGCGCTGATCTGTTCGACCGCGCCTTTGCCAATGTCAGCTTCGACCCCAGCGTGATCCGTGCCGATCGCAGCCAGCCGGAATTTGCCCGTCCGGTGTGGGAATACCTCGATGGCGCCCTTTCGCCGTTGCGAGTACGTAAAGGCCAGTCGCAGATCGACGAATACACTGACATCCTGCAACGCATCGAACAGCGTTATGGCGTCGACCGCCAGGTACTTGTGTCGGTCTGGGGCATGGAGAGTAACTTCGGCCAATTCCAGGGCAGCAAATCGGTCATCAACTCCCTGGCGACCCTGGCGTACGAAGGCCGGCGCCCGGGCTTTGCGCACGACCAACTGATCGCGGCCCTGCAAATCCTGCAACAGGGCGACATATCACCCGAGAAAATGCTCGGTTCCTGGGCCGGCGCCATGGGCCAGACCCAGTTCATCCCGACCACATACAACACCCACGCCGTGGACTTCGACGGTGATGGTCGCCGCGACATCTGGAACAGCCCCGCCGACGCATTGGCATCGACTGCGCACTATTTGCAAAGCTCCGGCTGGCAGAAAGGCCAGCCGTGGGGCTTTGAAGTACGACTGCCAAGCAGTTTCAACTACGTTCTGGCCGATGGCACGATTCGTAAAAGCGTCGCCGAGTGGCAGCAACTGGGCGTTTCACTGCCCGCTGGGGCTCGGATTCCGCCTGGCTCGGAACACCTCTCCGCGGCCCTGTTGCTGCCAGCCGGTTATCGTGGCCCTGCGTTCCTGGTCCTCGACAACTTCCGCGCGATTCTCAAGTACAACAACTCGTCGTCCTATGCGTTGGCCGTGGGTTTGTTGTCACAACGCTTCGACGGTGCAGGTCTGATCAGCGGCAGCTGGCCCAAAGATGAGTTGCCACTGAGTCGCACCGAGCGCATGGAATTGCAAAGTCTGCTGAGCGCCCAGAATTACGACGCGGGCGTCCCGGACGGGATTATTGGTGCCAACACGCGCAAGGCGATTCGCAGTGCACAGCAGTCGTTTGGCTGGCCTGCGGACGGGTATCCGACGCGCAAGTTGCTGGAAGGATTGCGTAGCCGCTAAAAAGCATCGCGGGCAAGCCCGCTCCCACAGGGTTCAAAGGCGATCACAACATTTGTGTACACCTCAAACTTTGTGGGAGCGGGCTTGCCCGCGATGACTGACTATCAGGCGTCGGAACTCTAGCGCCTGACCACCACATCCTGCTCCAACACCAACTCCTTCTTCCCCGCATCCAGCTTGACCAACGCGCCCATCGGCAGCGTCAGGTTCGGATCACAATGCCCGCTGCGCCAACCGGCCAGCACCGGAATCCGCAAAGGCTCGAAGGTCTGTTTCAGCAATTGCTCCAGCCCTGCCACATCAACTCCCGCCACATCCCCCACCAAAACCCCACGAAGCTTGCCCAGCGTGCCAGCCAGCCGCAGATGGGTCAGTAGCCGGTCAATCCGATACAGCGGCTCGTTGATGTCTTCAATCAACAGGATCACACCCTCGGCCTCCAGCTCGTAAGGCGTGCCCATCGTTGCGGCAATCATCGACAAGTTGCCGCCCAGTAAGCGTCCGTGAGCGATGCCAGGCTCGATCGTGGTCAAGGGCCAGGCCGCCGGGTGCGCAAGTACGCTGCCAGCCTTCACCTGCCCCCTGAGCATGTTGAAAAACGATGACTCGGTAGGCTTCTGCTTGTCGCCCAGCAAATCGGCATTGAGCAGCGGGCCATGAAAGGTCACAAAACCGGCATAACGGCTGATCGCCAAGTGCAGCGCTGTGATGTCGCTATAGCCGATGAACGGTTTGGCGTTGTTTTGCAGCAGCTCGAAATCAATGCGATCGAGCAAACGGGGTGTGCCGTAACCGCCGCGCAGGCAGATAATCGCATCGACCTCTGTATCAGCGAACGCTGCGTGCAGATCATTGAGCCGCACCTCGTCACTGCCCGCCAGATAGCCATCCTTTTCATACACCCCGGGAAAAACCCGCAACGCATAGCCACGAGCGCGCATCCAGGCGACGGCCTTGTCGGTGTCCAGCCCGGCGGGACCGGCAGGCGCAATCACGCCGATCACGCCTTGCGAAGGCAAGGCCGGAACAGGCTTGTGCGGATACAACGTATGGGTCGGTCGAACGGTCATCCATGAATCTCCCTGCGCGAAAACTTCTGCACACAGTAGTCAGGAACGGGGACAAACAGAAGAGGGTCCGTGCCCGCAGGTTGTCAGAAAAACGCCAGTTGCCGTAGGCAAGGCAAAAAAACGCCCGCAAGGCCTAGAGACCTTGCGGGCGTTTTATGTTTCACAATCGATCAGGACGACATCAGCTCGGCTTTAACCAGCTTCGCTTGTTCGTCGGCGTGGTACGAGGAGCGTACCAGCGGGCCCGACGCGACGTTCTTGAAGCCCATTTTGTAACCTTCCTCGGCGAACCAGGCGAAGGTGTCCGGGTGCACAAAACGCTGCACCGGCAAGTGGCTGCGGGACGGTTGCAGGTACTGGCCCAGGGTCAGCATGTCGATGTCGTGTTCGCGCATGCGCTTCATGACTTCGATCACTTCTTCGTCAGTCTCGCCCAGACCCAGCATCAGGCCGGACTTGGTCGGAATGTGCGGCATCATTTGCTTGAAGCGTTGCAGCAGGGTCAGCGACCACTGGTAATCCGAACCCGGACGCGCAGCCTTGTACAGACGCGGCACAGTTTCCAGGTTGTGGTTGAACACATCCGGTGGCTCGGCGGCGGTGATTTCCAGCGCCACGTCCATCCGGCCACGGTAGTCCGGAACCAGGGTTTCGAGTTGAACGTTCGGCGACAGCTTGCGGATCTCGCGGATGCAGTCGGCAAAGTGCTGGGCACCGCCATCACGCAGGTCGTCGCGGTCTACCGAGGTGATCACTACATATTTGAGCTTCAGGTCGGCAATGGCGATGGCCAGACTTTCCGGCTCGTTGACGTCCAGTGGTTTCGGACGGCCGTGGCCAACGTCGCAGAACGGGCAGCGACGGGTGCAGATGTCGCCCATGATCATGAACGTCGCGGTGCCGCCGGAGAAGCACTCGCCCAGGTTCGGGCAGGAGGCTTCTTCGCACACGCTGTGCAGCTTGTGTTTGCGCAGCAGGGCCTTGATGCGGTCGACTTCCGGGGAAACCGGGATGCGCACGCGAATCCAGTCGGGTTTCTTCGGCAGTTCGGTAGTCGGAATGATCTTCACCGGGATACGTGCAACCTTCTCGGCGCCGCGCAGCTTGACGCCGGCTTCAACCTTGGCACGCGGGGCCGGACGCTCGGTAACATCAAGCGTCGGGATCATGGTTTGCACTGCATCAGTAGTCATATCAGTCGATTCCGCCCGTTAGGGTCGTCTGCTCAGCATAGTCGAGGTGTTTGACGAGCTGCGCGCGCAGCCGGGCACTTACCTCGGCAAATTCAATCGATCCTGCGTGATCGCTTAGCTGGGTCATCGCCAGCCCGGCGTACCCACAGGGATTAATCCGTCGAAACGGTTCCAGGTTCATGTCCACGTTCAGGGCCAGGCCATGAAAGGAACAACCGTGGCGGATCCGCAGACCCAGGGACGCGATTTTCGCCCCGTTGACGTACACACCCGGCGCATCTGGCTTGGCGGCGGCAACAACGCCGTAACTCGCCAGCAGTTCAATCAGGCACAGTTCCATGCGAGTGACCAGGTCACGCACACCAAACCCAAGTTTGCGTACGTCCAGCAGCAAATAGGCTACCAATTGGCCAGGCCCGTGATAGGTCACCTGACCACCACGGTCGACCTGTACCACCGGAATATCCCCCGGCAGCAACAGGTGCTCGGCCTTGCCGGCTTGACCTTGGGTGAACACCGGCGGGTGCTCGACCAGCCAGATCTCGTCGGCGGCATCGGTGCCGCGTTCGTTGGTGAAGCGTTGCATGGCATGCCAGACCGGCTCGTAAGCCATCTGGCCGAGCTCACGAAAGCCCAGCGTGCCAGACATCACAACACCATGTGCACGAAGCCGGTAGCCCGAAGTTCGCTGTTGATGTCGTACAGCTGTTCCTGGCCAGTGGCGACGATGTGCAACTGGATGGTGGTGTATTTGCCGTTGGTGCTTTGACGCTCGTCGACACGCTCATCGTTGATCGACGCGTGTTTCTTGACGATGTCGATGATCTTGTCTTTGTTGCCCACACCGGTATCGCTGATCACCTTGACGGGATAATCAGTCACCGGGAATTCGATTTTTGGCGCCTTTACTTCGGTATCGGTCATGGCGTAACGGCCTCGTAAGCGTAAGCCGTGGCGACGGGCATGACGCCGCGCAGGATCAGCGCGAAGTCATGCAGGTGCACACTGAATTCAGTTGAAGATGCCGTAGAAGAATAGACGGATGCTATCCCACATGCGGCGGAAGATACCACCCTCCTCGACAGCGTCCAGGGCGATCAGGTCGGCGCTGTGCACTACCTTGTCTTCCAGTTTCACTTCGACTTTACCGATCACGTCGCCCTTGGCGATTGGCGCAATCAGTTGCGGGTTCATGGTCATGCTCGCAGCGAGCTTTTTCAGCTGGCCTTTAGGCAGGGTCATGGTCAGGTCTTGAGCCAGGCCGGCCTTGACTTGATTGGTCGCGCCTTTCCAGACAGGGGCCTGAGCCAGCTCGGCGCCCTTCTGATAGAAGGTCTGGGTTTCGAAGAAGCGGAAACCGTAAGTCAGCAGCTTCTGGGTTTCGGCGGCGCGAGCCACTTCGCTGCTGGTGCCGAACACCACGGCGATCAGGCGCATGCCATCACGTACAGCCGAAGACACCATGCAGTAGCCGGCTTCGTCGGTGTGGCCGGTTTTCAGACCGTCGACGGTCTTGTCGCGCCACAGCAACAGGTTGCGGTTAGGTTGCTTGATGCCGTTCCAGAAGAACTCTTTCTGCGAGTAGATCGCGTAGTGGGCCGGGTCTTCGTGGATGATCGCGCGAGCCAGCACCGCCATGTCATGAGCCGACGAGTAGTGCTCCGGGTTCGGCAGACCGGTCGGGTTCATGAAGTGGCTGTTGGTCATGCCAAGGTCGGCCACGGTTTTGTTCATCATGTCAGCGAAGGCGTCTTCGCTGCCGGCGATGTGCTCGGCGAGCGCAACACTGGCGTCGTTACCCGACTGAATGATGATGCCGTGCAGCAGGTCGCTGACAGTCACCTGCGTGCCCACCTTGATGAACATCCGCGAACCGCCGGTACGCCAGGCGTTTTCGCTGACGGTCACCGGGTCGTTTTCGCCGATCTGGCCACGACGGATTTCCAGGGTCGCGAGGTAGGCGGTCATCAGCTTTGTCAGGCTGGCCGGCGGCAGACGCTGGTCACCATTGTTTTCAACCAGCACGTTGCCGCTGCTGGCATCCATGAGCACATAGGCTTTGGCAGCCAGTTGTGGTGGAGCTGGCATCACCTCGACCGCGAACGCGGCTGGCGAAAGGAGCAGCGGGACTAACAGGAACAGGCGTTTGGCAAAGGTGGTGATGTTCATCCGTCTCTCGAAATCGCTAATGGAAACTGCCCAGGGGCAAAACTAATCAGACAGCTTCCAGGCTTTGTCCAAAACTGCCTGCGCGACGATCATGCGGCGTTAAAAACAGCCTCGGAATGCTCATGTAGGTCCCCTACACTCCGCTTCCTCACCTGTTTTTGCCTTGCCTGATCGCCGCTCGGCGAGTTTTCGAACAAACCCTACGAGCTGTCGCGTGTTCGGTTGTTCACTCAAAACCCTTGCCGGGCTTTTGTTCTTTAACGAGCCAACAACCAGGTTCACCCCCTGAATCGCAAGTGAACCGTCAATCAGGTACTACGTATTACTCGGCGGTGACCAGGCTCGGCGAACCGAGATTGGCCATGCGCACACTGTTCTGCACTTGCTGGATTTCACCCGGAGAGCCGATCGGCCCCAGGCGCACCCGATGCAGTGTCTGTTGATTGCGCACGATCGAGCTGATGAACACCGGGGCGCTCACCATCCCGCTGAGCTTCGATCTCAGGAGTTCTGCAGCGTCCGGGTTGGCGAACGCGCCCACCTGCAGATACTGGCCAGAGGCTGGTACAGAAGCGTTTTTTTTTGCATCGATCTGAACCGGTACAACGGCCGCGGCGTGTTGCTGCGCCGGGGGGGTCCATTGCTCGACAGTTCCGGTCGAAGCCGTAATCACCGGGGCGCTATTTTGCGCGACTTTCGGTTCATTGAGCATCAAAGGTGCCGGACGGCCTTTTTGCGCCCACCACTGTTGCGGGTCGATGCCTTCGACCTTGACCCGCGCCGTGCCGGTTTCGGCGTAACCGAGTTTTTTGGCGGCAGCATAGGACAAGTCGATGATGCGGTCCGAATAAAACGGCCCTCGGTCGTTGACCCGCAGGATAACGCTCTTGTTGTTGTCCAGGTTGGTCACCCGGACATAACTTGGCAGTGGCAATGTCTTGTGTGCCGCACTCATGCCGTAGAGGTCGTATACCTCGCCGTTGGCGGTGTTCTGGCCATGGAACTTGGTGCCATACCAGGACGCCGTGCCCGAGGCGACATACGTCTTGGATTCTTGCAGCGGGAAATAGGTTTTGCCCAGCACCGTGTACGGGTTGGCCTTATAAGGACCAGAGTGCAGGGTCGGCGTGGCATCCGGGATGCGTGACACGTCGACATCCCACCACGGCGCGCCATCTTTGTGGGCGCGGTTGATGTCCAGCCCCGGCGTCGGGCGCACGGCAGTGGACGAGGTTTTCTGCGCCGGCGCGCGACTGGTCGAGCAACTGGCGAGCAGCACCGCCAACGCGGCGAAAGCCATGAGCTGCAGGGGTTTATTCAAAGGCAATGCCCGCATTACTTGACGCCCCGTGCTTGGACCAGCTGTTCAGACAGTTGATGTACGGCCATGGCGTACATCACGCTGCGGTTATAACGCGTGATCGCATAAAAATTCTTCAGGCCCATCCAGTACTCGGGGCCCTTGTCACCTTCCAGGCGGAAAGCCGTGACCGGCATATCATCGCGCAGCGCATCATGACTTGACCACCCTAGAGCCCGCAACTCCCCCGCGGTTTTAGTCGGCTCGATGCCCGTGGTCAAACCGGCATCCACCTGCTCGCCTCGAACATCGGCGCGGCTGACCACCGGTTCGCCGGCGACCCAACCGTGACGCTTGAAGTAACTGGCGACGCTACCAATGGCATCGTCGGGATTGGTCCAGATATTAATGTGACCGTCACCGTCGAAGTCCACCGCATACGCGCGAAAACTGCTCGGCATGAACTGCGGCAACCCCATGGCACCTGCGTAGGAGCCTTTGAGGGTCAGCGGGTCGACCTGCTCTTCCCGGGCCAGCAGCAAGAACTCCCGCAATTCCTTGCGGAAGAATTCAGCGCGGGGAGGATAGTCGAAGCCCAGGGTCGACAACGCGTCGATCACGCGAAAATTGCCGGTATTGCGCCCGAAAAAGGTTTCAACGCCGATGATCGAGACGATCACCTGCGCCGGCACACCGTATTCCTGCTCCGCACGTGCCAGCACTGCTTCGTGCTGACGCCAGAAGTCCACTCCCCGGGCGATACGCGCGTCGGTGATGAACATCGGGCGGTATTCGCTCCATTGCTTGACCCGTTCGGCGGGTTTCGAGATCGCGTCAAGAATCGACTGCTTTCGCTCGGCTTCGCGGAACACGCCCATCAGCTGTTCACCGGCGAAACCGTAATCGCGGGTCATTTCACCGACGAATTCGGCCACCTGGGGTGAGCCTTCGTAGTCGCCGGCCAACGCGTGCTGCGTTGTGCCAAGGATGCTTACCAGGCCGACCCATGGCGCGTATCGAGTCACCCAGCCACGCATTGCTTGCATTGAAATCTTCACCTTATTCAAACTTGTGCGATCCACTTACGATGGGTATGGATCGACATCAAAACCCCAAACGCTGACAGCAGCGTTACCAGCGAAGTTCCTCCGTAGCTAATGAACGGCAACGGCACCCCCACCACCGGCAACAGGCCACTGACCATACCGATGTTGACGAAAACATAAACAAAAAACGTCATTGTCAAACTGCCTGCGAGCAATTTGCCGAACAATGTCTGGGCCTGAGCGGTAATCACCAGCCCGCGGCCAATCAATAGCAGGTAAATCAACAGCAACGCGCAAATGCCGACCAGGCCGAACTCTTCACCCATTACCGCAATAATGAAGTCGGTGTGGCTTTCCGGCAGGAAGTCCAGGTGCGACTGGGTGCCCAGCAGCCAGCCCTTGCCGAACACACCACCGGAACCGATGGCGGCTTTCGACTGAATAATGTTCCAGCCAGTCCCCAACGGATCACTCTCCGGGTCGAGGAACGTCAGGATTCGCTGCTTCTGATAGTCGTGCATGATGAAATACCACATGCCCACGGCCACTGGCACGGCAGCCGCCAGCACGCTGATGATCCAGCGCCATTTCAAGCCACCCATAAACAGTACAAACGCGCCACCGGCCAGGATCAGTAGCGACGTCCCCAGGTCCGGCTGACGCACGATCAAGATAAAGGGCAAGCCAATCAAGAACAGACTGACCGCCACGTGCTTGAGTTGCGGCGGCAAGGTGCGCTTGGACAAATACCAGGCGATGGTTGCCGGCATCAGGATCTTCATAAACTCCGAGGGCTGGAAGCGGATCACTCCGGGGATGTTGATCCAGCGCGTGGCGCCCATGGCGTTGTGGCCCATGACGTCCACCACCACCAGCAACAGCACACCCAGCACATAACCGACCGGCACCCACCGCGCCATGAAACGCGGTTCGAACTGCGCGATGACGATCATCGACACCAGACCGATGCCAAACGAAGTGGCCTGCTTGGCCAGCAGGTCCCAGCTCTTGCCGCTGGCCGAATACAGCACGAACAGGCTGCCGGCGGCGAGGGTCAGCAGCAGAATGAGCAGCGGGCCATCGATGTGCAGGCGTTGCAACAACGTCGCGCGGCGACGCATCACATCCTCGCTGGAGAGCATGCGGTCAAAATTATTCATCATGGGCCGTAACCTCCGCGCTGATAGGGCTGGCGTACTCGGCCTTGAGATGGCCGTCCTGATCCAGGAGCCAGGCATCCATGATTTGGCGCACCACTGGCGCCGCGACCCCGGAACCGGACTCGCCGTTCTCGACCATTACCGACACCACGATTTGCGGGTTGTCCGCAGGCGCAAAACCGACAAACAAGGCGTGGTCGCGGTGACGTTCCTGAACCTTGGAACGGTCGTACTTCTCGCCCTGCTTGATCGCGACCACCTGAGCCGTACCACTTTTGCCGGCGATCCGGTATTGCGCGCCAATCGAAGCCTTGCGCGCCGTACCGCGAGCGCCGTGCATCACCTGCTGCATGCCGTGGTTGACCTTGGTCCAGTCCGACGGATCGCGCAGGACAATATTGGGCATCGGATTTTCATCCTTGGGCTTCTCGCCTTCGACCGTCTTGGCCAGGTGCGGACGGTTCCACACACCCTTGTTGGCCACCAGCGCGGTGGCTTGGGCCAGTTGCAGTGGCGTGGACTGCATATAGCCCTGACCGATCCCCAGAATCAGGGTTTCGCCCGGGTACCAGGCCTGGCGGCGGGTCGCACGCTTCCACTCGCGGGACGGCATCAGGCCCGGCGATTCTTCGAACATGTCCAGCGAGACCTTCTGGCCGATGCCGAACTTGCCCATATAGGCTGACAACCGGTCGATTCCCAGCTTGTGGGCCAGGTCATAGAAGTAGGTATCGTTGGAACGCATGATCGCCGTGTCCAGATCCACGTAGCCGTCGCCGGTACGGTTCCAGTTTCGGTATTTGTGATCGTAATTGGGCAGTTGGTAATAACCGGGGTCGTACACGCGGGTCGACGCGGTGACCACACCCGAATCCAGACCGGCAATCGCCACCGCTGGCTTGATGGTAGAACCCGGCGGGTACAGACCGCGCAGCACGCGATTGAACAGCGGCCGGTCGATGGAGTCGCGCAGTTCGGAATAGGCCTTGGAACTGATACCCGTGACGAACAGGTTCGGGTCGAAACTCGGCTGACTGACCATTGCCAGCACTTCACCGGTTTTCGGGTCCAGCGCCACGACGGCACCACGACGACCGCCCAGAGCCGCTTCGGCCGCTTCCTGCAATTTGATGTCCAGGCTCAGGACGATGTCCTTGCCGGAAATCGGTTCGGTACGCTTGAGCACACGCAATACGCGGCCCCGTGCGTTGGTTTCGACTTCTTCGTAACCGACCTGACCGTGCAATTCCGGCTCGTAGAAACGTTCGATGCCGGTTTTGCCAATTTGATGGGTGCCGCTGTAACTCACAGGATCCAGTGACTTGAGCTCTTTCTCGTTGATCCGCCCCATGTAACCCACCGAGTGCGCAAAATGCGCGCCTTGCGGATAGTGACGCACCAGCTGCGCGACCACTTCCACGCCCGGCAGGCGGAACTGGTTCACCGCGATCCGGGCGATCTGCTCTTCGGTCAGCTCGAACAGGATGGGCACCGGCTCGAATGGCCGACGCCCCTGACGCATGCGTTTCTCGAAGATCACCCGGTCCTCGGGTGTCATCTCCAGCACTTCGACGATCACGTCGAGCACTTGCTGCCAGTCGCCGGAGCGCTCGCGAGTCATGCTCAGGCTGAAGCTGGGCCGGTTATCGGCCACCACCACGCCATTACGATCGAAAATCAGCCCACGGGTGGGCGGAATCGGCTGCACATGAACGCGATTGTTTTCCGACAGGGTCGAGTGGTACTCGTACTGGATCACCTGAAGGAAATACAGCCGCGCAATCAGCACACAAAAAAGCGCGACTACTGCAATTGCACCGAACACGACGCGACCACGCACCAGACGGGCGTCTTTTTCGTGGTCCTTGATACGGATCGGCTGAGACATGAGGGCAAAACTACTTGTGGTAAGGGTGGCCGGACAAGACTGTCCAGGCACGATACAGCTGTTCGCCGATCAGGATTCGCACCAGCGGGTGCGGCAACGTCAACGGCGACAATGACCAACGCTGATCGGCTCGGGCACAGACTTCCGGCGCCAGCCCTTCGGGGCCGCCGACCATGAAATTCACCGTGCGCGAGTCCAGGCGCCAGCGATCGAGTTCGACCGCCAGCTGCTCAGTGCTCCAGGGCTTGCCGTGGACTTCGAGGGTGACAACACGCTCGTTCGGCCCGACCTTGGCCAGCATGGCTTCGCCTTCCTGACGGATGAAGCGCGCCACGTCGGCGTTCTTGCCACGGGTATTGAGCGGTATTTCCACCAGTTCCAGCGCCAGCTCGGACGGAAGACGCTTGGCATATTCATGCCAGCCTTCTTCCACCCACTTGGGCATCCGTGAACCGACGGCGATCAGTCGCAGTCGCACAGCGGGCCCTTATTGCTGGTCTTTGTTGAGCTTGATGAAATGCTCGTGGGTATTTTCCGGGCTGTGGTGAGCCGCGTTCAGGGCACGGCTCTGTTCCGCGCCGGACCACAGACGCTCCAGGTCGTAGAACTGGCGAGCCGAGGCGGTCATCATGTGCACGATGACGTCGTCCATATCCAGCAGCACCCAGTCGCTGTCGCCCTTGCCTTCTTCACCCAGCGGCTTGACGCCCTGGGCTTTTACGGCTTCGCGAACCTTGTCCAGCATCGCGCCGATCTGGCGGTTGGACGTACCGGTGGCGATGATCATGAAGTCAGTGATGCTCTGCTTTTCACGAACGTCGATCACCTGAATGTCCTGGGCCTTGACGTCTTCCAGGGCCGCCACGGCAACCTTCACCAGCTCTTCACCGGCCAGCTCTGGGCCGGTAGGTGCTGCTACTGGCAGCGGAGCGCTTTTGAATGTGCCTTTGCGCTTTACTTTTGGTAGTTCTTTGTCAGTCATATAAAACTCGTTTTGCTCATATGTTCGGGGGCTTCGATACACGTGATCACGTGCCTTGAAGCGCGCCTCTTTCAGTTCGACGCACGGTAAAGTCCGTGCGCATCGATGTAGGCCAGGACCGCGTCGGGCACCAGGAAACGTACCGACTTACCGCTGGCCAGCAGTTGACGGATCTGGGTGGCGGATACCGCGAGCGGTGTCTGCCAGACGAATGCAATCTGTCCGCTCGGCCCTTTGAGGGCCAGCGGGTCGCTTACCGAGCGCGCTGCCAGCAGATTGCGCAAGGCATCCGGCGGTTCGCTATCGGCATCCGGGCGTTGCAGCACCAGGATGTGGCAATGCTGGAGCAACTCTTCCCAGCGGTGCCAAGTGGGCAGGCCGCAAAATGCGTCCCAGCCCAAAAGTAGAAAAACCTGGGTCTGGGCGGCCAGTTCAGCCCGCATCAGTTCCAGGGTATCAATAGTGTAGGACGGTTTGTCCCGCTGCAATTCGCGGGCGTCCACCACCAACGGTGCCACACCGGCCACCGCGCACTCGACCATCGCCAGACGGTCTTTGGCCGACACTTGCGGCGTACCGCGATGCGGAGGCCTGGCACTGGGTGTCAGACGTAACTCATCGAGCGCCAGCGATTCGGCAACTTCCAGCGCACTGCGCAGATGGCCAATGTGCACCGGGTCGAACGTACCGCCCAGCATGCCAATCCGGCGAGGTTGAGGCTCGCTTGAAGTGGCTGGGGCTGTCGGGTCGAGGTCGCCCAAGTCAGACCGACGCCTGGCCGCGCAACTGGCCATCACCGACCACGATGTACTTCTCGCAGGTCAAACCTTCGAGACCCACCGGGCCGCGGGCGTGCAGCTTATCAGTAGAAATGCCAATCTCGGCACCCAATCCGTATTCGAAGCCATCGGCGAAGCACGTCGGGGTGTTGATCATCACCGACGACGAATCGACTTGCGCGACAAAACGCCGTGTGTCGGCGAGGTTTTCGCTGACGATCGAGTCGGTGTGATGGGAGCCGTGCCTATTAATATGCTCGATGGCCTGTTCCAGCCCGTCGACCACACGAATCGACAGAATCGGCGCCAGGTATTCGGTGGTCCAGTCTTCTTCGGTGGCCGCCACGGCATCGATGATCGCACGCGTGCGCTCGCAACCACGCAGCTCAACGCCTTTTTCGCGGAACTGTGCAGCCATCGAGGGCAGGAAGTCTTTGGCGACGGTTTGATCAACCAGCAGCGTTTCCATGGCACCGCAGATGCCATAACGGTAAGTCTTGGCATTGAACGCGATGCGCTGGGCTTTCGCCAGATCGGCATGTTCACTCACGTAAACGTGGCAGATGCCGTCCAGGTGCTTGATCACCGGCACGCGGGCGTCGCGGCTGACACGTTCGATCAGGCCACGGCCACCACGGGGCACGATGACGTCGACGTATTCCGGCATGGTGATCAGCGCGCCCACGGCGGCACGGTCGGTAGTTTCGACTACTTGCACCACGGCGGCCGGCAGTTCGGCTTCGGCCAGACCACGCTGGATGCAGGCGGCGATGGCGCGATTGGAATGAATCGCTTCGGAACCGCCCCGCAGGATGGTGGCATTGCCAGACTTGAGGCACAGGCTGGCGGCATCGATGGTCACGTTGGGACGGGATTCGTAGATGATCCCGATCACGCCCAGCGGCACGCGCATTTTACCGACTTGAATGCCCGACGGCCGGAAGCTCATGTCGCGAATCGCGCCGACCGGGTCGGGCAATGCTGCTACCTGGCGCAGGCCGACGATCATGCCGTCGATGCGTTCCGGGGTCAGCGCCAGACGTTCCAGTAACGCAGGTTCAAGACCATTGGCACGACCCGCCGCCAAATCCAGTTCATTGGCCGCCGTCAACTCGGTGCGTGCAGCGTCCAGCGCATTGGCCGCAGCCTGCAAGGCGCGGTTTTTCTGCGCGGTGCTGGCACAGCCAATGACGCGAGAGGCTTCGCGGGCAGCGCGACCCAGGCGGGTCATGTAGTCAAGAACGGACTCAGTCATGGTCTGGTTTAGTCTTTGCTAAGGTCTTGGTAAAGAGTAAAGCGGCAGATTATAGCTGTCGCGCCCCCCGACTAACAGCGGTGACGGGCGGATGGTCGAAATCGATGTCAATTTGCTGGGGTTCAGCCGTGCTTAAGCTTCAAATTGTTATCATCAGCGCTCAATCAGCCCTGATAAATGCCGTTGATCATGTCTAACCTGACTGTTCGAACCTGCGCTGCGAGCCGCCCCACCGGGCTTGCGGATGCGTTTTTCGACCGTGACGCGCAAGCTCTGGCCCGGGACTTACTCGGCAAAGTGATTCGTCACCGTGTCGGTGACCTGTGGCTCAGTGCCCGGATTATCGAAACCGAAGCCTATTATTTTGAAGAAAAAGGCAGCCACGCCTCCCTCGGCTACACAGAAAAACGTAAGGCTTTGTTTCTGGATGGCGGCCACATCTATATGTATTACGCCCGTGGCGGCGATTCGCTGAATTTCAGTGCAAAAGGCCCCGGCAATGCGGTATTGATCAAATCCGCCTATCCGTGGGTCGATGAGCTGAGCGGGCCGGCGAGTCTGGCGCAGATGCTGTTGAACAACCCCGACGCCCAAGGCCGCCCTCGCCCCTCGCAAAAGCTGTGTGCCGGGCAAACCCTGTTGTGCAAGGCCTTGGGGTTGAAAGTGCCGGTCTGGGACGCCAAGCGTTTCGATCACGAAGTGCTACTGGTGGAAGACATCGGCCCGGCGCCCGCCCATATCATCCAGACCACGCGCCTGGGCATCCCCCATGGGCGCGATGAACATTTGATGTACCGCTTTGTCGATGCCGCTTATGCACCGTATTGCACGCGCAACCCGCTGCGACGGGGGCAGGTCGAAGGTCGCGATTATTTTTTGCTGCCTTGAAGATTGATATCCCCCCTGTAGGAGCGAGCCTGCTCGCGATAGCGGAGTATCAGGCGACATCCATGTCGGCTGGCAGCCTGCTTTCGCGAGCAGGCTCGCTCCCACAAGGGATCTATTGTGTATTGAAGATTGCGTTCGTCCCCCATGGGACCAATTGAACATTCGATGGAGTTGTTTTTATGGGCCCATGGCTCGATAGCGTCACCGATTGGTTGACGGTCAACCCGCAATGGCTGGCTGCGGCGGTGTTCATAGTGGCCTTTGTGGAATGCCTGGCGATTGCCGGGTTGATCGTGCCCGGTACGGTGTTGCTGTTTGCGGTGGCGGTCCTGGCCGGCAGCGGCGCGCTGTCGTTGAGTGAAACGCTGCTGCTGGGGTTCGTTGCCGGGGTGCTGGGTGACGTCGTCTCGTACTTCGTCGGACGCCATTTCCATCAGAACATTCGGCGTCTGCCCGGCTTACGCCATCACCCGGAATGGATTGCGGGAGCCGAGGCGTATTTCCAGCGTTATGGCATCGCCAGCCTGCTGGTCGGACGCTTTATCGGGCCGCTGCGCCCGATGTTGCCGATGGTTGCCGGGATGTTCGATATGCCATTCCCGCGATTTTTCGCCGTCAGCCTGCTGGCTGCCGCTGGCTGGAGTGTCGCGTATCTGCTGCCTGGTTGGGCGACGGGAGCGGCAATTCGGCTGCCATTGCCGGAAGGTTTCTGGCCTGAGGCGGGAGTCGTCGCCGGCGCTATTGCCGTCATGGTTGGTTTGAGCGTCACCAGCAGCCTGCGCCGCCATCGCAAGGCGACGATGCTGATTGCCGGTATGAGCTTGCTGATTCTGGCGGGACTGTTTATCGGCTATCCGCACCTGACCGCGCTTGATCAGGGCGTGATGACATTGGTGCAGGAACACCGCAGCCCGATGCTCGATGAAGTGGCCGTGGTCTTTACGCTTATGGGCGAATTTCGCAACATGCTGCTGCTCAGTTCACTGCTGACCGGCCTGCTGCTGATCGCGCGACAATGGCGGCAGGCAATTTTTGCCGGCAGCACCCTGCTCTGCACCGCGCTGGGCAATACTGCAACCAAATACTTTTTCGCCCGCGTGCGCCCGGAAATACTCAGCGATCCCCTGACCAGCTACAGCATGCCCAGCGGCCACGCCTCGGGGTCATTTGCGTTATTCCTGACAATCGCCGTTCTGGCGGGTCGCGGACAACCACCGCGGATGCGCCTGACCTGGTTGCTGCTGGGCTGCTTGCCAGCGTTGGCGATTGCGTTGTCGCGGGTGTATCTGGGCGCGCACTGGCCGACGGATGTAGTGGCCGGCGCCATGTTGGCTGCCTGTGTTTGTGCGGCGAGCCTGTGGCTGAATCAGCGCCAGACACCGCTCAACGCCATGCCGCCCAAAGTCTGGTGGCTGGTGTTGCCGGCGCTGATGGCGTTGTTTGCGTTCTTTGCGTTTCGGCACTTGCCGCATGCGATGTTGCGGTATGCGTATTGACGTGCAATCTATCAGCCGCAATCAGGCAAACAACTCACCCTGCAATTCATCCAGCAGCGCCTGAATCGCATCCAGTCGCTGCTGCGGATCATCGAGTTGCAGCAGGTCAATCTTGTCCACTTCCGCGAACGGCAGCAGATAGGCCAACTGATTAGCCAATGATTGTTGCCCGGTTGCCTCAGTGCCCATGTTCAACGCTTCAACCATCGGGTGTTCGGCCAGCGCCTTGAGCAATGCCACCAGGTCGGCGTCTTCATCCTGCAACGGCTGCTCAGGTTCGTCTTCCAGCCACTCGACGTCGGCGACGGTCAACTGGTCGCGCTGCACTTCGGTGCGCAAGACATGGAAACGCCGCCCGCCCTGTACCCGAATCCCCAGCAGGCCGTTGTCCTGCTGCTTGAAATCGGTGATCAGCGCTTCACACCCCACCAAGGCATACCCTGCCGGAGCGATGCCGACTTCTTCGCCGTCGAGGATGCACACCACGCCGAAGCCACCGCCCTGTTTCATGCAGCGGCCGATCATGTCCAGGTAGCGCGCTTCGAAGATCTGCAAGTCGAGGATGCAGCCAGGAAACAGCACCGTGTTCAGTGGGAAAAGCGGCAAGCTCATAGACATTTCCTTACACCACCATCGACACCGCCAACGGCAGGAACACCGCCGTGGCCACACCCATCAGACTCATCGCCAGCGCCGCAAAGGCGCCGCACTCTTCACTTTCCTGCAAGGCCACCGAGGTGCCGACCGCATGGGCGGTCATGCCCAGTGCCATACCGCGGGCCTCAGGACTGTGCACGCCGAGCCGGGTCAACAGGCTCGGGCCGAAGATCGCACCGATCACACCGGTGATCAACACGAACACGGCTGCCAGCGCTGCGACGCCGCCGATCTGCTCGGCCACCAGCATGGCAATCGGTGACGTCACCGACTTGGGCGCCATGGTCATCAGGACCATGTGCCCGGCACCGAACCCCCAGCCCAGCAACACACCCATGCCCGTGGCCACCACGCCACCTATCACCAGCGTAGTAAAAATCGGCCAGAACAACTGCCGAATCCTTCGCAAATTGAGGTACAGCGGCACGGCCAGCGCAACGGTCGCAGGTCCGAGCAAAATACTGAGGATCTCGGTGCTCTTGCGATATTCGGCGTACGTCAGGCCGCACGCCAGGAGAACACCGATCACCACCATCATGGAGACCAGTACCGGTTGCAAAAAGATCCAGCGGGTTTTTTCGAAAGCCGCCAACACCAACTGATAAGCGCCCAACGTAATGCCGATGCCGAACAACGGATGGTGAATCACCGCGTCGAGCGCGCCGTGCCAATCAAGGGTCATTGGTCTTCTCCACGCGGGGCGTGACGCTTGACCATGCGCTGCATCAGTACCCCGGCAAACGCCATGGACAGCAACAGGGACAACACCAGCGCACCGACGATGGCCCAGAAATCCGCCGCAATATCCTTGGCATACACCATCACACCCACGGCCGGCGGCACCAGCAGCAACGGCAGGTAACGCAGCAGGCTACTGGCCGCCAGGCTCAACGAATCGCCGACTTGCCCGCGTGAAATCAGGTACACCAGTAATAGCAACAAGCCAATAATCGGCCCCGGCAACACCCCTAAAAACAAGTGGTTGATGGCTGTGCCCAGCAATTGGAACAGCACCAGCCAGGTCAGGCCACGTAACAGCATCCGGTATCTCCCGCGCTCTCCCCACCAAAAAGGGGCCGAGCATTATAAGCACGTCAGCGCTATGGATCGGCATTCGCGAAAAGCATGTTCAGTTGACCGGAGCAATTTGCCATGTTGATCTAAAGTGGTTCACTGAGAAGTGAAACCCCCTTACTTCAAAAACTATAAATCCGATGAAACCCAAGGAGAGTCTCAATGCCCCATGTTCCGGTTGCAGAACTCAAAGATTATGTCGGCAAGGAACTCGGACGTTCCGAATGGCTCACCATCGATCAGGAACGCATCAACCTGTTCGCCGAAGCCACAGGTGACTTTCAGTTTATTCATGTCGACCCGGTCAAAGCCGCTCAAACACCTTTTGGCAGCACCATCGCCCATGGATTCCTGTCACTGTCATTGATCCCGAAACTGATGGAAGACATCCTGGTCGTTCCCGAAGGCGTGAAGATGGTCGTCAACTACGGTCTCGACGGCGTGCGTTTCATTCAACCGGTCAAGGTCAATTCGAAAGTGCGCCTCAAAGTCGATCTGTCCGACGTCACCGAGAAAAAACCAGGCCAATGGTTACTCAAGGCCACCACCACCCTTGAGATAGAAGGCTCTGACAAACCGGCCTATGTCGCTGAATCCCTGTCTCTCTGTTTCGTATAACTCTCCCGGATGCGAAGCAGCTCACGCTGTTTCGCGACCGTCTCTATATATACGACACATAGCTGCGGCATACTCCGTCGCCTAATTGCCCGGATCCCGCTATGCGCTCACTTGCACTTCTTGCCTTGACCCTGTTGCTCACCGCGTGCGGCGATGGCGAATCGCTGATGCCTCCCGATGCCCGCTTGCCGGACGGTGGACGCTATCGTGGGGATCTGGTCGACGGCTTGCTGCAAGGCCAGGGCCGCATCGACTACCCGAACAAGAGCTGGTACGCCGGCGAGTTCGACAAGGGTCAATGGCATGGCCAAGGCGAATGGCATGGCAGCAACGGCGAAGTTTTTCGCGGGCAATTCAATCAGGGCCTGTTCGACGGCCAAGGCACGCTGACCACGCCGGGCAGCGAATACACCGGCGGGTTCAAACTCGGTCGGCGCGATGGCGAAGGCACGCTCAAAGAAAACGGCATGACCTATCGCGGCGAATTCAAGGCCGATCAATATTCAGGGCTCGGTCGTCTCGAACTCGACGACGGCAGCTCCTACCAGGGCCAGTTCACCCAAGGCAAGCCGAACGGTGAAGGCCAGCGCGGCGACGCCAGCGGCAATCAGTTCACCGGACATTTTGTCAACGGACAGCTGGAGGGCAACGGAACGTTCAACAGCGCTGAGGGCGACATTTACGTCGGCGGTTTCAAGAACAATCAACTGCATGGCAAGGGCCGCTACGAGAATGCCGACGGTGATGTCTGGCTGGGTCAGTTCAAGGAAGGTTCGCTGAACGGCAAGGGCGAGTTGATCGGTGCCGATGGCAGCCATTACATCGGCCGGTTCAGCGACTGGCGCTTCACCGGCCAGGGGCGACTGAACCTGCCGGACGGCAGCTTCTACACCGGCCAGTTCGACAATGACGGTTACTCGGGACGCGGCACGCTGGTGCTGACTGACGGCACCGTGCAAAGCGGCACCTGGATCAATGGCCAACGTGTGCGAGACGCCGACGGCAAACTGCTGCCCGACAGCCTGGAGCTCGGGTTGCTGGCTCAGGGCCGCTTGCTCGACGACGCGCTGCGTAACGTTCCGGAATCGACTCCCGCCATCGAGTTGTACACCCTGACCTTGGGCGGTGACGGCAAACAAAGCGTGTTCCTGCGCGAATCCGATTACGTCAGCAACATGCTCGCCAGCCGCTTCGGTGCATTTGGCCAGATCCGTCTGGTGAATCATCGCGACCATCTCGTCGACCGGCCGATGGCCACCCGGGAAAACCTGCGCCGCGCCGCGTTGACGCTGGCCGAGCGTACCGGCCCGGAAGACCTGATCTTCATTTACCTGACCAGCCACGGCACCAGCGAACACGAACTGGTGCTCGATCAGCCGCGCATGGAACTGCCCGATCTGCCAGCCGATGAGCTCGCTGCGGTGCTTGCACCGTTGAAGAACCGCGACAAGATCATTGTGATTTCGGCCTGCTATTCCGGCGGTTTCATTCCCGCATTGAAAGACGAACGCACCTTGATCATCACCGCTTCGCGGGCAGACCGTGTGTCCTTCGGCTGCTCCGAAGAAGCCAACTCCACCTACTTCGGCGACGCCCTGTTCGCCCAGGCGCTGAACCAGACCGACGACCTGGAGCACGCCTTCAAACTGGCCAAGGCTACCGTCGCCGAGCGCGAACTGGCGGACAGCTTCGAGGCCTCTGAGCCGCAGATGTGGGCGCCTAAAGCGGTGATCTCGCGCTGGCAGCTTTTACGCAAGCAGCAGGCACGAAAAGCGCTACAAAGTATCTCTACCGACAGCAAGGATTCAAAGAACAACTAAGCTGAACAGTATCAAGGGAGAAACACTATGTACTTGACGCCTCAGCATGTATTGCTTGCCGGAGCTACCGGGTTGACCGGTGAACACTTGCTTGATCGCTTGCTCAATGAACCCACGATTTCAAGAGTATTGGCCCCTTCACGCCGACCACTGGCCAAACATCCGCACCTCGAAAACCCGGTCGGCGACCCGACGGTGTTTCTGCCGCAACTGAACGGCCGCGTCGACATCGCCTACTGCTGCCTCGGCACCACGATCAAACAGGCCGGCTCCGAAGAAGCGTTTCGCGCGGTGGACCTGGACATGGTCGTGGCGTTTGCCAAACGCGCGCGAGAAATGGGCGCACGCCACTTGATCGTCATCAGCGCCTTGGGCGCTGACCGCAGATCCTCGATTTTCTACAACCGGGTTAAAGGCGAGATGGAATACGCATTGCGCGCGCAGGATTGGCCGCAACTGACCATTTGCCGCCCTTCTCTGTTGCTCGGTGATCGCATCACGCCACGTCTGGGTGAGAAAATTGCCGGCCCGCTGTCGCGCCTGATCCCCGGTAAATACCACGGCATCGAAGCCTGCCAACTGGCTCGGGCGATGTGGCGGCTTGCGCTGGAAGAGCAGGATGGGGTGCGGGTTGTCGAATCGGATGAGTTGCGCAAGCTAGGTAAATAATTCCTAAAGATCGTTCCCACGCTCTGCGTGGGAATGCAGCCCGTGACGCTCCGCGTCACATGCCAAAGCAGACGGTTCGACGCCTCGACGTGGGAACGATCAGCCGAATGCTACAACCCGCCCGTTGCCTGAAAACTCACCCCGATCACCGTCAACACCGACAACGGCAGCAACAGCGTGTCGAGCAAAGCGCTGGCCGGCAGGTCGACGCCGGGGTACTTCGGCGCTTCTGCGCCAAAGCGGTCCATGGCACAGCACCCGCCGTTCATGGCGTACAAATCCAGACGCGTCCCCGCATACACCAGCGGCGCTCCGGGCTTGGCGGCATCAAGGGTGCGCGCCGTGGCGCAGCCCGTCAGCTGCAACACCAGCAGAAGGACCAGTAGCTTATTCATCGCTGCTCAAATGGTGCTCGCCCCAACGTGGCAGCATGTCCTGCGGAATATTCAACAGATTGAGAATCCGCGCCACGACAAAGTCGATCAAGTCATCGATGGTTTGCGGCTGATGATAGAAGCCTGGCGAAGCCGGCAGGATCGTCACGCCCATGTTCGACAGTTTGAGCATGTGTTCCAGATGAATGCTCGAGTACGGCGCTTCACGCGGGACCAGGATCAACTGGCGACGCTCCTTCAAGGTGACGTCGGCGGCACGTTCGATCAGGTTGTTGCAGGCACCGGTCGCGATGGCCGACAACGTCCCCGTGGAACACGGCACCACCACCATCGCCGCAGGTGCACCGGAGCCCGAAGCCACCGGCGACATCCAGTCTTCCTTGCCATACACCTTGATTTTCCCGGCCGCCGCGCCGGTGTATTCGGTGAGGAAAGCCTGCATCATTTGCGGTTTTGGCGGCAGCGTGACGTCAGTCTCGGTGGCCATCACCAGCTGCGCCGCCTTGGAAATCAGGAAGTGCACTTCGCGATCTTCGCGCACCAGGCAATCGAGCAGACGCAAACCATATTGGGCGCCGGAAGCGCCGGTCATGGCCAGCGTGATGCGATCCGGGCCGCTGATCATTGCAGCGCCTCGGCGAGTTTGCCGTGCAGGCCGCCGAAGCCGCCATTGCTCATGATCACCACGTGAGTACCGGGCTGAGCCTGACTCTTAACGCGCTCGATGATGCCTTCCAGCGAATCGCTGACTATCGATGGCACGGTGCACAACGCGGCAGTACCGGCCAGATCCCAGCCGAGGTTGGCCGGGGCGTACCAGATCACCTGGTCGGCATCGGCCACGCTTTCCGGCAAACCGTCGCGGTGCGCGCCGAGCTTCATGGAGTTGGAGCGCGGCTCGATGATCGCGATCAAATGCGCATCGCCGATGCGTTTGCGCAGGCCATCCAGGGTGGTGGCGATGGCGGTCGGGTGGTGGGCGAAGTCGTCGTAGATGGTGATACCGCGTACCTCGGCGACTTTTTCCATGCGCCGCTTCACGCTTTTGAACGCGCTCAACGCGGCGATACCCATGGCAGGCACCACGCCGACATGCCGCGCGGCGGCCAATGTTGCCAAGGCGTTGGCCACATTGTGCTGACCGGTCATGTCCCACTCGACCACGCCTTGGGCGACGCCTTCGAACATCACTTCAAATTTCGACCCGTCTTCGCTGAGCAGTTTGACCTGCCACTGACCGCCTGCACCGGTGGTTTGCACCGGCGTCCAGCAGCCCATTTCGATAACGCGTTGCAACGCCGGTTCGGTGGTCGGATGGATCACCAGGCCTTCGCTCGGAATGGTCCGCACCAAATGGTGAAATTGCCGCTCGATGGCCGGCAGATCGGGGAAGATGTCGGCGTGATCAAACTCAAGATTGTTCAGGATCGCCGTGCGCGGGCGGTAGTGAACAAACTTGGAGCGTTTATCGAAGAAGGCGCTGTCATATTCATCGGCTTCGATCACGAAGAACGGCGTGCCGCCCAAGCGCGCCGACACCGAAAAATTCTGTGGCACGCCGCCGATCAGGAAGCCCGGGCTCATGCCCGCGTGCTCCAGGGCCCAGGCGAGCATGCTGCTGGTGGTGGTTTTGCCATGAGTACCGGCGACGGCCAGCACCCAGCGGCCTTGCAGCACGTGATCGGCCAGCCATTGTGGACCGGAGACGTACGGCAGGCCTTTGTTCAGCACGTATTCGACGGCCGGGTTGCCTCGCGACATGGCGTTGCCAATCACCACCAGATCCGGTGCCGGATCGAGCTGTGAAGGATCGTAGCCTTGGGTCAACTCAATGCCCTGAGCCTCAAGCTGAGTGCTCATCGGCGGATAGACATTGGCATCGGAGCCGGTCACGTGATGGCCCAGTTCTTTGGCCAGAACCGCCATCGAACCCATGAAAGTGCCGCAGATACCCAGAATATGAATGTGCATTAGTCGACCTCGTAAAACATGGCCGCAGGTTAGCGTAGGGAGGGGAAAATCGCACCTTGTCTTTGATGATCGTTCCCACGCTCTGCGTGGGAATGCAGCGAGGAACGCTCTGCGTCCCATGGGTGGACGCGGAGCGTCCGGGGAGGCATTCCCACGCGGAGCGTAGGAACGATCAGTTACGCCGAGCGGGCAATACCGTGCTTGCGCAGCTTCCTGTAGAGGGTATTGCGGCTCACCCCCAACTGCTCAGCGGTATGGGTCATATGCCAATGCGTGTGCTCCAGCGCGCTCAACAACGCCAATCGCTCGGCATCTTCCAGGGGATGGTTCGATGACTCTTCTACAGCCAACACCGGACGCGCCTGACGAATCATCGCCGGCAAATCCGCAAGCCCGATCCGCCCGCCGTCACACAATGCCGCCAAGGTGCGCAGCACATTGCGCAATTGCCGTACGTTGCCTGGCCAGGCAAAACCCAGCAAGGCTTCCCGCGCCGGTCCGTCGATCAGGATGGTTTCCCCTCCCGCCTCTTCGGCCAGTAAAAAATCGAGCAGCTGCGATTTATCACTACGCTCACGCAATGCCGGCAACGCCACTTCCAGCCCATTGAGCCGGTAATACAAATCCTCACGGAAGCTGCCGTCCTGCACCCGATCCAGCAGATTACGGTGAGTGGCGCTGATGATTCGCACATTAACCGCCTCGGGCTCCCCGCCAATAGGCACTACCTGTCGATCTTCCAACACCCTTAAAAGCCGGGTCTGCAAGGCCAGCGGCATGTCGCCGATTTCGTCGAGAAACAGGGTCCCCCCATCGGCCTGCTGCAACTTGCCCCGCATGCCTTCCTTGCGCGCACCGGTGAAGCTGCCGCCGCGATAGCCGAACAGTTCGCTCTCGATCAGGCTTTCAGGAATGGCCGCGCAGTTGAGCGCGACGAAGGCTTTTTCCGCCCGTTGACTGGCCTGATGCACCGCTTTGGCAAACGCCTCTTTGCCGGAACCGGTTTCGCCATTGATCAGCAACGGGACATCGCGCTCGAACACCCGCAGCGACTTGCGAAAATCTTCCTGCAATGCGGCATCACCGATGCAGATGCCCGACACCCTTGAACGTTCGGCAATCGCCGGGCTTTGCACCACGGGCACCGGAATGCTGCGCGGCTGCCCACGCAATACGGCAAACAGACTACGGCCGTCGCGGGTGCGCAACGGCCAACTGGCACTGGCATTTACACTGGCACGGCCGAGCAACTCATCCAGCGAACAGTCGAAAAACGCTTCCACCGGTTTGCCCAGCAAGCCGCCGCGAATGTGCCCGAGCAGGTTCAGGGCGCTTTGATTGACCGCGCAGATCCGACCTTCCCCGTCGAACGCCAGCAGCCCTTCGCTGAACAACCCGACAGACTCGGCCTGCAAGTGAAAACGCAGCAGCCATTGATTATCGAAATAACGCAGGAAATAGCAGCTCTCGATCATCTTCGCCGACAGATTGACCAGGGCCATGGTGTGGAACTGGCTCTGGCGCGAGACATCGTGGCGCGCCGAAGACACGTCGAGCACCGCCAGCAGTTCGCCATGCGGGTCGAACACCGGGCTCGCCGAGCAGGTCAGGCCAGTGTGGCGACCGCGAAAGTGTTCGTCTTGATGGATGGTCAGCGACTGCCGCTCCACCAGGCAAGTACCGATGCCGTTGGTGCCTTCGCAGGCTTCGCTCCAGTCGGCACCGAGCCAGAGGCCGGCGCGCTCGAAAATTTTCCGCTCGGCGGGCGCGGTGACGCAATTGAGGATCACACCTCGGGCATCCGTCAGCAGCACTGCATGGCCGGCACCGGAGAGTTGTTGGTGGAGGCTGGACATTTCATTGCCGGCGATGTGCAGCACTTGCTGCAATCGCTCGCGACTTTCCAACACGCGGCCATGTTCCAGGACGGTGGGCGCCATCGTCAGGGCCGGGTCGAGGTGATAATCCTCAAGACAGCGCAGCCAGGAGCGGGCAATGGAGGGGTCGCTGCCTGGGCCGTGCAGGTGCGATTTGCCCTGAGTCACGGTCAAGACTTGTTGGGCATGGCGACTCAAATGATTGTCGTGCATTTCTTATTATTCTCCCCACAAGATCTGGCTCGCCCCGTGTAGCAGCTGCCGAAGGCTGCGTCCGGCTGCGAAGCAGTCGTAAAACCTGTGTCCCGTATGCATGGCGAAAACGAGGCGAGCGCTGCGCACTCGGACGCAGCCTTCGGCAGCTGCTACAGGGAGCGCGAGTCCGAGCATCCTCCAGCCTAGCGTGCATTGCAATGCTGGCAAGACCGCCCGGTCACAGGCTGTGCCACAAGCGGTACAAAGTGTCACGGGGTTGTACCGAAAGCGTCACAGCGCACACCCGCCGGTCCGACAAAAATCACGCAAGGCCTTGATTTGCCTGCCCTGCAAGGCAGTGGCCCGACCTTTGCTCTACGCTTATACAAGCGCACATGCGCTCTCCCCAGGGTTGGTACGAAAACTCGCCGAGCGGCGATCAGGCAAGGCAAAAACAGATGAGGAAGCGGAGTGTAGGGGACCTACATGAGCATTCCGAGTCTGTTTTTAACGCAGCATGATCGTCGCGCAGGCAGTTTTCGGGCCGAGTCTGATAAGCACAATAGCCAAGGAGAATCCACCATGCGTTACGCTCACCCCGGTACTGAAGGCGCTATCGTTTCGTTCAAGGCCAAATACGGTAACTACATCGGCGGCGAGTTCGTCGCGCCTGTCAAAGGTCAGTACTTCACCAATACCTCGCCAGTGAATGGCCAACCGATTGCCGAATTCCCGCGTTCCACCGCCGAAGACATCGACAAGGCCCTGGACGCTGCCCACGCAGCTGCCGATGCCTGGGGTGCCACGTCCGCCCAGGCGCGTTCGCTGGTGCTGCTGAAAATCGCCGACCGCATCGAGCAAAACCTCGAACTGCTGGCAATCACCGAATCCTGGGACAACGGCAAAGCCGTTCGCGAAACCCTCAACGCCGACATCCCGCTGGCCGCCGACCACTTCCGCTACTTCGCCGGTTGCATCCGCGCCCAGGAAGGCAGCGCTGCCGAGATCGACGGCAATACCGTCGCCTATCACATCCACGAACCACTGGGGGTGGTCGGTCAGATCATCCCGTGGAACTTCCCGATCCTGATGGCCGCCTGGAAACTCGCCCCGGCCCTGGCTGCCGGTAACTGCGTGGTGCTCAAGCCTGCCGAGCAGACTCCGCTGGGCATTACCGTACTGGTCGAGCTGATTGGCGACCTGCTGCCGCCCGGTGTGCTGAACATCGTGCAAGGCTATGGCAAAGAAGCCGGCGAAGCGCTGGCCACCAGCAAACGCATTGCCAAAATCGCCTTCACCGGCTCGACCCCGGTCGGCTCGCACATCATGAAATGTGCCGCCGAAAACATCATTCCGTCCACCGTGGAGCTGGGTGGCAAATCGCCGAACATCTTCTTCGAAGACATCATGCAAGCCGAACCAACCTTCATCGAGAAAGCCGCCGAAGGCCTGGTGCTGGCGTTCTTCAATCAGGGCGAAGTCTGCACCTGCCCGTCCCGCGCCCTGGTGCAAGAGTCGATCTACGACGACTTCATGAAAGTCGTGATGAAAAAAGTCCTGTCGATCAAACGTGGCGACCCGCTGGACACCGACACCATGGTCGGCGCCCAGGCGTCCGAGCAGCAATTCGACAAAATCCTTTCGTACCTGGAAATCGCCAAGGGCGAAGGCGCCGAGCTGCTGACCGGCGGAAAAATCGAAAAACTCGAGGGCAACCTGGCGACCGGGTATTACATCCAGCCGACCCTGCTCAAGGGCACCAACAAAATGCGCGTGTTCCAGGAAGAAATCTTTGGCCCGGTGGTGAGCATCACCACCTTCAAGGACGAAGCCGAAGCCCTGGCCATCGCCAACGACACCGAGTTCGGCCTGGGTGCCGGCCTCTGGACCCGCGACATCAACCGCGCCTATCGCATGGGCCGCGCCATCAAGGCCGGCCGTGTGTGGACCAACTGCTACCACCTGTACCCGGCGCACGCCGCGTTCGGTGGCTACAAAAAGTCCGGCGTCGGCCGTGAAACCCACAAAATGATGCTCGACCACTATCAGCAGACCAAAAACCTGCTGGTGAGCTACGACATCAATCCGCTGGGCTTCTTCTAAAAAGCCGGGGGCGATACAGGAATTCCTGCATCGCCCTTTTTATAGCTATCGCGAGCAGGCTCGCTCCCACAGTGGTTATCCAGTGTTCACATAACCAATGTGGGAGCGAGCCTGCTCGCGATGGCGTCCTTAATGACACCGCACAACTGCCCTGGCCGCTCTGGCACGGGCTTTGCGTGCCCGCTTTTCAACTAAAACGTCGTACCGCAAGTCCAAAAGATCAAACAATAAAAAGACAGCGAGGACTTATGACTTCATCTACACAGCTCAAACCCACACTCGGCACCCTGCACCTATGGGGCATTGCCGTCGGCCTGGTGATTTCCGGTGAATACTTCGGCTGGAGTTACGGCTGGGGCACTGCCGGCACCCTGGGTTTTCTCGTCACAGCCCTGATGGTGGCGACGATGTACACCTGCTTCATCTTCAGCTTCACCGAACTGACAACCGCGATTCCCCACGCGGGAGGGCCGTTTGCCTACAGCCGGCGGGCGTTTGGTGAGAAAGGCGGATTGATTGCCGGTATTGCCACCCTGATTGAATTCGTCTTTGCGCCACCGGCCATTGCGATGGCGATTGGCGCTTACCTCAACGTGCAATACCCGGAACTTGACCCCAAAATCGCCGCCGTTGGCGCGTATTTCGTGTTCATGACCCTCAATATTCTCGGCGTCAGCATCGCCGCCACCTTCGAACTGGTGGTCACCGTGCTGGCGGTCGCCGAGCTGCTGGTGTTCATGGGTGTCGTCGCGCCAGGCTTCAGCTTCAGTAACTTCGTACTCAATGGCTGGTCGGGTTCCAACGAGTTCACTATCGCCTCCATCCCCGGCATCTTTGCGGCCATTCCCTTCGCGATCTGGTTTTTCCTCGCGATTGAGGGAGCGGCAATGGCCGCTGAAGAAGCCAAGGACCCGAAACGCACGATTCCCAAGGCTTACGTCAGCGGCATTCTGACCTTGGTTTTCCTGGCCATTGGCGTGATGGTGATGGCTGGCGGCGTCGGCGACTGGCGCCAACTGTCGAACATCAACGACCCGCTGCCCCAGGCGATGAAAGCCGTGGTCGGCAACGATTCGACCTGGATGCACATGCTGGTGTGGATCGGTCTGTTCGGCCTGGTGGCGAGTTTTCACGGGATCATCCTCGGCTACTCGCGACAGTTCTTCGCCTTGGCGCGAGCCGGTTACCTGCCGAGCGGCCTGGCCAAACTTTCGCGCTTCCAGACCCCGCACCGCGCCATTCTGGCCGGTGGTGTGATTGGCATCGCGGCGATCTACAGCGATGGCCTGGTCAACCTGCAAGGCATGACGCTGACGGCGGCGATGATCACCATGTCGGTATTCGGTGCCATCGTGATGTACATCATCAGTATGCTGAGCCTGTTCAAGTTGCGTAAAACCGAACCGAACCTGGAACGCACCTTCCGCGCACCGGGCTATCCGATTGTCCCGGGCATTGCGCTGTTTCTGGCGGTGGTGTGTCTGGTGGCGATGGCCTGGTTCAATCCGCTGATCGGGTGCGTGTTCCTCGGCATCATGGCGGCCGGTTACCTGTACTTCCAGTTGACCGCCAAACAACGCGCCGATGCGCCGTCCGACGCGATGCTCGAAGGTATCTGAGTTGCACCGGCGTCGAGCTTGCTGCCCGGCGCCTGCCATATAGAAGTGCACGCAGTTCCCCTGTGGGAGCCAGTGTTATTGAGAATTGTACAAATCAGGAGGAATCGCCCCATGGCCGCATTCGCCCACTCCGTCGGCGCTCAGACCTATCGCTTCGAGAGCCTCAAGGACGTCATGGCCAAGGCCAGTCCGGCGCGCTCCGGTGATTTCCTGGCAGGCGTCGCTGCGCTCAACGATGGCGAGCGCGTGGCCGCGCAGATGGCTCTGGCGGACATCCCGCTGACTCACTTCCTGCAGGAAGTACTGATTCCCTATGAGGCCGATGAAGTCACCCGACTGATCATCGACACTCACGACATACACGCCTTCGCCGTGGTCAGCCATCTCACTGTCGGCGGTTTTCGTGACTGGCTGCTCAGCGATGCCGCCGATGAACAGACTCTGCGCACGCTCGCCCCCGGCCTGACGCCGGAAATGGTGGCCGCCGTGTCGAAGATCATGCGCGTCCAGGATCTTGTGCTGGTAGCGCAGAAAATCCATGTGGTCACGAAGTTTCGCGGCACCATGGGATTGCGTGGCCGACTATCCACCCGCCTGCAACCCAATCATCCCACCGACGAGCCCGCGGGCATTGCGGCGAGCATTCTAGACGGCCTGCTGTACGGAAACGGCGACGCAATGATAGGCATCAACCCGGCCACGGATAGCATCGCCTCGATCTGCGCCATGCTGGAAATGCTCGATGCAATCATCCAGCGCTACGAAATCCCGACTCAAGCCTGCGTGCTGACTCACGTCACCACGTCGATCGAGGCGATCAATCGCGGGGTTCCGCTGGATCTGGTGTTCCAGTCAATCGCCGGCACCGAAGCAGCGAACGCCAGTTTCGGCATCAACCTGAATGTCTTGAAGGAAGGTTACGACGCCGGTTTGAGCCTCAATCGCGGCACGCTGGGCCAGAACCTGATGTATTTCGAAACCGGTCAGGGCAGCGCGCTTTCAGCCAACGCCCACCACGGTATCGACCAACAAACCTGCGAAACCCGCGCCTACGCCGTGGCGCGTCATTTCAAGCCGTTCCTGGTCAACACGGTTGTCGGTTTCATTGGCCCGGAATACCTCTACAACGGTAAACAGATCATTCGCGCCGGTCTCGAAGACCACTTCTGCGGCAAGTTGCTGGGCGTGCCGATGGGCTGCGACATCTGTTACACCAATCACGCCGAAGCCGACCAGGACGACATGGACACCCTGCTGACCCTGCTGGGCGTGGCCGGGATCAACTTCATCATGGGTATCCCCGGTTCCGACGACATCATGCTCAACTACCAGACCACCTCGTTCCACGATGCCCTCTATGCCCGTCAGACGCTGGGCCTGAAACCCGCGCCGGAATTCGAACAGTGGCTGACAAAAATGGGTATTTTCACCCAGGCAGACGGCAAAATTCACTTCGGCGACAGCCTGCCCCCGGCCTTCCGCCAGGCGATGGCGCAATTGGGATGAGTGCTTTCATGGATAAACCACCCGTTGATCCACAAAACCCGTTGCTGGAGTTGCGACGCCTGACCCCGGCGCGAATTGCCTTGGGGCGCACTGGCACCAGCATGCCGACCAGCGCCCAACTGGATTTCCAGTATGCCCACGCTCAGGCGCGGGACGCGGTGCATCTACCGTTCGACTCGGCAGGGCTTGGTTCGCAGCTGGCGGAGATCGGGCGCAAGAGTGTTTTGCTGCACAGCGCCGCGACGGACAGAAACAGCTACTTGCAGCGCCCTGATTTGGGGCGAAAGTTGAGCGATGAGTCGACGCAGACGCTGCGCACCTATGCCTCGGCCAATCCCGGCGGCGTCGATCTGGTCATCGTGGTGGCCGACGGGCTGTCAGCGCTGGCCGTTCATCGCCATACCCTGCCGTTTCTCGCACGCCTGGAAGAACAGGTGCTGGCCGAAGGCTGGTCCGTGTCGCCGGTGATGCTGGTCGAGCAGGGCCGCGTTGCGGTGGCCGACGAGATCGGTGAACGATTGGGGGCGAAAATGACGGTGATCCTGATTGGAGAGCGCCCAGGCCTCAGCTCCCCGGACAGTCTGGGTTTATATTTCACTTACAATCCAAAGATCGGCCTGACGGACGCTTATCGCAATTGCATCTCCAACGTTCGGCTCGAAGGCCTGAGTTACGGCATGGCGGCACACCGTTTGCTGTATTTGATGCGCGAGGCCTGTCGCAGACAGTTGTCAGGGGTCAATCTCAAGGACGAAGCGCAGCTTCAGGCACTGGATTCAGACGCAGGAGCGGACATGAAACGCAACTTTCTGTTGGGTCAGACAGATGCCTGAACCGTTTCTGCATTGCGTTTCTGCGCCTGTTTAAGGCAGGATCGACGAACGGCCGCCACGGGTTTCCCATCGCCGTCAATGCAGTAAGACAGCCACTTGAAGACGAGACCTACCATGCGGATTATTCAAGCGACCCTCGAACACCTGGACCTTCTGACGCCATTGTTCGTGAAGTATCGTGAGTTTTATGGATCCCTGCCGTACCCGGACTCGTCGCGTGCGTTTCTTGAAAAGCGCCTGCGTCGCAAGGAATCGGTGATTTATCTGGCGCTGTCCGACGATGACAACAATAAACTGATGGGCTTCTGCCAGTTGTACCCGAGCTTTTCCTCGCTTTCGCTTAAACGCGTATGGATCCTCAACGACATTTATGTCGCCGAAGACGCCCGCCGCCAATTGGTGGCCGACAATCTGATCCGTACAGCGAAAAAAATGGCCAAGGAAACCAATGCCGTGCGCATGCGCGTTTCCACCAGCAGCGGCAACGAAGTTGCGCGCAAAACCTACGAATCCATCGGGTTCAAGGAAGACACCGAGTTCAAGAACTACGTGCTGCCGATCAGCGACAGTCTTTGACGCTCACTGGCCCTCTGTGGGAGCGAGCCTGCTCGCGATAGATACACCTCGGTTTGACTGATTCACCGAGGTGAGGCCATCGCCAGCAGGCTAACGCCTACAAAAGCAACGCCTCAACCATCGGTCTAGCGCAACATTCCCCGCTACAAACTGAACGCTCTTTTCACACGTCAGCCCGTATAATCCCGAGCATTCCGACTTGTAAGAAAAACTACCTCGATCTGTAGTCTTACGCGAAGTCATCCGCACAGGCCTGCAGAGTCAGGCCGTCACCACAGGTGCCCCTATGGATTTCAACCCGATCGACATTATTCTGCATCTCGACGTTTACCTCGACATGCTGGTGACCAACTACGGGACCTGGATCTACGCCATTCTGTTTCTGGTGATTTTTTGTGAAACCGGCCTGGTGGTGATGCCGTTCCTGCCAGGCGACTCCCTGCTGTTCATCGCCGGTGCCGTTGCGGCCGGTGGTGGCATGGACCCGGTATTGCTGGGCGGCCTGTTGATGCTCGCGGCGATTCTCGGCGACAGCACCAACTACTTGATTGGTCGAACGGCAGGCGAAAAACTCTTCAGTAACCCGGACTCGAAGATCTTCCGCCGCGACTACCTGCAACAAACCCACGATTTCTACGACAAGCATGGTGGTAAAACCGTAACGCTGGCGCGCTTCCTGCCGATCATCCGCACCTTTGCGCCGTTCGTCGCCGGCGTCGGCAATATGCCTTACCCACGTTTCTTTTTCTTCAGCGTGATTGGCACGATCCTTTGGGTCGGTGGACTGGTGACGTTAGGTTTCTTCTTCGGCAACGTACCGTTCATCAAGCAAAACCTCTCGTTGCTGGTGGTGGGTATCATCCTGCTATCGCTGGTTCCGATGATCATTGGCATGGTCCGCAGCCGCCTCGGCAACGCCGCGTCCAAAGCCCAATCGCGCTGATCTGCGATGTGGTCGCTTAGCGCCTGGCGCCGCCAGCGCATCCTGACCAGACACCCGATTGCCGACGACATGTGGCAACGGGTGCGCCATCACCTGAGCTTTCTCGACGGTATCAGCGCCGCTGAAAACCAGTGGCTGCGCGAAGCCTGTGTGCTGTTCCTCGAAGACAAACACCTGACTGCCCTGCCCGGTGTCGAACTGCACCAGGAGCAGCGCTTGCTGCTGGCAGCACAGGCGCAATTGCCGCTGCTGAAGCTGGGTGAGTTGAACTGGTATCAGGGTTTCCACGAAATCATCCTCTATCCCGACGACTTCCTCAGCCCCCAGCGCCATCGCGACGCCAGCGGTGTCGAACATGAGTGGGACGGCGAACACAGCGGCGAGGCGTGGCAGCAAGGCCCGATCATCCTCGCCTGGCCGGGCGTGATGGCCAGTGGTGGCTGGGAAGGCTACAACCTGGTCATCCACGAACTCGCCCACAAACTCGACATGCTCAACGGCGTCGCCAATGGCCTGCCGCCGCTGCACCCCGATATGCGGGTCAGCGAGTGGGCCAAAGTGATGCAAGAGGCCTACGACGACCTTGACCGGCAACTGGAACGCAACCCGGAAACCGAAACCGCCATCGACCCCTACGCCGCGGAAAACCCCGCCGAGTTTTTCGCCGTCACCAGCGAATACTTCTTCAGCGCCCCGGATTTGCTGTTCGAGGCTTACCCACGGGTCTATGAGCAGCTCAAGCTTTTCTACCGACAGGATCCACTCAGGCGGTTACGGCAACTTCTGGCCGAAGACCCGGTCTATCAGGCACGCGACTAAAGTCTGTACGACCCTTGGTACGTAGCATCCACGGCGGAATATGCCTATAATCGCCGCCACTTTTTGGTCAATCCGGCCAAGTATCTTTGGTCAACTAACGGGGGCACCGCCCAATGAGCTACAGCAAGATTCCGGCTGGCAAAGACCTGCCGAACGACATCTACGTCGCGATCGAGATTCCGGCCAACCACGCGCCGATCAAATACGAAATCGACAAAGACAGCGATTGCCTGTTCGTTGACCGTTTCATGGCCACCCCGATGTTCTACCCGGCCAACTACGGTTACATCCCGAACACCCTGGCTGACGACGGTGATCCCCTCGACGTGCTGGTAGTAACCCCTTACCCGGTGGCTCCAGGCTCGGTCATCCGTGCACGTCCGGTCGGCATCCTGAACATGACCGACGACGGCGGCGGCGATGCAAAAGTCATCGCTGTTCCACACGACAAGTTGTCCCAGCTGTACGTCGACGTGAAGGAATACACCGACCTGCCACCGCTGCTGATCCAGCAGATCGAGCACTTCTTCGCGAACTACAAAGATCTCGAAAAAGGCAAATGGGTGAAGATCGAAGGCTGGGCCGGCGCAGATGCCGCCCGCGAAGCGATCACCAAGTCGGTTGCAGCCTATAAAGGCTAAGACGCCAGTGGCCTCGCGCCAATGACGCCTTGAAAAAACCCCGGTTGATCCGGGGTTTTTTGTGGGCGCTGATAAAGTGATTTAAACAACGTGTTTATCTTTAGGTCGCTGCGGTTTTTTTCTGTTTAATTTGTTCCAAATACGTCTTACATCCGGTCGTAAATTTCCCTCGAAATTTGAACGGTTCGTTTATTCAAAGCCCCGCCCTGCGCCCGTAGACTCGTGTTTATGAAAAAGAACACTAGCGGCCCACGGTTCAAAGCACTCCTCGAAAAAGCGAACATCACAACGACAGGATTTGCCGCTTTTTTCGACACGGAAGCACAAAACATCCACAACTGGTACACCCGCGGTGTGCCCGCCTACCGCATGGAAGAGGTGGCCAGATTACTCTCGGTAAACAGCCATTGGCTCAAAACAGGTGAAGGTCCGGAAGACGCCAAACACCTGCACCTGCTCGACGAGTCGGGCCACACCTTCGACGCCCAGGCCATTCGCGGCATCTACACGGTCATCGAGCCGATGGATGTCGAACTGCCCCTCTACAAAGAAATGCCCGTCGCCCCGGGGTCCCCTAAAACCCACATCGTGGAAGACAACGGCCAATTCATCCGCCTGCCCAAAAGCCACCTCGACTCCCTGGAAATCAATCATGCGGATGTGTTCTGCGTCCACATGCTCGGTAACGGAATGGGCGCGAGGATTGAAGATGGCTCCACACTGGCCATCGACCGAGGGCTGACCAAGGTGATTGATGGAGAGATTTACGCCATCGATCATGACGGGATGCTGCGCATCAAATACCTGCACCGCATGCCCGGCAACGCACTGCGGCTGCGCAGCTACAACAAAACCGAGCACCCGGATGAGATCTTCAGTGCCGAGCAGATTGAGAAGCAGAACATCAGGGTGTTGGGGTGGGTGTTCTGGTGGTCGACGCTTAACAAGCGTCGGCCGGCGGTGCCGTTTTTGTAAACGCACAGCCCTGTAGCGGCTGGGGCAATCGCTTTAGCCACACACCACGCTGGGAATTTCTCCAAAAAATCAGTATGCTGCGCCCCACATTTGCGCATCAACCCGCCTCGCGGCTCAGATCGCACCGACAAGGCAGATGATTTTCTCGCCGAGTCCCACAGCCGGACGCAAGATCCGGGTGTACGTTTTGAAGGCTGGCGCGGTTTACCAAAAATGATCCAAGCCAGTCCCCGAGAAGCCGGCCACAAGCCGGCTTTTTAATTGTCCTAAATAATCCTATCCAATCTAAGAATCCACCTGATAGCCTCTCTATTCCGGGGTCTATAGGCATTTCTCTGTCCAATGGTGTTCAATGCCATTTGACCTCATCCGACAATGTGATGGGGGGACAATTGGGGGGACAAAGGGACGAAAGGGGAAATCAAATGGGTAAGCTGAATCCGAAACAAGTCGAGAACCTAACTGAACCCGGCACCTATGAGGATGGTGGCGGGCTTCGCTTGGTCGTAAAGGCTACCGGGCGGAAATCTTGGATACTTCGCTTCCAACTGGCAGGCCGTCGCAGAGAGATGGGCTTGGGCTCCTTTCCTGAAGTCACTCTCAAGAAAGCCAGGCAAGACGCTAGCAATAAACGAAACCAGTTGAGTGACGGAATAGATCCTCTAGCCGCTCGTGACCTTGAGCGCGCCGCTCAACGAGAAGCACAGCGAACGAGTGAGGCAAAACAGCTGAAGTTCGAAACACTTGCGAAAGAGTACTGCGAGGCCCACGGGGCGACCTGGTCAGATAAGTGGCGCAGAGGATGGCTGCGGAAGCTGGAGCTGTATGCGTTTGACGTCATTGGTAAGCTGTCAGCCGAGGAGATCGGTACTCCTCAGGTAATCAAGGTATTGCAACCCATTTGGGCCACTAAAACCAGAACCGCCGATGAGTTACGCGGACAAATCGAACAAGTTCTGGACGCTGCCAAGGCGCGAAATCTACGAGAGGGCGAAAACCCTGCTCGCTGGCGTGGGCATTTAGACAATCTGCTGAGTCGCACCGAAAAGAAAAAGGCCCGAAAGCGCGAGCACTTTGAGGCCTTGCGATGGCAGGATGTGCCAGTCCTGATGGCAAGCCTCGGCGCAAACCGCACACCGGCGTCGCTTGCTGCTCAGCTGCTTATCATGACCGGCGCACGCGCCCACATGGTGCAGTTCGCTCGTTGGGATGAGTTTGATTTGGAAGCGTGCACTTGGTCATTGCCTGCTGAGCGCATGAAAATGCGGGTAGCTTTCGTAATCCCGCTTGCCGACGAGGTCGTGACCCTAGTGAAGAACATTCCGCGAGATGAAAGAAGCGCCTTCCTATTTCCAGGGCAGGGCAAATCTGGCGTGATGCATGCCAACGCTATTCGCACGCTCCTTCATGCCATGGACTACAAACACATCACTCGACACGGCTTTCGCTCCTCATTTCGAGACTGGGCCGGGGAGTGCACCCATTACCCACGCGAGGTCTGTGAAATGGCGCTGGCGCATGATGAGCGCGACCAAACTGAAGGAGCCTATTCGCGTTCAGATTTTCTCGACAAGCGGCGCCTTCTAATGAACGACTGGATCACATTCATTACCCCCCCCACAACAGCAACCCGACGCTGAACGCGCATCCACCCCACCTTATCGGCCAGAAATAGAGCTATGCCCCATCGCGGCCCGTCCCCAAAGGCACCTCACAATATACTTCAACGACATTCATCAAGAAGTAAACAATGAAAAATTCCACGCCACGACTATTTTCACCAACACAACATGCAATAAATACAAATGAACGCATAGGCAACACAACGCCCCGTTCAGCCATAGATAGAAATCACCATTTTCTTTTTAATAATTTTTTCGAGCCTCTATTCGCGCTTGATGAGTACATCAAACTTCTAGAAGACATCCGCGCTGTGACAAGTGACCCAGCACTGCAAGGTAAGCTAATGACAACATGGGAACACGAAGTCTATAAGCGTTCTGAGGACACTAAGGGTCTCGATGAGGAAATCAATGTACTGTTGGTTCATGTACGGCATGCCTGTCTTTACCTCGAGCTAGCTAGGGCAGCCGACGACAATAAAGACCGTGACAGGGCTTGGGCCTTTACTAACGAAGCCAGCTTGATGATTGACTGGATTGGAGGATCATCGGGACCAATCTTCGACAAGATAGATGTTGCCAACCGAGTTAAGCAAAATAGAGAGAACGGCAAAGGACGAAACAAAGCTCACCTGCCGGTTAAAGAGGCGGCGATAAGGCTACTGGATGAGATGAAGCCAGAAGGCGGCTGGCCTACCAAGACCAAAGCGGTTAAGGCTATTGAGACACATCTGGCCGAGGTTATTGAAAAAGAGCAGATCCTTACGTTAGACATCTCAAACGTTGAGAAATGGCTGACAACATGGCTGCGTGACGACGAACTCGTTAAACCTGCTTGGGAATTGAATAAGCATGGGGATGCACGATGAGCTTTAGACTTCACACTATGGAGCTTTCAAGATTAACCAAAGGTTCTCAATGCCGCTGAGAGCCTTTGGTGCCCCCCCCTATGGTACAACTCTGATCATCGAGACAGCCCTTGGCCTCCCTCGTAGACTTTTTGGTGAAGGGATATTCATCCTTCCCATACTCCGGCCTTCAGTTTGAAGCTTCATGTAGAGATCAGTCTTTGTAAGGTAAACTACAGCCCTGCGTAACCCTTCACGCATTTCTCCATCGACATGATCAATCATCCCTATCCCACAGCTCTTATACTTGTGTTTGACGGCATTGCAGTTGAAATACAGGCCTTGGCCCCGGGTTATGTTTTCTTTCCAGTAGCGACCTATCAGAGCGGCTCTGGTTACATCTTCCCGCACCTTGGAACCATCGAAGAAAAACATCACATGGTAATGGAAGCCTTTCTCCGGTCCATGTTCCAACTTCCAGACATACCCCACCATGTCTTTAAACAGGTTGTTCGATCTTGCATTTTGAAGCAGATGCTCTCGATCTCGCTTCGCTTGATCCTGCGTAGTTTTTGAATGGTCCTTTGAATAGGAAAGATCAACCCTTAGCACCAGCAGTCTGGAATAGCGCTCAAACAGCGCATCAACGTATTTGTTCAACTCCTTGTAGTTCTTGTTGCTTGATCGCCGATAACTATTGAGTGCGGATCCAAACTGCTTACTTCGGGCTTCTTGACGAATATCGTCGACGCACTTGTTCAGTTGCTGCGCAATCGCCTTAGCATCCTCAATGTGCACGGCTGTTCTAGGAGTCAAATATGCTTGATTAAGTTTAGACTTCGCAATCTGATTAAACGCCATCTCAATATAAGGCTCAAACTGATATAGCGTTTTGTACCCATTTCCCATTGGCGCATAGCTTTTTATTATCTGCCGCAACAGCTTCCCTGATTTAGCGGTTATCACACGAGCGTTACCATCCTCGTCTACAACCTGAACCTCAAAAGCGTCACCTTCTGATTTTATAAGGTGTTGAATCCACCCTGATACTTGTTTGAGTTCCGCAATCAAACCAACGTCTACAGACCCAGGCTGAATATCGCCTACTCCTTCGATCTGCATGCGACACTTACTCAAGAGCGCTAGACCACGCTCGTAATAACCAACCTCCATAGCAACCTCTTATATGAATATCTGATCAGACCAATACAACCTTCACGACATGTCAGATATCTAATTGACTTTGAATGTTCTATTTGTATTTCTCTTGCTGCTAACGGTATCTCGCTGATACCTAACGCACCACTCTAGTATCTCTTGATCATTGACTTCTTCGGTTACAATTAACCAATGGTAACTATTGATACTGCTAATAACATATAAACCAAAAATCTTCGGGCATATTTATCCGAGCCAGGACACTGGTATTAGTGCTCCTCGCAATTGAAATTTTGATTCAAGCGTTATGCAGAGTTAGTGGTGGGTCTCCGCTGGAGATATCAGCCTCTCCACCGAGAGGCTGCTCAATGATTCGGACGTCTTCTAGGCGGCCATGCGCTGCTCAAGCCAGGCAGTGATTTCGGAGTCGATCCAACCCACGGCCCCCGGACCCAATTTGACGGACCGAGGAAACGTTGGGTCATACCTCGGCGACAGCTTATCCATACGGTCGTAGATCGTTGACCGGGAGAGGCCGATGCGTGCGGTTAGAGGTTTGAGACGTATAATTCTCGGGTAGAACTCTCTCTGCTTGAAGGTCATTTTCGTTCTCGTCATGTTGTGTTTGGAAGAGATCGGACTGTAAGTCGGACTCGCCATGACAAAAATCCGGCAGCGACCAGTATTTTTTCCCCACGCTTAAAAAGCGACTCAGATTCGATTTCGGCGAACGCGGTTTCAGCATCTGACCGTCGTCGGAGCGCTTGGCTGCCCCCCTCAATTCTTCAGTATCACCGTCCGCGTTTGGGGCATTGTTGGACGCCTACCGATTGGGATCTGACTGCGCTCGACCGTCATGCGCCTTTCGCTGACATAGGGCAGCGATCAAGCAGGCGAAGCGAATTGAGCGGTTTGTTGATGAACATGCCATAGGGCATACAGGTATTTCTTCTATCTAACCCAATCTTCTGGTCAAAAGCCTGGATTGGGACGAAAAGAACCAACTCCGCATAGTTAGGAACTAACACCACACAGTAAGGAACCAACTCCACATAGTTGGGGCCAGGGCAATGCTAGAGCTCAGACTGTCACGCTGCCTCCAACCTCGATCCAGCCCCGCACATTGAAACGAATTTCGCACCTATATCACGACACTGAATATCCCTCATGGAACTCGCCCCATGTCACTTCAGTGCCCTTGCTGTACCTCTAGAAAAATCGCTTCCCTCAGAACAGCCATGACGGTGGGTGCCGTTGTGGGCTCCATCGGCGGTGCGGCACGAGGCGTGAGCTGCGCACTTGCCGACAGTCACATCGGCGCCACTCTAGACATTCTTATCCGTCCGCCCGGCCTCTGCATCGGCTCAGTCTCTAGCGCCATCCTCGGCGGATTGGCTGGCGGCGTGAGTGGATGCGTTATAGGCGCACAACTCGGCGAAAAGCTGGATCGCCATGTGTTGTCCAACAATCTCTGTTTGATGTGCGGGCACCGCTTCAACCTGCCCACCTAATCCGTCGCCCGTCCTTTCATCACTCGTCTATCAATCTCGTTTGGTGCTGCGTTCTACGCAGCGCTTATGCCGACCTGCATCCAAAGGAATCTCTCTCATGGCTCATCTCATCGAACAAATGGCTTACGTTGGCGCTACCCCTTGGCATGGCCTGGGCTCTGCTTTGTCGCCGAAGCAACCGCTGGAAATCTGGCAACGCGAAGCTGGCATGAACTGGCAGATTGAGGAAAGCCCGGTTCACTTCAAGTCCGACATCATTGGGGCGCTCGGCACAATTCATTCCTTCCCTGAACAAAAAGTGCTGTATCGCTCCGACACCAAAGCACCGCTGTCGGTCGTTTCCCAGCGTTATCAGGTGGTACAGCCGCGTGAAGTGTTGGAGTTCTACCGAGACCTGACCGAGTTCTCTGGTTACGAACTGGAAACCGCAGGCGTGCTCAAGGGAGGTCGCAAGTTCTGGGCTCTCGCCCGAACGGGTCAGGCCACGGTGTTGAAGGGCAATGATGAGGTCAATGGCTACCTGCTACTGGCCACCTCCTGCGACGGCACACTGGCGACCACTGCGACGCCCACCACCGTGCGTGTGGTCTGCAACAACACACTGACCATTTCCCTGGCCGGCGCCGATCACGCCATCAAGGTCCCGCACAACACCCGCTTCGATCCGCGAACGGTCAAAAAGCAGTTGGGTATCGCCGTCTCGCAATGGGACGAATTCATGTATCGGATGCGCACCCTCGCAGAACGCAGGGTTCAGACCAAGGAGGCTCTCGGCTTCTTTATGGAAGTGCTGTGCGACACCAGCGCCCATGCCCCCATTCCGGACGCGCTGCCCAACAAGCGAGCGATGGAGAAGGTACAAACGCTCTATGAAGGTAAAGGCCGAGGATCTGAAATGGAGTCCGCTCGCGGAACAGCATGGGGCTTGCTGAATGCCGTGACCGAATATGTGGATCATGAAAAGCGTGCCAATAGTTCTGAGTATCGAATGGATTCGGCATGGTTTGGGCAAGGTGCAGCAATCAAACAGAAGGCACTCAATGCCGCATTACAACTTGTTGCGTAAACCATTGGCCCCAGCAACGCCGAGCGCTCTCCCTTAACGGTGCGTTCGGAATCATTTAATCCCTACAGCCCCGCCAGTAACTGCGTCCACCCCCTAGTGCTTTCACGCGTTCGTGATAGGAGTCCCTGCATGAAATATCCCAAGCTCAAATCCGGTGAAATGACCAATACCTATGCTCTGGAGTCACCACTTACCGAGGCAGACGTCTTGCAGATGGCTCAACAACTCGCGATGTATCGTCTTTCTAAAGGACGTGCATTGACTGAACGCCGACTCGTATTCAGCCACCTACAAACTTTACTGCAGTTTCATGATTACGAAGTCTTTGCGCTGTTACTGCTCGACATAGAACACCGGGTTATTGGTTTCAGAGAGCTATTTAGCGGCCCTCTGGAAGGCGCCAGCGTGTATCCACGGGAAGTGGTAAAAATCGTACTGGAACACAACGCTGCGGCCGTGATCCTGGTTCATAACCAACCCTCTGGCTTCCAAAAGGTCAATCAAGCCGATCGCGCACTCACAACTCCCCTTAAAAAAGCTCTGAATATGGTTGGCACCCAGATTTTGGATCACGTTGTGGTGGCCCATGAAGGCTGCAAATCAATGGAAGAGCGAGGCCAACTGTAAGCGGCGCGTACGAGCCAGTTTAGGAAGGTTCGCCTAAAACTCTCACTGAGCCAGATCACTTAAACCAAGGAGCCCCCAATGGCATTGATACGTTTCTTGATCAAACTTTTCACCTTCATCGGCCTGCTGGTAAGCGCTTCAGCATTAGTGTTGACCGTAATCCTGATACTGCGATTCCCGCCGATCCTGATCGCCGTTGGCATAGCTTTATTGCTCTTTCAATGGTTACTCAAGCGCCTCTCCAGCTTCGAATAAACGACAGAAACCCGACAGGAGGCAGAATCGCCTCCTGACGGGTTAAATTCATTTTTTATCTGGACGATCGAAAACCCGAGCTCTGTTTCTTCAACGAGCTCCGCATCAGTCGACGAACGTGACTGTACGAATCGCCCCAAGGCCAATACTGTATATAAACACAGCAGCCCAGACCGACGCCTTCCAAAATACCTGGATCTATCTGCTTACTCTTCAACACACTCACTCAGCTAGCGCCCAACTAGACCGGCACAGGGCTGCGCTGAGGAAAGATTACTCGGGTTTCAAACCGGCTGAAGGAGCTCAATATGTGGGTACCACCAAGCGAAGCCCCAGGCTTAGCCGATACAAAATTTCTGGATGAATTCAAAGATATAAATGAATCCTGTAATCTCAAACCAAGCTGGCCGCCAGGCAGCCCTAGCCATTGCGTTTGCTTGCGGGGCAATCCATTATCCATCACTATTGCCCCCTCGACGCCTATCGAGCTATCTGTAGCCAGCATGCCGAGTCAGCATCAAGCGTCGGTGGCGAAAAAAGACCACAATCCTGCTGCCTATATAGGCGATAGCCAAGAGCTTCGCGAGACGCTCCCTACCCTGAAAACGACCGTATCCGGGCAGGAGCCCATGAAAAATTTCGAAACTCTCCCCCCGTTACCCGCCCACGGGCAACCTTTGATGTTCGCAGATCTTTTTGCGGGCTGTGGAGGCCTATCTCTAGGTCTATCGCTCGCTGGGCTAAACGGCGTTTTTGCCGTCGAACGCGACAAAATGGCTTTTTCCACGCTGTCGGCGAACCTGCTCGAAAGGCGTAAAGTGCCCGTCCGCCAGTTCGAATGGCCCTCTTGGCTGGAAAGAAAGGCCTGGGGTATTGATGAAATTCTTGAACAGCACCCACTTGAACTTTCCAAGCTCAAGGGCAAAGTGCATGTACTTGCAGGAGGCCCTCCCTGCCAAGGATTCAGCTTCGCAGGAAAGCGACTAGAGTCCGACCCTCGAAACCAACTGTTTGAAAAGTACGTGGAAATGGTCAAGGCTATCCAACCTGCGGCTATTGTCCTGGAAAACGTACCAGGCATGAAGGTTGCGCATAAAGCCAAATCTTGGAAGGAGCTGGGCATAACACAAGTGAAGCCCCAGTCCTACTATGACAAGCTAGTCGAAAGCTTGGACAGGGTTGGCTATCAGGTATTCGGTCGAATATTGGACTCCTCGCTCTTTGGGGTTCCCCAGAAGCGCCCACGCCTAATCGTAATAGGGATCCGCAAGGATCTTGCTCGCCATCTTCCTGGCGGTGTCACCAGAGCTTTCGAGCTACTAGAGGAAGCAAGGCTGAATCAACTGCAGGAGCTTGGCCTTCCAGAAACAGTCAGCGCTTCGGAAGCCATTTCTGATCTGGAAATAAAGCACGCAGGGACCAGACCATGCACTGATCCCTCCTCTCGTACTGGCTTTCAAGAACTCGCATATAAGGGGCCTCGGACACATTACCAAACCCTCATGCATCAGGGCAGCGACGACTCTATGGACAGCGTACGCTTAGCAAAACACAAACCCGAAATCAGTGAACGGTTCATGAGGATCATTCAGGACCCCGAGTGCATCAGGGGTGGTTTGATGAGCTTGGCCCAAAGAGAGAAATATGGCCTCAAGAAACACCGCATTTGCCTCATGCACGAGGACAATCCCGCACCTACAATAACAACGTTGCCCGACGATGTGCTCCACTATAGCGAGCCCAGAATACTGACTGTCCGAGAGTCTGCACGCCTGCAGTCGTTTCCCGACTGGTTCCAGTTCCGCGGCAAATTCACTACTGGTGGCAGCCGACGAACTAAGGAATGTCCTCGTTACACGCAGGTAGGCAACGCTGTTCCTCCTTATCTTGCAAGAGCCATCGGACTGGCCATCAGATCAGTGCTTGCAGAAGCCATGACCGTAGCTAGTCAACAAGCAGTCAATGAATCAGAACAAGAAATCTTAGCCATCGCTTGAAATCATAGGAGTCGAGGGGAATGGAAAGCAGCCAAATGGAAGGGGCGCGCTATCCCGCAGCCCTTGTCGACTGGGCCGGCCATCACTCGGGGGGAGTGAAGCGGCTTTTAGACAACGAAAGCGGCCAGCCCAACAAACTATTGTTAAGGACAAGCCTTCTGGCTCGACTCCAAGAGTGGACCGAAAAGCTTCCGGTCAATAGCACGAGCATTCCAAGGATTATTCTTCTGGTTGGCGGACCAGGTAATGGAAAAACCGAAGCGATCGAGTCCACTATTCACTGGCTAGACTCGAGCCTAGGCTGCGGGGGACAGCTCATCAAAGAGCTGTCAAAGGCGTTTCATCCATCCGCCGGATTCAAAGTCCCACGAATAGTAAGCGTCGATGCTGGAAGCCTTTCAAGATTCGATAATAGCCTGAGCTTGGATATAGTTCAGGACGCGACTTCGACAGCTGGTCACGAGGGCAGCACTGCACCAGCACTCCTTATAGAGGAGCTCGGCAGGCTTCTGGGTGGGCCACCATCCCAAGCTTATCTATGCTGCGTTAACCGGGGCGTCCTCGACGATGCATTGATCCATGCTATCGACAATAATCTGGAAAAACCGCGCGCCATCCTCGAAGCTGTTACGAGGGCTGTAAGCCTGGCATACGATGCCCCTTCATGCTGGCCACTTAAAGGTTTCCCATCGATTGCAGTCTGGCCAATGGATGCAGAATCCCTACTAGTCAAGCCTGACGATGAGACTTCGGCGCCAGCGGAAATCCTCATCGGCCAAGCCACTGCTTCCGAAATGTGGCCCGTAAAGGGAGCATGTCCAGCGGGCGAAAAATGCCCCTTCTGTACCAGCCAGGTCATCTTAGCCAGAGACGAGCACCGAACTGCGCTACTAAAGATTCTTCGCTGGTATGAGCTAGCCAGCGGCAAGCGTTGGAGCTTCCGTGACCTCTTCTCCCTTACCTCGTACTTGTTGGCTGGTCACCACCCTGTAGTTCATGATTCAGCAAGGCACACGCACCAATCAACACCTTGCCAATGGGCCGAGAACCTCGTCGAACTTGACCACAAAGCAGCAGGCACAAAAAAGCACAACCGGCAAACACTCACTGCAATTTTCCATCTGGCAACTTCAAGCTACCAACATGCACTGTTCCATCGTTGGGACAAAGACGCAGCGACCTCGCTCCGCCGTGATCTCAAGGACCTAGGGCTCGAGAAGGAGCTAGATGCCGAAGCAGGGCGAACCCTGATGGGGCTTGTGCATTTTCTCGCAGAAAGAAAGACACATTACCTACCGGCTACAATTGCGCCATTGCTGGAAGGCCTCGTCGAGACCTTAGACCCAGCATTCGCAAGTCCCGACAGTCAGGTCGCCGTAAGTAGCCAAAGCATGATTAGCCTCGGCGACCTCGACATTCGCTTTAGTCGCTCCCTCGCCGGTGGAATAGAGTTCATCCGCAAATATAAAGTGTTATCGCGAAACGAGACTGAGCTACTCAAGCGACTTTCCAATGCAGACGAAATGCTTTCTATGCCAATTGTAAGAAGAAGGAGGCCCGTCGCAGCCAGTCGTGTTCAACATTTACTTCGCGACTTTGCTTGCCGCCTAGTCCGCAGAAGCATTTGTACCCGAACAGCAGTAGTTGCAGATTTCAAGATCCTGCAGGCTTTCCAGCTGGTCGTCGAAGAGAATGACAAACACCAGCTTTACGAGGTTGTACAGCAAGTGAAGGGCCTGCTGAATACCGGTCAGGAATTCGAGGTCTCGCTAACCACCACATTCGGACAACCACTTCCACCCAAGCAACGTCAGGCGACATTGGTTGTGCCTCAACGTCAGGTCAGGATGCTGCCACAGAACACTCCAGGACGACCTCGACCCCCAATCTGTTACCTCGGGGTCGGCCATATGCAATCGGCGCAGCCAATCCCTCTTACCTATGACTTGTTCAAGGCAGTAAAGGAACTAGAGAGAGGGCTTTCCCCTGCCTCTCTCCCTCGTACGGTCTTGGCCCTATTGGATACAACAAAGGCTCGTCTTTCTGGTTCCATTGTCCGGGATGAGGAACTTCTCGAGCATGCCAAAATTCGTATCGGGTCAGATGGCACTGTAGTAGCTCGCTCATGGGATGGCTTAGTCGCGAGAAAGGAGGATGTCGTATGAGCCTTATGGAGTTCAAGCAAGCACCTTGGCGCTTCTCCAATAGCATTTATCAGAAGTCGGCTTTAGCTATGAGCCCTGCGCCGGAATACGCAAGCTCAGAGGTCTTGCTGGCCTCGCTCTACCGGACGATAGGCTTTGAATCAGCAAGCGAAGGCAGCGTGCCACAGGCGGGACGTGATCTAGATAGGCGCATACAGAAGCTTCGAGAAAAGAGCCAGCTGCCGCCAAGTGGAGCGGTAATAGGCGTGGATACCTGGCATACAGTGCTTCACGGGATACTAGAGAGCCCGAAACTTCCTAACCAATCCTCTAAACGCTTTGTACAGGTTACTCCTCTCGTACCAGGAGCAGCGATTTTCTCCGGCTCCGCTCGTCTAAGTAGTAACTCCTGGCCTGCCGGTAGCTTGATACGCCGTATGGTCTGCCTGGGTTCAAAGGATCAGGAATCAGCGCAGACCCTTTGGAAGCATCTCTTTGACTCTCTAAGTGTCAATGATAAAGACGACTTCTTCGCCCGCTGGCTTGAGCAGGAGACATCGGCGTGGAATCAAAGTGCAGGCACATGGTCTCTAGCGCGGATTCCAGAAGAGGAAGCGACAACACTGACGACTTCCGACTTTCAGGAAATTCACTTCCTGCCAGCCAGACGATTTGCCAAGGACCTGCAAGCCATCATTCAGGCGAAAGACTCCATGACTCGCCGGCAATGGACTAGTTTATTAGAGGCTGTGTTGCGTCTCGGAGCAGTCTCCCATGTGACATGGTTATGTGACGTCCACGCAAGGATTTGGAGCCGTCTCTCCGCAGCACTTACAGAAGGCGCGGCGCCTAACGAGCAAGAGATAAGGATCGCAATTTTCCCTGAGGCCCCGCAATACATGGCTTACGGCGGAAAGGCCCTTCAAGGTATCAAAGACAAGGTTTCCAGCTACCTGAACGCCAGGCTGGGGATCAACACACTCCTTTGGTCACTCAAGCAAATAGGAGCGCCCTACGAGGGCGACTTCTCCTCAAGTAAAGGAATTGCCGCACTTTGCCAGCATATCCAAAATCATAGAAATGCCCTCCTCCGCGCAGGGACTCTCGAAACCATTATCGATGTACGCGAACAAGAAGCTCGCGCGTTGTTATGCAGGAAAGGCATCGGCTCAAACCTGCTGGAGTTCGCCAGGCACGCGCTAGGGCAACGCCAGACTGCAGTCCCGTTGCTCAGGGGATACGACCAGGGATATATCCTCAAGAAGAAAGGAAGCAGTCCATCCAGTCCATGGATCGTATCCCTTGGACCTGTAGCTGTGTTGGCTCTAGTCCATTGCGCCCTCACCGGGATGGGCGGACCTCGCTCAATCCATAGACTAGGACTACATCTCGAAGCCTACGGAGTTACCGTAGATAAACACGAAATTGCCAGGAATGACTTGGGGCACCAGCTAAGGATGCTCGGTCTTGTGCTCGATAGCCCAGATGCCGAGAGCGGCATGCTGCTATTGCCACCGTTCCACACGAGCCAAGTCCTTCAGGAATACGAACATGAATAAACTCGCAAACTGGCTCGCATTTATTGTCCGTGAAAAAGCTTTGGGTGCAACACAGGGGCTTAGCGGCAAGAAATTTGAGTACCGGCTGATTTTCCGCGGCCCCCCCCTCGAGATTCTCGAGCAAGTCTACGAGGAGCTCGCTCGTGATGGGGGAATTCAAGTCATGTCTGGAATAGATGGCAGTATGGTGACTTTACCAGTACTGCTCCAGTATCCCCCTGACCAGATGAATAGCCATAAGCTTCGTATCGGGGAGTCTGGTAAATGCGATAACGACCACTTGCTGGATGTACGAAATGATCCAAATAATTCCAGCTTCGTAGCCCTAGTTCCTGCGGGCCAGCACAACAACCTTTCTATCGAGTCTTCAAGTGACGTATTCGGCATGAGTGTCGATCTCGAAAAATGGTGGGACGACGGTTTTGTGCAGCAATCGGTAAATGAGGCGTTACTCGTCGCAGGAATCGTAGATTCACAGAGAGACGATGCGAAGCAATTAATCCGTGCAGCAGCAAGTTCCATCGACGAAGTGGATCCAGAACACGCCAACCACGCAGCTTCATGGCGCATGCTATCTCGCATATTTTCGATAAACGCCACCCATCTAAATCTCTCATCTGGAAATGCGCTTGCCCTGGCATGCGGTCTTCCCCCAATGGCAGACAATGGGGTCTCGTCGAAGGCACAGCTCTCCGTCATAGCTAACATTGCAGATGAGCTCGCTGATGGATTCAAGACTGGTATTGAACGCCTAGCACACGGCGCCCCTGACGACATCGCTCAAGCTCTTCGAGAATTGCTCCACCACCTTCAAGCTAACTGTGACGTCCCTACTGCCTTTGAACGTGCGACCCAGGCCTTTTATTTGCCGGGGAAAGCCCTAACGCTAACGTCTCCACCCCTTTGGTGGACGCTGCTAACGATAGAGCAATGGACTGATCTCCTCGCCGAAGAGCCCGATGAAGTCATCGGAGAGATCAGCATTCGATGCACAAATAGTATTATTCCCGCAACCAAGGGCTTACCAGCGATCGTGCGTGACAAGGTGGAGCTTGCCATCTCTACGAGCGAAAGCGGTCAACCAGAAGAGTTTCTACTGACAGGGGGCTCCTATGGTAAGGCGCCAACTCCGTTACAAGCATCCTCTAGCGGAATTAACGAACATACAGACTTTCTCCCTCCCGCACATAAGACACCCTTAACTTATAAGGTCACCTCTACGGGGTGCAAGCCTGCAAGTGTCCGGGTCATTTCCTTAATGAACTGGAAGCCAGGGATACTGGTAACCTGCAGGCTAGCGACAAAACTGTCACCGCCTAAGAAACCCAGTAAAAAGACTGCAGCGATGGACTGGGAGACATCCCTTTCGCTGCCTGGTTCGGGACGATATGAACTGCGTCTCCACTTATCGCCAGGAGCAACCATTGGCAACGTGGAGGGCATGCCAGACGACGCTACTGAACTAGAAGGACAGCAACAATCCATCGACGCGCGCCTCGTTGGAGAGGATGAATATCTAGTAGAAGTTGAGGCTGACGGTAAGTATCAGCTAGATATAGCCTTCAACCTCTTGGGCGAGGCCTCCCCTCAGACCTGCAGAGTTTACCTTGCTTGCGATGAAGCAAAGGAGGAAGGCTGCCGGAGCGAGTTCGAGCGTCTAATCAAGCTAAACCGCCGACATCTTGAAAAATTCGATACAAAAGCCGTTGTCCACCTGGACCGGAATGCGCGTGCTTCAAGCTTGCAGTCTTGGATACTTGAGGAGCAGAACGTAGCCAAATCGTTCAGACCCCTAGTGATAGCAGATGACTACGTATCTAGTTGGGTTCCACCCAACTGGGATACCGCTAATGGCCCCATTCTCTCCCAAGGCCGCTTTCTGCATGACCCGCGCCCCAATATTCTGAGTTTCCAGCCACCAAAAGGATTCGTGGAAACTCGCCAAGAGATTGCAAAATACATACGAGGCGATGACCAGTCGGGACTTATCGAGTCTGCGACTCTAGGAGCCTGGCTCTCAGAGGATACTGAGTTTCGCGTACTCGCCGAAACTTATCTCGATGCTTACATGTCTTGGCTCGACACCGATCCGGACATTGCTTGTTGGATAGATACCGCTGCGGTCTGCGCGCTAGAACAAGACGGACGAACCCTGAGTAGAACTCCAGACGCCATTATCCTCTCCCCCCTTCATCCATTGCGACTTGCATGGCATTGTCTTGCCCAGAAAGTCCTACGGGATGAGGTGGAAGGCGACTCACCCTTACCTTGTCCGGCGGCAAGTATCCTTGACCCAGATTGTGTTCCCGACCTTTTGACCATCTCTCTACAGTCTCCAAGTGGCGTAGAACGTATTGACTTTCTGTCCGTCGAATGTAGCTCGGACTATTGGTCCGTTCTATGGAACGGCTCACGTCTTGGACAGTTACCCGCCCGTACCCGCCGCCCCCCATTCGACAACACCTTCGGCATAACTGTCGGTGGTATCTCCAGTGGATTCAGTCCAGCTCAGGTTTCGCGCGCACTCGACGATGTAACCAGCCTACTTGCAGCAAAGCCCATTATCAGTCTAGTAGTGTCTAGCGCAGGTGGTACCACTGATGCCTGCAACGAAGGTTTAACCAATTGGTGTACAAAGCGGTTCGGTAACGAAGGCGCGAACACACCGATGCAAAGTGTCGGTGCGAAGATTTTGGAAGTTTTCGACACTAGGCTTTCAGGAAGGCCTGACCAGGCCACGATCGCCAACCTCTCCGAAGACACCGATAACCACGTTCGCTGGTATGACAAACAACCTTTAGGCGCCACGCCGGATCTAGGCATCATTGCACAATTGGATTCGGCAGAACCGGGGTCCAAGGATGTAGCCATGCTCTCACCGATGGGCGTAGGCGGCCTAATCAGGCACAGGGTCAGGCGTCAACTTCAAGGCTCATTCCTGAGTGAGTCCCGTCAAGGCTTGCAGATGCCTCCCTCTGGCGAACGATTCGCCGACAAGTTGTCAGCATGCATGCTTATGGTCGAAAGGATGAGGGACAGTAAAGTAGGCCTGCAATTCTCACCCAACGTCCACGCAGTTTCAGACATGCTTAAGGAAAATAGCGCTGGTTACGTTGCAGTCTCGTCTTCTGCAATTGACCCTGCTTGTTTTTTGGGTGGATGGATCGAAGGCACTTACCTATGGGACTACGACCTCCCCTCGTACTCCCATCGCGCGGGCGATACCAGCGGTTACTACCTCTTGTCGCAGGTAAAGCAAGCCGATCGCGATGCCTTACGCCGTGTACTAAAGCCCCTTCCAGGGTGCGACAACTTAGACGACACCAAGGTCGAGCAGATACTTCTAGAAGTCGCTAAAAGAGGAATCCCCACCGTTCGCGGCCTCTCTGGGGACGATACAGGCGCGACAGGTGACCTAGGACTATTCCTAGCGGCCCGACTCCTTCAAGACCAGTTCCGCGGCGAAAGAAACCTTAATAGCCTATTACCAGTACTTGCGGGTTCGGCAAAAGAAACCACAATCGCAATAATCGTTCCCGTCGATCCATTCAGGGGTTATCTTGCCGACCTTGCGCGCTCCCTCGGAAAGGAGCGCAAAGAAACCTCCCTTTCACGTCCCGACTTGCTTGTCGTCGGCGTGCGAATCAGTAGCGACAAAGTCCACTTACATCTGACGCCCATAGAGGTCAAATGCCGCCAAGGAAGCGTGTTCACAGCCATCGATTCCGTCGAAGCCCTTTCTCAAGCCAGAACACTCTCAAAGCTTTTGCAAGCCATCGAAGAGCGCGCCGATAAATCTCTTGCATGGAGCCTAGCCTACCAACATCTACTACTCTCGATGATTGGCTTCGGCTTACGAGTCTACAGTCAGCATCAAGCGGCAGAGGGACAAGCTACCCGCTGGGCTGGATACCACGAACGAATCGCTGCAGCGATCCTCGACCCGAACTCGAGACCTAGCCTAGACTTGCGCGGACGACTTATCGTCGTCGACGGATCAAGCCTGAGCGGCCCACATAATCGTGATGGCGACAATTTCGACGAGACGATTGTCATTTCAAGTAAGGATGCAGGTCGTATCGTACTCGACAATGATCCACAGTCATTCTACGACGCCGTGCGTGCCAAGGTGGGTGATTGGGGACTATTGCCTCCCCTGCTAACCCAGACTTCAAGCTCGCCTCCTTTCGATAGTCCTGCAGCGGAAAGCGAACAGCCAGAAGCCCCTTCGATAATTTCAACCAACGTACCCGTAGCGCAGTTAATCGACGAGGAAACACCCTCGGGTAAGTTAACTGGGGAAAGCGCTCCTAACGACTCAGGTCGCGGGATAATCCTTTCCGTAGGCAAAACAGTCGATGGTTTCGAGCCAAGACAGCTAAGCCTGAACATATCCGACACTCGACTTAATCAGTTGAACATCGGTGTGGCAGGTGACCTCGGCACAGGTAAGACCCAATTCCTCAAGTCGCTTATCCTGCAGATATCCAGAGCCAGTGATGCCAACCGTGGGATCAAGCCACGCTTCTTGATCTTCGATTATAAGAGCGACTTTAGTAGCCCGGATTTCGTAGTAGCTACCGGGGCAAAGGTGGTGAAGCCCTATCACCTCCCCCTGAACCTCTTCGACACCACTGGAATGGGAGAATCTTCAGCACCGTGGTTGGATCGCTTCCGGTTTTTCGCAGATGTCCTCGACAAGGTTTACTCGGGCATAGGTCCTGTGCAGCGGGACAAACTCAAAGCAGCTGTCCGTAACTCCTACGAGACAGCTAATGCTCAAGACCGCCAGCCTACGATCTACGACATCCATGCAGAGTACAGAGAAATACTTGGCGGGAAGTCGGACGCACCAATGGCGATCATTGACGATCTGGTAGACATGGAGGTGTTTGCAAAGACCAAAGGGGAAACAAAACCTTTCGACGAATTCTTCGATGGCGTTGTGGTGATATCCCTGAGCTCCATGGGACAAGACGACCGCAGCAAGAACATGCTCGTAGCCATCTTACTAAACATGTTTTACGAGAACATGCTCAAGGTACCCAAGCGAGCTTTTACTGGCACCGACCCGCAGCTCAGGGCGATCGATTCCTACCTATTGGTGGACGAAGCCGACAATATCATGCGTTACGAATTCGACGTTCTACGTAAGCTGTTGCTACAAGGGCGGGAGTTTGGCACTGGAGTGATATTAGCATCGCAATTCCTTAGGCACTTTAAGGTCGGTGCGACCGACTACAGGGAACCACTACTGTCCTGGTTCATCCACAAGGTACCAAACATCACGCCTGCCGAGCTGGGAGTCCTCGGCTTTACATCGGATCTTGCTGAACTATCAGAGCGTGTGAAGACCCTACCTAATCATCACTGCCTCTATAAGTCTTTCGATGTCTCGGGAGAGGTAATTCATGGCTTACCTTTCTATGAACTGGTAAAGGAGGGAAATGAAAGCCCAGCCTAGGAGCTCTCGACATGGAGGTCGGATATGACCGACTTCCTCTCCCCTAATGAGCGGTCAGAGAGGATGGCCCGAATCAAGGGGAAAAACACACGCCCTGAAATAGCACTGCGCAAGGTGCTCCATAGTCTCGGTCTGCGCTACCGTTTGAATGGGTCAGGCTTGCCCGGCAAGCCCGACCTAGTATTTCCCCGGTACAAGGCAGTGGTTTTTGTCCACGGATGCTTCTGGCACCGGCATTCCAACTGCAGTATCGCCACGACACCGAAAAGCAACACAGCATTTTGGGTTGAAAAATTCGAGAAGAATGTCGCCCGCGATGACCGGGTGACAAAGCTCCTTAAGGCGGCAGGCTGGAAAGTATTCGTCATTTGGGAATGCGAGGTTGGGTCAGCCAAAAAGGCAAACGCAGCAGGAGAGCTGCTAGCAAACCTGATACGTGGGTAATTGCACTGACTTGACCAGCCATTTGCATCGGACTTGACCAGCACGCTTCGTAACCATGACCGGCAGAGAACGACCCAGAGTGTGTAAAAACGCAGACACCGTTTGGAAATCTGTGTTGCTACGTAAAATCTGCCAGCGCTTGGCTAGTCGGCAGACCTGAAATTCGCGTAGGAACGCGATTTTCGTTCTGGTTTTGAACGTCAAATCTGCTCTAAAACGTTTTTACACAGCCTCGACCCAAAGCGGACGGTGGCCTAAGGCAGCAAATTGCCAATAGTAGATTGTCGCGCTCGACCTTCGGTTTACAGCCCCCCCCAACTTCGCACCTACGTTGTAGTGAAACGATGAAGCCTTCTCAGACTCGTGCGTGATATATGTCAAACCCTTCGGAGCCAAAAGCGCTGACGGTTCGCTAGTCGCTTTTTCGAGTCCGTACGTGATGTTAGTGAAGGGCTTAAAGGGGAATATACCGATAGAGCCGTCCAGCCCTTTTGGCTGGTCTTCGGGCCGTGGTACGCTCCGACAAGGATTTATCTATCTTACGCAAAGGGCCTTGGACCAGTGAGCATCTCAACCACCATTTTGTTGTCACATTGGGAGAAAGGCTCAGGAGACGCTGAACGTCTTTGTGCAGATTTATTACGAATAGATGCGTTTGAAGATGTTGATCCTCAACATCCACTTGGCGGCCCGGATGGTGGGAAGGATATTCTCTGCAGCAAAGACGGCAACACCTTCGTCGCGGCCGTTCATTTCCCGCGCAATCCTATTACTTTTGCCGCCACCACCGCGAAATGCGCCTCCGACCTAGAAGCGTCGCTCAAACATAATCGAAACGGTTTTATTTTCTTAACAAACCAAGAGCTGACAGTCAGCGAGCGTAGTACGCTGGAAAAGATGGCAGCAGGCAAGCGTAAGCGTTGTCTGATTTACCACCGCGAGCGTCTTCGCGTAATGCTGGACTCCCCCGCCGGATATGGCCTTCGCCTTCGGCATTTGGGAACGGCCATGAGCAATGAAGAGCAGGCTGCCTTCTTCGCGACGTCGAGCCAGAGCTTTACAGATGCCCTCAATGTCCAAACTCGGGCCATCGACTCCCTCGCTCGACGTATTGACCGATTTGGTCAGCAAGGGCTGACGTTTATAAGAAACACCGCCGCTGTAGTCGCCAACGCCGTGCGGGGCGAGCACACCGCAGTAGGCGCGATGCTTGAGGCGGCTGCAGCGACAAGCTTCAAGCGAGCCCTGGAAGATCCCAAGGATGCCGTTAGCACCCATCTGAGTGCCCCATTACTTCGTTATGTGCACCGGTTGATCCAAGCGATTGACCCGGCAGTAGCGGGCAAGTTTCGCGAGACTCAGGTGTGGCTTGTCGACCCAACAGGTAATCCGACTCCCGGCGTTGAAAGCCCTTCTTGGGATAAGGTCACTGCTCTAGTCAAAGAACTCCTTGAGGACTGGAACCGCGATTACGCGGGATTGCTCGAAAATGTAGATATGGTGATCCCTTCTATCGCGCGTTTCTTCCACCGATTGGTTTGGATACATCCTTTCATTGACGGAAATGGCCGCGTCGCCAGGGCGATCCTCGCTCTTCAGGCTCGGGAACTATTGGGCCTACTCGAAGACCCTGTCCTGGATCATGGCGCGGAGTACTACCTCGCACTCCGCGAGGCGGATGAAGGCAAGTTTGAACGTTTTGAGGCCCTCATTAAAACAGCGGTAAAGCACGCTGGTTACGTCCAGCAGTACCAATCAGATGCCTAGGGAACCCGTCCAACTCTACGGTGAGTCGCTTGTGGGGCTGACTTTCGCTGCTCGATCCCGACTTACACGATGCTCCCAATTTGCGTAGCCTGTTGGGATGTTCTCGACAATTTGTCAGTAGACATTGCCGGGTTAACGGCATCCCATGCCCATGCCCTATACAGCCTGGCAAATTGCTAAAGATAAACGACTGATCGTCCGCTTTTGGCCGATTGTTGGCTGTCGCGAAGGGTTGAATCCACAACCCAAAGCGGTCGGTAAGCCGAGCCAGGTACGCGAGCGAAGTACTGCAAATAACCGCGTTTATGGTAAACCTGCCTGTCGCCTGTGCTCAGCGCTGGCTGGGTAATTCGCCCCCGCGGAATTGACTTCGACTTACAAAGCGTCATTCTTGCTTGAGTCGCCCTGCCAACTCGTTCCGCCTCGACGAGCGTCACTAATATTCAGCAGGTAAACCTATGCTCGCCGCCAACCTCAAGCTTTTGGACATCTACTCAAAGGTCACCACCTGCGAGCAGGGATGCACCGGCATCGAGAATAAGCCTAAGGAAGGAATCATTGGGCGCAGCTTCTATTGCCCCAGCGATGTGGCCAATGTAACCATTCTGCTGGTCAGCAAAAATCCAGGGAAAGCCGACCCGAGAGAAAATGCCCTATATGCACCTCTCGACGGTGCCGGGCGGGTCGCGGCGCACACCCAATTCGTTCACGATTGCTTCGCCGGGATCAACCCGCTGGTCACTTCGCAGTACCACGCCCGAATCGTCAGATGGGTGTCGAAGATCCTCGATGTCGAAGCGACAACCGAAGCCGTTTTTGCACGTACGGCGATGACCGCCTTAGTGAAATGCCAGTCTGGCGGCGACAAGACTGAGCGCTTGTCCGATGAAACGGTGAGGACCTGTGCGGACACACACCTGTTCTCCGAAATCGAGACAATCCGACCACGGTTCCTGTTGGCCCTGGGTGGAGAGGCGTACAACTACCTTATGTTGCCTGTCATCAGGGCCCGCCATGGCCTCCCAGTGGGCAAGCTTTATCATCCGAGCTGGTCGAACATGAGAGGTGGCGAAGCTCGCTATCTTGATGAGGAGATCCCGAAGCTGCGCAAACAGTATCAGGACGCCCTATGAGCTCGCTTCAAGTTAACAAGCCTCATTTGGGCATTCCACGCCATCCGGCCACTCAGTCCACCAACATCCGGCCACCTATTCCACGGTCATCCGGCCGGGCAGTCGGAGCGCAGCGACGCAGGTTTGCATTGTTAGTCTGAAGTCTCTGTCGGCGTCAATTTCGTTGCGCGTCTGCGCATCGATTCGCCCTTCAGTTCGATCCGATAAGCGTTGTGCACCAGCCGGTCGAGGATCGCATCGCCCAAGGTCGGATCGCCGATCAGTGCGTGCCATTTGTCCACTGGCATCTGGCTGGTCACTAGCGTCGAGCGGTTGCCGTAGCGGTCGTCCAGCAGTTCAAGCATGTCGCGCCGTTGCGCAGCGGTAAACGGCGCCAGGCCCCAGTCGTCCAGGATCAGCAAGTCGGTCTTGGCATAACCCGCCATCAGTTTCGCGAAGCGGCCGTCGCCGTGGGCCAGGCCTAGTTCTTCCATCAAGCGCGGCAAGCGCAGATAACGCACGCTGTAACCGTCGCGGCAGGCCTTATGAGCCAGCGCGCAGGCGAGCCAGGTTTTGCCTACGCCAGTTGGGCCGCCGATGATCAGGTTCAGGCCGTCGCGCAGCCACTGGCCGCTGCCCAGTTGCAGGATCAAGGCCTTGTCCAAGCCACGCGGACTGCGATAGTCGATGTCTTCCAGGCAGGCGTTATGGCGCAGTCGTGCGGCCTTGAGGCGAGTAGTCAGGCGGGCGTCTTCGCGCTCGGTCAGCTCGCGGTCGACCATCAGACCGAGGCGTTCGTCGAAGCTGAGATCGTTGATGTCAGGCGTTGCGTGTTGTTCGCCAAGCGCCTTGATCATGCCGTGCAGGCGCAGGGTTTGCAGCTTGTCGAGTGTCGGGTTGGGCAGCATTTTGGTGCTCCTTTTTCAGGTCAGTGGTAGTAGCCAGGGCCGCGCAGGTTGATGTGTTCTTCAGGCAGTAACGGCAGGTTTTGCTGGGCCAGCGGCAGCCGTTCCAGCCCTTGGCGCAGGATCGATTCAAGGCTTTTGTAGCTGCACGCGCCCAGTGCCAGCGCTCGCTGGCAAGCGGCTTCCAGCCGCTCTTCGCCGTGCTGTTTGCTCAGGCGCAGGATCCCCAGGCAGGCGCGGAAGCCGTGCTGCGGATGGATTCGGCGTTCGAGGATGTAGGCGATTACACCAGCGGTGTTCGGCCCGGTCTGCTCAGCCCAGTGGATCAGTCGCTGCGGCGTCCCTTCGGCATGTTCGCGGTGACTTTTGGGCATGTGCTCGGTTTGGGTGGTGTGGCGGCCTTTGTGCGGCGAGCGCAGATGGCTGGCCACCCGCTGGTTGGCGTGGAAGCACTCGACGGTCTTAGCGGTTAGCCGCACTTCGAGTTGGTGCTTCACCAGCTGGTACGGCACCGAGTAGTAATGGCCCTCGACCTCGACGTGGTAGTCGATGTGGACGCGTACTTTTTTCCATTCGGCGTAAACGTACGGGTGTTCCGGCAGCGCTTGCAGTGCCGGTTGGTCGATGGTCTCGAAGGCTGACCGGCGTGAGCCGGGCAGCTTCTTGAAGGGCTTTTGATTGAGGCGTTCGAGCAGCAGGCTGATTGCCGTGTTGAGTTCTCCGAGCGAGAAGAACTGGCGGTTGCGCAGCACTGCCAGGATCCAGCGCTCGACCACTTGCACACCCACTTCAACCTTGGCTTTGTCCTTGGGTTTACGCGAACGCGCGGGCAGTACGGCTACGCCGTAATGCTCGGCGAGATCGCGGTTGTCCGGCTCGTAGCGATGCGCCTTGGTGACGCCACTGCGCAGATTATCGGGCACCAGGATCTGCGATGTGCCGCCGAAAAAAGCAAAACAGCGGGCGTGCGAGCCCAGCCAGTCGGGCAGTTTCTGCGACCAAGTGGCCTCGGCGAAGGTGTAGCTGGACGCGCCGAGGACGGCGACGAAGATCTGGGCCTGACGGATTTCACCGGTCTGTCGGTCGATAATGGGCGCGGTCTGTCCGGCGTAATCGACGAACAGCTTTTCGCCGGCACGGTGCTCCTGGCGCATGACAACGTCGACCTTGGCGGCCCAGAGGCGGTAGTGCTCGCAGAACCAGCTGTATTGGAAGCCTTGCGGATGAGCGAGTCGGTACTCTTGCCAAAGCAGGGCCAGAGTTACGCCGGGGCGGCGCAACTCCGCATGCGCCCAAGCCCAGTCGGGCATCGGACGCTGATCGCTGGGAACGGCGGGCGGCGGTGGAAAAAGCCGCCGTTGCAACTCGGCGTCCGTTAGCGCAGACGGCCAAGTCAGGCCGCTGGCAGCAAAGCGATTGAGGTACTCACCGACGCTGGCTCGACCCACTTGCAAGCTGACAGCGACCTGGCGGGCAGATAGGCCGACCTCGAATTTGAGACGTAGCACTTCTCGAATCTTACGCATGGATAACCGCTCCACGACGACCTCTCTGCTTCGATAAAAGAGGTCGATGGTAGTGAATTAATCCTGCGTTGCTGCCTGCTTTAAGGGTGGCCGGATGAGCGTGGAACGGGTGGCCGGATCACCGTGGAATCAGTGGCCGGATGTTCATGGAATAGGTGGCCGGATGGCCGTGGAATCCGCACCTCATTGCGATCCTGATCCCGATCACTGCTGATTCGGTGCAAAAGTAGCTTTTGTATTGAGATAGCTGCACGCGGGCAATATGTGTAGCGCTGTGGTGAGCCTTCGTTCTAGCGAACCTCCGCGTGCTGACGAGGCCAGTTGGATAGGTTTGATTAGGCGCGTTTTCTGCATTGCTAGCCCGGTGCTAGCCCGAGGAAGAAACAAAAAAGGCCTGCATCGCTGCAAGCCTTTATTTTTTTCGCACCAGGAATCGAACATGGCATCTGTAGGCCTTATAAACTGTTGGCGCTGATTGAAAAC
>NZ_AKJS01000108.1 GCF_000282215.1 Pseudomonas sp. GM21
GCTTGCCCGCGATGGCGATTTATCAGGCGCTACGAGACGCCCGGACCAGACGCAGTCCCGCAATCACCACCGCAAAAACAGCCAGCGTCGTGTTGTACAACGCCAACGCCGGAAACCCGAACACCAGCGCCAGCACCGCCAGCCACCAGCCTGTCTGGCCCGGCAGCACGAAGCCGAGCACCGCTGCCGCGATCGCTGCCCAACCCAACATATTGAAGTGAATCATCAAGCCCAGGTTCGAACGAACCGCACATTCCCAACGGCTCGCCTCGTCCACGCAAAGGCCCACCCACTGCGCATCCTCCATAAAGCCATAACGCGCGCCGTAACTGGCAGCCAGCCATAAAGGCAACAAAACGAGTAGTAAAACCACCGACAGACGACGGGACATGAAACACTCCAATAGGCGAAAACGGCGGCCAGCTTAATCCCCCGACTGCGGTATGCAAACGTAAGCAACAAAAACTGGTCACGAAATCGCTTCAAAGTGTATCGTCCAGCTACTATTACCGGAAACAAGCCTCTTTGGTGCCGATGCGTGGCACTTTGGCGCAGCCTCGATGGTCATAGCCTGCGAACTTCATTCGGCACCTTATTCTAAGGGATCTAGTCATGCTCCGTTCCTTGCGCTTCGCCGCCCTTTTTGGCGGCCTTATATTGAGTGCGTCCGCACTGGCGGTCGATGTAGACGCCGCCGGTTATGGCTACCCCTTGACCAACCCGTTCGAGGCGACCATCGCCACGACACCTCCAGACCTGCGTCCGGAATTGCCGCGGGACGAAGACATTGATCAGGAGGATCGCACCATCTCGCTGCGCCCGGAACGCGAGTTCGAACTGCCCGACAACTTCTGGGCTGTAAAGAAGCTCACCTACCGCATCGCGACGCAGGATAAAGCCGCACCGCTGATCTTTCTGATTGCCGGCACCGGCGCACGCTATGACAGCAGCCACAACGAATACCTGAAAAAGCTCTACTACCAGGCCGGCTACCATGTGGTGCAGCTGTCGTCGCCGACCAGCTTCGACTTCATGAGCGCCGCCTCGCGCTTCGCCACTCCGGGCGTCAGCAAGGAGGACGCCGAAGACCTGTATCGGGTGATGCAGGCCGTGCGGGCACAACATCCAAAACTGCCCGTCACCGATTACTACTTGACCGGTTACAGCCTGGGCGCCCTGGACGCGGCGTTTGTCGCACACCTGGACGAGACACGCCGCAGCTTCAACTTCAAGAAAGTCTTGCTCCTCAACCCGCCGGTCAACCTGTACACCTCGATAACCAACCTGGACAAGCTGGTCCAGACCGAGGTCAAGGGCATTAATTCCAGCACTACGTTTTACGAAGTAGTGCTGAACAAACTGACCCGCTACTTCCAGGAGAAAGGCTACATCGACCTCAACGATGCCCTGCTCTATGACATCCAGCAGTCCAAGGAGCACCTGACCAACGAACAGATGGCCATGCTGATCGGCACGTCTTTCCGCTTTTCGTCGGCCGACATTGCCTTCACCTCGGATCTGATCAACCGTCGCGGCCTGATCACACCACCGAAATTCCCGATCACAGAAGGCACCAGCCTCACGCCGTTCCTCAGGCGTGCACTGCAGTGCGACTTCGACTGCTACATCACCGAACAGGTCATCCCCATGTGGCGTGCCCGCACCGACGGCGGCAGCCTGCTGCAACTGATCGACCAGGTGAGCCTCTACGCCCTCAAGGATTACCTGCACAACAGCCCGAAAATCGCCGTCATGCACAACGCCGACGACGTGATCCTTGGCCCTGGCGACCTCGGTTTCCTGCGCAAGACATTCGGTAATCGCTTGACCGTTTATCCGTACGGCGGCCATTGCGGCAACCTTAACTACCGCGTCAACAGCGACGCCATGCTGGAGTTCTTCCGTGGCTAAATACCTCCTGCTAATCGCCGCGTTACTCTGTGCAGGCGTCGCCAATGCCGACAACAGCAAAGCCAACGCGCCTGTTGTGGTCGACAGTGACGGCTTCAAGGAGCCGCTGAGCAAACTCAAATTCAACCCAGGGCTGGATCAGCGCGAGTTCGAACGCTCAACGCTCAACGCACTTAACGTCTACGACCCACTGGAAGAGTGGAACCGTCGGGTTTATCACTTCAACTACCGCTTCGATCAATGGGTGTTCCTGCCCGTAGTCGACGGCTATCGCTATATCACGCCAAGCTTCCTGCGCACCGGCGTCAGCAACTTCTTCAACAACCTCGGTGATGTGCCGAACCTTGTGAACAGCCTGTTGCAGTTCAAAGGCAAGCGCTCGATGGAAACCACTGGGCGCCTGCTGCTCAACACCACCATCGGCATCGCCGGCCTGTGGGACCCGGCCACCGCCATGGGCCTAAAGCGTCAAAACGAAGACTTCGGTCAGACGCTCGGGTTCTACGGTGTACCGGGCGGCGCCTACTTCGTCCTGCCCATTATCGGGCCGTCCAACATCCGCGACACCGGCGGCCTGGCGGTGGACTTCACCGTAGAGTCGGCGATCAACTTCCTGAACGTGGCTGAAGTCAGCTCCAACCACCCTGAAGTCTGGATCCTGCGCGGTATCGACAAACGCAACCAGACCAACTTCCGTTATGGCCAGTTGAACTCCCCGTTCGAGTACGAGAAAGTGCGATTCGTGTACACCGAGGCACGCAAGTTGCAGATCGCCGAGTAAATCCGACGGCAACAAAAAAGGCCATTCGATGTGAGTCGAATGGCCTTTTTACATTCCCGCCACACCACATCCCCTGCGGGATAGTGTCAGGTTCTAGCCTTTCAGCGCTTTCCAGATTTTGCTGGCGACCAGCACACCCGCCAGCACCACTGCCCCCGCGACAATCCCCGCCACCCCGTTCAGCAACGTCGGCACAATAAACCCGGCACCGCCCGCCGCGGCACTGACGCTTTCGATCCAGTGATGAACCACCGGCACGCCGTGAGTCAGGATCCCGCCACCCACCAGGAACATGGCCGCAGTCCCAATCACCGACAGGCTTTTCATCAAGTACGGAGCCGTTCGCAAAATCGCGCCACCGATGCTTTTGGCCAGCTGACCTGGCTTTTGGGACAACCACAAACCAAGGTCGTCGAGTTTGACGATGCCCGCCACCAGGCCATACACGCCGATGGTCATGATAATGGCAATGCCAGAGAGCACGATCACTTGCTGGGTCAGCGACGCATCCGCCACGATGCCGAGGGTGATGGCGATGATTTCTGCCGAGAGGATGAAGTCGGTCCGCACTGCGCCCTTGATCTTGTCCTGTTCGAAGGCCACCAGATCGACCGCTGGATCGGCCACCGCCTCAACCAGTTCCGCATGTTCGGCCTGGTCTTCAGCCTTGCTGTGCAGGAATTTGTGCGCGAGTTTTTCGAATCCTTCAAAGCACAGGTAAGCGCCGCCAACCATCAACAACGGCGTGACCAGCCATGGTATGAACGCGCTGATGGCCAATGCCGATGGCACCAGGATCAGTTTGTTGCGAAACGAGCCTTTGGCGACCGCCCAGACCACCGGGATTTCCCGATCGGCACGCACACCGCTGACCTGCTGGGCGTTGAGTGCCAGATCGTCGCCAAGCACACCGGCGGTCTTTTGGGCGGCCATTTTGGTCATCAAGGCGACATCGTCGAGTACCGCGGCGATGTCGTCGAGCAGCACCAGCAAACTGCTTCCTGCCATGAATCAGGTTTCCTTCTTGGATGAATGCCATGCAGCATAGCGCGACGGCACGCCACACGGGGCATTCTTGAGCGCCGCGCGAGCCCGGTGATACCATGCGCAACCGCCAGAACAGGCAAGGAACCCCTTGGTTTATGAGCACTATCCGCGAGCGCAACAAAGAACTGATCCTGCGTGCCGCCAGTGAGGAATTTGCCGACAAGGGCTTCGCTGCGACCAAAACCAGTGACATCGCGGCCAAGGCGGGGTTGCCCAAACCCAACGTCTACTACTACTTCAAATCCAAGGAAAACCTCTACCGCGAGGTCCTGGAAAGTATCATCGAGCCGATTCTGCAGGCCTCGACCCCGTTCAACGCAGACGGCGAGCCCAGCGAAGTGCTGAGCGGCTACATTCGCTCGAAAATCCGTATCTCCCGCGACTTGCCGTTCGCCTCGAAAGTGTTCGCCAGCGAAATCATGCACGGAGCTCCGCACTTGAGCCCTGACCTGGTCGAACAGCTCAACGGTCAGGCCAGACACAACATCGACTGCATCCAGACCTGGATCGACCGCGGCCAGATCGCCGCCATCGACCCCAACCACCTGATGTTCAGCATCTGGGCCGCGACCCAGACCTATGCCGACTTTGACTGGCAGATCACCGCTATTACCGGAAAAGCCAAGCTGGATGAGGCTGATTACGAGGCGGCGGCACAGACGATAATTCGGTTGGTGCTCAAGGGGTGTGAGCCGGACTGATACACCGCGGTGTATTTATCGCTAGCAGGCTAGCTCCCACAGGGATTGTGTACACCGCAGATCCATGTGGGAGCTAGCCTGCTAGCGATGAAGAGAACTCGATTTCAGCTCAAACCCAGATAGCATCCCACAGCGGATAGTCGCCTAGCTTTTCAACCAGGCCAGACCGCAATGGGTTGGCCACGACATATCGCGCCACCTTCACCAGATCTTCCTCTCGCCGCAGTACCCGGTCATGAAAGCCTTTCTGCCAAAGTGTGACCTTGCGGCCGGTAAATTGATTTACCGTTTTGGTGCTCATTGATTTGGTTTTCTGCATGAGGTCAGCCAATGATCCCTGCTGCAGTTCAACCAACCAATGAAAATGATCGGGCATGACAACCCAGGCCAATGATTTGGCCGTACCTTGATTTTGAGCGCAGCGAAATTGATAAACCACCGCCCTACCCAAGGTGAAGTCTTTGAATATTGGTTTTCGGTCGTGTGTATTGGTGGTTAGCAGGTAAATCCGATTGGATTCGGTATAACGGCCGATGCGCAAGCGATTTGAGGCGGGTAGATCAGGCATTCCTTTGCCCTTGCATGATTAATTAATGAAGAAGGCTAGACCTGATTTCACCCAAGGGCGGGGCAGACATTTAGCTGGATGTGTCTGGTAGTCCGCCATCGCTAGCAGGCTAGCTCCCACACTGAATCTGTGGCGTACACAAATCCCCTGTGGGAGCCAGCCTGCTGGCGATGACGTTAGATCAATCCATACAAATTCAAGCAGCAACCCCAGCATCCGCCGTCAACCCCAGCGCCTCGATCGCATTGATCGCACATTGCTCATCCACATCCGATAGATCACCGCTAATCCCCACCGCCCCCAGCACGTTACCGCCCTGATCCCGAATCAGCACACCACCCGGTGCCGGCACTACGCTGCCCTGCCCCAGACTATTAAGGGCCGCAATAAAGGCCGGGCGTTGTTGCGCATCCAGCGCCAACAAGCGTGAGCCTTTGCCCAGCGCGATTGCGCCCCAGGCTTTGCCGATGGCGACCTGCGGGCGTAGCAGGCTGGCGCCGTCTTCGCGTTGCAGAGTGATCAGGTGCCCGCCGGCATCCAGTACCGCAATGGTCAATGGAGCCGCCGAGATTGCACGCCCTGCGCAAATGGCCTGATTGATCAGGTTGACTGCGACTTTCAAGGTTAAAGCGCTCATGGTGCCGTCCTCATTTTGTTTTTCGGAAAGCCGTTGGACTGCGCCGTTGTGCCGCAGACCGATGCAACAAATAGAACACAATGAACTATCTTTTTGTATACAATAATTCTCGAAAAGCGCCACATGCGACGAAAAGCCACAGAAGATTGGGCTTCAGACGAATGAAACAAGCGCTTGAGAAAATGGATTGACCTGCGCCGTCCGCCGTGAATACACTCTGCGCAAAGCCACTTGTATACAATTACAAAACGTAAGAGGCACAAAACCATGAGCAAAATGAGAGCAATCGAAGCCGCCGTTCTGGTGATGCGCCGTGAAGGGGTTGATACCGCTTTTGGCATCCCGGGCGCCGCGATCAACCCGCTGTACTCCGCCTTGCAGAAGGTCGGTGGCATCGATCACGTCCTCGCTCGCCACGTTGAAGGCGCCTCGCACATGGCCGAGGGTTACACCCGCACCAAGGCCGGCAACATTGGCGTGTGCATCGGCACTTCCGGCCCTGCCGGTACGGACATGGTCACCGGGCTTTACAGCGCCTCGGCCGACTCGATCCCGATCCTCTGCATCACCGGCCAGGCACCGCGGGCCCGTATGCACAAGGAAGATTTCCAGGCCGTCGACATCACCGCCATCGTCAAGCCAGTGACCAAGTGGGCAACCACGGTCATGGAACCGGGCCAGGTGCCTTACGCGTTCCAGAAAGCCTTCTACGAAATGCGCTCCGGCCGTCCAGGCCCGGTGCTGATCGACCTGCCGTTCGACGTGCAGATGGCGGAAATCGAATTCGACATCGACGCTTACCAACCCCTGCCGCTGGCCAAGCCGACTGCGAACCGCGTGCAAATCGAGAAGGCCCTGGCCATGCTCGATCAGGCTGAGCGCCCATTGCTGGTGGCCGGTGGCGGCATCATCAACGCCGACGCCAGCGACCTGCTGGTCGAGTTCGCCGAGCTCACCGGCATTCCAGTCATTCCGACCCTGATGGGCTGGGGCACCATCCCGGACGATCACCCGTTGATGGTCGGCATGGTCGGTCTGCAAACCTCGCACCGCTACGGCAACGCGACGATGCTCAAATCCGACCTGGTGCTGGGCGTCGGTAACCGTTGGGCCAACCGCCACACCGGCTCGATCGATGTGTACACCGAAGGCCGCAAGTTCATTCACGTCGACATCGAACCGACCCAGATCGGCCGCGTGTTCAACCCGGACCTGGGCATCGTCTCCGACGCTGCCGCCGCATTGACCGTGTTCATCGAAGTCGCTCGCGAATGGCAAGCCGCCGGCAAGCTGAAAAACCGCAGCGCGTGGCTGCAAGACTGCCAGCAGCGCAAAGCCAGCCTGCACCGCAAGACTCACTTCGACAACGTGCCGGTCAAGCCGCAGCGCGTCTATGAAGAGATGAACCAGGTGTTCGGCAAAGACACCTGCTACGTCAGCACCATCGGTCTGTCGCAGATTGCCGGCGCGCAGTTCCTGCACGTCTACAAGCCGCGTCACTGGATCAACTGCGGTCAGGCCGGCCCGCTGGGCTGGACCATTCCGGCGGCACTGGGCGTGGTCAAGGCCGATCCGACCCGCAAGGTCGTGGCGCTCTCGGGCGACTATGATTTCCAGTTCATGATCGAAGAATTGGCAGTGGGCGCGCAGTTCAAGCTGCCGTACATCCACGTTGTGGTAAACAATTCGTACCTGGGGCTGATTCGTCAGGCTCAGCGCGGTTTCGACATGGACTACTGCGTGCAACTGTCCTTCGATAACCTGAACGCTCCGGAACTCAACGGTTACGGTGTCGATCACGTCGCGGTGGCCGAAGGCCTCGGCTGCAAGGCACTGCGAGTGTTTGAACCGGCTCAGATCCAGCCTGCCCTGCGCAAGGCTCAAGAACTGATCGAAGAGTTCAAGGTACCGGTGATCGTCGAGATTATTCTGGAGCGCGTGACCAACATTTCCATGGGCACCGAGATCAACGCCATCAACGAATTCGAAGACCTGGCGCTGGTCGGCAACGACGCACCAACGGCGATTTCGATGCTTGATTAAAATGACCTGAAACCTGTAGTAGCTGCCGAGGCACGAGGCTGCGTTGCGTGTCCGCAGGACCGCCGTCGGGGGCCGCTTCGCAGCCCAACGCAGCCTCGTGCCTCGGCAGCTGCTACAGGGCACCTATTTTTACGGGAGACCACCATGCCGCGTTTCGCAGCCAACCTGTCCATGCTGTTCACTGAGCAGGATTTTCTTGCCCGTTTCGAAGCGGCCGCCAAGGCCGGTTTCAGTGGCGTCGAGTACCTGTTCCCCTATGACTTCAGCTCCGCCGAGATCAAGGCCAAGCTCGATGCCAATGGTCTGACTCAAGTGTTGTTCAACCTGCCGGCCGGTGACTGGGCCAAGGGCGAACGTGGTATCGCCTGTCTGCCGGATCGGGTTGAAGAGTTCCGCGCCGGTGTCGATCTGGCGATTGCTTACGCCAAAGTGCTGGGCAACACCCAGGTCAACTGCCTGGCGGGTATTCGTCCTCAGGGTATCGACGATGCCACCGTGGAAAACACCTTCGTCGCCAACCTCAAGTACGCGGCCGACAAGCTGCAAGCGGCGGGCATCAAGCTGGTGATGGAAGCGATCAACACCCGCGACATCCCGGGTTTCTACCTGAACAACACCGCACAAGCACTGTCGATTCGCGAACAGGTCGGCAGCGCCAATCTGTTCCTGCAATACGACATCTACCACATGCAAATCATGGAGGGCGACCTGGCCCGCACCATGGCCGCGCACCTGGGCGAGATCAACCACATCCAGTTGGCCGACAACCCGGGGCGCAACGAACCAGGCACCGGTGAAATCAACTACCGCTTCCTGTTCGAACACCTGGACCGCATCGGTTATCAGGGCTGGGTGGGTTGCGAATACAAGCCGCTGACCACCACTGAAGCAGGCCTGGGTTGGCTGAAAACCCATAACGCGATCTGACACAGATCCCTGTGGGAGCGAGCCTGCTCGCGAATGCGGTGGTTCAGTCAACACGGATATTGAATGTTCTACCGCATTCGCGAGCAGGCTCGCTCCCACATAGAAGCACTGCCCCTATTTGCTAGAAGCAGCAATAAAAACAAGAGGAATTTGTCATGGCTAAAATCGGATTTATCGGCACCGGCATCATGGGCCACCCAATGGCGTTGAACCTGCAGAAAGCCGGTCACAGCCTGTTCCTGTCGGCGCACCACGACGCCGCGCCTGCTGACCTGATTGCCGCTGGCGCCGTCGCCCTGGCGAACCCGAAAGAAGTCGCACAAGAAGCCGAATTCATCATCGTCATGGTGCCGGATACCCCACAGGTCGATGACGTATTGTTCCGCGCCGACGGCGTTGCAGCCGGTGTCGGCAAAGGCAAAATCGTCATCGACATGAGCTCGATCTCGCCCACCGCCACCAAAGCGTTCGCGGCCAAAATCAATGAAAAAGGCGCGCAATACCTCGACGCGCCGGTGTCTGGCGGTGAAGTCGGCGCCAAGGCCGCAAGCCTGAGCATCATGGTCGGCGGCGATGCCGATGCCTTCGAACGCGCTCTGCCGCTGTTCCAGGCCATGGGCAAGAACATCACCCTGGTGGGCGGTAACGGCGACGGTCAAACCGCGAAAGTGGCGAACCAGATCATCGTGGCGCTGAACATCCAGGCAGTGGCCGAAGCCCTGCTGTTCGCCTCGAAAAACGGCGCGGATCCGGCCAAGGTGCGTGAAGCGCTGATGGGTGGTTTCGCTTCCTCGAAGATCCTTGAAGTGCACGGCGAGCGCATGATCAAAGGCACCTTCGACCCAGGCTTCCGCATCAGCCTGCACCAGAAGGACCTGAACCTGGCCCTGCAAGGTGCCAAGGAACTGAACATCAATCTGCCAAACACCGCCAATACCCAGCAGGTGTTCAGCACCTGCGCAGCCATCGGTGGCAGCAACTGGGACCACTCGGCGCTGATCAAGGGTCTGGAACACATGGCGAATTTCTCGATTCGCGATAAGTAAGCCCTGCCCTGGCACTGATCGTTCCCACGCTCTGCGTGGGAATGCATCCCGGGACGCTCTCCGCGTCCCTGCCGAAGCGGACGCAGAGCGTCCATTTGGCATTCCCACGCGGAGCATGGGAACGATCATCTGCGTAAACCAAGAACAATAAGATTGGGAGCCCGCCATGTCGGTCGATCCGCAACAATTCCTGCGCGAGCTGTTTGCCACAGCCATCGACGCTGCCCATCCGCAACAAGTCCTCGAAGCTCATTTGCCCAAAGATCGCAGCGGTCGGGTGATCGTCATCGGTGCCGGCAAAGCGGCCGCCGCCATGGCGCAAGTGGTCGAGCGTTGCTGGGAAGGTGAAGTCAGCGGTCTGGTGGTGACGCGTTACGGTCACGGCGCCCCGTGCGAAAAAATCGAAGTGGTCGAAGCGGCCCATCCGGTGCCGGACGCGGCAGGTCAGGCCGTCGCCAAGCGTGTCTTTGAACTGGTCAGCAACCTGACCGAAGACGACCGCGTGATCTTCCTGCTTTCGGGCGGCGGCTCCGCACTGCTGGCGCTGCCGGCGGCGGGCATCACCCTGGCCGACAAGCAATCGATCAACAAAGCCCTGCTCAAATCCGGCGCGACCATCGGCGAGATGAACTGCGTGCGCAAGCACCTCTCGGCGATCAAGGGCGGTCGCCTCGGCAAGGCCTGCTGGCCGGCCACTGTTTATACCTACGCGATTTCCGATGTGCCGGGTGACCTCGCCACGGTCATCGCTTCCGGCCCGACCGTGGCCGACCCCAGCACTTCGGCTGAAGCGCTGGCGATCCTCAAGCGCTACGGCATCGACGTTCCGGCCTCGGTGCGTAACTGGCTGCAAAGCCCGGAATCGGAGACGGTCAAACCCGGCGATCCGAGCCTGGCGCGCAGTCACTTCCAGTTGATCGCCCGTCCACAGCAGTCGCTGGAAGCGGCAGCGGTGAAAGCGCGGCAGGCCGGTTTCAGCCCGCTGATCCTCGGCGATCTGGAAGGCGAGTCCCGGGAAGTGGCCAAGGTTCACGCCGGCATCGCGCGGCAAGTGGTCTTGCATGGCCAGCCACTGGCGGCGCCCTGCGTGATTCTGTCGGGCGGTGAAACCACGGTGACCGTGCGCGGCAATGGCCGTGGCGGACGCAACGCCGAGTTCCTGCTGAGCCTGACCGACAGCCTCAAAGGCTTGCCCGGTGTATACGCGCTGGCCGGTGACACCGATGGCATCGACGGTTCCGAAGACAACGCCGGCGCGATCATGACCCCGGACAGCTACGCCCGTGCCGCTGCCCTCGGCTTGAGCGCCAGCGACGAACTCGACAACAACAATGGCTACGGCTATTTCGACGCGCTGGACGCCCTGATCGTCACCGAACCGACCCGCACCAACGTCAACGACTTCCGCGCCATCCTGATTCTTGAGAGCCCTAAACATGACGCCTGACAAGAAGGTTAAAATCCTCGCCACCCTCGGCCCCGCCACCGAAGGCATCGACGACATACGCGAACTGGTGAAGGCCGGGGTCAACATTTTCCGCTTGAACTTCAGCCACGGCGATCATGCCGACCATGCTCAGCGCTACCAGTGGATTCGTGAAGTCGAGCGCCAGCTGAATTATCCGTTGGGCATTCTGATGGACCTGCAAGGTCCGAAACTGCGGGTCGGCAAATTCGCTGAAGGCAAGGTGCAACTGCATCGCGGTCAAGCCCTGCGCCTGGACCTGGACCCGACGCCAGGCGATGAACGCCGGGTTAACCTGCCTCACCCTGAAATCATCGCGGCGCTGCAGCCTGGTATGGACCTGCTGCTGGACGACGGCAAGCTGCGGCTTCGCGTGGTGACCAAGTACTCCGACGCGATCGACACCACCGTGCTCAATGGCGGCGAATTGTCGGACCGTAAAGGTGTGAACGTGCCGCAAGCGGTGCTGGAGCTGAGCCCGCTGACCGCCAAGGATCGCCGTGATTTGAGCTTCGGTCTGGAGTTGGGTGTGGACTGGGTGGCGTTGTCGTTTGTGCAACGTCCGGAAGACGTTCGCGAAGCCCGCGAACTGATCGGCGACAAAGCGTTTTTGATGGCCAAGATCGAGAAGCCATCGGCGGTGATTCATCTGCGGGAAATCGCTGAGTTGAGCGACGCGATCATGGTCGCTCGCGGTGATCTGGGCGTAGAAGTGCCGGCCGAAAGCGTGCCGCAGATTCAGAAAAACATCATCGGCATCTGCCGTCAGCTCGGCAAACCGGTGGTGGTGGCCACGCAGATGCTGGAGTCGATGCGCTTCTCCCCGGCCCCGACCCGCGCCGAGGTCACCGACGTGGCCAACGCCGTGGCCGAAGGGGCGGATGCGGTGATGCTGTCGGCAGAAACCGCGTCCGGTGAATATCCGCTGGAAGCGGTGCAGATGATGAGCAAGATCATCCGCCAGGTGGAAAACGGCCCGGACTATCAGACGCAACTGGACGTGAGCCGACCAAAAGCCGAGGCGACGGTTTCCGACGCGATCAGCTGTGCGATTCGTCGTATCAGCAATGTGCTGCCAGTGGCCGTGCTGGTGAACTACAGCGAGTCCGGCACATCAAGTTTGCGTGCGGCGCGGGAGCGGCCGACGGTGCCGATTCTCAACCTGACCCCGAACCAGCAAACCGCTCGTCGTCTGACCGTCGCGTGGGGCGTGCACTCGGTGGTCAATGATCGCCTGCGGCAGGTGGACGAGGTGTGTTCGACGGCGCTGGAGATTGCCCAGGCCCAGGGCATGGCCAAGCGTGGCGACACCTTATTGATCACTGCGGGTGTGCCGTTTGGGCAGCCGGGGTCGACTAACTCCTTGCGCATCGAAACATTGATCTAGAGCGCCCATACCGACCTCATCGCCAGCAGGCTGGCTCCCACATTGGTTTTGTGTCGATCATGAAATCAAGACTGAACAGAGATTCAGTGTGGGAGCCAGCCTGCTGGCGATGCCGGCGACCCGGTTTCACTGACTTCCAGACCTACCATGCCTGCCAATCACTTCAACACCCACTGCCCCGATTGGGCGACTGCCCTGCTCAACGGCTTCAGCCAGATATTCCTCCAGCGCCATCCGCTGTTTGGCCTGCTGTGCCTGTTGGCCATTCTGTTTACCGCGCCGACGCTGCTCGGCGGGGCGCTGTTGGGTGGCGTCGCCGGATTGCTGACTGCGCAACGTCGCGGTTACGCCAAGGCCGATCGCCAGGCCGGGTTGTTCAGTTACAACGGGGTATTGCTCGGCTTGTTGCTGAGCCTGTATTTCCCGTGGTCCGCCGTGCTGCCGCTGGTGATCATTGCCTGCGGCGGCCTGAGCGCGATGCTCACTCAACAGTGGCTCAAGCGCGACCGGTTTAGCCAATACCTGCCCACCTACACCGCGCCGTTCGTGGGGATGAGCTGGTTGCTGCTGTGTTTCGCCACGCCCTCGACCCAGGCGCATTTGATCGAGATCAACACGCTGAACGTGCTCGCCGCACCACTCAAAGGTCTCGGCCAAGTGATGTTCCTCGGTCATCCGCTGGCCGGGGCGTTGATTGCCGCCGGTTTGCTGATCGCTGATCGTCGTGCCTTCTGCTGGGCGTTGCTGGCGTCTGTTGCAGGTCTGGGTTGGAGCCTGTTGCACCACGACTTCTATACCGGTCTGCTCGGCCTCGGTGGTTATAACGCCGTGCTCGCCGCCCTCGCCTTCAGCTCGCAACGCCAGCAGCCGTGGCTGCCACTGGTCGGCATTGCATTAGCGCTGCTGCTGACGCCGATGTTTGCCGCTATCGGTCTGCCCACCCTGACCGCTCCCTTCATTCTCGCCTGCTGGCTGATCCGTACGGCGGCTCAAGTGCTCGGCAAAGCAACGGAGGCCCGTGCGCCTTGCGCTACTGGGGAGAATCAACCTAGGCTGCGTTGATCATTGGTTCAGGCGGCATCCATGGACAGCAGCAAAAACTGGCGTGAAGACCTTTACGTCATGATTTTCCAGAGTGACACCAAGGCGGGTCGGCGTTTCGACGGCACCTTGCTGTTGATCATCCTCGCCAGCATCGTCATCGTGATGCTCGACAGCATCGACTCCATTCACCAGAACTACGCCGATGTGCTGGCGTATATCGAGTGGGGGTTCACCTTCGTCTTCGCCGTCGAATACCTCCTGCGGCTGTATTGCTCACCCAAGCCGTGGCGCTATGCGTTCAGCTTCTATGGACTGGTGGATTTGCTGGCCATCGTGCCCGGCATCCTCGCGCTGTATTACGCCGATGCACAGTACCTGCTGATCATCCGGATCATTCGGATGCTGCGGATTTTCCGCGTGCTCAAGCTCAGCCCGTACCTCAAGCAAGCCAACTACTTGATGTCGGCATTGCGCGGCAGCAAACAGAAAATCGTGGTGTTCCTGGTCAGTGTCAGCACCCTGGTCACGGTGTTCGGCACGCTGATGTACGTGATCGAAGGACCCGAACACGGCTTCACCAGCATTCCCAAAGGCATCTATTGGGCGATTGTCACCCTGACCACCGTGGGTTTCGGCGACATCGTGCCGAAGACGCCGTTGGGTCAGGTTGTTTCGTCGCTGGTGATGATTACCGGTTACTCGATCATCGCCGTGCCCACTGGTATTTTCACCGCCGAACTGGCCAACGCCATGCGCGGCGAACAGCTGCAACATGACTGCCCGGTATGCAAGAAAAACAACCACGAACACGGTGCGGCGTTCTGTTCGCGCTGCGGTAATGCGCTATTTAAGAAAATAGAATAAGCAAAGAGCTTTTTAATCTTTAAAGGCCTATGCGCGCCCGGCTATAGTCGCTGGCAAATTGCCTCACTTTTGAATTAGAACAAGGACTGCGTAGTGAAAAAACTCTTTGGCGCCTCGCTTCTGGCCGCTGGCCTGACATTGACCAGCATGGCTCAGGCCGCACCGACCCTGCTCAACGTTTCCTACGACGTGATGCGCGACTTCTACAAGGACTACAACACGGCCTTCCAGAAACACTGGCAAGCCGATCACAACGAAAACATCACCCTGCAGATGTCCTTCGGCGGTTCCAGCAAACAGGCGCGCTCGGTGATCGACGGCCTGCCGGCTGACGTCATCACCATGAACATGGCCACCGACATCAACGCCCTGGCGGACAACGGCAAACTGGTCCCGGAGAACTGGGTCACGCGCCTGCCGAACAACAGCGCGCCGTTTACGTCCGCCACTGTATTCATCGTCCGTAAAGGCAACCCGAAAGCCCTGAAAGACTGGCCTGACCTGCTCAAGGACGGCGTTCAGGTGATCGTGCCGAACCCGAAAACCTCGGGCAACGGCCGCTATACCTACCTGTCGGCCTGGGGTTATGTGCTGAAGAACGGCGGTGATGAAAACAAGGCCAAAGACTTTGTCGGCAAACTGTTCAAACAAGCCCCGGTGCTGGATACCGGCGGCCGTGCAGCCACCACCACATTCATGACCAACCAGATCGGCGACGTACTGGTGACCTTCGAAAACGAAGCGGAAATGATTGCCCGCGAGTTTGGTCGCGACCAGTTTGAAGTGATCTACCCAAGCGTTTCCGCCGAAGCCGAGCCGCCAGTGTCTGTGGTCGATAAAGTCGTCGACAAGAAAGGTACTCGCGCGGCAGCCGAGGAATACCTCAAGTACTTGTGGTCGCCGGAAGGTCAGGAGATCGCAGCGGCGAACTATCTGCGTCCACGTGACCCAGCGGTGTTGGCCAAGTACACCGATCGATTCCCGAAAGTGGATTTTCTGTCGGTAGAGAAGACCTTCGGTGACTGGCGCACCGTGCAGAAGACCCACTTCAATGATGGCGGGATCTTTGATCAGATCTACGCCGGTCAGTAATTTCCGAGTGCTATGAAAAAGGCGACCTGAGCAGGTCGCCTTTTTTGTGGGAGTGAGCCTGCTCGCCATGATCGTTCCCACGCTCTGCGTGGGAATGCAGCCCGGGACGCTCAGCGTCCCAACAGCTGACGCAGTGCGTCCAAATGAGGCATTCCCACGCAGAGCGTGGGAACGATCAGTGGTGAGTTCATTGCTCTTCGCACGTTACATCGGCGGTGTAACGCCATCCTTACCCGCCGAGATCGATTGCGCGGTCAGCGTTCCGTCAGCGCTTTGCGTCACAAACGTCACGATCTTCACCCCCACCTTCAGCAAGCTGCGATCCCCCGGTGTCAGGTTCACAATCGGCACATCCGCCGGCACCAGAATCTTCTGCTGCCCGCCCTTGTAGTTAACCGTTAACACGCGGCCATTGCTGACCACCAGATCGCCGACGCTACCATTGGTCATGGTACTGCCCTTGACCAGATCAAACGGCCGATGCCCGTCGCCGCTGCCGGCCAATTCGGGTGGAAAAACGTGGACTTCCAGCGCCTTGAGGGTGCCATCTTCCTGAGGAACGGCGGCCGTGCCGATGTAGCTGCCAGGTTTGATGTCTTCAATATTGGCCAGTGTGACGGCGCGGATCCTGGTGTCGTTGGTCAGGTTGATGACTACGTTTTCGCCGCTGCTGGCGTGGACGTTCAACACCTCAGGGCTGACCCCGGTGATTTCGCCGCGAACACCTATACGCATGCCCGGCGCATCGGCGGCCTGGGCCAGGCCTGCGGTAAACACGGCGATCAGTGACAGGGTTGAAGCGCCGCGAATCAGGTGACGGAACATCGTATTCATGGCAGTACCTTCCGGTAATGAAACGTGAAGAGAGAACATAAGCACGCTATCGAACTGGGTGTAAGTGAATGTATCATCCGGGCTGTACGTCCCGACGCAAGGCATGCGTCACAACCCGCGTCACTCATTCCGCAATGGAATGATTACTATCACTTCAATCCCTCTTCCGCCGTTTGGGCGTGCCGCTTAGCCTTCGCGCATTCCCTTTTGTTCAGCGAGTCCCGTTATGAACCCAGCGAACCAAGTGCCCCACGGCGCCACGACAATGACCAAAGGCATGGTGCTGCTTTTCGCCTTCTGCTGCGGTGCCATCGTGGCCAATATTTACTACGCCCAGCCGATCATCGGCCTGATCGCGCCGGACATCGGCCTGACCAGCACCATGGCCAGCCTGATCGTTTCGCTGACGCAGATTGGCTATGCGCTGGGGTTGTTCTTCCTCGTGCCGCTGGGTGATTTGCTGGAAAACCGTCGACTGATGATCATCACCACCGTGGTGGCGATTGCGAGTTTGCTGGGTGCTGCGTTCACCGATCAGCCCAATGTATTTTTGCTGATCTCGTTGCTGGTGGGTTTCAGTTCGGTGTCGGTGCAGATCCTGATTCCACTGGCCGCGCATCTGGCACCGGAAGAATCGCGTGGCCGCGTGGTCGGCGGGATCATGGGCGGTTTGCTGCTGGGCATTTTGTTGGCTCGGCCGGTGTCCAGCGTGGTGGCTGACCACTTTGGCTGGCGCGCGATGTTTGTGATTGCGGCGGTGTTGATGGCCGCGATCAGCATCGTGCTCGCGCAGACCATTCCCAAGCGCCAGCCTGATCACAGTGCATCGTACGGGCAGTTGCTGGGGTCGCTGTGGACGTTGTTGCGCCAACAACCGGTGTTACGTCAGCGTGCGTTTTACCAGGGTTGCATGTTCGCCACATTCAGCCTGTTCTGGACCGCCGTGCCGTTGGAACTCGCACGCAATCATGGCCTGTCGCAAACCCAGATCGCGATCTTCGCCCTGGTCGGTGCCATCGGTGCCATCGCAGCCCCCATCGCCGGGCGACTGGCCGATGCTGGCCACACCCGCATCGCGTCCTTGCTGGCCCTGCTGTTCGCCAGCCTGAGCTTTCTGCCGGCCTTCATCCATCCGCTCTACAGCGTGATTGGCCTTGCGGTGACCGGCGTGGTGCTCGACTTCTGCGTACAGATGAACATGGTCCTCGGCCAACGCGCGGTCTACGCCCTCGACGCCAAAAGCCGCAGTCGCCTCAATGCGCTGTACATGACCAGCATCTTCATCGGCGGCGCGTTCGGTTCGTCGGTGGCCAGTGCGGTTTATGAGCACGGTGGCTGGTTGTGGATCGTGATCGTCGGCAGTGCGTTTCCGCTGTTGGCGTTGCTGCGGTTTTTGAGTGTGTCGCAGAAGCCTTCGTTGGCGACGGCTTAAGCAGTCTGAAGTCTTGCGGCAAGCTCTACAGTCGAGCTTGCCCGCAAGGAATGCACCTCATATCACTCAGTGTCGAACCAGTTTTTCCATCGCAGCATCTGCCAGAAAGGAAGAACGGCTTTTCACATTGTGCTCACGCACATATCGATCAATGCGCTGAATCACATAGCCAGGAAGTGTCACGTTGACCTTCTCGGTTTTGCCCATGTACGGCGAAATGTCCAGCTCGAGCATTCCCCAGCCCATATCGGCGTAATCCGGATTCCCACGGTGAGCAGCCGCAGATGTAGGCATGGGAATCGACTCCCCGTCAGCCGCCATCTCCTGAAGCATGATGTGAGCAATCTCGACCGCCGCATTGTAGGCATCTTCAAACGTATCCCCGGCCGTTACGGCGCCTGGAATATCGGGGATCTGAATACCGATGGCGGTGTTCTCGTCGCCCCACTCGATACAGATTGGATATTGCATTATGGATCTCCTGCATAACGGGCTCCCGGGTAATACAGCCCGGCTCGCCTCCTGATACTTTTGACCGTCCCGACCGGTAAATCCTTTTTCGGATGAGGGACGGGAATGGTGTACGGGTTGTAGGGGTGCTTGAAGATGTGATGACTTCCGGTAATCCGATCCAATATCCATCCCGCCTCTTCCAACTCTTTGATCAATAGCCTGCTCTGCACCAATAGCCTCCTTGCTCAGGCCTAAATAAAAATAACCCTAGAGTTATATTTACTCAAGCACAAAAACCCGAATCGCGACGCTCGGTTGTTTTACAGGGTGTGATTGCGGGCCACGGCATTCGCCACAAGAATGAATACTTTCGCTCAGCGTGATTCGAAGCCGAGGTCAACCCGGATTACACTCAGCGTCCTGAGCCTGAAGCGATGCTGGATGCGATTCGCGGCAAACCGATCAAATGTCGCCTGACCCGCGGCATGTGTTTCAAGGAGTGTGAAATGACACGTCGTACCTTTCTCATCACTGGCGCCAGCAAAGGCATTGGTCGCTCGGTGGCCGAGCACCTGGATCGTGCCGGGCATCGAGTCGTCGGGATTGCCCGAACGCCTGACCTGACGTTCCCCGGCATTTTGTTTCCGCTGGATTTGAGTGACAGAGCGCTGACTCAGGAAGTCTTGGCGGACTTGGCCAGGACGTACGAATTTGATGGATTGGTGAACAACGTCGGTGTGGTACGCCCGCAGGTGCTGGGTGAAATTGATCTGGATACGTTCGACGATGTGATGCGGGTCAATCTCCATTCGGCGTTGCAGGCCACTCAGGCGCTACTGCCAAACATGCGCGCCAAGGGTTGGGGTCGGGTGGTGAACATTTCGAGTCTGACCGTACTCGGGATCACCCAACGCACCGCGTATGCGGCGGCCAAAGCAGCGTTGATCAGCTTTACGCGTTCCTGGGCGCTGGAACTGGCACAAACCGGTGTGACGGTGAACGCGGTTGCGCCGGGGCCGACTGAAACTGAATTGTTCCGCGCCAACAACCCGCCGGGTAGCGAAGGTGAAGCGCGGTATCTGGCGGGCGTGCCGATGGGGCGTCTGGGACAGCCGCAAGAGATCGCGGCGGCGATTGCGTTTCTGTTGTCCGAGCAGAGCGGGTTTATTACCGGGCAGACTTTGTTTGTCGATGGCGGTGCGTCCATCGGCAAAGCCGCGTTCTAACCAACAACACAACCCCCCTGTAGGAGTGAGCCTGCTCGCGATGAGGCCCTGACAGCCAACATCGTTATTAGATGTCAGGACCTCGTCGCGAGCAGGCTCACTCAGGGGATTTCCAAAAGGCATCAGACTGCACAAGGGCTTCGAATGGACCGTCTCGCTGCAATGGAAACTTTTGTCTTCGTCGTGGAAACAGGCTCATTTTCCGCCGCCGCCCGGCGCCTGAATATCGGCCAGCCCGCCGTGTCGAAAACCATTGCGCAACTGGAATCACGCCTGGCCGTGCGACTGCTGTTGCGCTCGACCCGAGGCCTGACGCCCACCGAGGCGGGCCTGGCATTTTTCGAACGCGCCAAGCGTGCCATTGAAGAAGCCGACGAGGCCGACAACGCCGCGCGCGGTGCCGCCAGCGGGCTCACCGGCAACCTGCGGATCTGCGCCGCCGTAACCTTCGGCCGACTGCACATCGTGCCGCACCTCGGGCCTTTCCTTGATAAAAACCCGGGCCTCAACATCGACCTGATGCTCGACGACCGCAACATCAATCTGGTCGAAGAAGGCATCGACATCGCCCTGCGCATGGGCGCCTTGAATGACTCCGGTCTCACCGCCCGCAAAATCGCTGAATGCCGACGCGTTGTGCTGGGTACGCCGGCCTACTTCGAAAAACACGGCGAACCCACCTGCCCGGTTGACCTGGGCAAACACCAGGCGTTGATCTACGCATTGGGCGGCGGTGCCAATTGGCAATTTCGCAACGAGTCCGAAGAGCAGGCCGTGATCATCAGCGGCCGAATTCGCGTCAGTGCCGCCGAAGGCTTGCGTGAAGCAGTCCTCGCCCACCTGGGGCTGACCATGGCCTCCGAATGGATGTTTGCCCCGGAACTGGCCAGTGGTGCTGTCAGGGAAGTGATGACGGGTTGGACACTGCCGAACCAGGATTTGTGGGCAGTGTTTCCTACCGGAAGAAAGGCCAGCGCGAAGGCTCGGGCGTTTGTGGAGTATGTGCAGGGGTTGCTGACAAACGAGACCTGAAACCCACACGTTTCGTTTATTGCGATTTTCGATTAATTCGAATAGCCTGCCAGCTTCGATTATTCAGAATATTGGAAACCGCCATGTCACCTGTCATCCACACTGCAATCACCTTGCCTATGGAGCGCGAAGTTAAAGCTGCCATCGAGGGTCAGCGCGCCTTGGCGGCCTATCTGGCAACTCAATTCGAAACCCAGCACATCCAGATTTTTGATGAGCGTAACGAAGCTCACACCGTCGAGCTGCCCACCTCGGCACTCCGGTTGCTGGTCGATATCCTGGCTGAGCTCGCGGCGGGTAATGCCGTCAAAGTGGTTCCGGTTCACGCCGAACTCACCACCCAGGAAGCGGCCGACCTGCTCAACGTCTCACGTCCGCACCTGATCAAACTGCTCGAATCCGGCGACTTGTCCTACCACAAAACCGGCAAGCACCGACGTGTGCGATTTGCCGATTTGATGGACTATAAAAACCGGCGCGACACTGCCAGCGAGCAAGCAATGACGCTTCTCGCGGAGCAGGCACAAGCGTTAAGGACAGGATACGAGTGAGGCATTCCTCTTTTACCGCTGTATATGACGCCTGTGTTTTGTACCCCGCTCCCTTGAGAGATTTTCTGATGTGGCTTGCGCTCTCAGGTCATTTCAGAGCGAAGTGGTCTGCAGAGATACACAATGAATGGAAACGCAATCTGCTCAAAAACCGTCCAGACCTGAGCGCTGAACAACTGGATCGCACTTCAGATCTGATGAATCTGGCATTACCCGACGCTAGCGTAACGGGTTACGAGGAACTGATCGAAGGACTGACATTGCCTGATATTGACGATCGACATGTGTTGGCGGCCGCCATTTGTTGCAACGCCAGCGTCATCGTCACGTTCAATCAAAAAGACTTTCCTCGCTGCGCGTTGTTCCCTTTCGGTATTGAGGCGCAGCATCCTGACGAGTTCGTCAGCAACCTTTTCGACCTGGATTCCGCCGCAGTAGTTGGGGCAGCACAGCGACAAAGGAAGCAGCTGAAGATGCCGCCACTGGATGTCGGCACCTATCTGGATCTTCTGTGTCGTCAGGGGCTAATCAAATCAGTCAAGGCGCTGTTGCCCTACAAGGCAATTCTGTGACTCGATTTCAAACAGACCAAACAACAAAACGGCGATCCTGAGATCGCCGTTTCCATTTACTGCCCGAACTGCCGCCCCAAACCACCCGGGACTCCGTGAATATCCGTGTCTTCCCACGGCCCATCCGGGCTGATCGAGCGGCTCCAGCCGTTGTTCCAGCGGTAGTAGGTGCGCTGGCGGTAGAAGGTGTTGGTCTGATCCTCCAGCACATAGACGCCGAGCTTGGCATCCCAATGGCTGTTGCCACCCGGTGGCGGTGCGAAGCTGGCGGAGGTGCGAGGCATCGGTTTGGCGGGCTTGGCCGGGATAGACGGTTTGCCTGGCGCAGGTGTTGGCGACGGTGTAGGTCTTGGCTGCGACGGCGGAATCGGCTGTGGCGACTCGCGCTCCGGCGGCTGGACCGCACATGCGCTTAACCCCAAAACCAGACTGAGCAGGGTGATACGGGCAATAGCGGTCATGGGGCGTTTTCCTGTTATTTATCCGGGCTGTCGATGGTCAGTGTCTGCGGCGCGGTAGTGCTGCTGGCCAGGGGCTGGCTGCGACCGATCCATTCACCGGCAGTCGGTTGGCCGGCACGGGAGATGCGCGCAACCAGTTGGACTTCAGGAAAGTTCGACAGTTTCAACTGCGGCATCATGGCGTCGGCATCACCCAGTTCGACGGTCACCGGCAAATCGGCCACGGTCAGGCGTTTGGCCGCCAGTGGTGCGGGTGGGCCTGACGTGGCGCGGGCGAAGATGAATACGCTGTCGCCCGGCTGGACCTTGGATTTGAGCGCTGGCGCCAGGTCTACGGTGACTTTCAGCAACGCTGCGTGTTTGGCGGCAGGCGCCTGGGCAACCTTGCCACCGCCGGCTTCGAGTTTCTCGGTGGCCTTGGCGATACCGCCTTCCAGTGCGCCACGGGAGCTGTCCTCGGGCGGCAGTTGCGCCAGCAGGCGGTTCCAATAGTCAATGGCGTCCTGATAACGCTGGCTTTCAAACGCCGCGATGCCGAGCAGGCCCAGACTGGTGACTTCTTTCGGATCGGCTTTCAAAGCCTCGTCGGTCAATGCCTGAATTTTGTCCGACCATTTTTTGCCATCAGCGAAGTATTGGGCCTGAGCCCACTGGCCGAGCAGTTCCGGTTCACGACCGGCCACGTTCACCGTGCGCTCGAAGATCTTCGCTGCGTCGCCGGGACGGTCCTGAGCCATGTACGTGCGACCGAGGAAATACAGGCCTTCAGCCGAATCCGGCTGGGCCGCGACGGCGCGCTCCAGACGACGAGTCATCTCTTCCATCGACTGTGGCGCCTGGGCGAATTCGCGGGTCAGTTCGACTTTGTCGCTGGCGCCGAAATGCAGGTACAGGCCAAGGCCGAGCACCGGAACCAGTACCGCCGCCAGCAATGGCAACGGCTTGCCCAGGCGAGCCACTCGGGGTGCCGCAACGCCTTCGGTGTCGGCGAGCAGCTCACGGGCCGCTTCGGCACGGCCGGTGTCCATTTGCGCGGCATCGAGCACGCCTTCTTCCAGCTGAGTTTGCAACTCAGCCACGCGCTCCTGATACAGCGCGACGTTCAGGGCGGTACGATCTTCTTCAAGTTGAGCGCGACGACCACGCAGAACCGGGATCAACAGAAAACTCAGGGCAACCAGAAGTAGCAGACCTGCAGCGAGCCAGAAATCAATCATTCTTGGATTTATCCAACAGGTGGTCGAGGCGCTCACGCTCCTCGGCAGAAAGCGCGTCCGGGGTTGCAGCGCGTTGTACGCGACGACGGCGGACGATCACGGCGATGATCACAAAACCGCCCAGCAACAGGCCGGCGGGGCCGAACCAGAGCAGTGCCGTCTTGGCGTTGAGTGCCGGTTTGTAGCGGACGAAATCACCGTAGCGGTCGACCATGAAGTCGATGATCTGCTGATTGTCCTTGCCCTCGCCGAGCATGCGGAAGATTTCTTTGCGCAGGTCGGCGGCGATCGGCGCGTTGGAGTCGGCGATGTCCTGATTCTGGCACTTGGGGCAACGCAGTTCTTTGGTCAGCTCGCGAAAACGCTCGCGATCACCTTCTTTGGCGAACTCGTAGGTATCAATGGCGGCGTGCGCCATGCCGGCCATGCTCAAGCCCAATACCACAGCGGCTATCCAGCGCTTCATGGCTTGGCCTCATCGACCAGCGCCTGATACTTGGCGGCCAGTTTTTCGCGCCAGACCTGCTCGTCGATCACGCCGACAAACTTGTCGCGGATGACACCTTTGGCATCGATGAAGAAGGTTTCCGGCGCGCCGTACACGCCGAGGTTCAGGCCAAGGGAACCCGCATCGTCGCGGATGTCCAGCTGGTACGGGTTGTGAAACTCCTCCAGCCACTTCAAGGCATCAGCGTTGACGTCCTTGTAGTTGATGCCGTAGATCACCACGCCCTGCTGGGCGAGTTTGTTCAGCACCGGGTGCTCGACCCGGCAGGAAATGCACCAGGTGCCCCAGACATTGACCAGCGCTGGTTTACCCACAATATCAGCCTTGGTCAGGGTCTTGTCGCCCTGCACGTTCGGCAGGGAAAACTCGGGGAACGGCTTGTTGATCATCGCCGAAGGCAACTCGGCCGGGTCGAGGTACAGACCGCGATAAAGGAAAACAGCCACTACCAGAAAAATCGCCAGTGGCAACAGCATCAACCAACGTCTCATGCAGCGGCTCCCGTCATGCCCAGTGCTTCACGCACGCGGCTTTTCACCTTGACCCGATAACGTCGATCCAGCGCCGCCAGCAACCCGCCAAAGCCGGTCAGCAGGCCGCCGAACCAGATCCAGCGCACGAACGGTTTGACGTGAACGCGCACGGCCCAGGCGCCATCACCCAGCGGTTCGCCGAGGGCGACGTAGAGATCGCGGGTGAAACCGGCGTCGATCCCGGCTTCGGTCATCACCGAGTTCTGCACGGTGTAGAGGCGTTTTTCCGGGTGCAGCACGCTGACTTCCTTGCCGCCCTTGATCACCCGGACGGTGCCCTTGTCGGAGGTGAAGTTCGGGCCTTCGAAGTGCTTGGCGCCTTCAAAAACAAACTGATAACCGCCCAGATCCATGGACTCGCCCGGAGCCAGGCGCAGGTCTCGCTCGGCACTGTTCTGGCTCGACAGCACGACACCGAGGGCGCACACGGCGATGCCGAGGTGAGCGATCTGCATGCCCCAATAGCTGCGAGTCAGGGTTGGCAAGCCTTTGATCAGGCCCTTGTGGCGAGTCTTGTCGACAATGTCACGCACACCGGCCAACAACACCCAGGCCGCAAGCATGAAGGTCGCGATGACTGCCCAGTTGAAATCGCCATAAGCGACACCGGCAATCACAGCCAATGCAGCGCTGCCCAGCAACACCGGGGTGAGCATGCTCATCAGCCATTTGACCGGGGTGTCCCTCCAGCGCACCAGCATGCCGACCGCCATCACCACCATCAGCAACGCCATCAACGGTATGAACAACGCGTTGAAGTACGGTGGGCCGACCGACAGCTTGGCGCCAGTCATCGCATCCAGAATCAGCGGGTACAAGGTACCCAGCAGGATCATCGAAGCCGCCACCACCAGTACCAGGTTGTTCCCCAGCAGCAGGGTTTCCCGGGACCAGAGGTTGAAACCCACCTGGCTCTTGACCACCGGTGCGCGCAGGGCGAACAGCGTCAGCGAGCCACCGACTACAAACAGCAGGAAGATCAGGATGAACACACCGCGTTCGGGGTCGGACGCAAACGCGTGAACCGAGGTCAGTACGCCGGAACGCACGAGGAACGTACCGAGCAAGCTCAAAGAGAACGCGGCAATGGCCAGCAACACGGTCCAGCTCTTGAACACGCCACGTTTTTCCGTGACCGCCAACGAGTGAATCAGCGCAGTGCCCACCAGCCACGGCATGAAGGAAGCGTTTTCGACCGGGTCCCAGAACCACCAGCCACCCCAGCCAAGCTCGTAGTACGCCCACCACGAGCCGAGGGTGATGCCGATACCCAGGAACGCCCAGGCGACGATGGTCCACGGACGCGACCAGCGCGCCCACGCCGCATCAAGGCGACCGCCCATCAGTGCCGCGATGGCGAAGGCGAAGGCTACCGAGAAGCCGACGTAGCCCATGTACAGCATCGGCGGGTGAACGATCAGGCCGATATCTTGCAGCAATGGATTGAGGTCAGCGCCATCGGTGGGCATTTGCGGCAGGATGCGCTTGAACGGGTTGGACGTGAGGATCAGGAACAGCAGGAAACCGGTGCTGATCATGCCCATCACAGCCAGGACCCGCGCCAGCATGACTTGTGGCAACTGTCGGGAGAACACCGATACCGCGAAGGTCCAGCCACCCAGAATCAATGCCCACAACAGCAAAGATCCTTCGTGCGCGCCCCACACCGCGCTGAATTTGTAGTACCACGGCAAGGCACTGTTGGAGTTGCTGGCGACGTAGGCGACCGAGAAGTCGTCGGTCATGAACGCGTACGTCAGGCAACCGAAGGCAAACACCAGAAAAGCACACTGCCCCCACGCGGCCGGCTGGGCCAGGCTCATCCACAAGCGGTCACCGCGCCAGGCACCCAGCAGCGGCACCACGGCCTGAACCAGCGCGAAACACAGCGCCAGGATCATGGCCAGGTGGCCCAGTTCAGGGATAAAGATTCCAGATGTCATCGGTTAGCCCTCTTTGGCGGGAGTGGGTGCCGACTGGCCGCTGTCTTTCAGGGCCTTGGTCACTTCCGGCGGCATGTACTTTTCATCGTGCTTGGCCAGCACCTCGTCAGCCACTACCACGCCGTCGGCGTTGAGTTTCCCCAGGGCGACAATGCCCTGCCCTTCGCGGAACAGGTCCGGAAGAATGCCGCGATAGGTAATGGTCACGGATTTATTGAAGTCGGTAACAATGAATTTCACGTCCAGCGAGTCGCCGGAACGTTGCAGCGAATCTTTCTCGACCATACCGCCCGCACGGATGCGCGTATCCAGCGGCGCTTCGCCGTTGGCTATCTGGGTCGGGGTATAAAACAGATTGATGTTCTGCTGCAGGGCACTCAGGGCCAGGCCGACGGCCGAGCCGACACCTACCAGAATCGCGAGAATGATGATAAGACGCTTTTTGCGCAGCGGATTCACTTGCCGTTCTCCCGGCGCAAACGACGCGCCTCTTGTTGCAGATACCGCTTGCGGGCCAGGAGCGGCGCCGCCACGTTGAGGGCCAGCACCGTCAGGCAGATGCCATAGGCTGACCAGACATACAGGGCGTGATGGCCCATGGCGAGGAAGTCGCCGAATGAAGCAAAACTCATCGAGCGGCCTCCAGACTGTTCTGTACTTCGGCCTTGACCCAGCTGGCGCGCGCTTCGCGCTTGAGCACTTCAAGGCGCATGCGCAGCAACAGGACCGCGCCGAAGAAACAGTAGAAGCCCAGCACCGTCAGCAACAGAGGCAGCCACATCTCGGCCGGCATCGCCGGTTTTTCGGTGAGGGTGAAGGTCGCGCCCTGGTGCAGGGTGTTCCACCACTCCACCGAGTATTTGATGATCGGAATGTTGATCACGCCGACAATCGCCAGCACCGCGCAGGCCTTGGCGGCACTGTCACGATTGCTGATGGCGTTGCCCAGCGCAATAAGACCGAAGTACAGAAACAGCAGAATCAGCATGGACGTTAGTCGCGCATCCCAGACCCACCACGAACCCCAGGTCGGTTTGCCCCAAATCGCGCCGGTGACCAGCGCCACGGCGGTCATCCAGGCACCGATGGGCGCCGCGCATTGCAGGGCGACGTCGGCCAGTTTCATCTTCCAGACCAGCCCGACAATGCCGCACACGGCCAGCATCACATAGCAGGACTGCGCCAGCATCGCGGCGGGAACATGGATATAGATGATGCGAAAGCTGTTGCCTTGCTGGTAGTCGGGCGGCGCGAAGGCCAGGCCCCAAACGACACCCACGCCGATCAGCAGCAACGCCGCGACGCTCAGCCAGGGCAGCAGTTTGCCACTGATACCGTAAAACCATTTGGGCGAGCCGAGCTTGTGAAACCACGTCCAGTTCATACTGTTTCCATCACGGTTGCCCTTCGCTGTGAAGAGCTGGGTCTTTACTGGTTAAATTTTAACCAGACCTCATTATTCGCCGACGCTGATCTTCAGGCCAGCGGCTATTGCAAACGGTGTCAGGGTTATCGCCAGGGCGGTCAGGCTACCAAGCCACAAGAGATAACCAGTCGCCGGCATACCCTGCAAGGCTGCCTGCAAGGCGCCACTGCCGAGAATCAACACCGGGATGTACAGCGGCAGAATCAACAGTGCAAGCAACAGGCCACCGCGTTTCAATCCCACCGTCAGGGCTGCGCCCACCGCACCGAGCAGGCTCAGCACCGGTGTACCCAGCAATAAAGAAAGCAGCAACACCGGCAGACAAGCGGCAGGCAGACCGAGCATCAATGCCAGCAGTGGTGCGAGCAAAACCAGTGCCAGGCCAGAGAAGGCCCAGTGTGCCAGTACCTTGGCCAAAACCAGAAGAGGCAGAGGGTGCGACGAAAGGACCCACTGTTCAAGGGAGCCATCTTCGAAATCACTGCGGAAAAGCCCGTCCAGCGAGAGCAAAACCGATAAAAGTGCCGCGACCCAGACCAGTCCCGGAGACAAGGTTTGCAACAATTGAGCCTCGGGGCCCACCGCCAATGGAAACAGCGCCACCACGATGGCGAAGAATACCAGCGGATTGGCCAGTTCCGCAGGACGGCGGAACAGCAAGCGTGCCTCACGGGCGACCAACAGGCCGAAAACACTCATACGGCCCAATTCCCCAGATCAATGTCGCGATAGCCGGCCGGCATCCGGGTCAGCGTGTGGTGCGTGGTCAACACGACCATGCCGCCCTGCTCGCAGTGGGCGGCCAGGTGTTCTTCGAGCTGTGCCACGCCTTGTTTGTCGAGCGCGGTGAACGGTTCGTCGAGAATCCACAGCGACGGGCTGTCCAGGTACAGCCGCGCCAGCGCCACACGACGATGCTGGCCGGCAGACAGCGTGTGGCAGGGAACATCCTCGAAACCGCGCAACCCCACAGCCGCCAATGCCTGCCAGATGGCTTCATGGGACGCCGGTTGATGCAGGGCGCAGAGCCAGCTGAGGTTTTCCTCGGGGGTCAGCAGTTCCTTGATGCCGGCGGCATGACCAATCCACAGCAGATTGCGCGCCAATTCGTAACGTTGTTCATGCAGTGGCTGGCCGTTGAGCAGCACTTGACCGGCGGTCGGCTGCATCAGGCCACACAACAGGCGCAACAGGCTGGTTTTGCCACTGCCATTGGGGCCGCTGATTTGTACCATTTCGCCACTGGCCAGTCTCAAATCGAGATTTTCGAAGAGCAGCCGAAGGTCTCGCTCACAAGCGAGGGCAACGGTTTGCAGGACAGGGCTGGTCAAGGGATCACGGGCCTTTTGCGGTTCAAGTCGGCGGCGAAGCAGCCGCTAAAGAGATGCAGCATAGATGCATTGGCGGCTTGTTCTAGAGAGCTGCGTCAAACAATTGCAATGTTTTCCCGACTCCCCGAAAGACGGGCGGCATTATACATGCCATGCCCTACTCTAAAGAGTGCAATTTCCTCAGGTTGTGACCGCGTATGACAGGCGAAATGAACATCCTCCCATTGCCGCAAACCACGCTCGCGCCTTCGCGGCCGTTGGTGGTCAATGGCGAGCCGCTGAAGTTGCTGACGCCAATGGAAGGTTTGATCGCTGTCGGGCAGACCGCCAAGGCTGAAGTGCTGTCGCTCAAGCAGATGGATGAGACCTTTCAACTGTTGCTCAAAGTCACCCTCGAGAGCGGTCGCCAGACCACGGTCCAGGCCATCAGCACTCAACCGCTGCCCCAAGGCACCAGCCTGGCGATCACTCAACCGTCGGCGAGCAATCTGTCCATCATCGTGCAACAGGCCATCGCCACAAGCGTCGCCACCCTCACCCGCATCGACACGGCGCAGCTACCGGTAGGCACCTTGCTGCAAGGCAAAGTACTGACCTCGCAGGTGCTGCCACAGATGCCGGGACAGCCGACAGCTTTCCGCTCGATGGTGAGTTTGCTGAATACGGCACTGAGCGGCAGCACGCTGAGCATCGACAGCCCCACACCGCTGCGTATCGGCACCTTGTTGAGCGCAATGGTGCAAGACACCCAGACACTGAAATTCGTCCCGCTCAGCAACCGCCAGGAACAGTTGGCGGTGACGCAACAACTGGTCAGCCAGCAAAGCCGTCAAGGTTCCCTGGATGGTTTGATCCAAGCCCTGCAAAATCTGCCGACACCGCCGTCGTCAGACCCGACCTCCAACGATCTACGCGCAGCCGTCGAAAAACTGCTCGCCGGCCTGCCGGATGTTCAGCAACTGAGCACGCCAAAGGGCCTGGCTCAAGCACTGGCCAACAGTGGCTTGTTCCTCGAAGCGAAACTGCTGGCCGCACCGAATCCGACACTGGCCCCCGATATGAAGGGCGATTTGCTCAAGCTGATCGCACAGCTGACACCGGGGCTGCCGGCCAACACCAACCTCAATGCACTCATCGCCGCCAACACGCTGATGCAGGCAATGCCGAGTTTCGTGCGCAGCGCCCTCGGCATGCTCGGCCAGGTCAGCGCCAAACCGCTGCCCACCAGTTTCCCGCTGCCCGAGCGCCACCTGCAAAGCCAGGACGGCGAAGGCGATCTGGAGCACTTGCTGCGTTTGGCTGCGGCGGCGGTTTCGCGCCTGCAAAGCCATCAGCTATCAAGCCTTGAACAGACCGGCGTCACGGACGACGGTCGCCTGCTCAGCACCTGGCAGCTGGAAATCCCGATGCGCAACCTGCAGGACATTGTGCCGTTGCAGGTCAAGTTCCAGCGCGAAGAAGCCCCCGAGAAAGAACAACCGCATGAACGTCGCGACGAACGTGAGCCGAAACAGCCACTGTGGCGCGTCGACCTGGCGTTCGACATGGAACCGCTAGGCCCGATGCAGATTCAGGCGCAACTGATCAAGGGCAGCCTCTCCAGCCAGCTGTGGGCCGAACGCCCGTACACCGCGAGCCTGATTGAAAGTAATCTGGCTGCACTGCGCGAACGGCTGCTGGCATCGGGCCTGAACGTCGGCGATCTGGATTGCCATCTCGGGAAACCGCCACAAGGCCCACAAACCCGTCTCGAACAACGCTGGGTCGACGAAACCGCATGAATAACTCCAACGCCCCACGCCAGGCCATCGCCCTCAAATACGACGGCACCCACGCCCCTACCCTCACGGCCAAAGGTGACGAAGCACTGGCCGAAGCCATTCTGAAGATTGCCCGCGAATGCGAAGTGCCGATCTACGAAAACGCCGAGTTGGTGAAGCTGCTGGCGCGGATGGAATTGGGGGACAGTATTCCTGAGGAGTTGTACCGCACGATTGCCGAGATTATTGCGTTTGCGTGGAATTTGAAGGGCAAGTTTCCAGTGGGGCATGAGTCGGAGGGGGTAATGGTTGAGAAGGACATTACCGAACGCGGGGATGATTACTGAGGTTTCGAGGACGCCATCGCGAGCAGGCTCACTCCCACAGGGTTCGGTGGCGTTCGCACATCTTGTGTTCTACTACGATACCTGTGCGAGCCTGCTCGCGATAACAAACCCAGCCAAATCGCAAAAATCAGTTCTTAGGCAATTTGTCCGCCAGCGCCACCGTCGTCTCGCCCTCAGTTTTGAAAAAACGCAAAAGCCTGAGGCTGCGACCGACAATCAAGCCATTGATCAGGCCGGCCCCCAATGCTGACCATGCCACCGCCGACACGGCCTCAGCCATTTCCGGATGCATGGCCGTCTGGTATCCGTTGTAATAACGCCAGGCAAAGAAACACCAATACACCATCAATACTTTGATAGTGCCGCCCAAAAGTAGGCGGTCCCCATCGCGTTCTACGCTTTGGTAGGAGTAAAAGCGCAACGCCAGAAACCAGCCTGCCAGTAGTCCCAGCGCATACATCGAGAGCGGGATCGCAGTTCCTTGGGAGAACTTCAGCGAGATCAGGGAAATGGCAACAAATATGGCCGGAGTGATCTGCAACGACCTCTTCGACTCATGCCCCTTGAAACACGCACTTACGCCGTAGTAAGTCAGGATAAAAAAGACTGCATAAACCCATAGCGGTGTACCACGCAGTATGTCGAGCATAGGCCTCCTTGGCACTGCAATGTCTGAAACAGGCGTCGTTTATCAGCGGCGATCACGTTACCGAGGGTGGCTGGTAATCACAAGTCGGCGCAATCCGAAAAAATCCAAGGTAGAGAAGGATTTCTCCGAACGCGGGGATTATTACTGAGGTTTCGAGGACGCCATCGCGAGCAGGCTCACTCCCACATTGGATCGTTGGTGTGCACAAATTTTGTGTTCACTGAAGATCAACTATAGATGTGGGAGTGAGCCTGCTCGCGATTGGCTATCTCAGTTCTTGTGAAGCTTGCGCATCAACTCAGCCTCAGCCTGGGTCAACCCGCAGGACTGCGTCAGTTCATCAACAGTCGCGCCCATCCCCACCAGTCGCGCCGCCTGGGCGAACGACAGACTCGATGGGTCGCGCTGTTCCAGCTGAGCAAGTTTGTCCGGCAACGGGCTGACCACCGCGCGCAGTTCGTGCAGGTCTTCACCCATGAGCACGTTGCCGCTCTGGTAGTTTTCCACGCGTTTGGCCAGGTCTTTGATGCGCTGATCCCGTAGCGCATCGCCCTGAGCCTGTTGTGCGGCGATCAGTCGTTGACCGCGTATGTACGCCAGAAACATCGCCAGCGTGCCTGCCCAGAAGAGGAACAGGACAATGACCGCAACCTCAAGAATCAATCAGATGTTCTCCAGGTCCGACCATTCTTCTTCGCTCATCATCTTGTCCAGCTCGACCAGGATCAGCAGTTCGTTGTTCTTGTTGCACACGCCTTGAATGAACTTGGCGGATTCTTCGTTACCGACGTTTGGCGCGGTTTCGATTTCCGACTGACGCAGGTAAACCACTTCAGCCACGCTGTCGACCATGATCCCGACCACCTGTTTGTCGGCTTCGATGATGACGATACGGGTGTTGTCGCTGATCTCGGCGTTCATCAGGCCAAAGCGCTGACGGGTGTCGATCACGGTGACTACATTACCGCGCAGGTTGATGATGCCCAGGACGTAGCTCGGAGCACCCGGGACCGGGGCGATTTCGGTGTAGCGCAGGACTTCCTGAACGCGCATCACGTTGATGCCGTAGGTTTCGTTATCCAGCTTGAAGGTTACCCATTGCAGGATCGGATCTTCGGAACCCTTTGCAGCCGTCGCCTTATCATTCATACCCTGACCCCTCAAAAAACCGCCCTGGCGGTGTGTGTCCTGTGCGTCGGCAATCACTGCCGTCGCGTGTTTTTATGTTGGTGTGTGAGCCGGCTTTTTAATACTGCTCAGGTGCTTTGCGCCGCCACTGGCGATCAGCTCGGCCAGCGCGGAAACATCGAGCAACGCGCACATGTGTTCAATCACGGTGCCCGCCAGCCACGGCCGTTGACCACGGTGGCTGCGCCATTTGATTTCGTTGGGGTCCAGGCGCAATGAGCGACTGACCTGATGCACCGCCAGCCCCCACTCATAACCCTGAACCGAAATGACGTATTGCAAGCCCTGACGGAAGTCATCGCGGTAGCGGTCGGGCATGACCCAGCGTGCGGTATCCAGTACTTTCAAGTTGCCGGCCTGGCTTGGCAGGATCCCGAGGAACCACTCCGGCTGGCCGAACAGCGGCGTCAGCTCGTGACCCGCCAGGGAATAAATCGAGCCCAGGCACACCAATGGCACCGCCAGTGTCAGCCCGGCGACGTCGAACAACAGGCATTCGAAGGGCTCAGCGGCCCACGAAGGACGACCATCGGGCTGTACCGGAGGCGGTGTATTGCTCGGTGGCAGGTGAACGTCGACGACCGACGGCACCAACGTTTTGAGCAGCGGTGCGATGGCCGATACCGGCGCGAGGACCGGTGCCGGTGCCTCCATGACCGGCGCTGGCACTGTGGCCACGGGGACAATCACAGGGGCTATCACCGGCGCTTTAACCACAGGCGCTGCAACCACCGCCACGGGGCGCGCATCGCGAGCCTGTTCTTCGAGCACCGCCAACTGAAATTCGTCCAGGATACTTTCAGGCTCGCTCACTTCGACCCGAGCTTCGATGAACGGCGCCAGTTCCTCGGTCGCGTCCTGCAACAAGCTGTCCAGGTAAGTCTGCAGCGCCAGTTGCGGGCGAGAGGTGATCTTCACTGGCCGATTCATTCAGGCGCTCCGCAAGCAAGGTTCATCTCAAGCCACCTGCGCAACGGATTGCTGCGCCAGCAAATGCTTGAGCAGCGCGCGGTAAGCGAGAACGCCACGGCTCTTGCCGTCGAACTGCGAGGGCGTAAGCCCGGCCCGGCTTGCGTCACGCAAACGGGTGTCGATCGGGATGTAGCCTTGCCAGATTTCTTCCGGGTACTTGTCGCGCAACACCCGCAAGGTTCCGAGGGAGGCCTGGGTGCGGCGGTCGAACAAGGTCGGGATGATGGTGAACGGCAGCGCCTGCTTGCGTGAGCGGTTGATCATTGCCAGGGTGTTGACCATGCGTTCCAGGCCTTTGACCGCCAGGTGCTCGGTCTGCACCGGGATCACCAACTGCTGGCTCGCCGCCAAGGCATTGACCATCAGTACGCCGAGCAACGGCGGGCTGTCGATCACGGCGTAATCGAAGTCTTGCCACAACTGCGCCAGGCTCTTGGCAATGACGAGGCCCAACCCACTCTGCCCCGGCGACTGGCGCTCAAGCGTGGCCAGCGCAGTGCTGGAGGGCAACAGCGAAATGCTTTCGTGACTGGTGGACAACAACAGCTGCCCGGGCAGACCTTGCGGCACGCCGCCCTTGTGCAGGAACAAATCGTAGCTACTGTGTTCCAGGCTGTCGGGGTCGTAGCCGAAGTAGCTGGTCATGGAGCCGTGCGGATCGAGATCGACCACGACCACGCGCTTGCCCGCCTCGGCCAACAAACCGGCTAAAGCGATAGAGGAAGTGGTTTTACCAACACCACCCTTTTGATTGGCAACTGCCCAGACTCTCATTCGAAGGTTCCGCCCGGTCGAACGTGTCGACCGAGAAATAGCTCAACGTGTTAATGCGGGTGACGGAGAATTGACGGCGCTCTCTCGTCCCGGCGACTTGACCGGGGTTGGTGCAGTTTGTGTGCCAGCACGCTTCAACGCGGCATCCGGTTGCGCATGAGCGGTACCGGTGCCGGTCAGGCTGCGGCGTACATCGAGATTGCGCGAAACCACCAGCACCACACGACGGTTGCGTGCGCGGCCTTCAGCGGTGGCGTTGTTGGCTACCGGCTGGAATTCGCCGTAACCCACGGAGGCCAGGCGCCCGGGGTTTACGCCCTGCATCGCCAGCATGCGCACGATGCTCGCCGAACGGGCCGAGGACAGCTCCCAGTTGGTCGGGTACTGCGCGGTGCGGATCGGTTGATCGTCGGTAAAACCTTCGACGTGAATCGGGTTGTCGAACGGTTTCAGAATCCCGGCAACCTTGGCGATGATGTTGAACGCGATGTCACTGGGCATGGCATCGCCACTGCCAAACAACAGGCTGGAATTGAGCTCGATCTCGACCCACAACTCGTTGCCACGCACGGTCATCTGGTTGGAGCTGATCAGATCACCAAATGCCGCGCTGATGTCATCGGCGATGCTTTTCAGCGGGTCGCTGGAACCGGCAACACCGGCATCGACCTGCTCACTGTCCTTCACCAAAGGCTTGGCCGGTGTCACCGTCACCGGTCGCTCTTCGCCGATCGGGATCGGCTTCAGGGAGCGATCCGCGTCGGTGAAGACTCCGATCAACGCTTGCGAGATGACTTTGTACTTGCCTTCGTTGATCGACGAGATCGAGTACATGACGACGAAGAACGCGAACAGCAACGTAATGAAGTCGGCATAGGAAACGAGCCAGCGTTCATGGTTCACATGTTCTTCAGGTTGCCTGCGACGAGCCATGGTCCATTTCCCCCATCAATCCATGAAGCCCTGAAGCTTCAACTCAATGGAGCGAGGGTTTTCACCTTCGGCGATCGACAGAATCCCTTCCAGCAACATTTCGCGATAGCGCGACTGGCGCAAGGCGACGGACTTGAGCTTGGCGGCAATCGGCAGCAACACCAGGTTGGCACTGGCCACACCATAGATGGTGGCGACGAAGGCCACGGCAATACCACTACCCAATTGGGTCGGATCGGCCAGGTTGCCCATGACATGGATCAGGCCCATCACCGCGCCGATGATGCCGATGGTCGGCGCGTAGCCGCCCATGCTTTCGAAGACTTTGGCGGCTTCGATGTCGCGGCTTTCCTGAGTGTAGAAATCCACTTCCAGGATGCTGCGAATCGCTTCCGGCTCGGCGCCGTCAACCAGCAATTGCAGGCCTTTGCGCGAGTAGCTATCGGGTTCGGCATCGGCCACCCCTTCCAGGCCGAGCAAACCTTCCTTGCGGGCGGTCAGGCTCCAGTTCACCACGCGATCAATGCCACCGGCCAGATCAACGCGAGGCGGAAACAGAATCCAGCCAAGGATTTGCATGGCGCGTTTGAAGGCGCTCATCGGCGATTGCAGCAAGGCTGCGCCGATGGTGCCGCCGAGTACGATCAGGGCTGCCGGGCCGTTGGCCAGCGCGCCGAGATGCCCGCCTTCAAGGTAGTTGCCGCCAATGATGGCGACGAACGCCATGATGATGCCGATAAGGCTTAAAACATCCATCAGATACACGCCTCGACCAAGTGCTTGCCAATATCTTCCAGCCCGTAGATCGCATCCGCGAGCTCGGCTTTGACGATGGCCATCGGCATGCCGTAGATCACGCAGCTGGCTTCATCCTGAGCCCAGATCGCGCTGCCGCTCTGCTTGAGCAGGCGAGCGCCTTCGCGACCGTCGGCGCCCATACCAGTCAGCACCACCGCCAGAACTTTGTCGCCGTAGGACTTGGCGGCCGAGCCGAAGGTGATGTCCACGCTCGGTTTGTAATTCAGACGTTCGTCGCCCGGCAGGATTTTCACCGCGCCACGGCCATCGATCATCATTTGCTTGCCACCCGGGGCCAGCAACGCCAGGCCAGGACGCAGGATGTCGCCATCCTCGGCTTCCTTGACGCTGATGCGGCAGAGCTTGTCCAGGCGTTCGGCGAAGGCTTTGGTGAACGCTGCCGGCATGTGCTGGACCAACACCAGCGGCGCCGGGAAGTTCGCCGGCAACTGGGTCAGAACCCGTTGCAGCGCAACCGGACCGCCGGTGGACGTGCCGATGGCAACCAGTTTGTAGGCTTTGCGTTTCGGAGCCGGCGACGACGGCGCAGGCGCATGTGAACGAGCCGGCACCGGTGCCGGCACTGGACGCGGCGGTGCGCTGCTGGCGTAACTGCTGACGCTTGCAGAAACAGGCACAGGCACAGGTGCGGGCGTCGGCGCTGACACGGCGGCCGGGGCCGGTGCGCTGTAGGTGTTGGCGCGACGGTTACTGCGCGAAATGCTGAGAATCTTCTCGCACAGCAGTTGCTTGACCTTCTCCGGATTGCGGGAGATGTCTTCGAAATTCTTCGGCAGGAAATCGACGGCACCGGCGTCCAGCGCATCGAGGGTGACCCGGGCGCCTTCGTGGGTCAGCGAGGAGAACATCAACACGGGCGTCGGGCAGCGCTGCATGATGTGTCGAACAGCCGTGATGCCATCCATCATGGGCATCTCGTAGTCCATGGTGATCACGTCCGGCTTGAGGGCCAGGGCCTGATCGATCGCCTCTTTTCCGTTGGTCGCCGTACCGACGACCTGGATATTCGAATCCGCTGAAAGAATTTCCGAGACGCGGCGGCGGAAAAACCCCGAATCGTCCACCACCAGGACTTTGACTGCCATAAACACTCCATTAGACGGAGCGAGGCTCAGTCGCCCCGCTCCACCAGAATCAAATACGCCGCGTGGCGTAACGCTTGAGCATGCTCGGTACATCGAGAATCAGCGCAATACGGCCGTCACCGGTGATGGTGGCGCCCGACATGCCCGGGGTTCCCTGGAGCATTTTGCCCAATGGCTTGATGACCACTTCTTCCTGGCCCACCAGTTGATCGACGACAAAGCCGATCCGCTGGGTGCCCACCGAAAGGATCACCACATGGCCTTCGCGCTGCTCTTCGTGAGCGGCGGAGCTGACCAGCCAGCGTTTGAGGTAAAACAGTGGCAGCGCCTTGTCGCGCACGATCACCACTTCCTGGCCGTCCACCACGTTGGTGGTCGACAGGTCGAGGTGGAAGATCTCGTTGACGTTCACCAGCGGGAACGCAAATGCCTGGTTGCCGAGCATGACCATCAGCGTCGGCATGATCGCCAGGGTCAACGGGACCTTGATGACGATCTTCGAGCCCTGGCCCTTGGTCGAGTAGATGTTGATCGAACCATTGAGCTGGGAAATCTTGGTTTTCACCACGTCCATGCCCACGCCACGACCCGACACGTCGGAGATCTCGGTTTTGGTCGAGAACCCTGGCGCGAAGATCAGGTTGTAGCACTCAGTGTCGCTCAAGCGATCCGCAGCATCCTTGTCCATCACTCCACGCTTTACCGCGATGGAACGCAGGACCTGCGGGTCCATGCCTTTGCCGTCATCGGAGATCGACAGCAGGATGTGGTCGCCTTCCTGTTCCGCAGCAAGAATTACCTTGCCGCCACGGGACTTGCCCGAGGCTTCACGTTCTTCCGGCGACTCGATGCCGTGGTCGACCGCATTGCGCACCAAGTGGACCAGAGGGTCGGCCAGGGCCTCGACGAGGTTCTTGTCGAGGTCGGTTTCTTCGCCGACCAGTTCCAGGTTGATTTCTTTCTTGAGCTGACGAGCCAGGTCGCGAACCAGACGCGGGAAGCGCCCGAACACTTTCTTGATCGGTTGCATCCGGGTCTTCATGACCGCGGTTTGCAGGTCAGCCGTCACCACATCAAGGTTCGACACAGCCTTCGACATGGCCTCGTCAGCACTGTTGGCGCCCAGGCGAACCAGGCGGTTACGCACCAGCACCAACTCACCGACCATGTTCATGATTTCGTCCAGACGCGCGGTATCGACCCGCACCGTGGTCTCGGCTTCGCTGGCCGGTTTTTCCGCTGGCGGCGCGGCCGGAGCACGGGCCGGGGCCGGTGCGGCGGCGGCCACCGGTTTCGGTGTTTCGGCTTTGGGCTCAGGCGTCTTGGCAACCGGTGCCGGTGCGACCGCCTTGGCGACTGGCGCCGCGACGAAAGAGGCGGCAGAACCGGTCGCTACTTCGCTGAACTTGCCTTTGCCATGCAATTCGTCGAGCAGCGCTTCGAACTCGTGATCGGAGATCAGATCGCCGCCCGCTGCAGCTGCAGTCGGCGCAGCCGGTACCGATACCGAAGCAATGGCCGACTCCAGCGCATCCACCGCAAAGTTGCCTTTGCCGTGCAACTGGTCGAGCAGTGCTTCAAATTCGTCATCGGTAATGTCGCTACTGTCGCCTGCTGCTTTCGGGGCAACGGGCGCGGCGGGTGCGGCGGTCACGGCATCGACAGCGAACTGGCCTTTACCGTGCAGTTGATCGAGCAGTGACTCGAACTCGGCGTCGGTGATTTCGTCGCTGGCCGCGGCATCGTTGACCGGCGTGGGTGTAGCAACCGGAGCTTCGGCCTGAGCCTTGACAGCGTTCAGCGAGTCCAACAGTTGTTCGAATTCGTTATCGGTGATGTCGTCCGATTCAGTTTCAGCAGCAGGTGCTTGCGCCGCTTCAGCAACGGGTGCCTGTTCATCGGCCGATTGCGGCTCGGCCAGACGGGCCAGTGCCGCGAGCAATTCAGGTGTTGCAGCCGTGATAGGGCTGCGCTCGCGGACTTCGCTGAACATGCTGTTCACCGCGTCCAGCGCTTCCAGGACCACGTCCATCAGTTCCGAATCCACGCGTCGCTCACCCTTGCGCAGGATGTCGAACACGTTCTCGGCGATGTGGCAGCACTCCACCAGCTCGTTGAGCTGGAGGAAGCCGGCGCCCCCTTTTACAGTGTGAAAACCGCGAAAAATTGCATTGAGCAAGTCCGCATCATCCGGTCGGCTTTCAAGCTCGACCAGCTGTTCGGACAGTTGCTCCAGAATCTCGCCGGCCTCAACCAGAAAATCCTGAAGGATCTCTTCATCGGCGCCGAAGCTCATTAAGGGGGTGCTCCTGAGGTCTAAAAACCTAAAAAACCTAAAATGCTAAAACTCTAAAATCCTAGGCTGGATAACAAATCGTCCACATCGTCCTGACCGGACACAACATCTTCTCTTTTATCGGCATGAATCTGCGGACCTTCACCCTGAGAGAGATGTTTTTGCGGATCTTTTTCAGCCAGCATCGATTCACGGTCATGTTCGATACCCGCAAAGCGATCTACCTGGCTGGCCATGAGTACGAGCTTGAGCAAGTTGCTTTCAACTTCGGTGACCAATTGAGTCACGCGCTTGATGACCTGACCGGTGAGGTCCTGGTAATCCTGAGCGAGCAGGATGTCGTTGAGGTTGCTCGACACCGTGCGGTTGTCTTCGGTGCTGCGAGTCAGGAAACCGTCGACCCGACGGGCCAGCTCACGGAACTCTTGCGCCCCGACTTCGCGACGCATGAACCGGCTCCAGTCCGTGCTCAACGCCTGGGCTTCTGCGCTCAAGCTGTTGACCAGCGGCGTGGCGCTCTCCACCAGATCCATGGTGCGGTTGGCCGCAGCCTCGGTCAGCTTGACCACATACCCCAGGCGCTCAGTGGCGTCCGTGATCTGTGAAACTTCCTCGGCTTGCGGCATGTTCGGGTCAATCTGGAAATTGACGATCGCGCTGTGCAGCTCGCGAGTGAGCTTGCCCACTTCCTGGTACAGGCCGCGGTCACGGGTCTGATTGAGCTCATGGATCAATTGCACAGCGTCGCCGAACCTGCCCTTTTCAAGGCTCTCGACCAGTTCCACTGCGTGTTTTTTCAGGGTCGATTCAAAATCGCCCATTGAAGATTCTTTATGCTCCATAGCTCCCCCGTGGCGCAGTGGATCAACCGATGCGTTCGAAAATCTTCTCGATTTTTTCTTTCAACGCCTGGGCCGTGAAGGGTTTGACGACATAGCCGTTTACACCGGCCTGGGCCGCTTCGATGATCTGCTCGCGCTTGGCTTCAGCAGTCACCATCAGCACCGGCAAGTGCTTGAGCTTTTCATCGGCGCGCACGTGGCGCAGCAAATCGATACCGGTCATGCCAGGCATGTTCCAGTCCGTTACCAGAAAGTCGATGCTTCCGCTGTTGAGAACCGGAATGGCAGTAGTGCCATCGTCGGCTTCGACCGTGTTGGTGAACCCAAGGTCACGCAACAGGTTTTTTATGATCCGCCGCATCGTTGAGAAGTCATCAACGATGAGGATTTTCATGTTCTTGTCCAATTCGACCTCCAAGCAGTCTTAAACGCGCCCAGCACCTGGACACGCCATTTCATTCAAACCGGCAATGCATTCGATGACTGTCTGGAGCACAACAGATCGCGACCAGTGCCGTTCAAAACCGCACCAGACTCGTTCGCAGTGTCCCCCACACTGCCTTCAGCGCGCTCGCCACTCCCCCAAACGCCCCCGCAAACGGGCCGCGCACTGGCTGTGTAACTGGCTGACCCGCGATTCGCTGACCCCCAGGACCTCACCGATTTCCTTGAGATTCAACTCTTCGTCGTAGTACAGCGCCAACACCAGTCGCTCACGCTCCGGCAAATTGGCAATCGCGTCCGCCAGCGCTGCCTGGAAGCGTTCATCTTCCAGATCGCGTGACGGCTCGAGATGAGCACTCGCGCCATCCTCGTGCAGCCCTTCGTGTTCGCCGTCCTGCAACAGATCGTCGAAACTGAATAAGCGGCTACCGAGGGTGTCGTTCAAAATCCCGTAATAATCGTCGAGACTCAATTGGAGTTCGGCCGCAACCTCGTGATCTTTAGCGTCACGACCGGTTTTAGCTTCAATAGAGCGAATTGCGTCACTGACCATGCGGGTATTTCGGTGGACCGAACGCGGAGCCCAGTCCCCCTTGCGCACTTCATCAAGCATGGCGCCGCGGATTCGTATGCCCGCGTACGTCTCGAAACTCGCGCCCTTGCTGGCGTCGTATTTGGTCGACACTTCCAGCAGGCCGATCATCCCGGCCTGGATCAGGTCTTCAACCTGAACACTGGCTGGCAGACGGGCCAGCAAGTGGTAAGCAATGCGTTTGACCAGTGGCGAGTAACGCTCGATCAGCTCGTACTGCGCGTCACGTGCCGAGTTCTTGTAGAGGTTGTAGCCACTGGCTGTCATAGAACGGGACCCGCGGTCTGCTGCACGAGCCGCTCGACGAAAAATTCCAGGTGCCCGCGCGGGTTGGCAGGCAATGGCCAGGTATCGACCTTCTGCGCGATGGCCTTGAAGGCCAGGGCGCACTTGGAACGCGGGAAGGCTTCGTAAACAGCGCGTTGCTTCTGCACGGCCTTGCGCACGCTTTCGTCGTAAGGCACCGCGCCGACGTACTGCAGAGCGACGTCGAGAAAGCGATCAGTGACCTTGGTCAACTTGGCGAACAGGTTACGACCCTCTTGCGGGCTCTGGGCCATGTTGGCCAGGACGCGGAAGCGGTTCATGCCGTAATCGCGGTTAAGCAACTTGATCAGCGCGTAAGCGTCGGTGATGGAGGTCGGCTCGTCGCAGACCACCAGCAAGACTTCTTGCGCCGCACGAACAAAGCTGACGACCGAGTCGCCAATACCCGCAGCCGTGTCGATCACCAGGACGTCGAGGTTGTCACCGATGTCGCTGAAGGCCTGGATCAGGCCGGCGTGTTGAGCCGGGCTCAGGTGAACCATGCTCTGTGTGCCGGAGGCCGCCGGAATGATTCGAACACCGCCCGGCCCCTGCAACAGAACGTCGCGCAGCTCGCAGCGGCCTTCAATCACGTCGGCCAGGGTACGTTTGGGTGTCAGTCCCAGCAGGACGTCGACATTCGCCAGGCCCAGGTCAGCGTCCAACAGCATGACGCGACGGCCGAGCTCGGCCAGGGCCAGTGACAAATTCACTGACACGTTAGTCTTGCCGACGCCACCTTTGCCGCCGGTCACCGCAATCACCTGTACGGGATGCATGCTGCCCATGTTATTTCTTTACCTTGTCTTGCATAGACGGAGGCCACATTACTGGCTGCGCGTTCGCTAAAGGAACAATGCATGGCAGGCCATCGATGTAGGTACAAAAACTGTTCATTACTACCTTAGCCGACCTGCTTGGTCGGGCTGTGGTAAATATCAGCGAACATATCAGCCATGGCTTCTTCGCTGGGTTCTTCCTGCATTTGTACGCTGACGGCGCGGCTGACCAACTGATGACGGCGCGGCAGATGCAAATCATCCGGAATCCGCGGGCCGTCGGTCAGGTAAGCCACCGGCAACTCATGACTGATCGCCAGGCTTAACACCTCGCCCAGACTTGCCGTTTCATCCAGTTTAGTCAGGATGCAGCCAGCGAGCCCACAACGCTTGTAGCTATGATAAGCGGCTGTTAGAACCTGTTTCTGGCTAGTGGTTGCCAACACCAGATAATTTTTTGATTTGATGCCACGTCCGGCCAGGCTTTCGAGTTGCATACGCAGTGCCGGATCGCTGGCCTGAAGGCCCGCGGTATCAATCAACACCACGCGTTTGCGCAGCAGCGGTTCCAGCGCCTGTACCAATGACTGCCCCGGATCGACATGGGTCACCGACACATTGAGAATCCGCCCGAGCGTCCTGAGCTGCTCCTGGGCGCCAATGCGAAAGCTGTCCATGCTCACCAGCGCGATATTCTGTGCACCGTACTTGAGTACGTAACGGGCGGCGAGCTTGGCCAGGGTGGTGGTCTTGCCCATACCGGCAGGACCGACCATGGCAATCACACCGCCCTCTTCCAGTGGCTCGACTTCCGGTGTGGCGATCATCCGCGCCAAATGCGCCAGCAACATGCGCCACGCCTGACGGGGTTCATCAATGTCAGGAATCATAGCCAACAAATCGCGGGACAACGGGCCGGACAGGCCGATGCGTTGCAGGCGACGCCAAAGGTTAGCCTGGGCCGGACGGCTGCCTTGCAGCTGATTCCAGGCCAGCGAGCCGAGTTGCACTTCCATCAGTTCGCGCAGGCTGTTGAGCTCAAAACGCATCGAGTCGAACGCACGTGGGTCAACACCGCCGGCGGCAGGTGCCGGGGCGGGTGCCGCGCGACGCGGTTCGGCGTAGGTCGGTTCGATCAGCGGCTCGGCGGCCGTCAATGGCAGGCCGGCGAACAACTGGCGATTGGTGGTCTTGTCGCCTTCGGTTTCGCCGTCGCCACGCAGGCTCAATTCGGCCTGGGCCGTCACGATGCGCGACTGGGTCTTGCGCAGCTCATCCTCGAGTTCCATGTTCGGAACACGCGGGGCCAGCGCCGACAATTTGTAATCCAGCGCAGCCGTCAACTCGACACCACCGGCAATCCGGCGATTGCCAATAATGGCGGCATCGGCGCCCAGCTCATCACGAACCAGTTTCATGGCCTGACGCATATCGGCGGCGAAAAAACGCTTAACTTGCATAAACCACTACCTCAGCCGTTGGGCCCTACTGTCGCAACGATGGTCACTTGCTTGTTGTCAGGAATTTCCTGGTAAGCCAACACATGCAAGCCCGGGACTGCCAGTCGGCCAAATCGCGACAACATCGCGCGAACCGGGCCGGCCACCAGCAGAATCACCGGTTGACCTTGCATTTCTTGACGCTGCGCGGCATCGATCAACGAGCGCTGCAGTTTTTCAGCCATGCTTGGCTCCAGCAGAACACCCTCTTCCGAGCCTTGTCCTGCCTTCTGCAGACTATTGAGCAATATCTGTTCCAACCTTGGTTCCAGAGTGATCACGGGTAGCTCAGAGTCAGTGCCTACAATGCTTTGGACGATTGCGCGGGATACGCCGACACGCACAGCGGCCACCAGAGCGGCAGTATCTTGACTCTTGGCGGCGTTGTTGGCGATCGCCTCGGCGATGCTGCGAATATCTCGCACGGGCACCTGTTCGGCCAGCAGCGCCTGCAACACCTTAAGCAACTGCGACAGCGAAACCACGCCCGGAACCAACTCCTCAGCCAGCTTGGGCGAGCTTTTGGCCAGCAATTGCATGAGTTGCTGGACTTCTTCGTGACCGATCAGTTCGCTGGAGTGTTTGTACAGAATCTGGTTCAAGTGAGTGGCCACGACCGTACTGGCATCGACCACGGTGTAACCGAGCGATTGCGCCTGGGCGCGCTGACTGATTTCGATCCAGACCGCCTCTAACCCAAAAGCCGGATCTTTGGCGGTTATGCCATTAAGCGTGCCGTAGACCTGCCCCGGGTTGATCGCCAGTTCGCGCTCCGGATAAATCTCCGCCTCAGCCAGAATCACCCCCATCAGGGTCAGGCGATAGGCACTGGGTGCCAGGTCGAGGTTGTCACGAATATGCACCGTCGGCATCAGAAAGCCCAGGTCCTGGGACAGCTTCTTGCGCACGCCCTTGATCCGCGCCAACAGTTGCCCACCCTGATTGCGGTCCACCAGTGGAATCAGGCGATAGCCGACTTCCAGGCCAATCATGTCGATTGGCGTGACGTCATCCCAGCCCAGCTCCTTGGTCTCCATGGCGCGGGCCGGCGAAGGCAGCAGTTCCTGCTGTCGCTTGACCTCTTGCAGGGCCTGGACCTTGACCACGTTCTGCTTCTTCCAGAACAGGTAAGCACCACAGGCAGCGACCGCCGCCATGCTCAGGAAGGAGAAGTGCGGCATGCCTGGCACCAGGCCCATCACTGCCATCAAACCCGCTGCGACGGCGAGCGCTTTTGGCGAGGCGAACATCTGGCGGTTGATTTGCTTGCCCATGTCTTCCGAACCGGAAGCACGGGTCACCATGATCGCCGCCGCAGTGGACAACAGCAGTGATGGCAATTGCGCCACCAAACCGTCACCGATGGTCAGCAACGCGTAAACCTTGCCGGCGTCGGCGAAGCTCATATTGTGCTGGAAGATACCGACCGCCATGCCGCCGATCAGGTTGATAAACAGAATCAGCAGGCCGGCAATGGCGTCACCGCGCACGAATTTGCTGGCACCGTCCATGGAGCCGTAGAACTCGGCTTCCTGGGCCACTTCCATCCGGCGCAACTTGGCCTGGTTCTGATCGATCAGGCCGGCGTTCAAATCGGCGTCGATTGCCATTTGCTTGCCGGGCATCGCATCGAGGGTGAATCGCGCGCTCACCTCGGAAATCCGCCCGGCACCCTTGGTCACCACGACGAAGTTGATGATCATCAAAATCGCGAAGACCACGATACCGACCACGTAGTTACCGCCGATCACCACCTCACCGAAGGCCTGGATCACCTTACCGGCGGCGGCGTGACCGTCCTGACCGTGGAGCATCACCACTCGCGTGGAGGCCACGTTCAGCGCCAGTCGCAACAGCGTCGCCACCAGCAGAATGGTCGGGAACACCGCAAAATCCAGTGGCCGCAACGCGTAGACGCAGACCAGCAGCACAACAATGGACAGCGCAATGTTGAACGTGAAGAACACGTCCAGCAGGAACGGCGGCACCGGCAGCATCATCATGGCCAGCATGACCAGCAGCAACAACGGCACACCCAGATTGCCCCGACTCAAGTCGGCGACGTTTGTGCGGGCATTGTTGAGTAACTGAGAGCGATCCACCGGTTTTCCCCGTTCCTTTAAAGCAAACTTTTGACGCCTGAAGCAGGCGCAGGGCGGCTATTGCAAGAAGCCTTCCAACTTTTGCAGACGCTTGGAATAGAAGGATTGATTGGGGTTTTGTTGTAGCAGCTGCCGAGCCCGCGAGGCTGCGTTCGACTGCGAAGCGGTCGCGTGGTCAAGAATCTACGACTGCTGCGCAGCCGGACGCAGCCTCGCAGGCT
>NZ_AKJS01000109.1 GCF_000282215.1 Pseudomonas sp. GM21
GGGGGAGCCGCTGCGGCTGCTGGTGGCCGTGTTGCTGTTCAGCCCGACGATCATCGATCCGGTGAAGGATAAAGTCGCACCGGCCATCGCCATCACGGCGCTCGACCTGTTGTTCAAGGTAGGCAATAACGCATGGCGGGCGATTTCCGATCTGCTCATGTACGGCATGATCGCCTTTGGTCTTTATCTGGTCATGGTGGCGATCCGCATCCCCATCGAGCGCGCCGCCAATGCCCGCAAGGAACAAGCGGCCGCCGCCAAGGCTGCCGCCAAAGCCGACGAGCCTGAAGAGGATCATTTTTTCGGCGGTGCCGGCGATGATCGTTACGGTCGTCCGCCGGTTCCGAGCAATCCACAGCGATTGCGGGTCGAGCCGCGTTTGTAACTTTGCCCCTGCCTTTTCATCGAGAGTCCGAACATGTGTGAGTTATTGGGCATGAGCGCCAATGTGCCGACCGACATCGTGTTCAGCTTCACCGGGCTGATGCAGCGCGGCGGCCGTACCGGCCCGCACCGTGACGGCTGGGGGATCGCGTTCTATGAAGGCCGTGGCCTGCGCCTGTTTCAGGACCCGGCCGCCAGCAGCGAGTCTGAAGTCGCAAACCTGGTGCAGCGCTATCCAATCAAAAGCGAAGTGGTGATCGGGCACATCCGCCAGGCCAATGTCGGCAAGGTCTGCCTGTCCAATACCCACCCGTTCGTGCGCGAACTGTGGGGGCGCAACTGGTGTTTCGCCCATAACGGCCAACTCGCTGACTTTCAACCGACTGCCAGTTTCTATCGCCCCGTGGGTGACACCGACAGCGAGGCGGCGTTCTGCGATCTGCTCAACCGCGTGCGCGCGGGGTTCCCGGAACCGGTCGAGGTGGAGCAATTGCTGCCCGATCTGGTGGCGGCCTGCGCCGAATACCGTAGCAAAGGCGTGTTCAACTGCCTGCTCAGCGACGGTGACTGGCTGTTCTGCTATTGCTCGACCAAATTGGCCCAGATCACCCGTCGGGCGCCTTTCGGCCCTGCGCGCTTGAAGGATGTCGATGTGATCGTCGACTTCCAGGCCGAAACCACGCCCAACGACGTGGTGACAGTAATTGCCACTGAACCCCTGACTGAAAACGAAACCTGGACCCGCTACGAACCGGGCCAATGGAGCCTCTGGCGGCGCGGCGAATGCGTCAGCCAGGGCAAGACCGAATAAGGATCTCCCCCCTGATGTTGCTGAGTTATCTACGGCTGGTGTTATTTGCGGCGGGCCTGTTGATCGGTGTACAGGTGCCGGGATTTATCAATGATTACGCCAAGCGCGTCGAGGCGCACCTGATCGAGGCGCAGACGGGTTTGAGCGGTTTTCAGGGCACGGCCAATCAGTTTTTCAAGGGCGACATGCAGGCGCTGGTCGCCCACTACCGTGCCAGTGACGACCCGATCTTTCGCAGCGATGCCGACAGCCTGAGCAACCTGCTGACCCGTCAGCTGGCGCTGGACAAGCAATTCCAGGCCATGCAGGGCCCTTGGTACATCCGCTTCCTGCAAGTGGTGCTGGCCGCCGACCCGGACATCCGCAAGGAAACCTGGAATGGCTACAGCTACCAGATCCTGCTGACGCCGCAAGCGATGATCTGGGGCATGAGCGGCGCGATGCTGTTGTCGTTCGGCATCGAATGCCTGTTCCGCTTGATCGACTGGGTGGTGTTGGGCGGCAAACGCCTGCGCCAGAGCCGGCCGATCGAAGACCGGGATGTGCGCGGCCTGTAACCCTGCAGCCGGTTTGCCGGCGATTGCCGCGACACCTATGTCCGGCAGATCGCATCGCTGGCAAGCCGGCACCTGTTTTACCAGTCGACCGAGTAGCTCATGCTCAACGTGCGGCCTTCGGCGTTGGCGAACGGCATTCTGGCGTTGGCCTGGGTGAACAGGTTTACGTACGTGCGATTCGTCAGGTTAAACACCCCGCCTTCAAGACGACCGACCGGCAGTTGCACGGAGCCGAGCAGGTCCACCAGCGTATAACCGTCGATGTCGAGTCCGTTGTTGTCCTTGGCGGCGGCGTCATAACTGGACAAATGCATGCCTTGCAGGCGCAGGTTGTAATCCTCTTCGATATAGCCGACGAACAGCGTGGTCTTGGCCGGTGAGATGCGCGTGGCCGGCAGATCGATCCACTTGCCGTTCTGCTCGGTCTCGCCTTTGGCCCAGGCGTAAGTGCCACCCACCGACCATTGATCGGTCACGCGGTAGTTCAGGTTGTTTTCAATGCCGCGAACGCGCTCTTTCTGGTTGATCAGGCGTAATACGCGATCATTGGCATCGTAGAACTGGGTCACGTCCGAGGTGTTTTCATACACGGTGACGTCGGCCTGCCACTGGTCCCAGTCACCACGCCAGCCCACCTCGTAACTGTTGACCTTGATGGCCTGGGCGTTGAGGCTCTGGATGTCGAAGGTGCTGCTGACGTCACGCATGAAGCGCTGGATATCCGGCAGCGAAAACCCCTGGCTGAAATTGGCGAATACGTCCTGACTATCACTCAGGTGGTAGACCGCGCCCAGGTTGTACAGTGTGTCATCGTATTTGAGGGTGTCGCCGGGCAGCGTTGCGCGTACGCCGGTCTGGACGATCTCACCATAAGCGATGCTGTCGGAAACGTCGCTTTCGATCCATTCACGGCGTACACCGCCACGCACGGTCCAGTCACCGATGTCCCATGACATCTGCCCGAACAGCGATTTGGTGGTGGTTTCGATGTCCGGGCCCAGCTCGTAGGTGGTGCCGGTCTTGGTGTAGGTCAGACCATTGAGCGTGTATTGATCACCTCGTTGGCGGGAGCGCTCATTATCATAGTCGGCACCCCAGACCAGGTTGCCAGTGGCACTGCCGATGGCCGGCAGCGGCGTGTCGATGGCTGCGCGCAGGCCGTAGACATCTTGCACACTGTTGTTGTCGGAGATCCCGGCCTTGCCCCGTGACAGGTCCGGGAAAAACAGTGCATCGGCGCGGCGCCAGTAACTTTCCAATTGCAGGCCTTGACCGTAGAAGTCGGCGTCGGTGTAGTTGAGGTTGACTGCCTGGTTGTGGGTATAGGGTTGGTCATCAAGTTTCAATCCCTTGACTGCCACGGCTTGCTGCAGGTTTTTCGGGTCTTTGGTGTAACCCGTGTCCTGCTGATCCTTGTAGTCCTGCAGCGACAGACTGAGTTTTTTATCGGCATCCAGTTCGTAACCGAAACGACCTTGCAAGTCATAGGTTTCGGTGTCCATGCTGCTGCCCTGAGAGGTGTCCTGAGGGATGCGGTTGCCGTTGCCATCGTACATATCGTTGCGCTGGATCAGGTCGGCGGAGACGTACCAGTCCAGGGCATCCTTGCGCCCGGTCGCGCTCTGAAAAGTTTCGTAGGCAAAGCCTTTGCTATTGAGGTTATTGCCGGTGGTCAGGCCCAGTTTGCTGCTGTAGGCAATGTCCTGACCCTGATTGCGCTTGGTGATGATATTGATGATGCCGCCTGAAGCGCCGGCACCGTAGAGGCTGCTGGCGCCGGAGACCACTTCGATGCGTTCGACGCTGGCCGGGGTGACGCTGTTGAGCTGGCGGAAGTTGTCGCGTGTGGCGTTCTGCGATACGCCGTCGATCAATACCAGCATGTTGCGCCCGCGCAGGGTCTGGCCGAAGTTGCTCATCCCGCCGCTGGACGGTGCAAGACCGGGGACCAATTGCCCGAGGATGTCGGAAATCCGGCGACCCGCGCCGCTTTGCTCACGGATCTGCTGTTCGTCGATCACCAGGACCGAACCTGGAATCGAGGCGATGGTCGCTTCGCTGCGAGTCGCGGAGACGACGGTGGCTTGCATGTTCAAAGTGCCGGGCTGCTGCTCGGTATCTTCGGCCCAGGACTGGGCGCTGAAGGTACCGAGCAACGGGATCAGCAGGGGGAGTTTGATTCGGGTCATGATGAGGACTTTTTTGAGTTGTGATAAGTGTGAGCAGGCAAGGTTGAGCGGTCAGGTGTGGCGTTGAATGACCGCACGCAGCGGATCCCTATAGCGGCTACGGCGTAGGTCAGCGCCACCAGCCAGAAACTATTGGCCAATCCGACCAGCCCCATGCCGACTCCGCCGAGAACGACGCCAAGCAGAGCGCCAGCCTTGGCCGCGCTGTTGCCGAGGCCGAGCGCAAAGCCCTGTTGGTTGGCGGATACGGTGTTGGCGATCAGGGCATAAGCCACCGGCAGCAGGGCGCCTTGCCAGATGCCCCAGACGAGCCGACTGACGAGAAACCCCAGCCATTCGTTGGCCAATGCCGTGGCCGCCAGCGTCAGGGCACACAGCCAGGCCACGCCTTCGATGACGCGCAAGGTGTAGGCCGGCTGCCAGCGGTCGAACAGGCGTCCCCACAGCGGTGCGGATATGGCCAGGGTCGCGGCGCTCGCCGCGTAGGTCGCGCCGATCAGCCAGCTTGGGGCGTGCAGAATGTTCGCGACGTACAGCGCATAGAACGGCTGCGGGATCATCTTCGCAGCCTGAATCAATACGATCACCAGCAGAATTCCACCGAGCCAGCCTTTGGGCAGTGCCACGGGCTCAACCGTTTTTTTCTTTGAGGCACGAGCCTTGTCGGCCGGCAGGAAAAAACTCCCCAGGGCGCACAGCAGGCAAATCGACGTCGCGCCATAACAGAGCAGGGCAAATCCCGAGACGTCCATCAGCCAGCCGCCCAGTATCGGCCCGATCAAAGAGCCGACTGCGGTCGCCGATTGCAAGCGGGCCAGGGTGTGACCCCGTCTGGAACTGTCGCAGCAGGCCAAGGCATAGGCTTGCGCGGCGGCGAGAAACCCGGCCAACGCGCCTTGCATCACGCGAATACCTACCAGCAGCCACGGGTCGAGGGTGATGGCCGCCAACCCTTGGCACAGCGCGAGTGCCAGCAACGCCCGGACAATCATCGGTTTGTGTCCGGTGCGATCACCCAACCGGCCCCACATGGGCGTCAGGAGCATGGCGGCCAGCATTGGACCGGCATAGACCATTGCCGATAACAGCGCGGTGTAGCCGGCGCCCTCCGGTCCGAGCAGATGCTGGATTTGCAGGGGCCAGAACGGGCCGCTCATTTCCATGGCACCCATGGAGACAAACTGGATAACGATCAACAGTCGCAAGGCGCGACCGTCAGTGAGCATGGGTGATGGGTCGTAGCGGGTTACTCAGGCGTCCGACGATGTCGGCATGACTGTCGAGCAAGCGCATGCGCATGAAAGATTTGGCAGGCCAATCCTGTTCCAGCAAGGCTTGGCGTTCGCTTTCCCAGCGTGTCGGTTCAACGCGCTCGCGCAAGGTCTCGAAGCACTGCGCAACGTGCGTTGCCAAGCGCTCCCAAAGGATGTTTTCCGGCACACTCCAGTGGCGGGCACAGAGCAACGTCAGCTCACCGAGGTGGCACATGAATGTGGTGTGCAGGAGTTTGTCGCGGACAAAACCGGAGTTGTCATACAGGGTCATTTCCGGATCGTGCAACTGGATATCCAGGCCCTTGGCGTGCAGGGTTTTGCGATCGATACGAACGTCGCCAAAGTCACGCAATAACAGCCGATTCAACTGCCCGTCAGCGCCCATCACCATGAAACTGTTTTGCTGGTGCGCTTCGAACGCCACGCCATACATCAGGTAAATGCCCAACAGACTCGGTACCGCAATCGACAGGTAATCATCGAAGAACGCCAGGATGGCCTCGCTGTCGTCACGGCCCTGAGCCAGTCTTACCCAATCACGCAGCAACGGTTGTTCGAATTCGTTGACGGCGAACAGGCTGCCGACCGGCACCGCCAACTCGCCTTCTTGCAGCAGGGTAAGCGGGTTGTCGCGATACAGCACGGCTGCATGCCGAGAGCGTTCGTCATCGGCCGGTTGCGGCGCGTAGTGCACGCCGATGCGCTCCGGAACGATGTTCAGCAGACGCTGAATCTGCGGCTCCTGATCGAGGATTTTCAATATCAGTTGGCTGATGCGCGGCCCCATCCGGGCCGAGCGCGGCGACACGGTGCGCTGCACACTGGTCAGGCGCAAAGCCACCGGCAGTTTGACCATCGGCGCAACGCGGCTGGCGTCCGGCAGGACCGTGCGGAAGGACATGGTCGGGTGGCCGGTAAAAGCGACGATGTCAGTGACGATCAGCAGGTTGTCGGCGATCTCGTTGGCGAACGAATCCGGCAGTTCTTCATGGGCTTGCCATGGGTGCGACGGGAGCGGGAGGTAGTCCTTTACGTCCAGGCCCAGTTGCTGCAAATGGCGCTGCAATTGTTCGGCGGGCAGTGGGAAGTGACCTTGCCACCACTCCCAGTAATTGGCGGTCCCCGCCAGCGCTTCGACGTGTGCGTACTGGCGGTGCAGTGCGCACAGCACAATCGGAAAACTCGCTTCGAATTCCGGCGAGAAAGCGATGACCTGAGCGGCGCTCAAACCCAGTTTGGTCTTGTAGTTCGGGTGCCACGGATGGCCGAGAGTGCCCCACTGTTCGAGCAGCGATGTAGGGTTCTGGTGGCTGGCGTCGGCTTTGAGCCAGGCGAGCAGGTTGTCATCGTACTCGGTATCGATCTGCTCTCTCAGGCGCTCGGTCCATCCATGGTGAAACGCCAGGCACAGGGTGTCGTTGCTGAAGCTGTCATCCAGTTCCTGGGCCAGACGCTCCAGTACTTGAGGAGAGGCTGGCGGGTTGAGCTGAGTGCTGAGGTGAGCGAGCAATTCGCTGGGCAGCTGGATTTTGTGAGGCAGTCTGTCGGGGGTGTGCAGGACGATGCTGCCGCGCACGTCCCAGCTGTTCATTCTGTTACTCGACAGGTGCTCGAAGCACAGGTGCGCGCCATCGCCAAGCGGCAGCCAGCAACGGCTATTGTCGTCGTATTCGCAAGCGTCGGGGTTGATCAGGCCTTCACGAAACAGCGCCTGGATCAGGCGTTGGAAGCAGCGCTGGGCGGCGGGCTCCAGCGCATTGCTCAAATGGTCAAGGGTGATTCGGTGGGACTGGAAAGCCTGAGTTCCAAGGGCTTCGCTCCAGTGAGCGAGCAATAGCTGCTGTTTTTGCGTGTAGGCGCGCATCTAGTCCGACTCCTTCTGGACAGTTGATTAGCTGAAAGCGCGCAGAGAATACCTTTTGGGAAATATTATGCAAATGATAGTAATTTATATTTACGTTGCAGAAAGTGTCCTTCAGATTCTGGCCAAGGGTTTGCTCAAAACGATGTAGTGCTCGCCCACTTTCTGCGCGTAGCGCTCCACGACGTGCTGACACAACGCCACAATCTCCTCGACCCACTCGACGCCCGTGCGCCACGACACCACCACTTGCAAATCCGGTGGCCGTTGGTCGATGGCCAGCAGAATCAGTTCACCGCGCGCCAGTTCCTCGGCCACCAGCACCGGCGGCAGCGCGCCAATGCCGAAACCATCACGCAAAAGCCGGGTAATCGCCGACACCGAGTTCACGCAGTTCAGGCGTGGCGTCATCACGCCATTGGCCTGCATCAGGGCGAGCACCTCCTGATGCGGATGGGAGTTTTTCGAGTAAGTAATGACCCGCTCGCGCGCCAGATCGGCGATGCCCGAATACTCACGGTTGTAGAGCGAATTACTCGCTGCGATCCAGCCCATGGGATGACTGGCCAGCTCAAGGCTGCGCACGCTTTCCTGGCGCATCAGGTCAGTTTGCAGGATCAGATCGAGAAAGCCTTTTTGCAGCTGATCGCAGAGGTTGAGCGAGGTATCGGCCACCAGTTCGATTTCCACCAACGGATAGAGATCCGTCATCTGCGCCACCAGCGGGCTCAGCCAGGTGTGGATCACCGTGTCCATGACGCCGATCCGCACCCGACCGGCCTTGCTCGAACGGGTCTCGATCGACTGTTTGAGCGCCTGCATGGTGTCCATCATCTGCTCGGCATAGTCGAGCACTTTCAGGCCTTCGGGCGTGAGGCTGACGCCGCGTGAATCGCGCAGAAACAGCTTCACCCCCAGTTCACTTTCGAGCACGGCGATGCGGCTGGAAATCGAGGCTTGGGTGGTGAAGAGTTTGTCGGCGGTCAGGCGAAAACTCTTGAGTCGGGCGACCCAGACAAAGGTTTCGAGAAACTTCAGATTCATGGGATCAACTTTTTCTTATGCCTAAGCCCGGTTTTTATTAGTTGGACGCAGCAGGGCCGGGAACCCAAAAATCGGCACATCCGGTTCCCACGATAGGCGTCGTCGGGGCTCAGAACAATACCAATAAAAACTAGCGCGGAGATTTGCCATGAGTGCGCCCGACACGCTCGACATCCCCAAAACAACGGCTCGCCCGGGGCCTTTCGATTGGTACCGCAACATCAATCAGCAGGAACGCCGCACCTTCTGGAGCTGCAAGATCGGCTATGGCCTGGACGGCATGGACACCCAGATGCTCAGCTTCGTGGTGCCGACCCTGATTGCGATGTGGGGCATTACCACCGGCGAAGCCGGGCTGATTCACACCAGCACCCTGATCGCCTCGGCCATTGGCGGTTGGGTGGCGGGGATTCTCTCCGACCGCATCGGTCGCGTGCGCACCTTGCAACTGACCGTGTTGTGGTTCGCCTTCTTCACCTTCCTCTGCGGTTTCGCGCAAAACTACGAGCAGCTGCTGATCAGCCGCACCTTGATGGGCTTCGGTTTCGGCGGTGAATGGACCGCCGGCGCAGTGCTGATGGGCGAAGTGATTCGTGCCAAGGACCGTGGAAAAGCGGTGGGCATGGTGCAATCGGGTTGGGCACTGGGGTGGGGGCTGACGGCGATTCTGTATGCGCTGCTGTTTTCGTTTTTGCCGCCGGAAGACGCCTGGCGTGCACTGTTCATTCTCGGCATCGTGCCGGCAATTTTTGTGATCTTCGTTCGTCGCCTGGTGAAGGACCCGGAAATCTACCGCGAAGCCAAGGCCAAACAGGAACCGAGTAACCCGGCGAAGTTCTACGAGATTTTTGCCCCCGGCATCCTCTTCACCACGATTCGCGCATCGGTGCTGACCACTGGCGCACTGGGCGGTTACTACGCGATTACCTCCTGGTTGCCGACGTTTCTGAAGAACGAGCGGGGGTTGAGCGTACTCGGCACGGGTGGTTATCTGGCGATGGTGATCGTCGGTTCCTACGTCGGATACGTCATCAGCGCCTATTTGACTGACATTCTCGGGCGCAAGAAGAACTTCATCCTGTTCGCGGTCGGCTCATTCACCATCGTGTTGCTCTACACCCAATTGCCGGTCAGCAATGGCGTGATGCTGTGGCTGGGTTTCCCGCTGGGCTTCTTCGCCTCGGGTATTTTCAGCGGCATGGGCGCGTTTTTGACCGAGTTGTTTCCGACGCGGATTCGCGGCTCGGGCCAGGGGTTTTGCTACAACATCGGGCGGGCGCTGGCGGCACTGTTTCCGCTGTTGATCGGTTTGCTTAGCCAAAAGGTGCCATTGAGCGTCGGCATCGGGGCGTTTGCGGCAGTGTCCTACGGGGTGGTGATCCTCGCGGCGCTGAGCCTGCCGGAAACCCGTGGCAAACAACTGGATGCGCAGTAATCTGCCTGCCTCTGAAAAGCATAAAACCTACAGGAGTGTTCTCCGTGAGCCGCCTGCTATTGAACTGCGACATCGGCGAAAGTTTCGGCACCTGGACCATGGGTCTGGACGCCGAAATCATGCCCTATATTGATTGCGCCAACATCGCCTGCGGCTTCCACGCCGGCGACCCGGGCATCATGCGCAAGACCGTCAGCCTGGCGCTGAGCAACGGTGTGCAGATCGGCGCGCACCCGGCCTATCAGGATCTGGTCGGTTTCGGCCGGCGCTCGATGGCGTATACCGCCCAGGAACTCCAGGACATCCTGCATTACCAGATCGGCGCCCTCGATGGCATTTGCCGCGCTCAGGGCGGCCGCGTCAGCTACGTCAAACCCCACGGCGCGATGTACAACGACATGATGGCCAACCCGGCGCAATTGCGTGCGGTGCTTCAGGCCGTGGCGGCGTACGACCGGAGCCTGCCGTTGATGTTGATGGCGACTCGCGACAACAGCGCCGCGCAGCTTCTGGGCGATGAATATGGCGTGACCTTGTGGTTCGAAGCCTTCGCCGACCGCGCTTACAACAGCGCGGGTCTGTTGGTTTCGCGACAATTGCCGGGCGCTGTGCATCATGATCCCAAACAAGTCATTGAGCAGGCGCTGACCATTGCCCGTGGCGACGCCCTCACTGCCAGCGACGGCAGCGCATTGTACTTGCAGGCCAACACCCTTTGCGTGCATGGCGACAACGCCAGTTCGGTTGCCGCTGTGCAACGGATCCGCGAAGCCCTTGATCAGCAGCGCGCATCATGAAGCTGCGGGTAGAGGTGGTGGCGCTGGATTGCCTGATGGTGCGTCTGTTCGATGAGATCAGCGAATCCAACATGCCGTGGATGCTGGCGGCCAGCGAAAACTTGCGGGCTGCGTTCGGCGTGCATCTCATCGATCTGGTGCCGTCTTACACGACGTTGATGGTGCATTACGATTTGACCGCGCTAAGCCCGACTCAGGCTCGGGAATTGATCGCCCAAGCGCTGATCGACCTGTCACCTAACACCCGCACTGGCGGCAAATGTCATGTGCTGCCGGTCTGGTATGACGTGAGTGTCGGCCCGGAGCTGAGCTTGTTGTCGCAGCGCAGCGGGCTGACGATGGAGGAGGTGATCCGCCGTCACAGCGGGCGCGAATATCAGGTGTTCGCCTTGGGTTTCGCACCGGGTTTCGCCTTCATGGGATTGGTCGAAGAAGTGCTCGCCGCGCCCCGATTGGACACCCCGCGCAAAAAAGTCGCGGCCGGCAGTGTCGGCATCGCCGAACGGCAGACGGCGGCCTATCCGGTGGTATCCCCCGGCGGCTGGAACCTGATCGGCCGCACGCCGGCCAAACTGTTTGACCGCGAGCGTGACGGCTACAGCCTCATGCAACCGGGCGACACGGTGCGCTTTGAAGCTGTCAGCCATGCCGAGTTCATTCATCTGGGCGGTGACGACACACCATTGGAGGCGCAGGCATGAGCCGCTTATCAATAGAGGCGAGTACGCCTCTGTGCCTGATGCAGGACGCCGGTCGCTTTGGCGTGCGCCATCTGGGCGTGACGCAGGGGGGCGGGCTGGATTGGCGTTCAATGTCTTGGGCCAACTGGCTACTGGGCAATGACCTGAATGCGCCGGTGATCGAAATCACTCTCGGTGGGTTCGCGGTAATGGCCGAAGAGGATTGCGTACTGGCGCTGGCCGGGGCCGATCTAGGGGCGACGGTGGAGGGCGAGGCACTGGTGCCATGGCGCAGTTTCAGGCTGCAAAAAGGTCAGCGATTGCAATTTACCCAGCCCAAGCGAGGGGCTCGGGCTTATCTCGCCGCGCCGGGCGGGTTTGAGGCGCCAAGCGTGTTGGGCAGCCGTTCGACCGTGGTCCGTGAGGAGCTTGGCGGCCTGGATGGCCGGGGGCGGGCTTTGGCCAAAGGTGCGCAGCTGAGCTATGCCGGTAGTGCGTTGCTCCTGCTGCGGGAGTTACCGGCGCAGCATCGACCGGATGTCACCGACAATTCGCCGCTGGATCTGGTGCTGGGCGCACAGATCGGCGAGTTCAGCGGGCAGAGTCTGTTCGACGCGTTCAACCGTGTGTGGACCCTCGACAGCCGCGCCGACCGGATGGGCATTCGCCTGCTGGGCACGGCGTTGCAGTACCAGGGAAAACCGATGATTTCCGAAGGCATCCCCCTCGGCGCGGTGCAGGTGCCGCCGGACGGGCAGCCGATTGTGTTGCTCAATGATCGACAGACCATTGGCGGGTACCCGCGATTGGGAGCGTTGACGCCGCTGGCTCTAGCGCGGCTTGCGCAGTGCTTGCCGGGGGCGAAGGTGCGGTTGCGGCCGGTGGTGCAGGAGGTGGCGCATCGGCAGCAAGTCGAGTATCTACATCGATTCCTGAAAAGCTAAAAGCTTCGCGAGCAGGCTCGCTCCCACAATGGATCTATGTCGTACACAAGACCCCATGTGGGAGCGAGCCTGCTCGCGAAGAGGCCGGCACTGACAACAAAGATTACTTGGAAAGAAACCGCATCCCTTCCTCCAACCCCCGAAGGGTCAGCGGATACATCTGATCATCAATCAAGTCCCGCACAATATTGGTCGACGACGTGTAGCCCCACGTATCTTTCGGATACGGGTTAATCCAGATGAGCTTCTTGTACTTCTCCCGGAACCGCTGCATCCACACATACCCTGCTTCTTCGTTCCAGTGCTCGACGCTGCCGCCTGCCTGGGTGATTTCATAAGGCGCCATGGCGGCGTCACCGATGAAGATCACTTTGTAGTCGGCGCCGTACTTGTGCAGCAGGTCCTGGGTTGATGTGCGCTCGGAGGTGCGACGCATGTTGTTCTTCCACACCGATTCATAAATGAAGTTGTGAAAGTAGAAGTACTCAAGGTGCTTGAACTCGGTCTTGCAGGCCGAAAACAGCTCCTCGCAAATCTTCACATGGGCGTCCATCGAGCCGCCGATGTCGAACAGCAGCAACAACTTGACGGTGTTACGCCGCTCCGGTCGCATCTGGATATTCAGCAGCCCGGCGTCTTTGGCGGTGTGGTCGATGGTGCCATCGATGTCCAGCTCTTCCGCGGCTCCCTGACGGGCAAATTTGCGCAACCGACGCAGGGCCACCTTGATGTTGCGCGTGCCCAATTCCACCGAATCGTCGAGGTTCTTGTACTCGCGCTGATCCCAGACCTTGACCGCTTTACCCTGACGTTTTCCGGCATCGCCGACCCGAATGCCTTCCGGGTTGAAGCCGCCGGAGCCGAACGGGCTGGTGCCGCCGGTGCCGATCCATTTGTTACCACCGGCATGGCGTTCTTTCTGTTCTTCTAGGCGTTTCTTGAACTCTTCGATCAGTTTGTCCAGGCCACCAAGGGACTGGATCGCGGCCCGTTCCTCGTCGGTCAGCGAGCGCTCGAACTCCTTGCGCAGCCAGTCTTCGGGAATCAGTGCCTGAAGGTGATCGTCGAGTTTTTCCAGACCATTGAAGTAAGCCCCGAACGCCCGGTCAAACTTGTCGAAATGCTTTTCGTCCTTCACCAGAATCGCCCGGGACAAGTAATAGAACTCGTCCATGTCGGCGAAGGTTACACGCTGTTTCAGCGCGTTGATCAGGTCCAGCAGCTCACGCACCGAGACTGGCACCTTGGCGGCGCGCATTTCATTGAACAGGTTGAGCAACATGGCATCAGCCTCTTAGCGGGTGCCGCGACGGCTCATGAACGCCAGGCGCTCAAGCAGCTGCACGTCCTGTTCGTTCTTTACCAGCGCGCCGGCCAGCGGCGGAATGGCCTTGGTCGGATCGCGTTCGCGCAGTACCGCTTCGCCAATGTTGTCGGCCATCAGCAGCTTGAGCCAGTCCACCAGTTCGGACGTCGATGGCTTTTTCTTCAGCCCCGGCACTTTGCGCACATCAAAGAACACGTCCAGCGCTTCGCTGACCAGGTCTTTCTTGATGTCCGGGTAGTGCACGTCGACGATCTTTTGCATCGTGGTGCGGTCCGGGAAGGCGATGTAGTGGAAGAAGCAGCGACGCAGGAAGGCGTCCGGCAGCTCTTTCTCATTGTTGGAGGTAATGATGATGATCGGTCGCTTCTTGGCCTTGATGGTCTCGTCGATCTCGTAAACGTAGAACTCCATCTTGTCGAGTTCTTGCAGCAAGTCATTCGGGAATTCGATGTCAGCCTTGTCGATCTCGTCGATCAGCAGAATCACCCGCTCTTCGGATTCGAAGGCTTCCCAGAGCTTGCCCTTTTTCAGGTAGTTACGAACGTTGTGGACCTTTTCCGTGCCCAGTTGCGAGTCGCGCAGGCGGCTGACCGCGTCGTACTCGTACAGGCCCTGATGCGCCTTGGTGGTGGACTTGATGTGCCAGGTGATCAACTTGGCGCCGAGTGACTCGGCCAGTTGCTCGGCCAACATGGTTTTGCCTGTGCCCGGCTCGCCCTTGACCAGCAGTGGACGCTCCAGGGTAATGGCGGCGTTGACCGCCAGCTTCAGGTCATCGGTGGCGACGTAGGCCTGGGTGCCTTCGAACTTCATCTGCTAATCCTCGAACGGTAACGCCGACCTGAACGAGGCAGGGCGGGGCGCAATAGTGGTGATGCCCGACTATACCGCGCTGCCCGGTCGACTGTGAACGCAGACGGCTTATTCAGTCTCTGAATGGGGCGTCACATCTTGACTCGGTCTCGGCTGCTGGCCAGTATTGGGCTATCGCCATTTTGGCGATATCGTGCGGGGCACGTCTACTAAATATCGATTTCGTGATACGTACCGCATTCAATTGCGCGAGAAGGATCATCCGCCACCCCATGTTCACCTGACCGGTGGCGGGCTCGATGTGATGCTCTGCCTGGAAACCGTCGAAGTGATGGTCGGGAAGGCGCCGCCGCTGATTATCAAGGACGCGCGGGAATGGGGCAGGGCCCATCAAGTGCAATTGTTGGAGGATTGGAAACGATGTTACCCATGAAACGACCACGGCTGTCGGCCGTTCAGTCGTTGCCAGACAACCGTCTGGCGCTGACTTTTATCGATGGTCAGCAGCTAACACTCGATTTGAGCCGTGACCTGCACGCTTATCCAGGATTACAACCATTGCTGGCGCCGCAGGCGTTCACCAGTGTGTGTCTAGGCGATGATGGCTGGAGCGTTGAGTGGCCTGAGCTGGACATTCAAATCGGGGCAGACACCCTGTATCTGGATGCACTCGCACAAAACGCATCCGACGAAAACACTCGTATGTTCATTGAATGGCGCGCACGCACCGGCTTGTCACTCAATCAGGCGGCTGAGGCGCTTGGTGTCAGCGCCCGCAGTATCAGCCGCTACAGCAGTGGTCGTGAAGTGGTGCCGCGATCATTGGCACTGGCCTGCCTGGGCTGGGATTTTTTGCAACAGCAATCGACATCTTCACGGGCAGCTGAGGAAACCGGTCGCTATACCGTCACACGCAAACCCTAACCGGCCTCCGGCTTCGGCCGCTCATACTGGGCGTTGAACGCCTTGATAAAACCGTTGCGTAAAATCTGCAAAAACGCCTGGAACGCGCTGATATCCTGGCGATGCACGTTACCTTTGAGTTCCACTCGGGTTGCGAACTGGTTTTTACCCTGGTTTTTCAGAACGGTTTCAGAGCCTCCGACGATGGCCTCCCAAATGGATCGGAAAATCCCTTTGTCCTTGTTTTCCACATCCTGTCGCCAGTTGAACACGTCGACGTCTTTGAGCAGCGGTTTGATGTAGCCGGTCAATTGGGCTTTTTTGGCTTGCGCTTCAATGACCACGTCGCCGTGGCCTGCGTTGAAGTCGAACTTGCCATAGGCCGAGGCGAAGTCGTTCATGCGCTTGAGTTCAATGCCTTTGGCGCGCATACGAAATTCAAAGTCTTCGAAATTGCTCAGTGGATCGAACGTCGCCGTGGTTTCCAGCGGTGCGTGCCCGAGCAGCAGGGCCTTGCCTTCGAAGCGAGCGTCACGCTTGCCTTGTTTGTCGACCACATTGGTCAGGTTGTAAATGCTGGCATTGACCTCAGTGGCGTTCATATTCACGGGAGGCTTGGAATTGAAGTTGCGAAAACTGAGTTTGCCGTCGTGGATCTGCACTTCGTCCAGGGTAACGGGTAATAATTTGCCCAATTGCGCACGCCAGTCGGTGCCCTCACCGGTTTGTGAGTTCTTTTTATTGGCGCCGCCGTCAACGAAGTTCACCTCGGGGTTGAAGAACTGCACCTGGGCGACCACCGCATGGTCGTGCCAGAGTGAATGCCAGCTGACGGAAAGGTCGATCAGCGGTGCATTGACGAAAGGCACCGGGACCTTGCCGTCGACCTTGACGATTTTCAATCCGTTGATTTTGTAAGCGCCGCGCCACAGGGCCAGGTCCACATCGGTGATCTGGCCACGGTAGTCACCCATGTCAGCCAGTCTGTCGTTCAAATAGTCGCGCACCATATAGGGCAGGGCGAAGTGCAGGGTGATCAGCAGCACAACGAGGCCGGCGAGCGTCCACAGGGGCCAACTGTATCGACGTTTCATGGTGGTAAATCTCTGGCGATGTAAAGCGATTGACTGCGCTGACAACCGGACGTTCGACCTGACTGGACGACCAAGGGCAAGAGGCTTACCTTGATGCGCTAATTCCATGCTGCAGTTAAGGACCCAGACATGAGCCGTATCTTCGCTGACAACGCCCACTCCATCGGCAATACGCCGTTGGTGCAGATCAACCGCATCGCCCCGCGCGGCGTGACCATCCTGGCCAAGATCGAAGGGCGCAACCCCGGTTATTCAGTCAAATGCCGGATCGGGGCGAACATGATCTGGGACGCTGAAAGCAGCGGCAAACTCAAGCCTGGCATGACCATCGTCGAACCGACCTCAGGCAATACCGGAATCGGCCTGGCATTTGTCGCCGCAGCCCGTGGTTACACGTTGATGCTGACCATGCCGGCGTCCATGAGTATCGAACGACGCAAGGTGCTCAAGGCCCTGGGCGCCGAACTGGTCTTGACCGAGCCGGCCAAGGGCATGAAAGGCGCGATTGAAAAAGCCGGCGACATCGTTGCCAGCGACCCGGCCAAGTACTTCATGCCTTCGCAGTTCGACAACCCGGCCAACCCGGCCATCCACGAAAAAACCACCGGTCCGGAAATCTGGAACGATACCGACGGCGCCGTCGATGTGTTGGTGGCAGGGGTCGGAACAGGTGGAACCATTACCGGTGTTTCGCGGTATATCAAGAACACCCAAGGTAAACCGATTATCTCGGTGGCCGTTGAGCCTGCGGGTTCACCGGTGATTACCCAGGCCCTCGCCGGCGAGGAGATCAAACCGAGCCCGCACAAGATTCAAGGCATCGGTGCCGGTTTTGTGCCTGAGAATCTGGATCTGTCGATGGTTGATCGGGTTGAGTTGGTCACCGACGACGAGTCCAAGGCCATGGCCCTGCGCTTGATGCAGGAAGAAGGGATTTTGTGCGGTATTTCGTGTGGCGCGGCCATGGCTGTTGCTGTTCGCTTGGCAGAAACCCCGGAAATGCAGGGCAAGACAATCGTGGTGATCCTGCCGGACTCCGGCGAACGCTACCTGTCGAGCATGCTGTTCAGCGATCTGTTTACCGAACAGGAAAATCAGCAATAAGCGCGCCGCAGGTTAAGCGTCTATAAATGAGTTGGCGGGATTGATCAGGTCAGTCCCCATTCAGGTTCCTTGTGCTAATAATTGCCTTGTTGCGTAATTATTGCTGAGTGTTGTTTCGCACTGATTTTCCCTGGGGCGGGCATGTGGGTGATCGCCGGCTGCCACTTCGGATAAAGGGTGCTGAGCGATGAAGCTATTCTCAAGGAGTCGTAGATGAGCTTTACCATTGCCGCGAAAGCGTCGTTGTTGCTGCTGTTTCTCGGCAGCACACTCTTTGTCCATTTGCGTGGCAAGGCGCGATTGCCGGTTTTGCGGCAATTCGTCAATCACTCGGCATTGTTCGCCCCCTATAACGCCTTGATGTACCTGTTCTCCGGGGTGCCGTCCAAACCCTATCTGGACCGCAGCAAGTTTCCGGAGCTGGACGTGCTCAAGGACAATTGGCAAGTCATCCGCGACGAAGCCATGCACTTGTTCGACGAGGGATATATCCGCGCTGCCGAGAGGAACAATGACGCCGGTTTCGGTTCGTTTTTCAAAAAAGGCTGGAAGCGTTTTTACCTCAAGTGGTACGACAAGCCGCTGCCTTCGGCAGTAGCCCTATGCCCTAAAACCGTGGCGCTGGTGAGCAGCATTCCCAATGTCAAAGGGGCGATGTTCGCGTTACTGCCGGGTGGCAGCCACCTCAATCCGCATCGTGATCCGTTTGGCGGTTCACTTCGTTATCATTTGGGGTTGTCGACCCCCAACTCCGATGATTGCCGCATCTTTGTTGACGGGCAGGTATACGCCTGGCGCGATGGTGAAGACGTAATGTTCGATGAGACCTACGTGCACTGGGTCAAGAACGAAACCGAACAGACCCGGGTAATCCTGTTTTGTGACATCGAACGCCCATTGAGCAGCCGCGTCTTGACCCACATCAACCGCAGCATCAGCGGTTTTCTGGGTCGCGCCACAGCCACTCAAAACCTTGATGATGAACGCGTCGGCGGGATTAATCGGGCGTATGCCTTGAGCAAGAACTCCAGCGACAAGGTCAGTGGGGTGGTTAAACAGTGGAAGCGTCGTCATCCCAAGGCTTACCGCGTGATGCGGCCGGTGTTGGCGGTGGTGGTGCTGGCGTTGTTGGGGTATTGGTTGTTTGGGTGAAACTCGTCAAGAAATGACAAACCGCTCCTTGGAGCGGTTTTTTATCGCCGACTTTACGGACTCCCGGCGAGCAGGCTAGGTTCTTCGCCTTCGATGCCCGTTGCAATTAGCTGCAGAATTCGGCGCTCACTGGCTGTCAGCACTACAGCACCCTGTTTTCTTTCAGGTGTGGATGAGCGTTTTCTTGTGGGGGATTTCTTAATTACTTTACCCATCTTCCCTCCGTTATTGGTTACATATTGAACAATTTTCAAGATACTAGGCTCCCTACGGCTTTGACAAGTCGACGCTCTGCATCGAAGTAAAAGCCGAATTGTTGGTAGATAGAAATTGCACCTTTCAACGGCTCCTGTACTTCGATGAACTTGCTGCCAATAATTTTGGCGTACTGTTCAACGACCAAAATGGCCAACGGTGCAATACGTTTTTTTAGAGGATGAGCCTCTCTGGGCAATCCCTCCAATCGCACGATGCGGATTCTTTGCCGACTGTTGTTGGGATTTGCGAAACACAGTCCGCACAGTCGTTCATCAAACCAGATGGCCAGGTCCAGAGCCAAAGGCTCACTCGATTTCCATCCAACCACTTCATTCCATGCAAAGTGTGGATCTTGCCAAAGCTCCCAGGCTTTCAGTGCCTGCGCGTTGATCGCTTCAAATCGCACTTTCGACAAATCGAGATCTGTTGGCCCAACCAGCTCAAGCTCGTGTTGCAGTTGAGCAGTTTTGAGGCCTGCCAGCGTCCTGGCCCTTGATCGATACAACTGATACCGCAGACACGTCCGTTCCCTTGGCATGTGATCTCTTGCATTCCATGTCCCCCAACGCGGGTGATTCCCTTTCACTCAGCGTAAGCAGCATTTGTCTGGCTGTCGTTACTGGCCCTTTGTCCAAGTCATTGCAATCCATGTCACCCGCTGGCTGTAGTCGGCGCGTTACCCCATCACGTGCGGGAATCAGTGCTCCGGACCTGGTTATTTGGCCAACGCATGCTCTGCCCGCACCGAATTCATGAACGCCTGCATCGCCGACGATTGAATGCGATGGCGCCGGGTGATCAGTCCATAGGGGGGCAGCCGCGCTTCGAACTTGATCGGCAAGATGGCCAGCAAATCCCGCCCTGGATAGTCTTCCACCACCGACACCGGGGTGACGCCGAGCATGTCGGTCTGCTGCACCAGTGAAAGCAGGGTCATGATCGAGGTGGTTTCGACGATGCTGTTGGGGATGTCGACCCGCGCGTTGTGGAACACCTGATTGATGATGGCGCGCATCGGGCTTGGATGTTGTTGCAAAACCCAGGTCATATGCTGCAGTTCCGCCCAGCTCAGTTGCTTCTCCTGCGCCAGTGGATTTTTCGCACCGGCGATCACGCACAGGGCTTCTTCACCGAGGCTGTCAAACAGCAACTCTTCAGCCCGCGCACCGACCGGAATCCGCCCCAGCACGATATCCAGTTGATCTTGCAACAGCGCTTGCACCAACACGTCGCTGGTGTCGACCTGAATGCTCATGGACAACCGGGGATGGCTTTGTTTCAACGTTGCGATGGTGCGGGTCAGCAGCCCCGAAGCCAGTGCCGGAATCGCACCGACCGCGACCCGGCCGAGGTTGCCGGATTCCAGAGCCACCAGTTCTTCACGCATGCCGCTGAGTTCAGCGAACACCATGCGCGCGTAGTAAATGGCGGTTTCCCCGAACGGGGTAGCGCGCATGCCTCGAGGCAGGCGTTCGAAGAGTTCGACACCGAGCAAGTCCTCGGCTTCGTGGAGCATTTTGGTCGCCGCCGGTTGGGTCATGCCGATGTGGTCGGCGGCGCGGCGCAACGAGCCGAATTCCTGTAATGCCAGCATCAGCCGCAGTTGGCGCAGACGCAGTCGACTGTGGATCACATTGGCAGCAGGAATTCGGGTCATGGGCCGTGGCTCGCAAGAAAGTCTGCGGCAAGCCTGACAACAAATGTCAGGCGTTGCCAGCATTGCCGTGTCACAGCACCGATTTGGTTTTGCCGACGTGGGGTTTACGCAGGCCCATCAGGGTTCCCAGTGCCTTGGAAATCAGCGGCCAAAACAACATCAGCAGCGCCGCCGTGGTCAGGCTGCCCACAAGCGGGTTCGACCAGAAGATCCCCAAATGGCCGTCGGAGAACAGCATCGACTGCCGGAACGCGTCTTCAGCTTTGTCGCCCAACACCGCCGCCAATACCAGCGGTGCAATCGGGTAGCCGAGTTTCTTGAACAGATAACCCAGCGCGCCGAAGCCCAGCATCAGCACCACGTCGAAGAACGAGTTGTGCACCGAGTAGGCACCGATGGCGCAGACCATGATGATGATCGGCGCAATGATCGAGAACGGAATGCGCAGGATCGAGGCAAACAGCGGCACAGTGGCCAACACCACGAACAGGCTGACGACGTTGCCCAAGTACATGCTGGCGATCAGGCCCCAGACAAAATCATGCTGCTCGACGAACAGCGTCGGGCCAGGGTGCAGACCCCAGATCATCAGGCCGCCAAGCATCACCGCCGCCGTTGCCGAGCCGGGAATGCCCAGGGTCAGCATCGGCAGCAAGGCGCTGGTACCGGCAGCGTGGTCGGCGGTTTCCGGAGCGATCACGCCTTCCAGTTCACCCTTGCCGAAGTTCTCGCGGTTCTTCGAGAAACGCCGCGCCAGGCTGTAGCTCATGAACGAGGCCGCAGTCGGGCCGCCGGGGGTGATACCCATCCAGCAACCGACCAGCGTGCTGCGCACAATCGTCCACCAGTAACGCGGCAACTTGGCCCAGGTGCGCAGGATCACCATCGGTGTGATGCGTGCATGTTCGCCGCGAAACACCAGGCCTTCCTCGACGGTGCAGAGGATTTCGCCGATGCCGAACAGGCCGATCACCGCCACTTCGAAGCTGATACCGGTCATCAAGATCGGCTGGTCGAAGGTCAGGCGCAGGTTGCCCGAGACCGTGTCCATGCCGACCGCCGCCATGGCAAAGCCAATCATCATCGCCACCACGGTTTTCAGCGGTGGGTTCTTGCTCATGCCGATGAAGGTACAGAACGCCAACAGGTACACGGCGAAGAACTCCGGCGAACTGAACGACATGGCGAACGCGGCAATTTTTGTCGACAGAAACGTCAGCAACAGTACCCCGGCCAGTGCGCCAATCAGTGCCGAACTGAAGGCGGCCGTCAGCGCCTCGGCGGCGCGACCTTCGCGCGCCATCGGGTAGCCGTCGAACGTCGTCGCCACCGATGAGGGCTCACCGGGGATGTTGAACAGAATCGAGGTGATCGAGCCGCCGAACAGCGCGCCCCAATACATGCACGACAGCAGAATGATCGCCGACACCGGCGACATGGTGAACGTCAGCGGCAGCAGCAACGCCACGCCATTGGGAGCGCCGAGGCCAGGCAGCACGCCGACCAGAATGCCCAGCAGCACGCCGATCACCATCAGGCCGATATGGCCCGGGGTCAGGATCAGGTTCATGCCTTGCAGCAGGGAATCGAACTCGCTCATTTGAAATTTCTCCCGGCCAGGGCAATCCAGTCGCCCATCGGGCCGGCATCCAGCGGGACCTTGAACCACAGCGCGAAAATCAGGTAGCTGGCGAGCACGGCGCCAAGCGATACCGTACCAATCATCCACTTGCCGTAGGGTTTGACGCGGGCCTTGTCACGCCACATGAACCAGGCGATGAAACAGGCCGAGGCTACGTAGATACCGGTGAAGGGCATGGCGCCGACAAACAGCGCAATCGGGATGAACACCGACATCACCTGTTTGAAGGCGCTGCGGCTGACGAAGGAAACGCTCAGGGCTTGCCAGCGCACGAGGGTCAATACGCCGTTGCCGACACTGGCGGCACTTAACAGCAGGCCAATATAAAAGGGGAAGTAACCCGGCTCGGGGCCGGAATCGCCCCAGCCGATACCTTGTTCGACGCTGCCGAACATCACCACCGCGCCGATCAGCGTGGTGAAGAGTGTCAGACCGAGTTCGACCCAGCGGGTGCCGACCAGTGCCGGTGAATCCGTAGAATGGGACATCAAAACACCTCCAGAGGTGACGGCCGCGCGCGTGCGGACGGCCGTAGGCAACTCAGTTTTTTAGCCAGCCGGCTTCTTTGAACACCGGCGTTACGCGGGCGGTGTCTTTCTCAATGTAGGCGGTCAGCGGCTCGCCTTCGAGGAAGGTCGGCACCAGCGCGTTCTGTTTGACGTAAGCCTTGAACTCCGGCGTCTCGGTGACTTTGCGCATCAGCTCGACGTAGAACGCGCGCTGCTCGGCGGTGACATCGCCTGGCATGAACACGGTGCGCGGGAAGCGGTACTGATCGATGCCCAGGCCTTGTTCGTGGCAGGTCGGCACGTCCGCCCAGGATTTATCACCGGCGACCTTCTCGGTGTAGCTCATGCGCTCCTTACTGAAGACGCAGAGCGGCTCGACCTGGTCGCCACGCCATTGGCTGATGCTTTCGCTGGGATTGTTGACGTTGGCGGCGATGTGTTTGCCGGCCAGTTGGGTCGCGGCTTCACTGCCGCTCTTGAACGGGATGTACACCAGTTTGCTGTCATTGGTCTGGTTCAACAGCAGGGTCAGGGTCTGGTCGACATCCTTGGACTGGCTGCCACCCATGCGCAGGTTCGACGGGTCAGCCTTGACCGCTGCGTAGAAGCCTTTGGCGTCCTTCCAGGGGGCGTCTTTGTAGCTCCAGAGAATGAAGTCATCTTCGGCCACGGCGGCCACGGGTGTCAGTTCCTGCCATTGGTAGCCGAGCTTGGACACCAGCGGCAACAGGTAGATGTTGTTGGTGCCGATCACCAGTTTTTCCGGATCGCCCTTGTTCATTTTCAGGTCGAGAAAAGCTTCGGCGCCATTGCCGCCGCCCTTGTTAAGGACGATGGTATTCACATCGAGAAACTTGTGGGTGGTGATGATCGACTGGATCAGGCGACCGAGTTGGTCGGTACCGCCACCGGGGCCACCCGCGACGACGATTTCGACATTCTTGTCCGGCTGCCAGGCGGCATTGGCAAGAGCGGGAAGGGCGCCAGCGGCGACCAGCGTGCAGCCGAGAAACAGACGGGAGGTGCGACGGACGAATGCATTTCGCATGATGGAATGGCCTCGTTTTTGTATTTGTTATGAGTGACTTGTCGGAGCGGGAAAGCTGCAAGCCTGCCCTGAGTGTGGGAAGCCTCCGGCCCCACGTCTAGTCAAAACAATACATACACCGATAGCCTGGGGTTATAGCACTTGTCCTTGAACGTGGCGTTTATCGCCCAAGGCTTTGCGCCAGAGCCTTTTTCGAGAAAAGTCGAAAAGGCGATACCCATTGAAAGCTGCCTGAAAGCAGGGCATGCCATAACTCAAGGCTATCGCCTGATTTCAAGTTTTGATTAGACGGTTATCACTGAGCCTTCGATAGTGCTTACCAATGTTGTCACCACAAAAAAATAATAAACCGAGGTACGCACCATGGCTCGTCCCAGTGCTTCCCTGCATCTGCCCGGCGCAGGTGTTCAATCACCGGCAGCGGCAACTCCGCTGACCGGTACCGCCAAAGCCAGCAGCGTGCGCTGGCGGATCTTCGCGATCGTCTTTGCGTTGACCATGGTCAACCTGATCGATCGGGTGTCGTTATCGATTGCGATGCCAACCATCGCCCATGAGTTTTCCCTGACCCCGAGCCTGCAAGGGCTGATCCTCAGCAGCTTCTTCTGGGCGTATGCGCTGTTGCAGATTCCCGGCGGCTGGTTGATCGACCGTTTTGGTCCGCGTCGGGTGATCAGTTGGTCCACCGGTTTATGGGGCACGTTCCAGGTACTGGCGGCGTTTGCCACGGGCGGCTTGTCATTGTTGTTTGCCAGGGTGGCGTTAGGCGCCGCCGAAGCGCCGCTGTTTCCTTCGGGGGGCAAGCTGATTTCCCTGTGGCTGGCACCGAGCGAGCGCAGCCGCGGCGCGGTGCTGATGGACAGTGGCAGCCCCTTGGGAGTGGCACTGGGCGGGTTGATCATTGCGTATCTGATCGCTTCGCTGGATTCGTGGCGTCTGGCGTTCGTGATCGCAGGCATCGCGACATTGGTGCTGGCCTGGGTGGCGCGGCGTTATCTGCGCGATGACCCGGCCACGCATCCGCAAGTGAATAGCCAGGAGCTGGAAAAGATCAACGCCGGGCGTGCCACGCCGGCTGCCGAAGCCGCGCGTGCGCCGGTCAAGGGGCTGGGGATTGCGGCCCGTTCACTGACGGGTTTGCTGATTGGTCGCGCCAGTTGGGCGATGGTCTATTTCGGTTTGCTGACCTGGGGCCCGAGTTATTTGGCGCAGGCACGAGGCTTCGACATCAAAGGCATTGGCGCGGCGACGTTCGTGATTTTCATCTGCGGCGCACTGGGTTCGTTGACCGGTGGTTTTCTCTGCGACGGTCTGATCCGTAAAGGCGTAAGCCGGGGTGTGGCGGTCAAGAGCCTGCTGGCGTTTTCCGGTGTGGTGGCGCTCGGTGCATTCCTGTTGCTGCCGACCCTGAACGATCCTTTTGCGGCCGTGGCGTTGTTGGCCATGACCGCGTTTTTTCTGATGTGGGGCAGCCTCTACTGGAGCTTCCCGGCGTTGCTGGCAGCACCGGCGCGGGTCGGTTTGATCGGCGGCGTGATGAACATGGCCGGCAGTACCGGCGGCATTGTGGTGCCGATTCTGGTGGGCATCATTGTGCAAATGGCCGGTGGCTTTGCGCCGGTACTGGGCTTCTTCGCGGCGTGCTCGGCCGTCTTCGTGTTGGCCACATTGTTTATCAGCCTGGATGAGGTGCGTCATGCCTGAGTTGTGGAACGGCCCCATCGTAGATGCCCATCACCATTTCTGGGACCCCTCGATCAACGACCATCCGTGGCTCGCGCCCGAGGCCAACATCCCGTTCCGCTACGGTGATTACAGCGCGATCAAACGGCGCTATTTTCCCGATGATTACTTCGCCGATACCGGCTCCCATAACGTCGTGCAAACGGTGTACGTCGAGACCGAATGGAACCCGCAAGACCCCATCGGCGAAACCCGATTCATCGAGGGGTTGGCCGCTCGCTACGGCGTGCCGAACGCCATCGTCGCCCAAGCCTGGCTCGACCACCCGGACGCCATGGCGGTGCTGACCGAGCAAGCGAGTTTCAAGTGTGTGCGCAGCGTGCGCCACAAACCCGGTGGCCCGACCACACCTGAGCAGGTGGGGCACACCCGCAGCCTGATGAGCAACGAACACTGGCGCCGCAGTTACGCCGCGCTCGAAGGCCTGGGCCTGCATTTCGATTTGCAGACGCCCTGGTGGAACCTGCACGAAGCCGAACGCCTGGCCCGCGACTTTCCCGGCACCACGCTGATTCTCAACCACACAGGTTTGCCCAACGACCGCAGTGCCGAAGGCCTGGCAGGTTGGCGCCTGGCGATGGTGCGGCTGGCACAGTGGCCGAACGTGCGGGTGAAGATTTCCGGCCTGGGGCAGGGAGGTCAACGCTGGCGGGCCAAAGACAATGCCTGGATCGTGCGCGAAGTCATCGCCATGTTTGGCAGCGACCGGGCGATGTTCGCCAGCAACTTTCCCGTGGACAGCCTGTGCGGCTCGTTCGACGACATCTACAGCGGTTTCAAATCCATCGTTGCCGATCTTCCCAGTGCCGATCAGCAACGGCTTTTCTACAGCAACGCGCAGCAAGTCTATCGCTGCGAGCCCTGCGCCATTGACCGGACAAGGCCCGAACCCTTGAGGAGTGAAGCATGAACAAAACCACCATCGCGATGGTCCTGGGCGATCCCGCAGGCATCGGCCCGGAACTGATCGCACGTCTGCTCGCCGAGCCCGAGGTGCGCAGTCAGGCCAATGTCATCCTGATTGCCGATGAGGCGGAAATGCGCCGTGGCATGCGCATCGCCGGGACGGAGTTTCCTTATCGTCGCGTGGAATCGCTGGAACAGCTGTCGTTTGTCGATGACACGCCGCTGTTCTATGACTTTCGCGGCGACACGATTGGCGAGTTCGCGCGCAACGAAGCCAGCATCATCGGCGGCCGCTACAGCCTCGACACCCTGGAAAAAGCCTTGCGCCTGACCGAGGCCGGTATCACGGATGCGGTGCTGTTCGGACCGCTGAACAAGACCTCGTTGCACATGGCTGGCATGGCACATAACGATGAGCTGCACTGGTTCGCCGAGTTACTGGATTTCCACGGGCCGTTCTGCGAATTCAACGTACTCGACAACCTTTGGACTTCCCGCGTGACATCCCACGTCGCGCTGTCTGAAGTGCCGGGCATGCTCACGCAAGCGCGGGTGGTGGAAGCCATTCAGCTGATCGACACCGCGCTCAAGCGCAATGGCCTGGAAAAACCGCGTATCGGCGTGTGTGGCTTGAACCCGCATAACGGCGACAACGGCTCGTTCGGTCGCGAAGAACTGGACATCATCGGCCCCGCCGTGGGAACCGCCCAGGCGTTGGGCATTGCGGCGGAAGGGCCGTACCCGGGGGACACGATTTTCCTCAAGGTGCAGGGCGATGCCAGTGCCTTTGACGCGGTGGTGACGATGTATCACGACCAAGGGCAGATCGCGATCAAGTTGATGGGGTTCTCCCGTGGGGTGACGGTACAGGGCGGTTTGCCGATTCCGATTACCACCCCGGCGCACGGCACCGCGTTTGATATCGCGGGGCAGGGCAAGGCGAATGTCGGGGCGATTCGCCAGGCGTTCGAGATTGCGTGCCGGATGGGCACCAACAGCTACTGACACTGTGTGAGAGCGAGACCGGCTTGCCGGCGATAGCGTCAGCACAGTCGACGCTTTCCTTGAGGCAAAAGAAAACCCCCGATCAATCCAGAGGACTGATCGGGGGTTTCGAGTAAGCGCCTTGCGGCGCCTACTGGCTCAGCTTATTGGCAAGCTTCGCAATCCGGCTCGTCGATGGCGCACGCCTTTGGCACTGGAGCAGGGCCGGCAGGTGCTGCCAGGACCGAATCTTCACCGTGGTTGCCGCCGCTGGAAACAGCATTCAGCTTGCCGGTGTTGATGGTCGACTTCTCGGTGCTGGTCGCGGCCAGGGCACGGAGGTAGTAAGTGGTTTTCAGACCACGGTACCAGGCCATGCGGTAGGTCACGTCCAGCTTCTTGCCCGATGCGCCAGCGATGTACAGGTTCAGCGATTGAGCCTGGTCGATCCACTTCTGGCGACGGCTTGCCGCGTCAACGATCCACTTGGTGTCCACTTCGAATGCAGTCGCGTAGAGCTCTTTGAGTTCTTGCGGGATGCGCTCGATTTGCTGCACCGAACCGTCGTAGTACTTCAGGTCGTTGATCATGACCGAGTCCCACAGACCGCGAGCCTTCAGGTCGCGAACCAGGTACGGGTTGATCACGGTGAATTCGCCCGACAGGTTCGATTTCACGTAGAGGTTCTGGTAGGTCGGTTCGATCGACTGCGAGACGCCAGTGATGTTGGCGATGGTCGCGGTCGGTGCGATGGCCATGATGTTGGAGTTACGAATGCCTTTCTGAACACGGGCGCGAACCGGTGCCCAGTCCAGGGATTCGTTCAGGTCAACGTCGATGTACTTCTGGCCACGCTGCTCGATCAGGATCTGTTGCGAATCCAGCGGCAGAATGCCTTTGGACCACAGCGAACCCTGGAACGTCTCGTAGGCGCCACGCTCGTCGGCCAGGTCGCAGGAGGCCTGGATCGCGTAGTAGCTGACCGCTTCCATCGACTTGTCGGCGAACTCGACGGCCGCGTCGGAACCGTAAGGAATGTGCTGCAGGTACAAAGCGTCCTGGAAGCCCATGATGCCCAGACCGACCGGACGGTGCTTGAAGTTGGAGTTCTTCGCTTGCGGCACCGAGTAATAGTTGATGTCGATCACGTTATCGAGCATGCGAACGGCGGTGTTCACGGTGCGTTCCAGCTTGGCGGTGTCCAGCTTGCCGTTGACGATGTGGTTCGGCAGGTTGATCGAGCCCAAGTTGCAAACAGCGATCTCGTCCTTGTTGGTGTTCAAGGTGATTTCGGTGCACAGGTTCGAGCTGTGAACCACGCCGACGTGCTGCTGCGGGCTGCGCAGGTTGCACGGGTCTTTGAAGGTCAGCCATGGGTGGCCGGTTTCAAACAGCATGGACAGCATTTTGCGCCACAGGTCTTTGGCCTGGATGGTCTTGAACAGCTTGATCTTGCCCGGGTACTCGGACAGGGCTTCGTAGTACTCGTAACGCTCTTCGAAGGCCTTGCCGGTCAGGTCGTGCAGGTCCGGTACTTCGGATGGCGAGAACAGGGTCCACTTGCCGTCATCGAAGACACGCTTCATGAACAGGTCAGGGATCCAGTTGGCGGTGTTCATGTCGTGGGTACGACGACGGTCATCACCGGTGTTCTTGCGGAGTTCGATGAACTCTTCGATATCCATGTGCCAGGTTTCCAGGTAGGCACACACAGCGCCTTTGCGCTTGCCACCCTGGTTAACGGCGACGGCGGTGTCGTTCACTACCTTGAGGAACGGTACAACGCCCTGGGATTTGCCGTTGGTGCCCTTGATGTACGAACCCAGTGCACGAACCGGTGTCCAGTCGTTGCCCAGGCCACCGGCGAATTTCGACAGCATGGCGTTGTCGTGGATCGCGTGGTAGATGCCCGACAGGTCATCCGGCACGGTGGTCAGGTAGCAGCTCGACAGCTGTGGACGCAGGGTGCCGGCGTTGAACAGGGTCGGCGTCGAGGACATGTAGTCGAAGGACGACAACAGGTTGTAGAACTCGATGGCGCGGTCTTCTTTCTGCTTCTCTTCGATCGCCAGGCCCATGGCCACGCGCATGAAGAAGATTTGTGGCAGTTCGAAGCGGATACCGTCCTTGTGGATGAAGTAACGGTCGTACAGGGTTTGCAGGCCCAGGTACGTGAACTGTTGATCGCGCTCGTGGTTGATCGCCTTGCCGAGTTTTTCCAGGTCAAAAGTCGCCAGGACCGGGTTCAGCAATTCGAATTCGATACCCTTGGCGATGTAGGCAGGCAAGGCCTTGGCGTACAGGTCGACCATCTCGTGGTGAGTCGCGCTTTCGGCAACGTTCAAGAAGCTCAGGCCTTCGGCACGCAGGGTGTCCATCAGCAGGCGAGCGGTCACGAACGAGTAGTTCGGCTCACGCTCAACCAGGGTGCGGGCGGTCATCACCAGGGCGGTGTTGACGTCGGTCAGGGCCACACCGTCGTACAGGTTCTTCAGGGTTTCGCGCTGGATCAGGTCGCCGTCGACTTCTTCCAGACCTTCGCACGCTTCGGTGACGATGGTGTTCAGGCGACCCATGTCCAGAGGTGCCAGGCTGCCATCGGCGCGGGTGATGCGGATCGACGGGTGAGCGTTGACGGCTTCTTCGGCCGGTGCGTGGGCGGCGCGTTGTTTCGAACGACCGTCACGGTAGATCACATAGTCGCGGGCTACTTTCTGCTCGCCGGCACGCATCAGGGCCAGTTCGACCTGGTCCTGGATTTCTTCGATGTGGATGGTGCCGCCCGATGGCATGCGACGCTTGAAGGTCGCGGTGACTTGTTCGGTCAGGCGGGCCACGGTGTCATGGATTCGCGACGAGGCGGCAGCGGTGCCGCCCTCAACTGCGAGAAACGCTTTGGTGATCGCGACGGTGATTTTGTCGTCGGTGTAAGGAACGACAGTGCCGTTTCGCTTGATCACGCGCAGCTGACCAGGCGCGGTGGCGGACAGATCCGAAGTCGAATCAGCGGCCTGCGGCAAGGTGCCCTGCGGGTTCTCGCGAGTTGTGTCGGTTTGCATGGGGGAGTATCTCCACATTCTCTATGTTTGTTTGGGCACCGTCACGGTGCCCACCGTTCTGTCCAAAAGCACTACAACCGACGGGCGTCGGGCATAACAACTCCGGGACAGTAGGAAAAGGCTAATGAGGCCGCATCCTTGCCGAAGTCTTGGGCTGCGAGCCTGGGCTCGAAACCGGATTCCTTTCGGGGTGGCAATAATGACTGCAACACCCGTACCGTTTTGGCTGTTCGGGCCTGAAAAAACGGTGCCATCCGCCTGTGCGGTTTGGTCTTGTAAAATCACGCTGTGTTCAACCAGAAACAGGCAATAAAGCGCTTGAGTTTCTGCTCTGAAATGTGGTGGGGCTTTTAATCTAAAACCCTACATGTAGGGTTTTTTTGACGCCGGGGTACAAGATAGTGCGTTTTTGGAGGTGTTGCAACGTACTGCCTGTGGATAAACCTGTGTGTAAATTGTGTGTGAAAGGTGGAACCGGCGTGCAGGCCGCGACCTAGCGGGACCGAGGCGTTTTTCATCGATTTTCAGGGATTGAAAACAGCCGTCCGGATTTTTAAGGGCGCGAACCCTATCACAAAAAACCGGCGTGTCCGAACGCATTTGCCGGCTTGTGTTCTCGACGGGCGGCGTTTATACAATCGCCCCAGCGTTACGCATTCTTATCCTCCCCAATCATTACAAAAAGACGGGCGGATCCTTCCTTATAAGTGTTATTGGCAAGCAGAGGTCACCGTGGAGCAAGAAGCCTGGCAGGTATTGATTGTGGAGGACGACCAGCGTCTGGCCGAACTGACCCGCGACTACCTGGAGGCCAATGGCCTGTGCGTCTCGATCGAGGGCAATGGGGCGCTGGCGGCGGCTCGCATCATCAAGGAGAAGCCGGACCTGGTGATCCTCGACCTGATGTTGCCCGGCGAAGACGGGCTGAGCATTTGCCGCAAGGTTCGCGACCAGTATGACGGCTCGATCCTGATGCTCACTGCCCGCACCGACGACACCGACCAGATCCTCGGCCTGGACCTCGGTGCCGACGACTACGTGTGCAAACCGGTGCGCCCGCGCCTGTTGCTGGCGCGTATCCAGGCCCTGTTGCGCCGCAGCGAAGCACCGGAGGTCGTCCCGGAAAAACAGCGACGCCTGCAGTTTGGTCCGCTGGTGGTGGACAACGCATTGCGTGAAGCCTGGCTGCATGACAACGGCATCGAGCTGACCAGTGCCGAGTTCGACCTGCTCTGGCTGCTGGTGGCCAACGCCGGGCGCATCCTGTCCCGTGAAGAGATTTTCACCGCGTTGCGCGGCATCGGTTATGACGGTCAGGACCGCTCCATTGATGTGCGCATCTCGCGCATCCGCCCGAAAATCGGCGATGACCCGGAACACCCGCGGCTGATCAAAACCATCCGCAGCAAAGGTTATCTTTTTGTACCGGAAGCCAGCGTAGACCCGTCGCTGTGAATTCGATCTTCCTGCGTATTTATGGCGGCATGTGCGCGGCGCTGATTCTGGTCGCGGTGCTGGGCGTGCTGGCGTTGCACTTGCTAAATGAGGTACGCGGCGAGCAATACCGCGAGCGCCTGGCCCACGGTACGTTTGCGTTGATGGCCGACAACCTCAATCCGATGAACGAAACCGAGCGCCATCGCGCCTTGCTGGTCTGGGAGCGCTTGCTCGGGATTCCATTGGCGCTGACCACATTTGCTCAAACCGAACTCGACCTCACCCAGCGTACCCGCGTCCTGCACGGCCAGGCGCTGGTTGAACAGACCGGCCCGCACGCGGCGAAGGTCTATCGACTGGTCAGCGACAAGGAGCAGCTTGTGCTGGTGGGTGAGGTCCAGCAGATCAGCGAACAACTGGCCCGCGCCACTATTTATCTACTGGTCGATGAACTGGTGCGCTACCCGGTGGCCGAACAGCCCCAGCGGCTGGCATTGTTGAAAGAAGAGAAAAGCTTTGGTTTCGACTTGCGTCTGGTCAAGGTCGAGCAGGCGGACATGGACGAAGACCAGAGCCGCCGGGTGTCCGAGGGTGACACGGTGATGGCGCTGGGCAAGGGCGGCGACTCGATCCGGGTGTTTGCCGGCATGGTCGGGACGCCGTGGGTGCTGGAGATCGGCCCGCTGTACCAGATGAATCCTTATCCGCCGGAATGGCTGGTGTTGATCGCGGCGCTCGGGTTAAGCCTGATCGGTCTGATCGTCTACCTGTTGGTGCGGCAACTGGAGCGCCGTTTGCGCGGGCTCGAAGCGGCCGCCACACGTATTGCCCAAGGCAGCCTGGAAACCCGTGTACCGGCGCGCGGCGCCGATTCGGTGGGGCGACTGGCCGCAGCGTTCAACGGCATGGCCGAACACTTGCAGCAATTGCTGGCGATCCAGCGTGAACTGGTGCGCGCCGTGTCCCACGAGTTACGCACCCCTGTGGCACGCCTGCGTTTCGGCCTGGAGATGATCGGCTCGGCCACCACGCCGCAGCAGCTGGAGAAATACCGCGAGGGTATGGACCACGACATCGAGGACCTCGACAAACTGGTCGACGAGATGCTGACTTATGCGCGGCTGGAGCAGGGCTCGCCGGCACTGAATTTCCAGCGGATCGATCTGGACGCACTGGTCAATCAAGTCATCGAAGAACTGGCGCCATTGCGCGCCGAGGTCACGGTGCAGCGCGGCTTGTGTTTGTCGGCCGCTGATTGCGATGACGCCTGGGTCGAGGCCGAACCGCGCTACTTGCATCGGGCTCTTCAGAACCTGGTCAGCAACGCCATGCGTCACGCTCAATCGCGGGTGACCGTCAGTTATCAGGTGGGGCAGCAGCGTTGCCGGGTGGACGTCGAGGATGACGGGCCGGGTGTGCCGGAGTTGGCCTGGGAACGAATTTTCACGCCGTTCCTGCGCCTGGATGACAGCCGTACCCGTGCGTCAGGCGGACATGGGTTGGGGTTGTCCATCGTGCGGCGAATCATCCATTGGCATGACGGACGGGCGTTGATCAGCAAGAGCAAGAGCCTGGGTGGGGCTTGCTTTAGCTTGAGTTGGCCGCGCAATCAGGAGAAGCGCTGAGTTTGTCGGGGCCTGTTCCGGCCTCATCGCGAGCAGGCTCGCTCCCACAGGGATTTGTGGCGTTGCATAGATTCAATGTGGGAGCGAGCCTGCTCGCGATGAGGCCAGCCCAAACACTGCAAATCTTCAGGCCTTAATGCTGACCAGACTCAACAACTGCCCATCCATCAGCCCAAACTGCGCCTCCAGCTCGGTGCCATTGCGCCACTCACCAGACAAATCCGTCAGCAAGCGCAACCGCACCTCACCCGTTTCGCTCCATTCCAGCACCTCGGCGTGTTCAAAATAAAAGCGCCGCTGAACGATCGGGTACAGCGCCTTGAACAGACTTTCTTTCACTGAAAACGTCAACGTCACCAGCATGGCCAGATCATCACGGCGACCGGTCGCCATGCGCTGTAACTCCGGTGGCGTGAGAATTTCTCCCGCCAGACGCTGGGCCCGTTCAGGGTTGAGCAGGTTTTCCAGGTCCATGCCCAAACCGCGCCAAGCGGTTTTTCTCGCGACAATCGCCGCTGCCCGGCCGGTGCTGTGGGTGATCGAGCCAGCGACGTGCGCAGGCCACACCGGCGCCCGGTCTTCGCCGATGGCCGGGATAAAATTCAGTCCTTCCAGTTGTTGCAACGCGGCCCGAGCACACACCCGGCCAGCGAGAAATTCGGCCTGACGCTTGGCGACGGAACGCTGAATGCTCGCAGGCGGCTCGATGGCGCTGCGCTGGAAATCATCGCTGGCCAGTTGCGCGCTGTCGAAGCGGGTACTCAGCAGCACCGTATCGGGCAGCACAACCGGCAGCGGCCAGTGGGCGTCGAGTGGGGTGCAGCAGGTTGGCAGGGCGGGGGCGGGATTCATGCCGGGCATTTTGCCGGGTTGCGCTCAGGCTGGGTAGTCCTGACGTTAGACCGAGCTGCGGCCATCGCGAGCAGGCTCGCTCCCACAGGGATTTATGGTGCTACATAGATCCAGGTGGGAGCGAGCCTGCTCGCGATGGCCGCGCTGCGGTCGATCTGATCAACTAAAAATCTTTTTGAGAAACGCCTGCATATCCGTCCAGGACTGTTCATCCGCAGCCTTGTTGTAACCAATATCCGGCCCGCCATGCTCGCCATGGCCCAACCGATCTGCATCCGGATTGCTGAACCCATGCTTGGCACCCTCAAGGCTGACGAACTTATAGTCGGCGCCGGCCTTGTCCATTTCAGCCTTGAACGCCGCCACGGCATCCGGCTTGACCATACTGTCCATCGCCCCGTGCTCCACGAGAATTTTCGCCTTCACAGTGCCTGGTGCTGCTGGTGTCTTGGTTGCCAGCGAGCCATGGAAACTCACCACGCCCGCCAGTGGCAAACCCTGACGTGCGGCGTTCAGGACCACCGCGCCGCCGAAGCAGTAGCCAATCGCCGCGATCTTATTCGGGTCGGTTTGCGGTTGTTGCTCCAACACTTCAAGCCCGGCCTGAAAGCGTGCAGCCGCCGCCGAGCTGTCTTTGAGCACTTCCTCCATGAATCCCATGGCGTCCTTCGGATGTTCGGTGTTCTTGCCGTTGCCGTACATGTCGATGGCCAGCGCGCTGTAGCCCAGAGCGGCGAGGTCACGGGCGCGACGCTTGGCATAATCGTTCAGCCCCCACCATTCATGCACCACCAGGACGCCGGGTCGCTGGCCTTTGATGGCGTCGTCGTAGGCGTAATAGCCGATCATTTTTGTGCCATCGACACTTTGATAGGGGATTTCCTGGGTTTTGATGGTGGCTTGAGTCAGCCCGCTCATCACCAGCAAACAAAGGGCGAGAAAGATGCGCATGGTCGGATCTCCTGCGAGAAAGTCATCAAGACAGCCTAGTCGATCTTGTTCAGCTTGGGTTCAGGCTGTGTTCAGGGGCAGTTCAGGGGCGGGTGAGTAAGGTGGCTCGTACCCAAAAGCACCTGCGCATGAGGAAATTCCCTAATGTCTGGCTTTCAAAAGCTGTTTCTGACTTTCACCGTTGCGAGCGCGAGCACCGCGGCGCTCGCCATCGATGACCTCATCGCCCACCTTGCGCTGGGAATACCCAACGAGAAGGTCAAAAAGTCGCTGGCCCTGACCCGCTTCAGCACGCTCAGCCCGGTGGTAAATGAAAGTGCCTGGCAGGCGCATTTGAGCCATCTGAACAACCCGGCCGATTACTCCGCCGGTTACGCCAGCGTGTCGGTGACGCACAATGGCTTTAAACTCGGTCAGCAAGACCTCAAGGGCCACTATGATCTGTCCTGACCGTTGGATGCGCCGTTGTGCCATCGAGAAGGTCGTTTTACCCGGGAGAGCGTTATGAAACTGCTGGTCGTCGAAGATGAAGCGCTGTTGCGTCATCACCTGAAAACTCGCCTGACGGACAATGGCCATGTGGTCGAAGCCGTGCCCAACGCCGAAGAGGCGCTGTACCAGACCGAGCAGTTCAACCACGACCTGGCGGTGATCGACCTCGGCTTGCCGGGCATGAGCGGGCTCGACCTGATCCGGCAGTTGCGTGCGCGGGGCAAGACCTTCCCGATCCTGATCCTCACCGCGCGCGGTAACTGGCAGGACAAGGTCGAAGGCCTCGCCGCCGGCGCCGACGATTACGTGGTCAAGCCGTTCCAGTTCGAAGAGCTCGACGCTCGGCTCAATGCCTTGCTGCGCCGTTCCAGCGGTTTCACCCAGTCGACCATCGTCGCCGGGCCACTGCTGCTCGACCTCAACCGCAAGCAGGCCACGCTCGATGAACTACCGCTGGCCCTGACCGCGTATGAGTACCGGATCCTCGAGTACCTCATGCGTCATCACCAGCAAGTGGTGGCCAAGGACCGCCTGATGGAGCAGCTCTACCCCGGTGACGAGGAGCGTGATCCGAATGTCATCGAAGTACTGGTCGGCCGTCTGCGCCGAAAACTCGAAGGCCCGGCCGGTTTCAAACCGATCGACACCGTGCGTGGCCTCGGCTACCTGTTCAATGAGCACTGCACTTGATTCGTTCGCTCCGTGTCCGCTTGATGCTCGCCGCCACCCTGTTGGCGGTGTTGTTCATGCTGGGGTTGCTGCCGGCGATGCAGGGTGCGTTCAGTCTGGCGTTGCAGGATTCGATCGAGCAACGCCTGGCCTCGGACGTCACCACGCTGATCTCCGCCGCGCGCGTGGAAAACAACACCCTGCAAATGCCGGCGCAGTTGCCGGATGAACGTTTCAACCTGACGGACAGTCGTTTGCTCGGCTACATCTTTGACCGCGAAGGTCACCTGGTCTGGCGTTCGAAGGCCGCCGGGGCAGAGATGATTAATTACACGCCACGTTACGATGGCCGTGGTAATGAGTTCGCGCGTATACGCGAGGCCAACGGTCAGGAATTCTTCGTCTACGACGTCGAAGTCAAACTGCTCGGCGGCAAAAGCGCGGCGTTCAGCATCGTCGCCCTGCAACCGGTGCGCGAATATGAAAACACCCTCGAAGGCCTGCGCGAAAACCTCTACCTTGGTTTCGGCGCGGCGCTGTTGGTGCTGCTCGCATTGCTGTGGGTCGGCCTGACCTGGGGCTTGCAGGCCTTGCGCCGGCTCAGTCAGGAACTGGACGAAATCGAAAGCGGCGCCCGGGAAAGCCTCAGCGAACAACACCCGCGCGAACTGTTGCGCCTGACCGGCTCCCTCAACCGCTTGCTGCACAGCGAGCGCGAACAGCGCAGCCGCTATCGCGACTCCCTCGACGACCTGGCCCACAGCCTGAAAACCCCGCTGACCGTGCTGCAAGGCGTCAGCGAAAACATGGCCCAGCGCCCGCAAGACCGCGATCAGGCCTGGGTGCTGCAAACCCAGATTGAACGCATGAGCCAACAAATCAGCTACCAACTGCAACGCGCCAGCCTGCGCAAAAGCGGGCTGGTGCGCCATCAGGTGCGACTGCAACCGGTGCTGCAAAGCCTGTGCGACACGCTCGACAAGGTCTACCGCGATAAACACGTGCGCGTCGCCTTCGATCTGCCGGATCAGTGTTACGTACCGATCGAGCAGGGCGCCTTGCTGGAAATGATGGGCAACCTGCTGGAAAACGCCTATCGGCTGTGCCTGAGCGAAGTGCGCATCAGCGTGCGTGAAACACCGAGCGGAGTTGAGTTGTGCGTTGAAGACGACGGGCCGGGTGTGCCGCCGGATCAGCGGGCTCGGATTCTGCAAAGGGGCGAGCGGCTGGATGCCCAGCATCCGGGGCAGGGGATTGGGCTGGCGGTGGTCAAGGACATTATCGAGAGCTACGGCGCGAAGCTGACGCTGGGGGATTCGCCGATGGGCGGGGCGGCGTTTCGGATTCATTTTCCGGTGGTTTGACCTTAATGCGACAAACTCAATTCCGCGACCGTTCGTCTCAATGAGGTACTAACCTGTTATTTCTGACAGTAGTCAGTTTTTCCTTTCCGGTGTGTGATGACCTTGGGTCTCGAATGGGCTCAAGGCCTTGCCGCATTTTCGGAGAGAGCGATGGATATCCAGTCAGCAGAGTTATTCGAAACATTCGTACTTTTTCCAGTGATCATTCAGGGGTCGATCAAGCCTGTTCGACCCGCCGGTACAGCTGATTGTGGTATTCCCAAGTCGCTTTACGACGACCAGGTCCGGGGGCTGGAGTGTCTGGTGGATCCTTGGATCGAGCCCTTCAACGTGCCCACGGCCAAGGATGATCGTGTTGATTTGTTTATCAACACCTCGCCTGTACCGGTGGACGGCAAAACCATTGCTCCCGGCGAGGAAAACCAGCGCATTCGTCTGTACGTCCCCAAAGGGCGCCTGCATGATGGCTTCAATCAGATTTACTACCGGGTGACCCGCGCTAGCGGCAACGGATCTGAAGATTCGCGGAAGTTGAGGGTCCTGTACCACCGTTGGGCCCCCGGCGAGCCCGCGCCTGACTCCATTCTGTTACAGATCTCGGACGAAGTTGTTACCAACGGTGTTGGCCTGGAACTAGCCACTCGTGGCGTGGAATTCGGTCTCGACTATTCCAATCGCCGGCCATATGACTTCATCAGCCTGTCGCTGGGGGCCAGAGGGCTGGTCGAACGTGAACTGACCCCTGAAGAGGCTGAACCGGGGCAGTCAGTGACTCAGACCCTGTATATCGATACGTTCAGGAAAAATCCCGATAACGTCCGAACGCCGATTCTCTATTCCGCCACCGATCAACTGGGCAATTTCAACCAGTCAGTGACCCGGTACATTGATGTTCATGTCAATCGTGTCGAGCTGAATCCGCCAGTCCCTGCTGCCAATCCCGTTGACCCGTTGGCCTACCTTCAAGGTATGACGATTCAGGTTGCCTTTGAGGCATCGCTGCCAGAGGATCAGGCTCGATTGATCGTGGTCAATATGCCGGATCCACCGACGTTTGCGGATTTGCCGCTAGACGCGATTCATCAAGCCACCTTTAACCTTCAAGCGGGGCTTCTCGGGGCGTGGCATGGCACAGCCGTGCAATTTGTATGGGCGCTGATTCGGGGGGGCGAGGAGATTGCCCGGTCCGGGCCGTTGGTGTTGAACGTGAGTCGGATTGCGAATGGGGATACGCGCCTTCCGACACCCGTCATTGCCGGTCAGGTGGGACAGGAACTCGATGTCACAAAACTGGTGGTTACCGATCTGTTGAGTATTGCGCAATGGCTGCTTCAAGCGGCGGGGCAGTATGTGTGGTTGGGCTATGACGGGTTTAACAGCAGTGGGGCGCCGGTTTTCTTTGATGATCTCAATGGGGTGCCGCACAACGAAACGCAAGGACTGACGCGGCCGCTCGGGCAGGCGTTGGTTGATTGGTTGAACGCGCTCAAGGATAAGACGAATTTCACGATTTCGTTCAGGGTTAACTTTGGCAAAGTGGCTGACCTGAATCGGGCGGTGACATTTCCATTGCGCGAATACACAGTCAGCGCCGTGGTAGACGAGAAACCTGCCATCACCTCAATCAAAGGCGCTTCGAACGGGGTCGAAATCCCCAACGGCGGCACGACTGTCGAGACCGCTGTGGTGCTGACGGGGCTGGCCAGCAAAGGACAGAAAGTCGATGTGAGCGACGGCAAAGTCTCCAAAGGTCAGCCCACGGCTGACCCGACGACGGGGATCTGGAGCTTATCGGTGTCCGGCTTGAACGTTGATCTCTACAGCTACACCGCGACGGCGCTGTACGGTTCGGGTCAGACCTCCCAGGCATGGACATTTACCGTGATAGCGCTGGTCGCACCGACCATTAGTTCGATCAAAGGCTCGCCCAGCGGTGTCGAGATTCGTCAAGGCGACTATACCGTTGAGACCACCGTGGTGTTGACCGGTATGGCGAGTAAGGGCCTGCAAGTCGATGTGCTCGATGGCACTATGTCCAAGGGGAAACCGATCGCCAACATCACGACCGGGGTCTGGACCCTGACATTGAGTGGGCTGAGCGTAGGAAGCCACCGCTTCACCGTCAAAGCGCTGTATGGCAGCATCCCTCCATCGGCCGAGCGGCAATTTTCGATCATTCCACCCTATTCAAGACCAACGATTACTAACGTAGTCCGAACTGACACCGGGGCATTTGTTCCCAGTGGGTCAACTCTTCCTCGTGGGGTTCAGTTAAGAGTCACTGGGGGATGTTACTCACACCCCACGAAATCGCGTTTGCTGTTACTTGTAGGCAGCAATAACCACAACGGAGCAGTGCAGTTGGGGACCGGGGTCAATAGTTACACCATCAACGAGTTCGGGTGGGCTACAAACGCGGGATACGCGACCTATCAGGCTCGAGACGAATTATCGGGGTTATTGAGTCAGACAGCTTGGGGAATCAACTGGGTTTAAGCGGAAAAGAGTTGAATAGGGGGCGCATTTTTATCTAGCCGATCTTGCATCCCGTGAGGCCTGGGTGAGCATTAAACAGTGATGTTTAAAAAGACATCTGCTGACACTCACTCAGGCTACACATCCTTGCGCCGTTGCCTACGACTACGCCAGAATCCGCCGGCTTGTGCGCCTTGGGCGTGGGTTCTATCGTTTGCCGGTCGCTGACGAATCAGCGATCGGGTTTAGCGATCCGATCCCCTACACAGACGCAAAAGCTGCAATTTGCTTAATGGTGGCTGTGCGTGGGAGACCTTCGAGTCTACCCGGGGTTTCTGTGACCCGGATCGCTAACCTGCGTACAGCCGCCACCTTTACTTGTTTAGCGATAGGTCGTGGCGGCTCAACCAACCACGGAGCTTCAAATGTTCAAGATCACACCCAACCCGCCCGAAACCAACGACGTTTCCCCGTACGAAACCCCCGATTCCAAAAAGCCCAACGACGCCGCCGACCGGGCGCTCGATTACTACCTCAAACCGGTCATCCCCAAAGACACACCTCGTAAACCCAGCACGATCTACTTCGTCGGGCCCGACACGGATGATGGAACCCTGCTGGTCAGCGCCTGTGAAACCATGGCATCGGCGAGTGTGATGCTGAGTGATTTCGCAGGACAGGTGGAGGGTTCGCAGCGCAATAAGGTGCTGGGGATTCAGCAGGTGGTCATGCTGGGGGAACTGGCAGTGAACCGGATGCTGGATCGGCTTGATCCGCCGTAGTCACCCGTCAGGGTAGACCGCGCCATGATCGTTCCCACGCTCTGCGTGGGAATGCCTCAATGGACGCTCTGCGTCGGCTTTGGCAGGGACGCGGAGCGTCCGGGGCTGCATTCCCACGCGGAGCGTGGGAACGAACAATCAGTTCTCTTGCGCGCGGTAGGCGCCCGGCGTCAGCCCCGTCCACTTCTTGAACGCCCGGTGAAACGCCGAAGGTTCGGAAAATCCCAGCTGTTCGGCGATCTGCTGCAACGACAAATCCGCCCGCCCCAGATGATAAATCGCGATATCTCGGCGCAGCTGATCCTTCAACTCCTGAAAACTCGACCCTTCCTCGCGCAAATGCCGACGCAACGTCTGTGGGCTGATGTGCATCTGCGCGGCCACGGCTTCCAGATCCGGCCAGCGTGGGCTGTCGCGGCTGAGCAAACGGCGTAACTGGCTGCTCAGGCTGTCGCCGTCATCCGGGCGTGACAGCAGGTCGGCGGGGGAGTGTTCGAGAAAATGTCTGAGGGTGCGTTCGTCCTGTAGCAATGGCATGTTCAAGTAACGATTGTGAAACAGCAGACTGCTTTGTGCCGCGCCAAACTGCATCGGGCAGGGGAACATCAATTCGTACTCGGCACCGTGCTCGGGCCTTGGGTAGCTGAACGTCGCCTGCTCCAGCCGTATGCGCTGGCCGATCAGCCAGCTGCCGAACCGATGCCAGACCATCAACTGACTTTCGGTGAGGAAATGGTCCGGGTCCTGGAACTTCGAATCATCGAGGCTCAGGCGGATCAATTCGCCTTCGTGGGTCAGGGTCAGGCGCGGACCTTCGGGGAATAAGCTATAAAACAACAGGCCGCGATTCAGCGCTTTTTCCAGGTTGCGGCAGTGGATCACCGCGTGGCACATCATCGCGAAACTCCCGGTTTTGCTCGGCACTGGCCCGAATCCCAGGTATTCGTCATCCATTGCCAGCCACAACCCCTGGATCAATCGCGTGAATTGTTCGGGCGCGATTCGCGCACGCGGCTCGTCCAGCAACTCGGGGCTGATACCCAGTTGCTGCAAAAGGTCTGAAGAGTCGACACCCAGCCGGCGCGCGCCACCAAGGGCGGCGCGGGCGAAATGACTGGCGATGGTGCGTTCGCGCATGAGCAGGCAAATCCGTCCATTGAACGACGGATGGTAGCCGTGCTGCCTTGCGATGAACAAGGCGGATATCCGCCAAATTGCAGGACGAGGTCAGGTGGATGGGCGGAAATCCGCCACATTGATGTAACCACTCAGTGACGAAGAAAAACCTGTAACCCCTGATGCCAAGAGGCTTGCTGGCATTTTGACGAATGTGGCACGGGCCTTGCGATACAACGAGCAGATGCCTGCCGTCGCGCAGCTCGACAAAACAAATCCCTCCAGAAGCAGGAGGGTTCGCAATTGAAGTGACTTGGGCAACAGATGGATGTTGTCACCGGGCACTCTTGAGGAACTTGCAATGACGACTCGTCAGCCGCTGTACAAATCCCTGTATTTCCAGGTGATCGTTGCCATCGCCATCGGCATTCTGCTCGGTCACTTCTACCCGCAGACCGGTGTGGCCCTCAAGCCGCTGGGTGACGGGTTCATCAAACTGATCAAAATGGTCATCGCGCCAATCATCTTCTGTACGGTCGTCAGCGGTATCGCCGGCATGCAGAACATGAAGTCGGTCGGCAAAACCGGCGGCTATGCGCTGCTGTACTTCGAAATTGTTTCCACCATTGCCTTGCTCATCGGTCTGGTCGTGGTCAATGTCGTGCAACCGGGCGCCGGCATGCACATCGACGTGACGACTCTGGACACCAGCAAAATCGCGGGCTTCATCTCGGCCGGTAAAGACCAGAGCATCATCGCTTTTGTCCTCAACGTGATCCCGAACACCATCGTCGGCGCCTTCGCCAACGGCGACATCCTGCAAGTGCTGATGTTCTCGGTGATCTTCGGTTTTGCCCTGCATCGCCTGGGTGCCTATGGCAAACCGGTGTTGGACTTCATCGATCGCTTCGCTCACGTGATGTTCAACATCATCAACATGATCATGAAGCTCGCTCCAGTCGGCGCGTTCGGTGCGATGGCCTTCACCATCGGTGCCTACGGTGTCGGTTCGCTGGTGCAACTCGGTCAGCTGATGATCTGCTTCTACATCACCTGCATCCTGTTTGTGGTTCTGGTACTGGGCGCCATCTGCCGCGCGCATGGTTTCAGCGTACTCAAGCTGATCCGCTACATCCGTGAAGAACTGCTGATCGTACTGGGCACTTCCTCGTCTGAATCGGCTCTGCCACGCATGCTGATCAAAATGGAACGCCTGGGTGCGGATAAATCGGTGGTGGGTCTGGTGATCCCGACTGGTTACTCCTTCAACCTCGACGGTACTTCGATCTACCTGACCATGGCGGCTGTGTTTATCGCTCAGGCGACTGATACACCGATGGACCTCACTCACCAGATCACCTTGCTGCTGGTGCTGCTGTTGTCCTCCAAAGGTGCGGCAGGTGTGACCGGTAGTGGTTTCATCGTGCTGGCAGCCACTCTGTCGGCCGTGGGTACTCTGCCGGTGGCCGGCCTGGCGCTGATCCTCGGTATCGACCGCTTCATGTCCGAAGCCCGTGCGCTGACCAACCTTGTTGGTAACGCTGTGGCTACCCTCGTGGTCGCCAAGTGGGTGAAAGAGCTGGACGAAGACAAGCTGCAAGTCGAGCTGGCTTCTGGCGGTCGCGGTATCGCCGACGAGCGTGAAGTAGACGACCTGGGCGTGGCCGAAGGCCCAACCCCAAGCAACGTGAAATAAGACTCGCTGTACTGAAAAACCCGTTTCGGCGGGTTTTTTCATGCCTGCGATTTGAGCGTAACGGTCACCTTTGCTGACACTTCGGGTGATTGCCGCAACGCCATCGGCTGCCTAGGCTGGAGGCATCGTTCACGGAGATCGCTCATGCTCGGGCCACTGGCATCACTCAAGGTTCTGGATTTCTCGACACTGTTGCCGGGGCCGTTTGCCTCGTTGTTGCTGGCGGACATGGGCGCCGAGGTATTGCGCATCGAATCGCCGACCCGCATGGATTTGCTGCGGGTGTTGCCGCCCCACGATCACGGCGTGTCGGCCAGTCACGCTTATCTCAATCGCAACAAGCGCAGTCTGGGACTGGACCTCAAACAACCCGAGGCGCTGGAAGTGATCAAGCTGCTGCTTGCCGACTACGACATCGTGCTTGAACAGTTCCGCCCCGGTGTGATGGAACGCCTGGGGCTGGGTTATGAAGCGTTGAAGGCGATCAATCCGAAGCTGATCTACGTGTCGATTACCGGTTACGGCCAGACCGGCCCCTACAAGGACCGCGCCGGCCACGATATCAACTACCTGGCGCTGGCGGGCCTGGCCAGCTACACGGGACGCGCCGATGGCGGGCCGCTGCCGTTGGGCATGCAAGTGGCGGATGTCGCCGGAGGCTCGCTTCACGGGGTCATCGGCCTGCTGGCGGCGGTCATCGCCCGGCAGCAAACCGGGCAGGGGCAGCATCTGGACGTGAGCATGACCGACTGCGCCTTCAGCCTGAACGCCATGGCGGGCGCCGGGTATCTGGCCTGTGGCGCGGAGCCGGGCAGGGAAGATCAGATGCTTAACGGCGGCAGCTTCTACGACTATTACCGTTCTCGCGATGGGCGCTGGTTGTCGGTGGGCAGTCTGGAGCCAGCGTTTATGAAGCCACTGTGTACGGCGTTGGGTCTGGAGGAGTTGGCGCCTTTGGGCTTGTCGCCAAAGCCTGCGGACCAGAAAAAGCTCAAGGACGCGCTGATGACCGAATTCGAGAAACACGACTTTAGCGATTTGTGTGCTCTGTTTGCCGAGCTCGATGCGTGTGTCGAGCCGGTGTTGAGTTTGAGCGAAGCGATTGAGCATCCGCAGCTGAAGGCGCGGGAGCTGGTGGCTGAGGTGCCGCGTGGGGATGGCACGAGCCAGGCGCAGATGGCCTGTCCGTTGAAATTTTCAGAGGGGTTGCCTGAGCCCCGGCATATTGGCGCGGCGCTGGGGCAGCATACGGATCAGGTGTTGGGGGAGCTGGGGTTTAGTGCGCAGCGGATCGAAGAGCTGCGGCGTGCCAAGGTGATTCTCTAGCGGCTGTACTGGCCCCATCGCGAGCAGGCTCGCTCCCACAGTGGATCTGTGGCGTACACAAAACCCTGTGGGAGCGAGCCTGCTCGCGATGGGGCCAGCACAGGCACCACAACTCTGACTTACTCGACCCGCATCTCCCCGCTAAACACCAGCGTACTCCGGCACCGTCGGCACAAATACCGCCGCCCCTGCCTCACCAGACCATGACGCTGCGCCGAAAACGGGAAATCGCTGTCCACGCACGGGCATTTATAGATATAGCGCGTCACACTGCGGCGTTTGACGTCGTAGGTGTGGCAGCGATTGGGCGGCAGTTCGTACACGCCGCGCATGATCAGTTGCCACTCTTCGCCATGAGGCTGGATGCGGTCACCAAACAATTGATGAGCAATCAGGTGGGCGACCTCATGGGCCACGGTTTGCTTGAGAAAGTCTTCGGTATTTTCCCGGTACAGCTGCGGGTTGAAACGCAGCAGGTTCTCGTGCAAATGCGCGACCCCGGCTTTTTGACCACGCAGCTTGAGGCTCACCACGGGGCGTTTGAACGTGCGTTTGAAAAAGGATTCGGCGAGTTGGTAACAGTCTTCGACGCGGGTACTGAGCTGCTCGGGCATGCTTGAGGGATCTCCAGAGACGTCGAGTATGCCGCAACCCTGGGGTCTTGCGAATCGCCGAGGTACCGAATGGTCGTCAGTGCCTGGTATCCCTGGACATTAGAAGGCCGCCTTGCGGCGGCCTGTGTTGGCAGATCTTGTTGTTTGGTGAAAACACCACTAATTAGTATAGACCGGCCCCACGCCGAGTCCCCAGACAATGACTGTGAACGCCATGATGGCCACCAGCACCACCAGGCCTACCGCAAGCACCGAACTTGAAAACAGGAACCCCTCGTCTGATGGAATGTTCATGAAAGTGGGAAGTCCCACATACAACAGGTACACCGTGTAGCAGATGGCCGCCGTCCCGACGATCATTCCCAGCCACAGGTGTGGATACAGTGCCGCCAGTCCGCCGATAAACAACGGGGTCGCGGTATAGGTCGCAAACGCAACGCAACGGGCCAGGCTCGGATTGGCGTCATAGGTGCGAGCCATCCAGTGGATGAACGCGGCCATCACTGCAACACCGCCGAGCATCGCCACGTACGACATGATCGTCATCCATAGCGCGCTTTCCTGCGTCAGCATCACCGGTGCCCGGCTGCCAATCACCCAGCCAACCTTGGTGGTGCCGATAAACGCTGATACGGCAGGGATCGCGGCCAGAATCAGCGTGTGGGTCAGGTACATGTGGCTAATGCTTTCCTCATTGTCGCCACGGATTTCTTTCCATTCCTGGTCGGGGTGGGTGAAAAGTCCCACTACGTGATGGATCATGCCAGTCACTCCTCTTGTTTTTACCATCGCCCCCCAGCGGAGCGCCTACGGGCCAAAGTGGCCAAGTAAGTAAAGGTCTGGATTTGAATGCGACCTTATGTCGCAGTATAGAAAGGACTTAACCGTACAGGTGATAGGGGGTTAGAGCTTATCGCGCTGAAAACAAGCAGGTTAATCGCCGCAGGATCTGTTGGATGACTGAATAGGTACATGACGCGACGTGTAGCAGGCTTCGCCAGCAGTTACAAAGAGTGCGTCGGCGCATAATTTTCTAACCTGATCAGGTACTTCGCCGAAGGCGGGTTTTTGCGTAAAATGCCGGCCTTTCGTCACACCTCACGGATTTCGCGACATGGGCACTCTTACGGTCAACCAGAACAAACTGCAAAAGCGCCTTCGCCGTCAGGCCGGCGAGGCGGTTGCCGATTTCAACATGATTGAAGATGGCGACAAGGTCATGGTCTGCCTGTCCGGTGGCAAGGACAGCTACACCATGCTCGACGTGCTGATGCACTTGCAGAAGGTCGCACCGATCAAGTTCGAGATCGTGGCCGTAAACATGGACCAGAAGCAGCCAGGTTTCCCGGAGCACGTGCTGCCGGCCTACCTCAAGGAACTGGGGATCGAGTACCACATCGTCGAGAAAGACACTTACTCCGTGGTCAAGGAGCTTATTCCTGAGGGAAAAACCACCTGCTCGCTGTGCTCGCGTCTGCGTCGCGGCACGCTGTACACCTTTGCCGACGAAATCGGTGCGACCAAAATGGCCCTCGGCCATCACCGGGACGACATCGTCGAGACGTTTTTCCTCAACATGTTCTTCAACGGTTCGCTCAAGGCCATGCCGCCAAAACTGCGCGCCGACGATGGCCGCAACGTCGTCATCCGTCCGCTGGCCTACTGCAATGAGAAAGACATTCAGGCTTACTCGGACTTGAAACAGTTCCCGATCATCCCGTGCAACCTCTGCGGCTCTCAGGAAAACCTGCAACGTCAGGTGGTCAAGGACATGCTGCAGGACTGGGAGCGCAAGACCCCGGGCCGTACCGAAAGCATTTTCCGCAGCCTGCAGAACGTGATCCCGTCGCAATTGGCGGACCGCAACCTGTTTGACTTCACCAGCCTCAAGATCGACGAATCCGCCGCTTCGCGCTTCGTCAACGTAGTCAACCTCTAAACACAATCCCTGTGGGAGCCAACAGGGGTCTATTCACTTATTCAACAGGAGAGGGCATGCGCGATTACAAGTGGCTGCACGAATACTGTCTGAACCGCTTCGGTTCAGCAGCTGAACTGGAAGCCCATCTGCCCGTTCCGAAAACCCCGGCACAATTGCGCAAGATCAGCGACGACCGCTACCTCTCGACCATGGCGCTACGTGTATTCCGCGCCGGCCTCAAGCACAGCCTGGTGGACGCCAAGTGGCCGGCGTTCGAAGAAGTGTTCTTCAAGTTCGACCCGGAAAAAGTCGTGCTGATGAGCGCCGAACACCTCGAACGCCTGATGCAGGACGCGCGAATCATCCGTCACCTGGGCAAGCTCAAGAGCGTGCCGCGCAATGCGCAGTTCATTCTGGACGTGGCGCATGAGAAGGGCAGTTTCGGTGCGCTGATTGCCGATTGGCCGGTGACCGATATTGTTGGGCTGTGGACGTACCTGAAAAAGCGCGGCCATCAATTGGGTGGGTTGTCGGCGCCGCGTTTCTTGCGCATGGTCGGCAAGGACACCTTTGTGCCGAGCTACGATGTGGTCGCGGCGTTGAATGCACAGAAGATCGTCGACAAGGTGCCGAGCAGTCAGCGGGATCTGGCCTTGGTGCAGGATGTGTTCAACCAGTGGCATGAACAGAGTGGCGGGCGGCCGATGAGCCAGATTTCGATGATGCTCGCCTACACAGTGAATCATTGATACCGAGTTGATCCCATCGCTGGCAAGCCAGCTCCCACATTGGATTTGTGTCGTTCACCCATCCCCTGTGGAAGCTGGCTTGCCAGCGATAGCGGTCTATCAGGCGACGGAGATCTCGCCTTCCCCCGCCAACTTGCGATTGAGCTGAAACCGCCACCGCACATACAACAGCGCTGAGCAGAACACTGCCAGACTCGCTCCCATCTCCAGCAACCCAAACAGCTGCCGGTTCGGGTCATACGCCGCCAGTGCGCCCTTGATGAAATACAGGTTCACCACAAAACACATCCACGAATGCCCACGGGCGCTGCCGATAATCATTCCCGGTGCGAGCAATAGCAGGGGCACCAGTTCGATCAGCAAAATCACCCACGGCCGCGCGCCATGCAGGTCGGCAAACACCAGGTAGTAGGCGCACAACAGCCCAACCAGCCCGAAAAAACACAGCAGGCTGACGATGCGCATTGCCCGTACCCGCGGTTCGAGCCATTCAATGGAGGGCAGAATCTTCGGCTTCTTGGCCACGTCAGTTCCCCAGCTTTTGCGCAGTCTTTGCCAACCGCAGGCCCAAGGCCCGGCACAGCGCCACTTCGTGTTCATTCAAGCCGCTTTTGCCATCGGCCCCGGCGTGATGACTGGCGCCATATGGCGTGCCGCCGCCACGGGTTTCGAGCAAGGCAGATTCGCTGTAGGGCAGGCCGGTGATCAGCATGCCGTGGTGCAGCAGCGGCAACATCATCGACAGCAGGGTGGTTTCCTGGCCGCCGTGCAGGCTCGCGGTGGAGGTGAACACGCCGGCCGGCTTGCCCACCAGCGCGCCGGTCAGCCACAGGTTGCTGGTGCCGTCGAGGAAGTACTTGAGCGGCGCCGCCATGTTGCCGAAACGGGTCGGGCTGCCCAAGGCCAGGCCCGCGCAGTTCTTCAAGTCATCGAGGCTGGCGTACAGCGCACCTGTGTCCGGAATGTCGGGCGCCACGGATTCGCATTCGGTGGAGATCGCCGGCACGGTGCGCAGGCGCGCTTCCATCCCGGACTGCTCGACGCCACGGGCAATTTGCCGGGCCATTTCATTGGTCGAGCCGCTGCGGCTGTAATACAGAACCAGAATGTAGGGTGCGCTCACGGCAGCAACTCCAGCACGTTTTCTGGTGGACGGCCGATAACGGCTTTGTCGCCGACTTCGAGAATCGGGCGCTCCATGAGTTTCGGGTGAGCCGCGATGGCCGCGATCAATTGCGCTTCGCTCAGGCTGCTGTCAGCCAGGTTGAGGGTTTTGTATTCCTCCTCGCCAGTGCGCAACAGGTGTCGGGCGCTGAGGCCAAGCTTGGTCAGCAAGCGCTGGATTTGCGCAGCGTCCAGCGGGGTTTCGAGGTAGCGGACGACGGTCGGGGCCAGGCCGCGGGCTTCGAGCAGTTCGAGCGCACCGCGGGATTTCGAGCAGCGCGGGTTGTGATAAAGCGTCAGATCGGTCATGGGCGGGTCGCTTCTTGCGTAAAGTGGCAGCTATTCTAACTGTGCAGCGCGTAATCCTGAACCTTGCGAGGCGATGGGTCGCAGGCGCATTCAATTTTGAACAAGGAACACGACATGACAAGGCGACTGGCAGCGGCATTGGCGATTTTCGGGGCGTTGATGCTGGGGGGCTGTGGCAACGACTATGGCGTGGACCAGAACGGCCAGAAAGTTGCGTCCGAACGGCTGGACAAACAATGGGTGGTGCTCAATTACTGGGCCGAATGGTGCGGGCCATGCCGGACCGAAATCCCGCAGTTGAATGCGTTGGCTGATCAATTGAAGGACAAGAAGATCGGCGTGTTCGGCGTCAACTTCGACAATGTGCAGGGCGAAGAACTGAAAAGCGCCAGCGAGAAACTGGGGATCAAGTTCACGGTACTGGCTTCAGACCCGGCCGATCTTTTTGAACTGCCGCGCAGTGAAGCCCTGCCAGTGACGTACATCATCGATAACAAAGGCAAGGTGCGCGAACAACTGATGGGCGAGCAGACGGCGGCGGGGTTGATGGCAAAGCTTGAGGCGTTGCAGGCATTCAAGTGACCGTTTGATCGTTCCCACGCTCTGCGTGGAAACGCCGCCCGGGACGCTCAGCGTCCCTGTGACGCAGAGCGTCACTGGATGCATTCCCACGCAGAGCGTGGGAACGATCGGGTCGAGGGATCAACCCTCTTCAAGCCACCATCGCAATGGCTTGCCTTGCGCCGGCCAGAAGCGCATCTGCTCAATCGGTGAAACGTCCCAGCGCTGTACGCCTTCCAGCGCCTGCAAGAAGCGCTTTTCCTGCTCCATGAGCGCGGGTGCACACAGCTTGCGGGTGCTGCCGATCTTGCCGAAGCTCAACTTGTTGCCTTCCAGGGTGTACGGCGCGAACCAATGGTTACAGCCGCCACTGCCATAGGCCCGGCCGTCTTCACCGAGGGTGACAGTCAGGTGGCTGTAGTCCATCAATGGATATTCGCCGATCCATTCCAGAATGTAGCTTCGATTTTTTTCCAGTTGCACTGGCTCAGCGGCGCATCCCAGCAGGCTGGCACCGACCAAAGCGGTCAGCGCGAAACGTTTCATCACGGCGGTCACTGGCATTTCGGGCACAGGTGTTTCTCGCCGACAGAGGTCCAGCCCAGCTCGGCAATCCGCACCGTGGCAGCGGGCTTTTCAGCCTTGTTGCCGAGCTTGGCGTCGACCGCGAACTCAAAGCTCAGCGCTTTGGCACAGCTGTCGCAATTGACTTCCCAAGTGTGGATCGCCAATTCGCCGAACACCGGGCCACTGCTCACCGCGACCCATTGGCCTGGCGGGTTGATCAAATGGCGAACCGTTTCGACGGTCAGGCGCATGGACAAGTCCTTGCTGCCTTTAAGGGTCACTACCAGCACGTCGCCAATCCGGATCGAGCCGCCGTTACCGGTGACTTGATAACGCCCCGGCACCAGGGCGCGGCATTCGGTGAGGGTGTGTTGCGGGTTCATCAGGGTGTAGCGGAAATCGTGTTCGACCATGGGTCCTCCAAATAGGCGCGACATGCTATCACGGGCCTGCGCGCAGCATGGCGCGGGCAGGTGACCTTCGATCAGGTTCAACCGCCCCGCTGACTCATGGCATGGCGCCCGCTTTTGCACATTGAAGGAACGGATAAGGTCCAGGGACTGAGTCGATCAGCCCTCGACCTGATTCTGCGGCGTGCCGGCCGCCCAGGCCACGATGTTCTGCAGGGTCGTCGCGGCAATCGCGCCCAGCGCTTCGCGGGTCAGGAAGGCCTGGTGCGCGGTGATGATCACATTTGGAAAGGTCAGCAACCGCGCCAGCACGTCGTCTTGCAGCGGCAGGTCGGAGCGGTCTTCAAAAAACAACTGCGCCTCTTCTTCGTACACATCCAGCCCCAGATAGCCCAATTGGCCGTCCTTCAATGCGTCGATCAGTGCGGGGGTGTCCACCAAACCACCTCGCCCGGTGTTGATCAGCATTGCGCCAGGTTGCATGTGCGCCAGTGATTCGCGGTTGATCAGGTGTTTGCTTTGCTCGGTGAGCGGGCAATGCAGGCTGATGATCTGCGACTCGGCGAGCAGTTCCGGCAGGCTCAAGTAGCGAGCGCCCAGGGCTTCGACCTGCGGATTGGGGTAGGGGTCATAGGCCAGCAACCGGCAGCCGAAACCGTTCATGATCTTGGCGAACGTCGCGCCGATCTGCCCGGTGCCGACCACGCCGACGGTCTTGCCCACCAGGTCGAAGCCGGTCAGCCCATGAAGGCTGAAGTCACCTTCGCGGGTGCGGTTATAGGCACGGTGCAAGCGGCGGTTGAGTGCCAGGATCAGCGCCACCGCATGTTCGGCCACCGCGTGTGGCGAGTAGGCCGGGACGCGCACGATTGCAAGACCCAGGCGCTTGGCCGCGGGCAGATCAACATGATTGAAACCGGCCGAGCGCAGGGCGATCAGGCGCGTGCCCCCCGCCGCCAGACATTCCAGAACCGGGGCGCTGAGGTCGTCATTGATAAAGGCACAGACCACTTCGTGCTTTTGCGCCAGTGTCGCAGTGTCAAGGCTCAGCCGCGCTGACTGAAAGTGCAGCTCGATACCGACGGGCAGGTCGGCGCCCAGAAAACTGTCGCGGTCGTAGGTCTGGCTGCTGAAAAGAATCGTGCGCATGAATCCTCCATTTAACTCGGTCCCGCGTTATGTAGCAGCTGGCGAAGCCTGCGTCCGAGGGCGAAGCCGTCGTAAAATCAGGCGCTGCGGTCTTTCAGGTAAACCGCGTTTGTCGGGTTTACGACGGCTGCGCCCTCGGACGCAGGCTGCGCCAGCTGCTACAAAAGGCAGCTTAGCGCTGAATGTGATCGGCGCGGTTGCACTGCATCAAGCATTAATACGGGCATGAGCGGCCAGGCGATTGATCGCCCGTTCGAGCTCTTCCAGTGCGCCGGGCGCTTTCGAGTCCTGTTGCTTGAGCAGCGTCTCACTGCGCTGGCAGGCCGCTCGCAGTTGCGGGACGCCGCAATAACGGGTTGCCCCGTGCAAGCGATGGACGCGCTCGATCAATGCATTCTGGTCATTGCTTTCCCGGGCCGTGCGAATGGCCTCGCGGTCGGCTTCAAGCGAGGCCAGCAACATCGCCAGCATGTCCGCCGCCAGATCCGCTTTACCCGCAGCCAGACGCAAACCTTCCTCGGGGTCGAGCACCTGCAAATCATGACCGCCGCCGTGGCTGTCGCTGGAACGTTCCGGCCCGTGATTGCGCAGGGCAAGGCCTGTCCACTTCAACACCACCTGCGCCAATTGTCGCTCGCTGATGGGTTTGGTCAGGTAATCGTCCATGCCGCTTTGCAGCAGCGCACGTTTTTCATTGGCCATGGCATGGGCGGTGAGCGCCACGATCGGCAGCGGTGTGCAATGCCGTTCACTTTCCCACAGACGAATCGCTTCGGTACTTTGACGCCCATCCATGCCGGGCATTTGCACATCCATCAACACCAGGTCGAAGGTTTCGTTGTGCACCGCCTTGACCGCCGCGTATCCACTTTCCACGGCCAGCACCTTGGCGCCCATGTCTTCGAGCAGGGTTTGTACCAGCAACAGGTTGGCCGGGTTGTCGTCGACGCAGAGCACCTTCGGCGCGCGACTGGACACCGGTTCACCCGGTTCGGTGCGCTGCTGACGGGGGTTGACCAGATCGGACAAGGCCCGACGCAGTTTGCGGGTGCAGGCCGGTTTGGCCTGAAGCTGACTGTGCGGGTTAGGCACCGAGAGATGGAACAGTGTTTGCTCGGTGGTTGGACACAGCACCAGGACTTTGCAGCCCAGGTGTTCGAGGTCCCAGATGTGCTGGTTGAGACGCTCCGGTGGCATGTCGTTGCTGGTGATGCCAAGCACTGCCAGGTCGATGGCCTGATCGGTCTGGTGCGCGCCGGTCACGCCATTGGTCAGGCTTTCCAGGGTATTGAACGGTGTTACGCTCAGGCCGCAATCTTCCAGTTGATGCTGCAAGGCCTGCCGTGCCAGTTCATGGTTTTCCAGCACCGCCACGCGGCGCCCGAGCAGGGGAGCGCCTGGCAGGTCTTCGGCATCATCGCGGGTCTTGGGCAGGCTCAGGCTGATCCAGAACTCCGACCCTTCGCCCGGTGTACTGTCGACGCCAATCTCGCCGCCCATCTGTTCAATCAGCCGCTTGGAAATCACCAGCCCCAGCCCCGTGCCGCCGGGTTGCCGGGACAAGGAGTTATCGGCCTGGCTGAACGCCTGGAAAAGCGCGCGCACATCCTGGTTCGACAGGCCGATGCCGGTGTCCTGAATGCTGATGCGCAGTTGCACGCTGTCTTCATGCTCTTCTTCAAGCATGGCGCGGGCAACGATGGTGCCTTCGCGGGTGAATTTGATCGCATTGCTCACCAGGTTGGTGAGGATCTGCTTGAGCCGCAACGGGTCGCCCACCAGCGACAGTGGCGTGTCGCGATACACCAGACTCACCAGTTCCAGCTGTTTGGCGTGGGCCGCCGGGGCGAGGATGGTCAGGGTGTCTTGCAGCAGGTCGCGCAGGTTGAACGGAATATTGTCGAGCACCAGTTTGCCGGCCTCGATTTTCGAGAAGTCGAGGATCTCGTTGATGATCCCCAGCAGGCTGTCGGCGGACTTTTCGATGGTGCCCAGGTAGTCGAGCTGGCGTGGTGTCAGTTCGCTTTTTTGCAGCAAGTGCGTGAAGCCGAGAATGCCGTTGAGCGGCGTGCGGATTTCATGGCTCATGTTGGCCAGGAACTCGGATTTGATCCGGCTCGCTTCCAGGGCTTCCTTGCGCGCCAGGTCCAGCTCGATGTTCTGGATCTCGATGGTTTCCAGGTTTTGCCGTACGTCTTCAGTGGCCTGGTCGACGCTGTGCTGCAATTCTTCCCGGGCATTTTGCAGGGTGCCGGCCATGCGGTTGATGCCGGACGCCAGGTCATCCAGTTCCTGGCTGCCGAGCGGCGGCAGGCGGGTTTCCAGATGACCGTCCTTGAGTTGCGCCACCGCCAGTTTGATCTGACTGATCGGCCGATTGATGGTGCGCCCCATCCTCAATGCCAGCAGCGCCGCGCCGGCCAGACCGGCGGCGATCAGCAGCAGGCTGGCAAACAGGCTGCGGTAACCGCGCAGCAACATGCCACTGTGGGACAGTTCGATTTCGACCCAGCCCAGCAGGCGGTTGGCTTCATCGGGAATCAAGTCGCCGGCCAGGTTGCGGTGCTTACCAAACACCGGCAGCAGATAACGCGTCGCATCGTTGCCGCTGCGGCGCAGCATCTGCGAGCCGTTGCCCACCGGTGCCTGATTGAGCATGGTCGGGCCGGCGTGGGCCCGCAGCGTGCGGTCGGGGGCGAGGAAGGTCACGGCGCGCACGTCCGCCGTTTCCAGCGACTGGGTAGCGATGCGCTCAAGCAGGTCATTGTCCTGGTGAGCCATGGCCGGGGCCACCAGCGGCGCCAGCTGTTCAGCAATCATCTCGCCGCGCTGCAGCAGCTGGGATTGCAGGTCGGATTGCTGCATCCAGGTGAAATAGCCGCCCAGGACCAATGCCATCAACGTCGTCGGCAACAAGGTCAGCAACAGCACGCGGCCTTTAATTCCCAGTTTCTTGAGCACGCATCTCTCCTGCATCCAGCGATTGATTGACCTGCGTGTACGTCCCGTACGCGCCACCCGGGCAGTGTAGCGAGTTGCAGGCAGGCAATCTTCGTAAAATTGATGTCGTTATTCGTCGGCTACCGCGCTGCTTTTGACGCCAGAACAAACCTTGGGTTGCCCATCGGCGGGCAATCTTGAATAATCACTCAACTGAGAATTATTTGCAGATACTGATGACTCCCATGTCGATTGGCCATCCCCGAATCCTTTCCATCGAAGACGACCTGGTGCTCGGTGCCTATGTGCACGAACATTTGGGCCGTTGTGGTTTTCAGGTGACCTGGTGCCAGAACGGCCAGGAAGGTCTGGCCATCGCGCGTCAGCAAGCCTTCGATGTGGTGTTGATGGATATTCTGTTGCCGGGCCTGGACGGGCTCAATGTGTTGACGCAACTGCGCCAGAGCCATTCCACCCCGGTGGTGCTGATGTCGGCATTGGGCGCCGAGGAGGATCGCATCAGCGGTTTTCGCCTGGGCGCCGATGACTACTTGCCCAAACCGTTCAGCATGGCTGAGTTGCGGGTACGCATCGAAGCGATCCTGCGTCGGGTGGCGCTCGACCGTCGACCGGCGCCGGCACCCGTGACCCGTGAGGCGGACAGTCTGCGTTTCGACGATGAGCTGTGTGAGGTCTTCTATGGCGAACACGCCGCCGGCCTGACCCGCAGTGAGTATCGGTTGCTGGAAACACTCAATCGCAATGACGATGAAGTGTTGAGCAAGGCGTTTCTTTATCAGCACGTGCTGCAACGCGGTTACGCTGCCCATGACCGCAGCCTCGATATGCACATCAGTCAGATCCGCCGCAAACTCAAAGGCATCGGCTATACCGAGCGGGAAGTGCGCACGGTCTGGGGCAAGGGGTACGTATTGAGTGCTGCCGATGAAATGGTCTGACCTGCCGGGCCGGCACTCACTGTTCTGGAAACTCGCCTGTCTGCTGATAGCGTTTTGTCTGTTGATGATCTGGTTGAGCTGGTCCTGGGGCCGGTACATGGAACAGAAAAACCTGTTCTTGTCCGAAGAGGCCCGCCTCACGCTGACCGGTTATGCCGCCGAAGCCGAGCAAGCCTGGAATCAACGCCAGAGCGCAGGCGTTGATGTCTGGCTGGAAGGTATCGGCAAGCGCGAGACGTCGTGGGTCGGTGTCATCGGCGCTGATTTGCAGTCGTTGAGCAGCTATCCGCTGACGGAAAAAGAAGTTCAGCGCCTGACCTTTTTGCGTGGGCTTGATTGGCCAACCAGTCGCCATACCAAAGGCTTGCCATGGTTGCGCATCCCTTTTCCAAAGGACCCGGCGGTCGGCAGCCTGGTGATCGAACTGCCTCAGCGCTTTGTTCCAGGGCAATACCGGTTGTTCTGGCGCGTGGTCACCAACGGCATCATTCCGGGATTGTTCACGCTGTTGTTATGCGTCGGTCTGTATCGACTGCTGGTCGTGCCATTGAACAGTCTGCGCGAACAGGCCAACGCCTGGCGGGCGGACCAGTTGAACGTGCGCTTGTCGAGCAGCACGACCAATCGTTCGGATGAACTCGGTGAATTGGGCAGAGCCTTCGATCACATGTCCGAGCGCCTGCAAGGCACCGTGGCCTTGCAGCAACAATTGCTGCGTGACCTCTCCCACGAACTGCGCACACCGCTGAGCCGATTGCGGGTGGCCAGCGAAAGCGAGGAGGGGTTGGCGGCGTTGCGCGAGCGTATCGGTCGGGAAGTCGATGGCATGCAGCGTCTGGTGGAAGACACGCTGCAACTGGCCTGGCTCGACACCGAGCGCTCACCGTTGCCCGATGAAGCGATCCAGATTCAGGCTCTATGGGAAATGCTCACGGAAAATGCCTGCTATGAAAGTGGCTGGCCAAGCAGTCAATTGCACTGCACCGTGGATTCATCGTGTTGGGTTCGCGGCAACCTGAACACCTTGGCGCAGGCACTGGAAAACCTTCTGCGTAACGCCATTCGTCATTCCCCCAAAGGCGGTGTGGTGAGTCTCGGTGCAAATCGCGACGGCGAGTTCTGGCATTTGTGGCTGGAGGATGAGGGCGGCGGGGTGGCTGAGGCCGATATTGAGCGGATCTTCTGCCCGTTCATTCGGCTCGACGGCTCCCGGCCTGGGGATGGTGGGTTTGGGTTGGGGCTGAGCATTGCGAGGAATGCGGTGCGGCGGCAAGGCGGGCGCCTTTGGGCTCAGAATACCGGGACGGGGTTGCGGCTTAATATGCGGTTGGTGGCTGAGATTGATGGTGTCAGAGATGACGCCTTCGCGGGCAAGCCCTAATGCCGATCAGTTAAGCAATTTCTGTGGTAACGCAATTGTTGTAGCAGCTGGCGAAGCCTGCGTTCGGC
>NZ_AKJS01000110.1 GCF_000282215.1 Pseudomonas sp. GM21
TGGTCATCCTCGCCCGCAAGCTGTGTCGGGTGGCATTCGCCCTCATGAAAAACCAGAGCGAATACCAGCCGAATTTACGGCTGCAGGGTTCCCCTGCAACATAGAATCTCCCACATTGGATTTGTGAACGCCACAACACCCCTGTGGGAGCGAGCCTGCTCGCGAAGAGGCCAGCCCAAACAGCACAAATTCAGGGTTAGATCTCCGGCGTCCAGGTCACCCCGAACAACCACGCCCGACCTTCCTCTCGATACCCATACTGACTGGCTTCATGGCTGTACAGCGCCCGGCTATAGCTTTTATCCAGCAGGTTATCGAGCTTCATCTCAAGCTTGATTTCACGGTTGAGCTCCCAGCTGCTGCGTAATCCCAACAAGCCGTAGCCACTCAGTGGCTGTTGATTGTTCAAGTCGTCGTAGCTACTGCTGACCGCTTGCCAAGTGGCGCCGAGGCCCAGGCGATCAAATTGTCGATCCAGGTCCAGGCTCAGGGTTCGCCGTGCACGACGGGCGAGGGTGTGGCCGGTGTCGCGGTCGCGCGGGTCGATGAACGCTATGCCAAGGTTGCTCTGCCAGCCGAACAGTTCCTGTTTCAATGCCGCTTCGAAGCCATTGATCCGCGCCGAGGCCACGTTCTCTGGCTGAGAATTACTGCCGAAAATAATCGCGTCTTCAAGGTCGATGCGATACAGCGAAGTTTCCAGGCGACTGGTTTCTGTTAACTGGCTACGCCATTGCAACTCATAATTTTTCGACGTTTCAGGTTTCAGGTCCGGGTTGCTGAAGTCCGGGTAGTACAAGTCGTTGAACGTCGGTGCGCGAAAGCCTTCGCTGTACGTCAGCAGCACAACGTTGTCCGGGTTCAGCGGCAGGGTGAAGGTGCCGCTCCAGCTGTTCTGTCCGCCAAACTGTTGGTTTTGATCACGGCGCAGGCCCAGCTCGGTGGAGAAACTGTCTGCCTGGTAGTGATGCTGAAAAAAGGCGGCGCGGTTCCAGCGGCTGTCTTCGTCGAAGGGCGTGCTGCTGTTGATCCGGTCTTCGTACCAGTCGCCGCCGAGGATCAGGCTGTTGCGTTCAGTGAGCGTCAGGTCGTTTTGCCAGTTCACCGAGTCCCGGTAAGTGTTGAAAACGCTGCGCTCATCGCTGAGCTTGTCGAGGGTCTTCTCGCGGTTTTCGCTGTGGCCGAATTCGACGCGGGTCTTCCAGGCATTGTTAACGCGTGCGTCGACGTAGCTACTGACGCTGCTCACTTCGAAATCGCTGTAAGGTTGCTGCTGGACTGACTCGAAAGTGTCCGGTTCAAAGCGGCCAAACGGGTTGTCGAACTCGCTTTTGCCTCGGTTATCCAACACATTGGCGCCGATTTCCAGGTCATCGGTGAGCGCGTGGCTCAGGCTGAGACTGATCGATTGATTGCGGTATTCATCGTGATCGCTGTCGCTGGGATACGACTCGTGTGTGCGATTGATCCCGGCGGTTTCATTGAGGCTGGCGCCGAGATTGAAGCGGGTTTTTTCATCACCGCCGGACAGTCCGAGGCTGCGTTCCCAGGTCTGATTGCTGCCAAATCCCACGTGCATCCGCGGTTGCAGGCCTTGTTCGCCGCCGCGTCGGGTGAAGATTTGAATCACCCCGCCGATGGCGTCACTGCCATAAAGCACCGAGCGGGAGCCGCGCAGCACCTCCACGCGCTCGACCTGCTCGATGTTGATGTGTTGCAGGTTGCTGTCGCCCGAAGTCGAGTTGCCGATGCGCTGACCATCCACCAGCACCAGGCTTTGCGCCGACTGGGTGCCGCGAATGTAAACCCCCGGCAGACTGCCGAGCCCGCCGGTTTGCGCCACTTGCACGCCCGGTACCCGTTTGAGTAGTTCAGTGATGCTGGACGGTTGCAGGCGGTCGATGTCTTCGCGGGTGAACACTGTATTGGCGGCGCTGCTGTCGTTGCGCGCTTCGACCTGACGGTTGGCGGTGATCAACACATCGGGCAGTTTCAGCGCTTGATCGCGTTCGAAAGTGTCGGCCAGCAGCTGACCGACCGGCAACAGGGTCAGCGTAAGGGCGAGGGGGGAGAGTTTCATCGGACAGTCCGTGGTATTTCGGGGTAAGCACAAATCAAATGTGGGAGCGAGCCTGCTGGCGATGACGGTGTGTCAGTCAAAGAATTGTTGACTGGCAGTCCGCTATCGCGAGCAGGCTCGCTCCCACAGGGGATGCGTTTAGAGGTTCAGCAGTTGCAGGCGCTCGCGGATCGAAGCTTCTATCCCTGCCTCATCCAGCCCGCACTCGGCCAGCATCTGCGCAGGCTTGGCGTGTTCGACGTAGTGATCCGGCAAGCCCAGGTGCAGCACCGACTTGAGGATATTTTCGCGGGCGAGGAATTCGCTCACCGCGCCGCCGGCACCACCCATGATTGCGTTTTCTTCGACGGTCACCAACAGCTCGTGGCTGCCGGCGATTTCGCGAACCAGCGCTTCATCCAGCGGTTTGACGAAACGCATGTCGACCACTGTTGCATCCAGTGTTTCGGCGACTTTCAGTGCTTCAGCCAGTTGCACGCCGAACACCAACAGGGCGACTTTGCTGCCCTGACGACGAACAATGCCTTTGCCGATTTCGATCGGTTGCAGGTCTTTCTCGATGGTCGCATTCGGACCCGATCCGCGCGGGTAGCGCACTGCCGCCGGGCCGTTGTAGAGGTGGCCGGTGGTGAGCATTTTGCGCAGTTCGTTTTCATCGCTCGGAGTCATCACCAGCATGCCGGGGATGCAGCGCAGGAACGAAAGGTCGAAGCTACCCGCGTGAGTCGGGCCGTCTTCACCCACCAGACCGGCGCGGTCGATGGCGAACAGCACGTCGAGGTTCTGCACCGCGACGTCATGAATCAGTTGATCGTAACCGCGTTGCAGGAACGTCGAATAGATTGCCACCACCGGTTTGGCGCCTTCGCAGGCCATGCCGGCGGCGAGGGTTACGGCGTGTTGCTCGGCAATCGCCACGTCGAAGTAGCGCAGCGGGAAACGCTCGCTGAACGCCACCAGGTCGGAGCCTTCTTTCATCGCCGGCGTGATGCCCACCAAGCGAGGATCAGACGCGGCCATGTCGCACAGCCATTCGCCGAACACACCGGAATACTTCGGTCCGCCAGCCTTTTTCGGGGCTGCGGCCGGTGCGTCCAGCGGTTCGAGCTTGGTGATGGCGTGGTAGCCGATCGGGTCGACTTCCGCCGGGGCGAAGCCTTTGCCTTTCTTGGTGACGACGTGCAGGAACTGCGGGCCTTTGAGATCGCGCATATTGCGCAAGGTCGCGATCAGGGTCGGCAAGTCGTGGCCGTCGATAGGGCCGATGTAGTTCCAGCCCAGCTCTTCGAACAGCGTGCCGGGCACCAGCATGCCTTTTGCGTATTCTTCGGTGCGACGGGCGATTTCCCAGGCGCCGGGCAGGCGCGACAGGACCTTTTTGCTGCCCTCGCGCATGCTTGCGTAAGTGCGGCTGGAAAGGATTTTCGCCAGATAGTTCGACAATCCGCCGACGTTGCGCGAGATCGACATGTCGTTGTCGTTGAGGATCACCAGCATGTTGGCGTTCACTTCCGGCGCGTGGTTCAACGCCTCGAACGCCATGCCGGCGGTCAGCGCTCCATCGCCGATCACGGCAATGGCCTTGCGATCGCTGTTTTGCAGACGGGCGGCAATCGCCATGCCCAGCGCTGCGCTGATCGAGGTGCTGGAGTGGCCGACGCCAAAGGTGTCGTACTCGCTCTCGGAACGACGCGGGAAGGCGGCGACACCGTCCTTCTGGCGCAATGTACCCATGCGCTCGCGACGGCCGGTGAGGATTTTGTGCGGATAAGCCTGATGACCCACGTCCCACACCAGCCGGTCGTCCGGGGTGTCGAAGACGTAATGCAACGCGATGGTCAGTTCGATGACGCCCAGGCCTGCACCGAAATGCCCGCCAGTCTGACCGACCGTGTAGAGCAATTCCAGGCGCAACTCATCGGCCAGGGTTTCCAGCTCGGCTTCGCCTAACCGGCGCAGGCCGTCCGGCGTGTTGGCACGGTCGAGCAGGGGCGTGGTCGGGCGCTTGCGGGGAATCTCATGAAACGTCGTGGGCATCAGAGCGAATCGTTATAGTTTTAAAAGATGCGGCAGTTTACCTGATGCTTCGCCCCCTGCCCACGCGTTGGTCTTAACTTGGCCGATACGCTGTCAGCTACGCCGGTCGACGATGTAGCGGGCCAGATCGCGCAAGGGCTCGGCGGTCGCGTCAAACGGTCGCAGCGCCCGCAGGGCCTGATCGCGCAGTTCCAGGGCGTAAGCCTTGGCCGCGTCGAGGCCGAGCAGCGCCGGGTAGGTGGGTTTGTCGCGCGCGATGTCGGCGCCCTGGCGTTTGCCCAGGGTTTCGGTATCGCTTTCAACGTCGAGAATGTCGTCCTGCACCTGAAACGCCAGGCCGACGGCCTGTGCATAACTCTGCAACGCATTCAGTTCGTCCTTCTCTGCGCGGCCGCTGGCCAGGGCGCCGAGTTTGACGCTGACCTCGATCAGCGCGCCGGTCTTGTGCCGGTGCATGTACTCAAGGGCGGTTTGATCGAGCTTCAGGCCAACCGAGCCGAGGTCGATGGCTTGACCGCCGACCATGCCCGCCGGGCCTGCCGCGACGGCCAGGGCGCTGACCATCTGCAGGCGGATCTCGGCGTCCGCCGGGTTCAGGCGCGGATCGAGCAGGGCGCTGAACGCCAGGCTCTGCAAACCGTCACCGGCAAGGATGGCGCAGGCTTCATCGAATTTTTTGTGAGTCGTTGGCTGGCCGCGACGCAGATCGTCATCGTCCATGGCCGGTAAATCGTCGTGTACCAGGGAATACGCGTGAATCAGCTCCACCGCGCAGGCCGCGCCGTTGGCTTGCTCGGCCTTGCCACCCAACGCTTCGCAGGCCGCATAAGCCAGCAACGGACGTACGCGCTTGCCGCCATTCATCACGCTGTAGCGCATGGCTTCATAGAGACGGGCAAGTTCAGGGCCCGGTGCGTTGAACAGGGTTTCCAGAGCCGCGTTGACGCGGGCCTGGCTGGTCGCCGAATACGCTGCAATCATTCTGGCTGATCCGCGTCGAAGGGTTCCTCGGCCAACTCGCCATCACGCTCGAGCAGCACTTGAACCTTCTGCTCGGCCTGGGCCAGCGCCGCCTGGCAATCGCGAGTCAGCCCGATGCCTTGCTCGAAAGCCGTCAGCGAGTCTTCCAGCGACAGTTCGCCGTTCTCCAGACGCTCTACCAGCGTTTGCAGGTCAGCGAGCGATTGTTCGAAATCCAGTGCAGCTTTTTTGCGGGCCATGGCGGCTATTTCCGGTTGACGTTAAACCGGCGCGACACTAGCAGACATGGGGGTTATGGGCAAATAGGCCGGGCATTTCGACCATTGCACCGGCTGCAACCGTTTCCGCTGCGCCGCGTCCTTTGTAGCAGCTGGCGAAGCCTGCGTCCGGCTGCGAAGCAGTCGTCAATCCTGCTCGCACGGAATGCCTGATACACCGCGAGTGCTGGTTTTACGACTGCTTCGCAGCCGAACGCAGGCTTCGCCAGCTGCTACAGGTCACCTTATGGCTTAATTATGTTGAGTCATCTGGATAGCGGACTTGATAGCGGGTACTACGCCCACCACCGGGCAGGCGTTTCAGGCAACCCTTATCCAGCAACTCAGCCAAATGACGGGTCGCAGTGGCTTTCGATACTTTCGCCACGGCTTGATACTGAGCCGCGCTGATTCCTTCCTCGAAACCTCGCTCTCCACCGTCCAGCAAGCGATTCAGTACCTTGATCTGCTCGGCTGACAGTTTTGCGTCCCGATGCGCCTGCCAGAAGCGCGCCTTGCCCAGTACCGCTTCGATCCGCGTCATGGCCTGCTGCAAGCTGCATAGCAAGGTTTGCAGAAACCATTCCAGCCACTCGGTAATGTCCGTGGAGCTTTTCTGGCTGGTTTCCAGTACCCGGTAATAGCCGGAGCGATCTTCAAGGATGCTCGCCGACATGGCGTAAAAACGGATCGCTTGCGCTTCACCCTGAGCCAGCGCCAGATCGGTGATGGTTCGCGTGAGGCGACCGTTGCCGTCGTCAAAGGGGTGCAGGGTGACGAACCAGAAGTGCGCGATCCCGGCCCGAAGTAATGGGTCAAGCTCTTTCTGTTGATGGCTGGCTTCAAACCACGCAAGAAAAGTATCGAGCTGCTGTTCAAGGCCAAGGCGGGGTGGTGCCACGAAGTGGATGGTCGGTTTGTCGAGTCGTCCGGACACCACCTGCATCGGCTGATCGCCGCGTAATTCGCCGACATGAATCGACCGGGCGGCGAAGCTCATATCCTGATCCGGAAACAGCCATTCATGCCATTCCAGTAACCGCTCCAATGTCAGCGGTTGCGCAAAGTGTTGAGTCGCGTCGAGCATTAACTGCGCGAGTCCTTCGCTGCGTTGGCTGACTTTATCGCCATCGACCAATTCCAAACCCAGGCGTCGCGCAAGCGAAGAGCGGACCGAACCAACATTCAGCTGTTCCCCCTCGATAGCTGAAGACGTCACGATGTTCTGCAATAGCGCATCCAGTTCATTCTGCGCGCTGAGTGAGTTACCCACAGAGCTGGCCATGCCCATCAACCGACCTTGCGCCTGCACGCATTCACGCAATAGCAGTGTCAGGCGTTCGGATTGCCAGGTGAAATTCGGCCAGTCAGGCTGTTGCCAAATCCAGTGAGGTGCCATGGCCACGGTAACTCCAGAGAGAATGAGCCGAATAATAGTCTTATTCGGCTCATTTTGTGAGCCGAATAACCTCGCTATTCGGCTCACAGGCTCAGATGTTCTTGACTCGCACCGCATATCAAGTGGGATCCGATTGTTAAAAAACCGCCAAATCGCTACCCTCGCGGCTTCCAGGACCCATCAGTCACCGGGTCTTTCTGACGAAACGCAGTATTTGGATCTGTAACGCGCCGAGGATCGGGCGCAAGGTTTCGTTATGCATGGCAGGAGGCATCACATGCGTTCATTTCTGTTGCTGGCAGTGGGGCTGGTCTGCGCAATCGCGGCCTGGGCCGAACCGACGGCTGACCTGTCGGAACCGGTCGGCGGCTGGCGCTTCAGCGGTCTGCTCGACCGTAGCGAAAACCCGCAAGTTGCCTATCCCACGCCGCCCATAGACCGGGGCGTGCAGCGTAATCGCACGATGATCCAAGGCCAGCTCAAGGCCATCGGCACTCAACGCGGGCCGCACACGCTGGCGGTCAATGGCAATCCACTGAATCTGTACACCGACGACCAGGGGCGTTTCGCCCGGCCGTATGCCTTTGGCGCCGGCTCCAACAGCGTCGAGGTGCGCAGCGCCGAAGGCCGGTCGCTCAAGCGCGTTCAATTCTATGAAGCCAATAACCTGCGCACGCCGGCACGGATTCGCGTGGTGCTGGGTTGGGACGACCCGAAAGCCGAACTCGACCTGCACATCATTACCCCGGACGGCCAGCATGCATTTTGGGCTCACTCGGCGCTGACCAACGGTGGTGGCCTGGACCCGGACGGCGTCGATGGCCCCGGCCCGGAAATGTTCACCATGACCGCGCCGCTGCATGGCACTTACCTGGTTTACGTGAACTATTGGGGCAACTTCGGCAGCGGCGGCTATAACTTCGAGGAGGCCAGCAACCAGAACGAGGTCATCACCTCGCAAATCAATCTGGTACTCAACGAAAACACCGTCGATGAAAAACGCGAGACCTTCGTCGTGCCCCTGCGCGCGATTGGTGACCTGCTGCTGGTCAAGACTTTCAACTATTAAGCATCCCGCACCACGGATGAATTGGGCGTTGTGAACATGAGCGAAAAGACAGTTTTCCCGGCCGCTGACGCACCTGCTGCCAAAGCTCCCCGCAGGTGGCCGGCGCTGCTGGCAGGGCTGTGCCTGGTGGCCGGCGTGGCGGGCGGGTTGGGGTGGTTCATGCACAAGCCCAAGGCGCCACCGGCAGAATTGGCCAGTGACAAACTAGGGATGAGCCGGCCTGACGGTCTGCTTGAAACCCATTCCTTGAGCCAATTGCCCAAGGACTTGCTGGCGGTGCCGTTCCTCAAGGAAACCCTGACCGAAGATTTCGTCTTCTATTACGAAGCGCATGTCGATCGTCTCGGCTTGATCGGCAGTCTGCGGCGCATCATTTACGAGCATGACCTGAAATTGCAGGACAGCCTGATCGAGCAGCTGTTCGATCAACCGGCCGACGTGGCGCTGTGGCGCGGGGCGGATGGCCGGCTCAAGGATTTCCTGCTGGTGATGGATCGCGGCGGGTTGGCCAAGGTGCTGGAGCCGCTGGCCAAAGTGGCGCTGGACGATTCGCAGTTGACCAAACTCAGTGATGTGAAAGTCGGCGCCGACGATGTGGCGCTTTACCAACTGACTTACAACAACAGCAAGGCGCTGGTGTTCGCCTCCCATGGCGACAAGCTGGTGGTGCTGTCCAATCCTGCCAAACTCTACGACCCCGGCAACGGGCCGACCGATGAACAAGGCAGTGTCTCGACCACGGCCATCGCCGCGTTGCTCAATGGCGACAAACTGTTCCCCGAAGCATTCGGCCTGCTACCTCGCGCGCCGGAAGTGAAACAACGCCTGTCGGTCAACTCCAGCGTTTTGGCCATGGGTTACCAGCGCTTCATCCCGAATTTCGCCGGGCTGCGCTTCGACATGGACGACAAGGGCTGGCACAGCTTCCTCGCCATGGACGAACTGGACAACCAACCGGACTTCGATTTCAAACCGATCTGGCAAGCCATGCCGATGGGCGCCAGTGCCTGCGTCGCCTTGCCGCTCGCCGCCGAACAACAGAAACCGCTGCTGGTGAAACTAGGCGCCGAAGAAACCGTGGCCCAGGCCCTGAGCGAACACATGGCTGGTGCCGCCGGCCTGTGCTGGTATGCCGATTCGCGTCTCTACACACCGCTGTTAGTGGCCAGCCTGAACGACGATGACAGCGCCAAGCTCGACGGTGATCTGGGCAGTTTGTTCGGTTCGATGGTCGGCGCCTATGAGCCCAATGTCGAAGAGCACGCGTTCCCGGTGGTTGAGAAGCAGGAAGGCCCAACCCACCAGTGGCAGCGTCAGGTCAGCTCCCACTTCGGCCCCTACAAAGCCAAGGAAGCTGTAGATCCGGACGCGATTTCCGGCAAGGCCTTCATGAAAGTCAGTCTGGCACGTCACGGCTCGACGCTGTTGTTCTCCCTCGACGACAAACTCATGGACAAGGCTCTCGACACCCTCGACAAACGCTTCCCGCCGATGGCCGACGTGGTGCCCAAAGACCTGCTGATGCCGGTCTATTTCGGCCCGGAGTCCATGGCGCAGCTGATGCAACAGGAAACCCTCGACAGCCTGCCGCAGGACATGGAGCCGGTGTTTTACAACGCCGCGCAAACCTACCTGATCCCGAAACTGCGCAAGCTCGGCGGCTATGGCAAGTACGCCCTGACCTTGCCTGAAGGCAGCGAGCCCGACGGCCACTGGCAATGGCTGCCGCTGGAGTGGAAAGCCCTGTGACCGCACTCATCCGAGGCCTCGGCCTGCTGGCAATGTTGCTGGGCAGTCGCGCATTTGCCACTGAGGTGCTACCCCTCGATGTGCAGCAATCCCAGGTATTCCGCGCCTGGTTCGTGCGCATCGCCCAGGAGCAACTGAGCCAAGGCCCGAGCCCGCGCTGGTATCAGCAGGACTGCGCCGGACTGGTGCGGTTCGCCGCCAACGAAGCGCTGAAAGTCCATGACGATAAATGGCTGCGCAGCAACGGCCTGTCCAATCGCTACCTGCCGCCGGAACTGCGATTGAGCGAGTCGCAACGCGGCCTCGCTCAGCAGTGGCAACAGGGCGGCGGCAAGGTCGGGCCGTACGTCAACGCGATCAAACTGATTCAGTTCAACAGCCATCTGGTGGGCCGCGATGTGGCGCAAGCCCGGCCCGGCGACCTGATGTTTTTCGATCAGGGCGATGACCAGCACCTGATGATCTGGATGGGCCGCTACATCGCCTATCACACCGGCACCACTACCCCCATTGACAACGGCATGCGTTCGGCAAGCCTGCAGCAACTCATGACATGGAAGGACACCCGATGGATACCCGACGCAGCCAACCCCAACTTCATCGGCGTCTATCGACTGAACTTTCTCTCCCAATGACCGGTGCCCGCATGTTGCGTTTTCTGCCTCTGTTGTTGGTCTTGGTGCTGCCTGTTTCGGCGGTCAACGCCGAAGACTCCGTCGAGCCGAGCGGCTATACGCCAGTGGCCGGTGAAAGTTTTTTCCTGCTGGCTGACAGCAGTTTCGCCAGCGATGAACAGGCGATGGTGCGCCTTGAAGCGCCGGGCCGTGACTATCGCCGGTTCCGCATGGAGCCTTACGGCGGTGCCGACATTCGCGTGTACCGCATCGACAAACCACTGGATTTTCTCAAGCGCCAGAAGAACCTGCACCGCGTGGTCAGTGATGGCCAGTTCAAGGGCGAAGGCCTGTCGAATACCCTCGCGTACCTGTGGGACAACTGGTACCGAAAATCCCGGCGCGTGATGCAGCGGGCGTTTTCCTACGAGTCACGTCAACAGGTCACTGAGGAGGTGCCGGAACTGAAAATGGGCACCGCGATGGCCGCGCCAACCCCTTACGACGCTCAGCCGCAATTCGCATTGATTCCAGGCTTGCCGGTGATCAGTCAATTTCGCTACCCACTGTGGCAGGCCAAGCCGATCCAGCCGCCTGAGGGCGTGAACCTCGCCGGTTCTTCCAGCGAGTTCGTCAGCGTTGCGCCGGGCAATGTGTATATCCCGCTGGGCAATCTGAAACCGGGTCTGTATCTGGTGGAAGCGCTGATCGGCAAGTACCGCGCGACGACCATGGTGTTTGTCTCGAACACCGTGGCCGTGAGCAAGATTGCCGGCGATGAACTGGTGGTCTGGGCAGCGCGCAAACATGAAGGCAGTTCGGTGCCGAAGGTCAATGTGCTGTGGACCGACGGTCTCGGCGTGATGAGCAGCGGCGCCACCGATGTCGATGGTTTGCTGCGCCTGAAACACGTCAGCCCCGAGCGTTCGTTCGTGATCGGCGAGGACGAAGAGGGCGGGGTGTTTGTCTCCGAGAACTTCTACTACGACAGCGAAATCTACGACACCAAACTCTACGCTTTCACCGACCGGCCGCTGTACCGGCCCGGGGATTGGGTGTCGCTGAAAATCGTCGGGCGCGAGTTCAAGAATGCCCGGGATTCGGTGGCACCGACTGCGGCCGACGTCAACGTGACTGTGCTCGATGCCACCGGCACGGCGTTGCAATCGCTGGCGCTGAAGCTTGATTCCAAGGCGGGCACTCAGGGCCGTTTCCAGTTGCCGGACAATGCAGTGGCGGGCGGCTATGAATTGCGTTTCAGCTACAAGGATCAGGCCTACAGCAGTGCGTTCCGTGTGGCTGAATACATCAAGCCGCACTTCGAAATTTCGCTGAACCTGGCCAAGCAGGACTACCGCACCGGCGAGCCGGTGAAAGGCAGTCTGGTGTTGCTGTACCCGGACGGCAAACCGGTGGCCAACGCCAAGTTGAGCCTGAGCCTGCGCGCTCAGCAGCTGTCGATGGTCGACAACGAACTGCAATACCTCGGGCAATTCCCGGTGGAGTTGACCAGCACCGAACTGAACACTGACGCCAAGGGCAACGCGACCCTCGACCTGCCGGCCGTCGAGAAACCGAGCCGCTACATGCTCACCGTCTTTGCCAGTGATGGCGCGGCGTATCGGGTCAAGACCACCAAGGAAATCCTCATCGACCGTGGCGCGGCGAGTTTCAGCTTGAGTGCGCCGCAACGCTTCAGTGCGGTAGGCGACAAAGTTGTCTTCAGCTATCAGAACGAAGGGGCCAACGAGCAGAGAAAAACCGTTACGCCGAGCAGTTATAGCTGGGTGCGACTGGAAGATCAGAGCACCGGCGACGGCAAGCTTGTCGCAACGGATAAAGGCTTCACCGTGGCCTTCGAGCGTCCGGGCACTTACAACCTGACGTTGAAGGATGAGCATGGGCGCGTGGTTGGGGCGACCGGTCATTCGGTCACTGGCGACGGGGTCAAAGCCGTGCCGGGCACTGTGGAAATCGTCCTCGATAAACCCGAGTACAAGGCCGGTGATGAAGCCTTGGCACTGATCACTTTCCCGGAACCGGTCAGCGATGCGCTGCTGTCGCTGGAGCGCGACAAGGTCGAGGCCACGGCGCTGCTGTCCAAGGGCGGCGACTGGCTGAAGATGGAAAAACTCAGCGACACCCAATACCGCGCACGCATTCCGGTGAAGGACAGTTTCGCGCCGAACCTGACCTTCTCCGTGCTCTACACCAAGGGCGGTCAGTACAGCTTCCAGAACGCCGGCATCAAGGTGATAGCGCCGCAAATTGACGTGGCGATTGCCACCGATAAAGAGGCGTATCAGCCGGGTGATACCGTGTCGGTCGACCTGACCACACAGTTCGCCGGTAAGCCGATGCCGGCACACCTGACCGTCAGTGTGGTCGACGAAATGGTGTACGCGTTGCAGCCGGAAGTCGCGCCGACCATCGACCAGTTTTTCTACCACCCGCGTCGCAACAACGTGCGTACCAGCGCCAGTTTGTCATTCATCAGCTACGACGTGGCGTTGCCGGGCAGCCCGGGCGCGCCGGGCAAGGCCAACCGCAGCGAGCGCGGCGTGAAAGTGCTGGAGCGGCCGCGTCGTGAAGACGTCGACACCGCCGCATGGCAGCCGGAACTGATCACCGACGCCAATGGCAAAACCCGCTTCACCTTCAAGATGCCGGACTCGCTGACCCGCTGGCGCATCACCGCCCGGGCCATCGCCGATGACGGGCAGGTCGGGCAGAAAAAACAGTTCGTGCGTTCGGAAAAACCGCTGTACCTGAAGTGGAGCGGGCCAACGAAATTCCGCAGTGGCGATAAACCCGCGCTCGGCGTATTTGCTTTCAGTCAGGCTGAACATCCGGTCAAGGCTGAACTGGTGATCCATTATGGTGGCGCCGATCAGCGAGTGCCGGTGACCCTGAACAACGGCATCAATTACATCGCGCTGCCTGAGTTCTCGTTGACTAGTGGCGAATGGACGGCCGAGCTGGTGCAAGACGGCAAAACCGCTGACGCGCTGGCGGTGCGCCTGACCGCGACCGGCGAAGGTTGGCAGGTCACGCAAAGCCAAAGTCTGGACATGGTCAGCGGTGATACGCCGCTGAGCTTGCCGGCTGACGCGACGGATATTCGCCTGCGTCTGGATGACAGTCCTCAAGCATTGTTCCGTTCGGCGCTGGATGATCTGCTCAGTTATCCATACGGAGGCGTTGAGCAAACGGCCAGTCGTTTACTGCCGCTGAGCATCGCTTATCCGACCTTGGCCTCGAACCCGCAAATCCGCGATCGCTTGCGCCTGATCATGCAAAACAGCCGCTTGCGACTGGTACAAATGGCCGGGCCGTCCGCGAGTTTCACCTGGTGGGGCATGGACGGCGAGCCGGATGCCTTTCTCACCGCTTACGCCTATTACGCCGATTGGCACGCGAGCAAAGCGCTGGAGCTGAGCCTGCCGCCGGAACATTGGCAGCGAGTGTTGGAGGTGTATTCGAAGCAGGCCAAAAACACCCCGCTGTTGCAGCGCGCGCTGATTCTGTCGTTTGCCAGACAGATGCAATTACCGGTGAACACCTTGCTCAGTGGGTTGATGGACGACCTGGCGAAAGCAGGCGAGGGTAACGCCGCGAACCTGATGGAGGACGGCGAAGACAGCCTCGTCATGAGCGCTCCGGATTCGGCGCTCGGCCTGGCGGCTGCCCGTGTGTTGACCGCTTCATTGGCCAGGCAATCGAAGGTCAAATTACCGGACGCCTTCAATCGTCAACTACCGGACGCGCAACAGCGTCTGGCGGTCAGTTCGCAGCCATTCGCCGAAGCCCTGAACCTGTCGCTGCAAGCCTTCGATCAGGCCCACGCGCAAGCCTTGCTGCAGCGGTTGTTGCCACAGCAATCGACCCTGGAGCGCGCCCTGGCGCTGACCTGGTTGCAACGCAGCATCGAGCAGGCTTCGCCCACCATCGCACTGGCTCCGGGTGAAGGCTGGAAGAAAGAACACGGTGATACCGGTGAGATGTATTGGACGTGGCAGGGGGCTTCGCCAGTGCCGGCGATGTTGTCGGTAACCGGGACGCAGGAACGGCCGTTGCGTGGCGCGTTGAGCTTCCAGACCCGGCAACCACCGGTTGATCCGATGGCCGTGACCATCACCCGTCGCTTGTCGCGATTGGTGCCAGGTGACGAAGCCTTCACCTTCAAGCTCGAAGCGGTCGGCGCCCAGCCGTTGTCCAGCGACAGCCTGTATCTGGATGAAGTGATCATCACCAGCAAAGCCGCGAAACCGCTGCGTTACGGCATGCTCGAAGTACCGTTGCCGCCGGGTGCCGATGTCGAGCGCACGACGTGGGGCATCAAGTTGATGGGCAAGGCCGGCACCGAACCGACCGCGCTGGAGAAGGCGCGTTTCGAACCGGGGCAAATGGCTTACGCGATTCCGGTCGATGCCTTGAGCGGTGAGTTGCGCTTGCGTCATTTGGTGCGCTTCTCGCAGAAGGGCCGGTTCAATCTGCCGCCGGTACGTTTCACTCAGGTTTACGCGCCACAACATCAGGCGCAGGAACAGAAACCGGCCCTCGGCCAGGTCACGGTCAACTGATATGACCCGACCTCTGGTCTGGTTGCTGCTGTGTTTGGTTTCTGCGCTGGCGACAGCGCAGGACGAACCGCTGCGGCTGGGGTTCAAGGGTGAACTACTGTCGTTGAACCGGACTCAGGTGATTTCACGCGAGCCGTTACCTGCTGATTTGCAGGCGCCATTGGGCAGTTTGTGGAAGTTGTTTGTGTACGGTTGGCTGGTGGACACCGGCGCCCGTGAACCTGCGTATGAGTGTCGCGGGCAGTCGAAAGAGGAAGTTTATTGCTGTACCGCCGGCGGCAAGATTGAGCGAGGTCAGGCATTGGTCAAATCGTGCGGCTTGTACTTTGAACCGACTCGTTTGGGCATTACCGCCGCCGATTGGCGCACGTATTGGCAAGCTCGACAGGCACCGGAGTGGTTGCTGGATTTATCATCGTTAAAGCCCTCTACGCGGGTTTCCGTCGCTGAACTTCTCACGGTGCTGGCGGTGATGCCGGCGCAGGATCAGGCGCGGCGGGTGTTGCTGGATGTGGTGCTCAATGCCGCTGATGGCAATGTCGTGGGTGAACTCGGTGGCCGGTTGCGGGTAAAAACCTGGAGCTGGCTGGGGTATCAGGACCCGTCATCACGTCAGGGCGGGTTTGCCGGTTGGACGGCGGATGGCTCGCCGATCTGGGCCGGAGGGCGGGGGACCAGTCAAATGGTGCTTCGTCATTATGGTGCAGCGTTGGCTTCAGTGTTGCCGAGTGACTGGCCTGCTGATTCTGGACGTTGTGTCGAAGTCGGTCTGTTTTCTCGCTATCCGATCGAGCGCGTTCTGTCGGGGGATCGTGTTGTTTCTTCCGGGCCATTGCAGGGCGACTATCGCGTCGAATTCACCAACGGCAATCAATTGGATATCCACAGCGACGGCGAACTCTTTTTGCTCAACGACAAGCTCGTCGCCCGCCTGGATCGCGAAGAATACGTCGCCCGCGTCCTGCAGCGCGAAGCCAGACCCGAGCCCGCCGAAGCCGCCAAAGCCCTGGCTATCGCCATCCGCACTTACCTGCTGCAAAACGCCACCCGCAACGGCGACTGCCTGAGCATCGACGACAGCAGCAGCCGCCAACGCGTGGCCCCACGCCCGGCCACCACCGAATCGCGCACTATCGCCGCCTGGACCAGCGACCTCGTGCTGGCCAGCAGCACCGTCACCTATCACTCCGACCAACCCGGCCCGGACAAACTCTCCTGGCAGCAAGCCGTCGAACAAGCCAACGCCGGCCAACGCTTTGACGCCATCCTGCTGCACGCCTACCCACGCGCCAGCCTCAGCCGTTGGGACAACCCCGTCGCCTCCTGCGAAGCGCTACCCGCCGCGCAAAACTGGCTGCAAACCCAGCGCCGCGGCTGGCGTGCGCAGTTGGAAAGCGAGGTCGGCTACAACGATGTCAGCACCTTCGCCGTCTGCCGCCTGGCCTTCGGCCGTCCCTACGTCGACCGCGAACGCCAACGCATTTATGTGCGCGGCGTGCTGTCGCTACAAGATCGCCTCGACCTGACCCACGAATACCTGCACCTGGCCTTCGAAGCACACCCCAACGGCCAGGATGAAACCTACATCGAAGGGCTCGCCCGCCACCTCTTGCTGGAATAGGCCATGAAACTCCGTTATCCACAGGTCATCCTGTTCCTTTGTTCTTTTTGCGTATTGCCGACGATTTTTGCGACCGACGCCGCCGTCAAACTCGACACCCCCGTCGGCGGCTGGCGCACCGGCGCGCCTGAAGGCGGAGGTGAAAACTTCCGCCAGACTGTCAACTACCCGGCTTCCTCGGTGAACACCCCGCTGGGCCAGGCCAACACGGCGCGCATCAGCGGCCAGATCAAATCCACGCCCAAATCTGCGGAGCCCGGTCGATTGATCGTCAACGGCGTGAGCATGCCACTGAAAATCGACTCGACGGGTCGCTTTGATCGCCCGTTCTCGTTTCCCAATGGCAGCAACAGCGTTGAGGTGCGCAGCCCTGATGGCCAGCAACGGCATCGCACGCAATTTCTCAATGCCGGTGGTGGTGCCACGCCGGCCAAGTTGCGGGTGTTGTTGTCGTGGGACAGCGACAACACGGACCTGGACTTGCACCTGATTACGCCGGATGGGGCGCACATCTGGTACGGGGATCGTGTTGTGCCTAATGGTGCGGCGCTGGATGTTGACGTGACGACCGGGTATGGCCCGGAGATCTTCGCCATGCCGGCGCCGATCAAAGGGCAGTATCTGGTTTACGTGAACTACTTTGGCGGTGGCTATCGCAGCGATGACGAGGGGCAAGAGGAGGCGGTCCAACCGTTGACAACAGCGCAGGTGACGGTGATTACCGAGGAAGGAACGCCGAGCGAGAAGATGGAGACGTTTCTGGTGCCGATGCGGGCTGTGGGAGAACTGACGCTGGTGAAATCGTTCAGCTATCCATGAGGAAGTGATTGTCCAACGGGCTGCTGGACAATCACCCATTCAACTACAGCGGCATTTCACTCGAATGCAAAAATCGTCTTCCAGTCCTTTTTCATGCTGATCACAGTCCAGCCTTCATTGGTCGCCTGGTTATACAACGACTCGGTAAAGGTGCCCACTTTGGTATCCGGTAATCCTTGTGCCGGGCCATAGGCGTACTCGCGATCGGCGTCGTCATGGAGCACCAACATCGCCAGTCGCGCACCCTTGCCGGCTTTGGTGTACTCCAGCATTTGCTTGTCACCGGTGGAATTGCCGAAGGCTGCTTGAGGCTGACGGCCGACCATCAGGTAAATGTTCTCTGCCTTGCCCGCATCATTGTCGTTGAGCAGAATCTTGGGCAACTTGATCAGCTCGGGTTTGCCGTTTTTGTCGTAGGTGTATTCGGTGGATGCCGCGCTGCCGACGACCTGTTCTGGAGGTACACCATAGGTCTCTTCGGAATAGGCGCGAACGAAGTCCTGTCCGCCGCCGGTGACGATGTAGGTTTTGTAGCCATTGTCACGCAGGTACTGCATCACTTCTTTCATCGGCTTGTAGGTCAACTCGGTGAAAGGGCGCTTCCAGCGAGGGTCGCGGGCTTTGGCCAGAAAGTCATGGACTTGCTGCTTGAATTCATCCGTGGGCATGCCGCTCTGGGTCACCATGGCAATTTTGAGATAATCATCAAGGGTCAGTTTCGCCATGGCGGCACGGTCCCCCGACATCACTGTCTTGAAGGGTTCCAATTTAGCCAGCTCTGGCCTTGCCTCGACGACGGCAGGCACGCGACTCAGGATATAGAACAATTGGCTATAGGCTGGGTGTTCAACCCACAAGGTGCCGTCCTGGTCGAAGGTCGCGATGCGCTCGGCCGGCGCTACGAACTGAGCACCGCCTTCCTGGGTGGTTGCCTTGACGAACTCTACGATGGCTTGCTTGGCCGGCCCTTCATTCCACGAAGGCAACGGGTCGGCAGCAAACACTGCCGTCGAAGCAAGCAAACTCAGCCCAAGTACCGCAAGGGGTGAACCAAAACGTCGCCTGACATGGCCGTTTGGACGGTTCGCAGAGATGACGGAGCTCCAGGTACGCTGCACCAAAATCATGAATTTCATGATGATTACCCATGGTTGGATTGGTAAATCATTGGTGGTTACATGGCTGCTCACTTTGCCAATGACTACAGCAGTCAGTTGGGGATCAAGTGTAGGTGGTTTGGTAATAGTTGCTATTCAAACCGGTTCCGCCCTCCAGTTACCCGTTTTTAAGCTAGTTTTACCGGGTGTCTGGACGCCACGCACCTCAGATATCTCAGTGACGATGGAGTTCAACCCTGCCAGTCCTGGCGGCAGAGCAAGTCCCTGACGAGCTCATCGCTTCTCATCCGCTATGGTGATGTAAAACGGTCTGCAATCGAGGGTGCGCCATGAACTCATATTTCACGTTGTTTATCGGTATGTTCACCACGTTACTGGCCATCATCAATCCCTTGGAGGCGATACCCGTATTCCTTGGTTTGTTGCAAGGCAAGGACAATGCCGAGCTCCGCCGGGTGGCACGTAAAGCTTGCATCTATGCATTACTGCTGATGTTCTTTTTCCTGATTTTCGGCAACCTGCTACTGCGTCTGTTCGAGGTGCCACTGAGTATGATTCGAGTGGTTGGCGGGATAATTCTGATGCGTATCGGTTTTGAACTGTTCGCGCCGTCGCCCAACAGCACCCTGATTCCAACTAACCACGACACTGATCAGGATGTGTCCTTCATCCCCATGGCCATGCCAATCATGTTTGGCCCCGGTGCGATTGCCACCGTGATCGGACTGACCAGCACCATCAAGGAGGCCGATCGGGTCGTGATATCGTTCGCCGTGGTGGCGCTGGCCCTTTGCGCCGTCATGTTCACCACCTATTTGTCACTGGCCTACGCTCAAGTCATCCTCAAGAAAATCGGCCCGCAAGGTATCGATGCCGCCACACGAATAGTCGGGTTCTTCGTCTCTGCCATGGGGGTTGGCTTGATATTCCACGGCACGGTGGAGTTTCTGCAATCGTATGGGGTGCTGCTTCATCGCGTGGCGGGGTAAGTGCAGCACGATGTTAATGAGCTATACCCACATTTCCCCGCGCACTTCTTCCACCGATAGAGGTTGCCAATGAATTACAGCACTCCACTGACAGCACTATTGCTCACCGCAAGTCTCTTTGGCTGCACCAGTTCTTCTGACCATACGATCACCGTTCCTTTGAAAGCCACTCAAAAGAATGCCGGGCAGATCGCCAATGCGACGTTGAACGCTGTGGATGGTGAAACCAATTTCGACTTCTATCTCTCCGGCGTTCCAGATGGCACCACCCTGCCGTTGCGCATCTTTACCTTTGTCAATAAAGGCAGCTGCCAACAACCCGGCCCGGTCGCCTACGACATGAACGACAGGATTACTACTCAACGCGCAGCTGAAGCCGGTTGGACTTTTTACCGAAGTGCGCCAATTCCCCTGCCGGACCTGTTGTCCGGAAAATACTCCATCCTTGTGCGTACGACCCCCGAGGATGGCAGCGTCGATATTTTTTGCGGGGATATTGTGCAAGCGGTTCGGTGAAGTGTTGAGGGTGATTTAATTGCCATCCAGTGCAAGCAGCCACAAAAGTCGCACGCAAAATCGAATTAGTCAGCAGGCTGCTGACTAATTCGGTCCTGCGCGTCTTGATAAGCAGCTTCCCGCTCGCGCTTTCCTATCGCAACTACGAAAACTACGACTTCTTGATCCAGAACCTGATAGATCAGGCGGTAGCCGGCGCTGGAGTTTCAGCTTGTAGCAATCTGGTAGCTGGCGAAGCCGATTGGCTTCAATACGAGGGTTCTCGAGTACTTCAGAAAGTTTTTTCTTGAACTGTTGGCGTAACGTATCGCCCAGTTTGTTCCATTCTTTTAATGCGCGCCGATCAAATTCAAGGCTATAGGTCATCCAGATTTACCTTGACTCGCTGAGGGGCGGCAAGACGTTCGGTGACCACGGCGATGAGCGCTTCATCCTCTTCGCTGAGTAATGCTGCTTTGAATGGCAACTTGCCGCGCTCGGCGACGTATTGAAGTGTTTGGCGCAGAAGCTCAGAGGGAGTTACCCCGAGCTTTTCCAGCTCGGCAAAAGAACGCTGCTTGAGTTCATCGTCGATGCGGATGTTGATGGAAGCCATGGCGAGGCACCTGTAATGACGTTTGTCGTTACGGTACCAATTGCGTCCTTGGCTCGACAACCCCTCATTTAGAATTTTCGGATGAGGGGTGCTTTCTTTCAGGCATTAAAAAGCCGGCTTGTGGGCGGCTTTGTTTTGTAAGTAATGTATTGATTTATTTGGATATTTATACGTGTTTTCGGCCTTATCCCCCCAGTTGTCCCCCCACTGTTGATGCACGAACATGTTGAGAGGATGCCGAGAGAGACGCCCGAAGTATCGAGTCTAGAGGAATATATCAGCTTGACCAAGTCAAGCGGACCCTGAGCACGTCTTGGGCGAAGCCCTCAGACACTACTCTTCGGGGTGTACTCCACAAATATTTTCTTGTTTGTCTCGTATTGCGAAATTGCACTCCATTTGGCCACCTGATTGCATTGGTACTGACCACTCGTTTGCATTGCACTTGACCGAGCGTTTGCATTTCGATCTGACCACCGATTCCATCGGTTTTTACCTGCACTTCGTAAACATGACGGTGGAGGGCTGCCCATTGCTGCCGGTGACGTCAGGCAGTCATCGGTCAGGAGCGGACGTCCGCGGGTGGCCGTCTACTACCCATAGCTGACGGTTAGCATTGGTCGAAATAGCCAGTTAATGCCCGTCACGAAATGCTCGTTACCGCGGGCCTGGCTGGTCGCGATATGGAGGCGGGTCAATAGTTGAATACGAGTGGGTAAAGGGATCTGGGAAGTCGGACATTGGCCCATATCGGTCCGACGAAGGAAGGTGGACCGACCAATGTGATTTCAGAGGCAGAATGCCGTCTTAGATGCTCGTTTTTGCCCAATAATCTGATCGAACTTTATCTCGGACAGCCGCGAAAGAAGACGCCGAACGCGCCGTTCTGAGAACAGACGCGTTTAAAACCCAAACTAAACATTGCCAATGGCTGTGAAGCCGGACGGGAATACCGGTGCGTTGCGGCTAAGGCGTGTGGCAGGAAAGATCAATCGTTACCAGCCGCGAATAGTTGGTCGTCAATTTTCTTGCTGAAGACATCAATCGCAGCCGCGCAAAGGAGCACCAATGCCGCGTACACCGGCAGCCACGCAATCGGCTCTACAAAGTCGAGAGACCATGCTGCCAGGCTGTAGGCAAAGAAGTTACCCGCCCAGAACAAAAAATTGTTTTTCAAAAAGCCTGCAAAAAAAACGAACCATTCTCTGGTTGCTGTGCGAGCCTTGCCGAGACGAAGTCTAATCGCTTGATCCCCCATCAGCAGCGCGCATACGCACATGCCAATCAACAATGAGGTTAAAAAGGTCCCTGCGGAAAGTCGCCAGTTCAAAAAGAGCGCTATCCAGTCCGGTATTTCAGTACTGGCAGAGAGAAAATTGTTTCGTTTCAGAAGAACTACGAGACTCACCAGCATAGGCATGAATAGGAAGCAGGCGAGGGAGGACAAAGCGGCAAGGGATTTTTTCATAACACTCTTAAATACTATTGTACACCTGATTATTTATACAGTGTTATTTATCGGTGCGCAAGCATTTTTGTTCAATGACTGAATCGCCTCGCGGTACTTTCTCTTTTAGGGGTGCGTGAAGGGGTACGCCGCTGGTTCAACCTTGGCACATTCAAGTGTTTATAATGTTGCCGCTGACCGAAAACTGACCCAGTAAAGGCTGTTCTGCCGACTGAAAACTGACCCAGGTGTTCAACTGTTTCTGCTCAATTTTTGAGCAGGAGAACCCAGGGTGATCAGCATGGAAATG
>NZ_AKJS01000111.1 GCF_000282215.1 Pseudomonas sp. GM21
GTGTGGTTCATGGATCGGATACCCTGATGACCCAGCCTTGCTCAAGCAAATGTTGCTTGAGGCATTCAGTCGTCAGCAGGTAACGGCGGAGGCTTATCAGACTCATATCGTCGACCTGAAAGAACAGATCAAGCTTTTGCGCGACCGTTTATTCGGTCGCAAGTGCGAACAAACCGTTGAACCCAATACGCCGCAACTGGCGCTGTTCAACGAACCTGAAAGCGAGCCGATGACTCTGGTCGGCGACGTCGACGAAGAGGTTGACGCTCCGACTCCACGTCGTGGTAAGCGTAAGCCTCTGTCGGCTAATCTGCCGCGTATCGAAGTCATCCACGAACTGCCTGAACACGAACTGACGTGTGCCTGCGGTTGCCGCAAGCATGTGGTGAGTGAAGAAACCAGCGAGCAGCTGGATGTCGTGCCGATGCAAATCCGGGTCATAAAACATATCCGCAAGGTCTACGGTTGCCGCGGCTGTGAAAGGGCTCCGGTCACCGCTGACAAACCTGCGCAGTTGATTGAAAAGAGCATGGCCCACCATCCCGCAGCTTCTGCGCATGTTCACTTGACCGGCCCCTCCCTCGATCAGGGTCAACAGCAGGCGTATTTCTATCGCTTGGGCAGGGTCAGCAGGCGTCATCTCAACAACGATCGCGCATAGCTCCCGAGGAAGTAGGCGTCCCATCCGATGATAGGTACTAAATAGTCTAAAGCCCGTATCCGTGAGCATGGCTGCCGACTCTATGCCGACCGGCAGTGCTGTAGGAAGAAAAGCACTTTACAAAAATCTTTACGCTGAGTTTTTATCCGTGCCGACTTTGCTCAAATAAAGGGTACGCCTTGCTTTACAGAGGGCATGCTTGCTGCTTTACACTCGCATGGGCCTGCTTGCTGCGCCCATGCAGGACTCATCTTGCTTTACAAAAACCTATTTAAAATTGGATTTTTCCACTAAAAACAAATATTTATCAGTAAGTTAGTTGGTTTTATCAGCACCCCCTTTCTAAAAAGCGGCTATCCAGTCAGTAACAAAAAAAGCGAAGCCAGTGATCTGGCTTCGCTTTTTTTGTGGGCGCCGTTTAACTCGATAACGCAGTCACGTTGGCCCGTGCCGAATGCAGTTTCTTGTAGCTCTCGATCAACCGCAGGTGCCGGTCGAGCCCCTCCAGTTTCGTGCTGGTTGGCGTCAAGCCATGGAAGCGCACGCTACCGTCTACCGATCCGATGGCGGCGTCCGTGCGCTCGCTGCCAAACATCCGGCGGAAATTGGCTTCGTAGTCTTCCAGTTCCAGGTCTTCGTCCAGCTTCATCTCCAGCACCACATTGACGGCCTGGTAGAACAAGCCACGGTCAACCGTGTTGTCGTTGTACTGCAGGAACATTTCTACGGCTTCTTTCGCCTCTTCATATTGCTGCAAGGCGAGATAAATCAGTAGCTTCAACTCCAGGATCGTCAGCTGACCCCAGGCCGTATTGTCGTCGAACTCGATGCCGATCAAGGAGGTGATATCGGTGTAGTCGTCCAGCTCACTTTCCACCAGACGCTCAACCAGCGCTTGCAGTTCGTCTTGGTCCAGGCGATGCAGGTTCAGGATATCGGCGCGGAAGAACAGCGCTTTGTTGGTGTTCTCCCAGATCAGATCGTCCGCCGGATAGATTTCCGAGTAGTCCGGCACCAGGATGCGGCATGCCGTTGCGCCGATATGCTCGTAGACCGCCATGTACACTTCCTTGCCCATGCCTTTGAGAATGCCGAACAAGGTCGCGGCTTCCTCGGCATTCGAGTTTTCACCCTGGCCGGAGAAGTCCCACCCCACGAATTCGTAATCCGATTTGGAACTGAAGAAGCGCCACGACACCACGCCGCTGGAGTCGATAAAGTGCTCGACGAAGTTGTTCGGCTCGGTCACCGCGTGCCCTTCAAACGTCGGCTGGGGCAGGTCGTTGAGGCCTTCGAAACTGCGTCCCTGCAACAATTCGGTCAGGCTGCGTTCCAGTGCCACTTCCAGGCTCGGATGCGCGCCGAAGGAGGCGAACACACCGCCGGTACGCGGGTTCATCAGAGTGACGCACATCACCGGGAATTCACCGCCCAAGGATGCATCCTTCACCAACACGGGGAACCCTTGCTCTTCCAGTGCCTGAATACCGGCCAATATCCCGGGGTACTTCGCCAGTACCTCGGCCGGCACATCCGGCAGGGCAAATTCACCTTCGATGATTTCGCGTTTTACGGCGCGCTCGAAGATCTCCGACAGGCACTGCACCTGGGCTTCGGCCAGCGTATTACCGGCACTCATGCCGTTACTGAGGAACAGGTTTTCAATCAGGTTGGAAGGGAAATACACCACTTCGCCGTCCGACTGGCGCACGTACGGCAGCGAGCAGATGCCGCGCTCTTCATTGCCCGAGTTGGTATCGATCAGATGAGAGCCACGCAGTTCACCGTCGCGGTTGTAAATCTTCAGGCAATACTCGTCGAGAATTTCGGTGGGCAGCGCATCTTTACGACCAGGCTTGAACCAGCGCTCATCCGGGTAATGCACGAACGGCGCGTTGGCGATGTCCTCGCCCCAGAACTGGTCGTTGTAGAAGAAGTTGCAGTTGAGTCGCTCGATAAACTCGCCCAATGCTGATGCCAACGCGCCTTCCTTGGTCGCACCTTTGCCATTGGTGAAACACATTGGCGAGTGCGCATCGCGGATGTGCAGCGACCACACATTGGGCACGACATTGCGCCACGAGGCGATTTCAATCTTCATCCCCAGGTCCGCCAGAATGGCCGACATGTTGGCGATGGTCTGCTCCAGCGGCAGGTCCTTGCCCGAGATATAGGTGTGCGCCTCTGAATGGGATGCAGGCATCAACAATGCCTGGGCATCGGCGTCGAGGTTTTCCACCTCTTCGATCACAAACTCAGGCCCGGCTTGCACCACTTTCTTCACGGTGCAACGGTCGATGGAGCGCAGGATGCCTTGGCGGTCCTTGTCGGAGATGTCCGCCGGCAACTCGACCTGAATCTTGAAAATCTGGTTGTAGCGGTTTTCCGGATCAACAATGTTGTTCTGCGACAGGCGGATGTTTTCCGTGGGAATACTGCGAGTGTCGCAGTACAGCTTCACGAAATAAGCCGCACACAAAGCCGATGACGCCAGAAAGTAATCGAACGGACCCGGTGCCGAGCCATCGCCCTTGTAGCGGATAGGTTGATCGGCCACCACCGTGAAGTCATCGAACTTTGCTTCAAGCCGAAGGTTGTCGAGAAAGTTGACCTTGATTTCCATGGGGGATTACCAGAATAACGGGCTAGACGAATTGGCAGCTATTATCCGGCTTTTCAGGCGTATGTCTTGCGGGCGTCTTACTATATGTGCACACCGGCGATGGATGGGTCAGTCAAGTATCAGGTGCGGCAAAAACCGACTCGAATCCTTGGTGATCAAACTGTTGTCTTCCCGCACGCCAATCCCGGCCGCCTGATCGCCAATCACCCAAGAGCCAATCAGCGTATAGCTGTCGCCAAACTTGGGCAGCGGCGCGAATTCCTGAAGGATAAACGGCGCATCGGTGTAGGGCCCGACCTCTTTCACGATCAGGCCATCGGCGGTTTGCAGCTCGATGTTGGCGCCTTCGCGGGAGAAGAACGGTTTGCGCACCCAACCCTTGGGCACTGCTTTGTCCGGATTGGTATCCAGGTGCGCCGCGAGCAGGTTGGGGTGGCCTTTGTTGAATTCCCACAGCAACGGCAGGATGCCTTTGTTGGAGATAATGGATTTCCAGGCCGGCTCGAAAAACTGCGTATCGCTCCGGGCAATCGCGGCGCCAAAGGGCTCGTGGAAGATGAATTCCCAAGCGTGCAGTTTGAACAGGTGCGGGATCCAGCGATCCTCCAGATCGACGAAACGTCCGTCATTGGTGAGGCCGATGTCTTCGATATCGATGTGGCGTGATTCGATGCCGACCTTCTCCGCGACCAGCCGCAGGTAATCAGTGGTGCCCTTGTCTTCGACCGAGTGTTTCATCGAGGCGAAATAGAACGGTTTCTTGAGTTGCAGTTGTGCGAAGGCTTGATGCAGCTTGGTGTCGATGCTGTTGAACTGGTCGGCGTTCCTGGGCAGCAAACCACGTTCGATGCATTGCTCCAGCCAGCCCCATTGAAACGCCGCCGCCTCATACAGGCTGGTCGGCGTGTCGTAGTTGAGTTCCAGCAACTTGGCCGGCCCGGTGCCGTTGTAGGAAAAGTCCATGCGCCCATACAGATGCGGGTGGCCTTCGAGCCATGAAGTGCGAATCATGTCGTAGAACGCCGGGGGAATACTCAGGCGCTCCAGCAACTCCTCGTTCTGCACCACCCGGGCCACCAGGTCCATGCACATCTCATGGATTTCGGTGGTCGGGTCTTCCAGGTCGCTTTCGATCTGTTTGAGCGTGAACTGGTAATACGCGCTCTCGTCCCAATAAGGTTCACCGTCGATGGTGTGGAACAGAAAGCCGAGACCTTCGGCGGTTTGTTTCCAGTCATGACGCTCTGCGCAATGAATCTTCTTCATGGCCTGGTTTCCTTAACTGCTCGACCCGCCGCCCCAGCCGCTGCGTGCGCTGGCTTTGCTGCCAAAGCCGCCACGCGACGTCGACGAGGAAACGGAAACCGGCTTGCTGGCCGATTTGCTGATGGAATTGGTGTAGCTGCCGCCGTACTTTGCCTGGTTGGACCGGTTGAACGTAGAACCGTTGGCAATGCGCTGGTTGAGCGTTGAAGTGCCGTAGTTGCCGCGATTATCGCGGTAGCGGTAGACCGGCTGGGAGTAATAGCTGTTGCGGTTGTTGCTCAGCATGTTGCCGATCAACAGTCCGGTCAGCAGGCTGCTGGTGGAGAATCCCGAACCGCCGGTGTTGGCTTGCGAAGCGGGAAGTTGCGCCTGGGCGGCGTCTACCTGGGATTGCGTCACCTGGCCATCGGCTGTGAGCTCGAAGCCGCCGAGCTTGGGGATGAACTTGCCGGCCGAGTCCTGTTGGCACCAGTCGGCGACGAAGTCGGCATCGCAATCAGCCTGGCTGTCATACACCGGCGCAATACGGCGATGCTCGGCCATGGCGCTCATGTAGGCGTCCGAGCAGACGTCCACCGGGAGTTTTTCATCGGCGCATTGCTGAACGGACTGAAAGTTGTACTTCTTCTGCAACGGGTAGGTTTTTTCCGTTGGCCCGCAACCGGATATCGCCATGGCGACCGATGCTGCCAGCGAGAGCTGAACGTACTTGCTTCGTTTCATCAGGGGCTCCGCTGCGCAATCAATTCTGGGAAGGGGTTATGCACGCGGCATTCAACATGCCGACGCTGATGGCCACTGCCGCGACATAGATACCCGCCGCGATTTCTCCTTTTTTGATGCGCTCCGAGGTGCCTTTCAGCACCAGGCTGGTCATCAGGAACGCCAGCAGTTGTACAAAAGCGGCGATCACCGCCCAGACGACGAAGTCCAGGAGGCTGATCGAATAGGCAATCACATTGCTGGCCGGAATGGCGAAGCCGATGATGGCGCCACCCAGCGCAATCGCAGCCGCCACGTTGCCCGAACGGATCAGTTCGAACTCCTTGTGCGGTGTGATGCGGGTGTAGATGAACTGGAACAGCGCGAAGAGCAGGGCGGCGCCGAGGATGTACGAAACAAACCCGAGCACGGCCGCCGGGTTCAGGGAGATGGAGAGTGCTTCTAGCATGGACGTCTTCCTTGTTAAAAAGTGTTCAGGTCGGTGGTGTACAGCGAGATACCCAGCGACGTGCTCAAACTGATGGTGCCTTCGGCGTCTTCCTCGACGGAAAACAGCAGGAATTCCCGGCGATCGGTCAGGCCGGTTTCGCGGGCGTACAGCATCGAACGGTGCTCGACCCTGTAGGACTCATCCGGGTTTTTCAGCTGTTCGCTCAGCGCCACCAGTTCTGTCTGGCCATTCTCGGTGCCCCATTCGCGGGTGTATTCGACACCGTTGTGGGTGTAGGTCGGCAGCCCGATCGGGCTTTGTGGGCCGGCCAGCCGACGCAGTTCCGCTTCGCTGCTGATGGTGATGTAACTGAGGTAATTGAACAGGATCACCGACTCGACCTGTCCGTCGATAGCGCCGGTGGTGTGCACTTGCAACCAGTAGTCTTCATCGTTCATGTAATAGCGGGACAGCCAGGTCGACTGCCCGAGATCGATAGTGCCGGCGCTCCAGATCTGCTGGGAACCCGGGATCGTTACCGTGGTGTTGCCGTCGAGCAACAACCTCAGGCTGGTGTCGAACATCACGCCCTTGCCCAATGCCAGACCCAGCGGGCCGGTGACCGGCGAGGTGTCGTTGGCGGTCCATTTCGACGGGGTGTTTGTGTCCATGTTCGGAGCCTCAAGCCCCATCAACTGTTTAAACCATCCCATTGGAAATTTCCTTGAGGCGAGTGGACGCGATGTAAAAGAGTTCGCCGCCTTCTATGCGTGTGGCGATGGGCGGGTTGATCCATGGTTGTTGCATACCTTTGGCGCGATAGCCGATGAGGGTGGCGTTGTGGCGTTCTTTCAATTGCGTGTACAGATCGCCAAAAGTGGCCTGATACGTCTCGGGCAGTTTCATCAAGTATTGGGTGGCGCCTTCGCCCACGCACAACAACTCATTGATGACCATTGAGGAGCCAGGGTCCTGAGAGGCACGCACCAACATTTCGATGGCCATGCTTGAGGTGCATTCCAGACTGGGGGCGTAGGCGCTGGCGAGCGCGGCGATTTCACTTTCATTGAAATGCGCGACCACGTGCCCGATGGGGTTCAGTTGATTGACCGCCAACACGGTGGCCAGGGTCAAGTCGTCTGACGGGGTGCGCACCAGCACACGTTCGGCACCCGGAACACCGGCGCGCTGCAACACGGCTGCTGAGGAGAGGCTTTCACCCTTGATGAATTCTGCCTTGCCCGGCATCGGGTTTTCTTCAAGGGTGCAATCGCAAATCACGATCAGGTTGTCGTTGGAGGTTTCGTCCTGCAACAACAACTGAATGACCCGCTCACTGGTCGCACCTTCCCAGCCGATGAGAACCGTATGGCCGACTTTGCCAGTGAAATCGCCTTTGCCCTTCATGCCTTTTCTCCATGCATCGATAACGCTGCTGGTGGTTTTGCCAATGGCCGCTGTCAGTAGCGCAATGCCGCCGAGCATGATCCAGGTCGCCACGAAAATTCGCCCGGCGGATGTCTGTGGTGTGAGATCGCCATAGCCGACGGTCAACGTGGTGGTGAGATAGAAGTAAGTAAACGTGGCGGGGGCAGTCAGGTGTTGTTCGCCCAGATACACCAGGCCCAGCCAGGCCGTGGTCAGGTGTACGCCTAACGCAATCACCAGGCCCGCCCAGCCGAACCGGTGAAAGAGAGACGAGGCGTACATACGCAATAAAAGAAAAATCGACATGGGGGCCCTGACTTCCGTAGGGGTACTCATTCCTGGCGAAGTAATCGCGTTGGCGTCTGAGTGCACAAGTGCGTTTACCCGGCGGCATTAAACCTGCTGCGAGGCGCGGATAACAGTACTTTGGCGGCTATGAAACCGGCAAATGCCCCGAATAGATGGCCTTCAAATGAAATACCCCGCCGAGGTAAAAAGCCAAAGATCAGGCCGCCATAAAACACGGCTACGACAACCGCCGTGATCACGTTGCCCCAGCTCTTGTGGAACCAGGCGCGCGACAGAATGTACGCCCACAGCCCGAAAACCCAGGCGCTGGCGCCGATGTGTACGCCTGCAAAACCGAACAGCCAGACCAGCGAGCCGCCCAGCAAAATAATGATGGCACTCACAGCCATGAACCGATTGAGCCCGTCGATCATCACCAGCGTACCCAGTACCGAAAAGGCCACCAGGTTGGCGCTCAGGTGCGAGAAGGACGCGTGCAAAAAAGGTGACGTGACGATGCCTAGCAGTCCATGCACGTTTCTCGGGATCAGGCCGAATGCCATAAGGCTGTAGCCGGTCGCTGCATTGATCACTTGCAGCGCGATCATGAAGATGGCCAGACCGGCGATTATCTTGAAACCCTTCAGGGCATCCATCCTTGACCTCAACTCGAAAAAAAAAGGGCAATCAATGCTAGTGCCCGATCAGTTAAGTAATTTCTGCAGTAACGCCATTTTTTGTAGCAGCTGGCGAAGCCTGCGTTCGGCTGCGCAGCAGTCGTAAAGTCAGACGAGGCGGTGTTTCAGGAAGACCGCAAACTCAGATTTTACGACTGCTTCGCAGCCGAACGCAGGCTTCGCCAGCTGCTACAGATTGCGTTATGGCTTAGCCGATCGGCATTGGGTAACCTTCTTTTTGGAGTGTTACGGGGTCGATTACTCGCCCGATTTTTGCTTCAGGCGTTCCAGGATCGCGTTGGCACTGCCTTCGTTCGGCGTGATGCCGGCTTCGCGCAGTTTGCGCTCCAGGTCGTTGCCGGTCGATGCGTCGGCCAGTTCGTCCTGCGCTTGCAGTTCTGCGGCGCGTTGCTGCTGCTTGGCCTGCAAACGGTTCAGTGTACCGACGGCGGTTTCCAGCTTGCCGTTGGCACCGCCGCTGGCGATGGATGCGCTGACCTGGGCTTTCTGTACGCTATCGCGCGCCTTGGCCATGTCTACTTGCTGGCGCAGGCTTTTGATACGGGCTTCGGCCTTGGTGATGTCTTTGCGCATGCTGTCCGCGTAACCACCGAATTCGCTGGCCTGCTTTTGTTCGACATCGAGTTCGTTGGTCAGGGTCGAAATCGCTTCGGCTACTTCCAGTGCCAGGTCTTCGCGTTTGGCCTGGATCGCGGCCATGGCCTTGGATTCCAGGTCCTTGATTTTGGCATTGTGCTCGCTGACGCGGTCGGCCGACAGTTTGTGCTTGGCCATGATGGTGACGAGTTCACGCTTGGCGTTGGCCAGCGCGCTGTCAGCATCGCGAATTTCCTGGTCGAGGATGCGCAAGGCCTGTTGGTCGACGATTGATTCGCCCACTTCGGTGGCGCCGCCGCGCAACGCGGTGAACAACTTGCTCCAGATGGACTGAGTCATTGAATCTTCCTTTCCTGATAATTACTTGAAGAAGCGTTCGAAGGCTTCGATGGCACGCTGGACGTTGTCGACCAGGGTTTTCGCCTCGGTCACCACGTTGGTCAGGCTGGAGTCGGAACTCAGCGCGCCGAACATGTTGTAAACGACTTGGCCGTTGGGCATGGACTCGATACCGATCGAGGACAGCGGGAACATTTCCCGGCTGCGCAGCACGGCATCGTTGAACGCCGGCACGTCGTTGATCGACTCGACGTCGACCAGAACAGTGTCGACGATGATCTGCTCACCGGCGATGGCGATGTGGATTGGCAGTCCGCCAAACTCGTTCATCTCCAGCCTGAGGGTGGGTTCGGCACTCTGGATCAGGGAAAGCGTAATCTCTTGCGAAGCCACCTCATCAAGGGCCTTGAGGGCATTGAAGAGGCTATCGATATTCCAGTTGTTGCTTGCGCTCATGTCATTCTCCGACAGGAATGAGCCAGCCAGAATCGGTTGGCGTAGCTGTTGCTCCATTTGCTTGAGCAAGCTTCGGTTTTCCGGAAGCACCCAAGTTTCGTGTTTCACATAGCCGGCGGCTGCCAGGCCTGCACGCATCTGCTTCATGTAGAAGCTTGATGGTTTTTTCACGGACGGTTTCGAGCGCTCTCCCTTGGGGCTTTTTGCTGTAACAGCAGGCTCGTGAGGCGGGTCTGACGGGGAGCGGTTTTTCATGGGGTGGCTCCGTTGTGAACATCTCACGCGTGAGCAACCCTACAACCAATGAAGTACACCATCAACGGCTCACGCGTGAGATTTTGTTTCCGCAAGCGAAAAGGCCCGCAGCAAGGCGGGCCTGTAATATTTCAGGGTGTTTCTCAGCCTTTGGCGAATGCCAGCATGTCCGCATTCACCTGTTCTTTATGGGTATCCGTCAGCCCATGCGGCGCCCCTGGGTACACAATCAGTTGAGCATGTTCAATTCGCGTTTAGTCAGAGTAGCCATGTCGATGATCTCCAGTGAGTTACGTTGGGCGTGCGTTCAATTGCGGTTCAGGAACTCGTCGGTGGACACCACGCTGGCGTAGGCAAAACCCAGGGCCGACATGAACGCGGCGTGGACGTGAGCCGCCGGCACCGTCAGGCCGTTAAACTCCAGGTCACGTGAGGCACAGGCATCATGGATGACCGTGACGGTGTAACCGAGGTCGTTGGCGGCCCGGGTGATGCCGTCGACGCACATGTGGCTCATGCTGCCGACCACCACCAGTTCCTTGATTTCTTGCTCATCGAGGATCGACTTTAGTTCGGTTTCGCGGAACGAGTTGACGAAATGTTTGAGGACGACCGGCTCATCCGCATGGTTGAGCACTTTGGGGTGCAACTTCGCGCCTTCGGAACCGGGGGTAAAGAACGGCGCTTCTTCAGAGGTGAATTCGTGGCGGATGTGCACCACCGAATCACCCGCCTCACGAAAGGCCTTGAGCAGACGAACGGCGTTATCTGCTGCGGCGTCGGCGCCGGCCAACGGCCACTTGCCTTGTGGGAAGTAGTCGTTTTGGATATCAACTACGATAAGTGCTTGCTTGGCCATGACTGATTCCTCGAAGTGCGGGTTGGGTGTGGAATGAAGTATTGGGTTTAGCAGGCCGTCCGAGGATTGGCCGCACCGACAATAGAAGGGGGAAAACTGACAATGGACGCACAAAGGCCAATCGCCGAACTGGGTGTGCTGATTTACCCCGGTGCGCAGATGGCGGCGGTGCATGGACTGACGGACCTGTTCGGGGTGGCCAACCGGATCGCCGCCGAGCATCAGGCCGCGCGGTTGCCGCTTTTGCGGGTCAGCCATTGGCAGGTGGAGGGCAATCAGGCTCCCGTTCGGGTCTACGACAGTCATCCCGCGCCGGACTCAGCCTTGGTGGCCGTGTTGATCCCGCCGTCGATTTCCAGTTTTTACGCCGGTCAGGTGCCGCAGGCGTTGCTTCAATGGGTTCGTCAGCAACACGCTCGCGGTGCGACCCTGGGAGGTGTCTGCGTGGGCTCGATTCTCTTGGCCGAAAGTGGTCTGCTCGACGGCCGCAGCGCCACCACTCACTGGACCTCGGCCAAAGCCTTCGCCGAGCGTTATCCGGCGATCAAGCTCAAGGCCGATACGCCGATTGTCGACGACGGCGACCTGATCACCACGGCCGGGCTGATGGCCTGGTCCGAGTTGGGGTTGCGCCTAGTCGACCGCTTGCTGGGGCCGAGCATTGCGACCGGCACGGCGCGGTTTCTGGTGGTGGAGCACAGCGACAGTGCGAGCGAGTGCGGCAGCAACTTTTCACCCATTCTCAGTCATGGCGATGCGTCTATTCTCAAGGTCCAGCATTGGTTGCAAAGTACCGGGGCGACCGATGTGTCGCTGACGGCCATGGCCGAACGGGCGGGGCTGGAAGAGCGCACGTTCCTGCGTCGCTTCCGCGCGGCGACCGGACTCAAGCCAACCGAATACTGCCAGCACCTGCGGGTTGGCAAGGCCAGGGAAATGCTCGAATTCACCAACGGCACCATCGATCACATTGCCTGGACCGTGGGGTATCAGGACCCGAGTGCGTTTCGGACGACGTTCAAGAAAATTACCGGGCTGGCGCCGAGTGATTACCGGACTCGATTTGGCGTGTCGCCGGTGGCTGCAACCCGCTAGCCGCACCACCGAAAATCCCTGTGGGAGCCAGCCTGCTGGCGATAGCGATCTGGCAGCTACATCTATGTTGAATGTGCTGCCGCCATCGCCAGCAGGCTGGCTCCCACAGAGGGAGAGGGCGTAGCTCAATCGTGCAGAATGCAGGAGATGAAGCAACGGTCGTGCAGATTGAAACAGGCTTGGTGCCATCACCGTTTTCACAACTAACTGATTTTAAGGTTATTTACGGCGCGCCTCGCTTGGCCTGATCTCTGCACCCCTCTTTCTACAATCATCAAACGCCAATTGAAGGGGGACGCATGACCCCAACAAACCGCAAAAAACTGGTGGTCGCCCATTCCGTGCATCCCGATGCACCGCTGCACGAAGTCGAAACCAACCGCGCGCTGGCCCGTTGGCTGGCGCAGATTCTGGGGCTTGAATACGGCGGTAGTTTTGATCAAAAACTGCATGACGGTCGCGATCTTTATGTACTGCCGACCCAGACGCTGGTAGGCGTCGCTGCCGCCCGACAAGTGGGCGTAAGAGGGCCGGAAGATTTGTGGGGCGGTTATGTCGACCACGACTTCATCTGCACCAAGGCCATCAGCCATGGCTTGCTCAACAAAAATGCTTACGCCCCGCCTGGCTGGTCAACGCTGTTCTCCGAGCGCGTACGCAACGTGGTGCTGGATGGCCTCAGCGTGTTCTCACTCGACGATGCGCGACCCGCGGCCGAACACTTGCTTTACAACGGACCGATCCGCCTCAAGCCTGTACACGCTTGCGCCGGACGCGGCCAGGAAGTGATCGAAAGTCTCGACCAGTTCGACGCCATCCTCGCCAGACCCGACGCCAGCAAGTTATTCACCGAAGGCGTGGTGCTGGAACAGGACCTAGGCAATGTGATTACCCACAGTGTCGGCCAGAGTTTTATCGGCGACACCGTGCTGAGTTACTGCGGTGAGCAATACTTGATTGAAGACGGACAGGGCGAGTTGGTGTATGGCGGCTCCAACCTGTTGGTGGTGCCGGGGTATTACGAGGACCTGCTTAAGCTACCCTTGCCTGACGATGTGCGGTTGGCGATCCAGCAGGCGCAGGTGTTCGACAACGCGGCGGATGAGGCCTATCCGGGCTTCTACGCCTCGCGACGCAACTACGACATCGCCCAAGGCCTGGACAGCAACGGCAAACAGCGCAGCGGCGTGCTGGAGCAATCCTGGCGCATGGGCGGAGCCAGCAGCGCGGAAGTGGCGGCGTTGCAGAGCTTCGTCAACGATCCGGGGATGCGCGCAATTCGCGTGTCTTCGGTGGAAACCTACATCGATCAACCGTTACCGGCGGACGCCATCGAGGTGTACCGTGGCCCCGCAGAAAACGGTGATTTTCTCCTCAAGTACGTAACGGTTAAATCCTATGACGGCTAGAAGCGAAACCATTCAGATCGACATCGACGATGAACAGATGAGCGGGACTTTTCTCAGCCCCAAATCGAAGGTGCCCGGTGTGCTGTTTGTGCACGGTTGGGGTGGCAGCCAGGAACGGGATCTGGAGCGGGCCAAAGGCATCGCCGGTCTGGGTTGCGTCTGCCTGACGTTCGACTTGCGCGGCCATACTGGCGGCACTGGAATCCCGCTGACCCGAGTCACCCGTGAAGACAACTTGCGTGACCTGTTGGCGGCGTATGACCGGCTGCTCGCTCACCCGGCGCTCGACACCTCGGCCATCGCCGTGGTCGGCACCAGCTACGGCGGCTATCTGGCCTCGATCCTGACGTCATTGCGTCCGGTGCGCTGGCTGGCGTTGCGAGTTCCGGCACTGTATCGAGACGATCATTGGCACACGCCTAAACGTGATCTGGACAAGATTGACCTGCGCGATTACCGCAGCACGTTGATCCGTGCCGACAGCAACCGGGCGTTGCACGCCTGCTCGAATTTCACGGGTGACGTGCTGCTGGTTGAATCCGAGACCGACGATTATGTACCCCACGCGACCATCATGAGTTACCGCGCGGCCTGCCAGCAGACCCACTCTCTGACTCACCGGATTATCGATGGCGCGGATCACGCCCTGAGCGAGCCTGTTTCACAGCAGGCGTACACCTCGATCCTGGTGGACTGGATTACCGAAATGGTTGTGGGTGAGCGGTTGAGCATTATTCAATCGACTTGAGATTTTCAGTGTTCTTTCGACTATCGCGAGCAGGCTCGCTCCCACAGTCAGACCGCGATCCAAATGTGGGAGCGAGCCTGCTCGCGATAGCGCCCTCACAGTCACCATCGATCACTTGGGTTTCCTGGAAATTCGCAACGACTTGGCCTTGGCCTCCACCAGCAGATACATCACCAGCGTAATCAACAGCGGCAAGATGAAGTAAATCGCCCGATACGCCAGCAACCCCGCCACCAGACTGCCCCGCGAAGCCTCATGTTGCAGCAACGCCACAAACACCGCTTCCAGCACGCCAAGCCCCGCCGGAATGTGTGTGATGACCCCGGCAATGGCGCTGATCAACAACACCCCCAGCACCAGCGGGTAGTCCAGCTTGCTCGGCAACAAAGTAAAAATCACCGCCGCCATCAACGACCAGTTCAGTGCCCCCAGTGCCAGTTGCAGCACCGCCATGCGCAGAGAAGGCAGGTTGATTTCCACCCCGCGAATGGCCCACTCCCGACGCCTGGAAAATCGACAGGCGGCCAGATAGCCCGCGCTCACCAGCAGCAACAACACGCCCACCCCTTGTAATGCACCGGTACTCAGTTTCCAGCCCGGCGGCATGCGCACCAGTCCGCTGCTGAAAACGGTGCCGGCAATCACCATGTAGCCGAACCAATTGGTCGCCAGGCTCAAACCGAGAATTTTTGCGATGTTGCTCTTGCTCACCCCCAGCCGTGAGTACAGCCGATAGCGCATGGCGATGCCACCCACCCACGCACTCAGATTGAGGTTGAAGGCATAGCTGATGACCCCCACCGGCAGGATCTGTTTCCACGTCAAATCCTGGCGAATGTAGGTGCGGCCGATCAGATCGAAACTGGCGTACACCAGAAAACTCAGCAGCGTCAGCCCCGCGGCGATGACCAATGTGCGCGACTTGAAATTGGCCAGGGTGTGGAACACTTCATCCCATTCGATGCGCTGGGCGAGCATCGTCAACAGGACGATCAGCGCCAGGAAAAACAGCATCGTCAACGGTCGTTTCCAGCGGCTCCAGCGAGACTTTCCCGGGCGCTCGGCGTGGGTGGTCGAATGGACTTCAGCGTGGGGCATGTTCATCACTCCCGGCCGGCTTGATGAAGGCTTTCAAGCGCGGCTTGTGTGCCGGCATCCAACCCGCCCAGGCCGGGAAATGGCGCAGGACGTGAAACACCAGAAAGCCGACCGTCATGTGCCAGATTCGTCCGCGCGGTGCGGTGTCGACGCACATGGCTTTGCAGTGATTATCGCTCAGGTGTTCAAGCCGTTCGAACAGCGTGCGGTTGAACGCACGGTCGCGGATCAACACATTGGCTTCCAGGTTCATGGACAGGCTCAACGGGTCGAGGTTGCTTGAACCGACGGTGCTCCAGTCCTCGTCGACCAGCGCGACTTTGCCGTGCAGCGGCCGCTCGCAGTATTCGTGAATCTGCACGCCCGCCTTGAGCAGATAGTCATAGGTCATGCGCGCAGCAAGTTTGGCCACCAGCATGTCCGGCTGGCCCTGCAGAATCAGGCGCACATCGACGCCACGGCGTGCTGCGTTGCGGATCTCGCGCAGCAAGCGATAACCGGGAAAGAAGTAAGCGTTGGCGATCACCACCCGGCGCTTGGCAGTGCGCAGCACCAACCGGTAAACCTCTTCGATATCCGTGCGATGGTCACCATTGTCGCGGTACACCAGCCGAACCTGGCCGTCATGATCGTTGACGGCCAGTTCCGAACGCCGTTGGCGGCGTCGCTGCCACCAGTATTTGGCGCGGGCCGGGCGACCGCATTGCAACAGCGCGAAGTGATGAATGTCGGCCACTGCCGGGCCTTGCACTTCAACGGAGTAATCCTGTTTGGCCTCGGGGCCGAAGTCGCCCAAGTGGTCGGCGGAAAAGTTGATCCCGCCGATGAAGGCAATCGTTCCATCGACCACGACGATCTTTCGGTGCAGGCGGCGGAACCAGTTAGTGCGAATGCCCAGACGCTTAGGCGCGGGGTCGAATATCTGGATGTGCACACCGGCTTCGCTCATCGCGGCCAGGAACTCGGTGCTCAATTCGCCGCAGCCAAATCCGTCGAGACTGGCGGTGACTCGCACACCGCGCCGGGCGGCGTCGATCAACACTTGCTGCATCTCGTTACCGACCTTGTCCTCGAACACAATAAACGTTTCCAGGAGGATTTCAGTCTTGGCCTGGCGCATGGCCTCGAACACCCGTGGGAAATACTCTTCACCGTTTTCCAGCAACTCGACCCGGTTGTTGCCTTGCCAGCCATAGTTGACATCGACCACGCCGGGTTTGCCGGTCGTCCGGGGGGCCGCAGAGTGCTCCACGCTGGTTTTTTCCATCGACGGGATGCTCATAGCTCGATCTCCACCGATAGCGGTGCGTGGTCGGAAAGGTGTGACCACGGGCGTGCAGCCAATACCTGCGGACGGCTGGCCTTGAGGTTGCGTACGTAAATGCGGTCGAGTCGTAATGCCGGCATTCGTGCGGGAAAACTGCGTGCCGGTTTGCCATGATGTTCGGCGAACACTTCGCGCAGACCACAGGGTTTGAGCAGCACATCGGCCCGCTGGCGCCAGTCATTGAAATCTCCGGCAACGATCACCGGCACATCATCCGGCAACTCCGAAAGGCGTCGGCTCAACAGTTTGAGCTGTTCGGTTCGATGGGTTTCGCGCAGCCCCAGGTGCACGCAGATGGCGTGAATTTCCTGGCCGTCACCGGGCAGACGCAGCACGCAATGCAGGATGCCGCGGTTTTCATGGCCGCTGATTGAGACGTCCAGGTTGTCGTGGCGAATGATCTGGAATTTCGACAGCAACGCATTCCCATGATCACCCGCCGGGTAGACCGCGTTGCGGCCATAGGCAAACTGTGGCCACAGGGTGTCGGCAAGGAATTCGTATTGCGGTACCGCCGGCCAGTTGCTGTAGCGCGTGGGATGCTGTTCATGGGCACCGTGGACTTCCTGCAAGAACACCACGTCGGCAGACACACTGCGCACTGCTTCGCGCAACTCTGGCAGGATGAAACGCCGGTTCAGCGCGGTAAAACCTTTATGTGTGTTGACCGTCAGTACCGTGAAGCGGCGCACGGCGGCGAGGGTTGGCGACGGATCATCGGCGGCGTCGAGCGGCTCGGAAACGTTCATGGCCGCAATCCTTCGGCCAAGGATTCGCTGGATGCGAAGAAGCTTGCCAGTGGGTGATGGACGTCCCGCAGGCGTTTGAACCCGCCTGAACTACTTATTTGAATCGCCGCCATGTCACCTCCCGCTTGATGGTCTTCGCGCAGCCCGTCTTTTGATGACTGCCAGGGGAGGGAGAAAGTTTCGACGGGGCTACGGACGGTACAGCCCTACACAATTTACCTGTGGGAGCGATGTCTGGCCGCAACTGATCAGCCGGCTGCAATAATCGAAGATTCGAGACCTTCAAGGCGCTTAGCCGATTTACGCTTGTAGGCGCGGCCGAAGGCTGCGATCTTTCGCCTACTACGACTATTCAAAAGGAGCACTGCGTTTGCATCAGTTCAAGACTGCGATACTGCTGGCGCTACTGCTCATGACAGCTAGCGTCGGCCTGCAAGCGGCGGCGATACCGGGCTTGCCGGCGACCAGCACCGCCGCGACACCAGCGGCCCACCCGCAGCCGTTGGTCCAGGGTGGATTGCTGGGGGCGATCAGTTCGAGCATCGATGAGGTCGAGGGTAAACTTGATCTCAACGAGGAACTGGTCGATGCCTGGCGTCTGCGCGCAGATCGCGCAGCCGATGAAGTCGATCAACTGGTCAATCATCCATCGGCGCGTTCCAGCTGGAGCGTGGCGGGGGATTTCCTGCTGTTGTCCGGCGTGTGGGCGGGTGTCTTTGCATTGCTCTGGCTGCTTGGCGGGCTGCTGGCCACGCGTCTGAGCCGGCATCGTTTGTTGCTCACCCGCGAACGCGGTCGGGCAGTGCTCGGTTATGCCTTGCCTTACAGCATTCCGGCGCTGGTGAGCCTGCCGTTGACGATCATTGTCAGCCACTACTTGCCAGTGTCCGCCGGCCGGGCCCTGGCATTGTGTTTCGCCTATGCCACCAGCAGCGGCATCTTCGCCGCCTCGCTGGTGCTGACATTGGTGGTCCTGTTCAATGCCGGCCACAAACGCCGTGCGGTGCAGATCCTTCGTCAATTCAGCCCACGGCCGTTGTTTGCAATCGGCTTTCTGGTTGCCATCAGCGATGCTTTGACCAGTCCGCAGATTGCCCATCAGTTGGGCAGCAATCTCACCAGCAGCGTGGCGGTATTGACCGGTCTGGGCGCCTCGATGGCCTTTGGTCTGCTGGTGATCAAAATGCGCCGGCCGGTCGCGCATCTGATCCGCATTCTGCCGCTGGCCCAGCGCCTCAAACAGCCGGCATTGCGCGAGACGTTGCGGATTTTTTCCGGCCTGTGGTACTGGCCGATCCTGTTGATGGTGATGGTCTCGGTCATCAATCTGGTCAGCATCAGCGATGACAATCAGCAGGTGCTGCGCAGCGCATTGTTCACCACCGTCTTGTTGATTGCGACGGTGTTTCTCAGCACGTCACTGCATCACCTTTTCAAGTCCCGCAGCGAGCAAGCGGCGCGTCGCAGCAATGCCTACAAAGAGCGTTTTCTGAGCCTTTCACACGCGTTGCTACGGATCGGCATGGCGATTGTGTTCATCGATATCCTGGGGCGGATCTGGGGGGTGTCACTCCTGGAATTCGCGATGAGCAATACGGTCGGGCGAGCGATCAGTGATTCGCTGGGCCGCATCGGTTTGATTTTCCTGGTGACCTGGATGGTCTGGGTGGTGCTCGACACGACGATTCAGGAAGCCCTGAAGCCACCGGTCAACAAACGCTCAGCACGCCAGCCAAGTACGCGGGTGAAAACCATCCTGCCGCTGCTGCGCAATGCGATCAAAATCCTGCTGGTGGTGATCTGTGCGATCACCACCATGGCTAACCTTGGGATCAACGTCGCGCCGTTTCTGGCCGGCGCCGGGGTGGTGGGGCTGGCCATCGGTTTCGGCTCCCAGCAACTGGTGCAGGACGTCATCACCGGGTTGTTCATCATCATCGAAGACACCTTGTCGATTGGTGATTGGGTGGTGCTCGATTCCGGGCATGCCGGCACGGTCGAAGGCCTGACCATCCGCACCCTGCGTCTGCGCGATGGCAAGGGCTTTGTGCACTCGGTGCCGTTCGGCCAGATCAAGGCCGTGACCAACCAGTCCCGGCAATTCGCTTATGCGTTCTTCTCGGTGCAGTTCAGCTACGACACCGATGTCGACAAGGCGATTGAATTGATCCGCGAAGCCGGGCATTCGATCAGCGACGACCCGTTTCTCAAGTACAACCTGCAAGGGCCACTGGACGTATTCGGCGTCGACAAAATGGACCTCAATGGCGTGGTGCTGACGGCGCAGTTCCGCACCGTGTCGGGAGGTCAATACGCGGTGAGTCGGGCATTCAACCAGCGTTTGAAAAAGCTTGTGGATAACTGCCCGTGGGTGCATTTCGCGCAGACTTATCCACAACAGGTTTTGATGCCCAAGCGGCAGGTGGATGAGCAGGATGACGAAGTGGCGATGGAGCATTCGGCGGTGTTGATGCCGGATCAGCCGCGTACCCAGTGACTCTTCAGATCGTTCCCACGCTCTGCGTGGGAATGGCCTCACCGGACGCTCCGCGTCCGCTCTTGAGACGCAGAGCGTCTCTGGTTGCATTCCCACGCGGAGCGTGGGAACGATCAGTGGCGAGTCAACTTACTACGTATTTCAATAGCTGCTTGCTGATCCAGCTCCAGCCAAAAGTGTTGCTTGCCGGCAATCTCCGCCGCCGCCGGAATTCCATCGCGGTACACCAACCGATTACTCGCCAACGCCGGTACTTTCGCACCGGGTAACAGCGTTCCGGCAAGGTTCAGCGGGTCAACCCCGCACACCGCGATCAAACTCCCGTCATGGGGTCGCCTACGTACTTCACGCAGCAGTGGAATGGCCTCGGGCAATGCAAACTGTTCACCGGCCAAGCCACTGACAAACCGCCCGCCGCGTATCTCGCCCCGAGCCTCCAGCCGGTGAAATGTACGCAGCAATTCGCGCCAGCTCGGCAACCAATCCGCCTCACGTTCCAGCAGCCGCCAGAACACCACGCCATAACGCCGCAACAGGGTCATGGCGATGTGTTCCAGTGTCTCCGTCGGTGTCGGTGTCGGCGCTGGACGTTGGCTATCCACAACCGGCGCGGCCGGCCGGCGGCGTAACAAGGCCCAACGTCCGGCGTCGTCCATCCCGCCGACAAACGCCCCACGCCCGCGTCGACTGCTGCGACTCTGGCGTTTGCTGGCCGGGGTAATCAGTGCCCGCAATCCGGCGAAGCTATCGGCGTTCACCAATCCGGCCCCGACAAGCTCCTGCAAGGCGATTTCCAGTTCCGAGCGCAGCAGATGAGCTTCATGAATCAGTTCATCGAAAAACAGCGCGCCGTGTTGGCTGAGCGCCTCATGAACCTTTTGTGTTTTGGGTGACAGTTCGCTGACCGGTGTCTGCTCGGTCAAGCCGCTCCACAACCCAACCTGACTGCGCGGCAACAACAGAATCGGCGTGCTGCGCAATGCCGTGCCGGCTCCTTTGTTGCGCGCGGTCAGGCGTGTCCAGACCAGTTTGCCGCTGCGGCACAGATCATCCAGCCACCCCGGCGAGTAATCTTTGATTCGCGCCGACAGAATGTCGCTGTCCCAGGCTGAGGCAGCGGCGGGGTAGCCTTCGAACTGACCGACGATGGAGGGCAACACCGCGCTGCCCTGGCCTTGAGTCGCCGCCGACAGGTGTTGCCAGTCGAACAGAAAACGCATGAAATCCTGCAACGCCACCGGCTCGATTTCCCGCCGCAAGCGCTTGACCGTGTAACGGTGAATGCGCGCCAGCAGATGCCGTTCGCACCATTCCTCCCCTGCGCCGGGCGTGAAGCGGTCGCGCAACACATAGCCTTCGCGTTCCAGTTGCGCCAACGCCTGGGTGACCTGATTCGCTGGCAATCCAAGTGGTTCGGCAATCGCGGTGAGCGGCAGCGGGCCAAACGCGCTGAGTCGTGCGCGGATCACTTCAAGCACGGCTTCCTCTGGCGCCCAAACCTCATCGAAACCGGGCAACGCTTGCAGCGCCGGCAACAAAGTGGCCTGTGGATAAATCGCCTGCAAGCAGGTCAGCCGCTCCAGTGCCAGCCACAATGATTGCCCGGCGTTGATCTGCAAGCGGCTGACGCGACCGCTGTCGGCCAGGGCGTTCAGCCAGTCGAGCCAGTGCGCATTAGTCTGGGCCTCGGCATCGGTGATGCACGCAAGACTCATCAACGCCTCATGCATTTCATCGACGCCAGTGGGTGCCGGCCAGGCCTCGTCGCGTACCGCTTGAATCGCGTCGGCATCCAGCGCTCCGAGGTCGTCGGTGGACTGTGGATCGGTCCAGCGTCGGTTGAGCACCGCTTGCGTGCGGCGTTCTTCCAACGGCGCATCGTCGAGAAAGGTGTAGGGTCGGGCGCTGAGGATTTCCGCCGCCAGCGGCGACGGCGCTGGCAGATCACGGCTGATCAGCCGCACGTCGCCACGTTCCATGCGCCGCAGCAACGCCAGCCAGCCTTCGCTGTCCATCGCCTCGTGCAGGCAATCGTCGAGGGTCTGTTCCACCAATGGATGGTCGGGAATTTCACGTTCACCGGCGAGGTTTTCCACGCAGGCAATCTGATCAGGAAAGACGCTGGCGATCAGGTCTTCGCTTTTCATCCGCTGGATCTGCGGCGGGACTTTACGTCCGCCGCTGTAGCGCGCAAGGGCCAGGGCGACGCCGGCGTTCCAGCGCCAGCGCACACCGAACAGCGGTGCGTCGAGCACCGCTTGAATCAGGATATGTTCGGCGCTGTTACTGTGCAGGTAGCGCCAGACGTCATCGAGTTCAAAACTGTGGCTGGTGGACAGCGACAGCACGATCGCGTCTTCGCTGGCGGCGGCCTGCAATTCGAAGTTGAAGGTGCGGCAGAAACGCTTGCGCAGGGCCAGGCCCCAGGCGCGGTTGATGCGGCTGCCGAACGGGGTGTGGATGATCAGTTGGGTGCCGCCGGACTCGTCGAAAAAGCGCTCCATCAGCAGCGTGTCCTGTGACGGCAGGGCACCCAGCGTCAGGCGCGCCCGGGCGAGATAATCGATCAGTTGCTCGGCGCTGGCGACGTTCAGGCCGAGTGTGTCGGTCAGCCAGTCGAGGGCCGGTTGCAGGTTGCCTGGCGTGGCGCCGAGCAAGTCGTCGAGGTGCGCTTGCAAGCGAGCAACGGCAAACGATAATTCCGCGCTGCGCCCCGGTGCTTCACCCAGCCAGAAGGGAATGGTCGGCGGCTGGCCTTGAGCATCTTCGACCCGGACCTTGCCAGTTTCGACCCGCAGGATTCGGTACGAGGTATTGCCCAACTGGAACACGTCCCCGGCAATGCTCTCCACCGCAAAGTCTTCGTTGACGCTGCCGATGTTCAGCCCTTGGGGCTCCAGCAAAACGCTGTAGTCGGCGTTGTCCGGAATCGTCCCGCCGCTGGTTACGGCGGTCAATTTGGCGCCCCGGCGACCGCGCAAGGTGCGGGTGACCGCGTCGCGGTGCAAGTAAGCGCTGCGCATGCCCTGTCGACTGTTGTAGCCCTCGGCGAGCATGTGCAGCAGCGCCTGATAATGTTTTTCGTCGAGTTCGGCATAGGGTGAGGCGTTGCGAAATATCTTCAGCAGCGCTTGCTCTGGCCATTCCTGGCAACTGACCTCGGCAATGATTTGTTGCGCGAGTACGTCCAGCGGCGCTGTGGGAATCTGCAGTGTGTCGAGTTCGCCGCGCCGAACACAATCGAGCAGCGCGGTGCATTCGATCAGGTCGTCGCGGGTGGTGGCGAACAAGCGGCCCTTGGGCGTACCGCCGACCTGGTGCCCGGAACGGCCGACCCGTTGCAGAAACCCTGAAATCGAACGCGGCGAAGCGATTTGGCACACCAGGTCGACGTCGCCAATGTCGATACCCAGTTCCAGCGAAGCGGTGGCGATCAGCACTTGCAGGTCGCCGCGCTTGAGCCGTTGTTCGGCGTCCAGACGAAACTCCTTGGCCAGGCTGCCGTGGTGGGCGGCCACTGCCTCCTTGCCGAGGCGTTCGCTCAGGTGCCGGCTCAAGCGCTCGGCAAGACGCCGGGTATTGACGAAAATCAGCGTGGTCCGGTGTTCGCGGGCGAGGGTGGCGAGGCGGTCGTAGACCAGTTCCCACACGTCATTGGCCATGACCGCCGACAACGGCACGGGCGGGACTTCGATGTCCAGATCCCGTGGGCGGGCGTGGCCGATGTCGACGATCTCGCAGGGACGGTCGCGACCCACCAGAAAGCGCGACACCGTTTCGATGGGTTTTTGCGTGGCGGACAGGCCAATGCGCACCAGCGGTTCCGCACACAGCGCCTGCAACCGTTCAAGGCTCAGGGCCAAATGGCTGCCGCGTTTGCTGGCGGCGATGGCGTGGATTTCATCGACGATCACCGTGCGCGCAGTGCCGAGCATCTGTCGGCCGGAGTCGGAGCCGAGCAGCACGTAAAGGGATTCCGGGGTGGTCACCAAAATGTGCGGCGCGGTCTTGCGCATGGCCGAGCGATCTTTCTGCGACGTGTCGCCGGTGCGCACGGCGGTGTTGATCTGCAAGGGGGGCAAGCCCATCACCCGTAATTGCTCGGTGATCCCGGCGAGCGGGTTTTGCAGGTTGATCTGAATGTCGTTGGACAAGGCCTTGAGCGGCGAGACATAGACCACCAGGGTTTCGTCAGGCAGCCCGTCGTCGGTTTCCAGGCCCCGGTGAACCAGTTCGTCGATAACGGCGAGGAACGCGGTGAGGGTTTTGCCGGACCCGGTGGGCGCGGCGATCAGGGTCGAGCGCCGCTGACGAATCAACGGCCACGCCCGGGCCTGGGCGGCGGTGACCGTCGGGAAGGTGTTGCTGAACCAGGCGCTGACGGCGGGGTGGAAGCCTGCCAGGGCGCTGTCCGTCGGGATTGGCAGATTCATGGGGGCAGTTATGCGGGTGGGGGAATGAAGTTGCAAGTACCGCTCAAGACCTTCGCCGACCTCCAGGGCCTCTTCGCGGGCCAGTAGCAGCACCACAAATCCCGGCGATCTACACTTTACGGATGACGGTTGCGCACTAAACCCGCAAAATGCAACGATTCCAGAAATTATCAACGACATTGCCCGCGGGCGATGTCGATAAAGCCATCGTTCCAACCAGACTGGGCCTGCTGACTCTATGCGAATGCGCCTTATGTTACTGGGCGGCGGAAATGCCCTTGGGCAGGCGCTGATTCGCCTCGGTGCGGAGGAAGACATCGGCTTCCTCGCCCCCCGCCCCCCGCAAGACGGCTGGGATGCCGCGAGCCTGACGCAATTGCTCGACGACACCCGCCCGGACGCGTTGATCAATCTCGCCTACTACTTCGACTGGTTTCAGGCGGAAGCGGTCAGCGAGCAACGTCTGGCCGGGCAGGAGCGTGCGGTCGAGCGTCTGGCCGAACTGTGCCAGCATCACAACATCGTTCTGCTGCAACCCTCCAGCTATCGTGTGTTTGATGGCTCCCGTGCCACCGCTTACAGCGAAAAAGACGAACCGGTTCCGCTGGGGCTCCGCGGCCAGGCGTTGTGGCGTATCGAGAAAAGCGTCCGCGCGACCTGCCCGCAGCACGTATTGCTGCGTTTCGGCTGGTTGCTCGATGAAAGTCCTGACGGCACGCTCGGACGTTTCCTCGCGCGGGCCGAGACACCTGACGAACTGCTGTTGGCCGACGACCGCCGGGGCAACCCGACACCGGTCGACGATGCGGCCCGTGTGATCATCTCGGTGCTCAAACAACTCGATTGTGCGGCACCGCTGTGGGGCACCTATCATTACGCCGGCCATGAGGCGACCACGCCGCTGGCACTGGGTCAGGCTATCCTGACCGAAGCACGCAGCCTGCATCCGCTGGCTGTTGAAGCGCCGACCGCCCAGGCTCACGCCACGCGTCCGGATGCCGCCGAAGAACCGCAACACGCGGTGCTGGCCTGCAAGAAAATTTTGCACACGTTCGGGATCAAACCTCGCGCCTGGCGCGCCGCACTCCCGGGCCTTCTGGATAGGTTTTATCGCCATGGCTGACGGCCCTGTTTTAATCACTGGCGGTGCCGGTTTTATCGGCTCGCACCTGACCGATGCCCTGCTCGCCAAGGGGCATTCGGTGCGCATTCTCGATGACCTGTCCACCGGCAAACGCAGCAACCTGCCACTGGATAACCCCAACCTCGAACTGATCGTAGGTGATGTCGCCGACACTGCTTTGGTGGCTCAGGCGATGGTCGGTTGCAGCGCCGTGGCGCACCTGGCCGCGGTGGCCTCCGTACAGGCCTCGGTGGTTGACCCGGTGAAGACTCACCAGAGCAATTTCATCGGTTCGCTGAATGTCTGCGAAGCCATGCGCCAGGCCGGCGTCAAACGCGTTCTGTTCGCCTCCAGTGCGGCGGTTTACGGCAACAATGGCGAGGGTGAATCGATCGACGAAGAAACGCCCAAATCGCCTTTGACGCCTTACGCGGTGGACAAGCTGGCCAGCGAGCACTACTTCGAATTCTACCGTCGCCAGCATGGGCTGGAGCCAGTGATTTTCCGCTTCTTCAACATCTTCGGCCCGCGTCAGGACCCGTCCTCGCCGTATTCCGGGGTGATCAGCATTTTCAGCGAGCGGGCCCGCCAGGGCCTGCCGATTACCGTGTTCGGTGATGGCGAGCAGACGCGCGATTTCGTCTACGTCGAGGATCTGATTGAGCTGTTGGTGCAGGCCATCGAAAAGCCGCACGTTGAAGCCGGGGCAGTGAATGTCGGCTGGAACCAGGCGACCAGCCTTAAGCAAATGCTGCAGGCGCTGGAAGCTGTGCTCGGTGAGTTGCCGCCCATCAGCTACGGCCCGGCGCGCTCTGGCGATATTCGCCATTCACGGGCGAACAATCGGCGTTTGCTGGAGCGCTTTACCTACCCGGCGCAGACACCGATGAGTGTTGGCCTGGCGCGGTTGTTGGGGCGCTGAGATGTTCGCGGCCACAAAAAAGGCGCCCTTGAAAGGCGCCTTTTTTGTGGCCGGTATTCGCTTCTATGGCGCTGTCTACAACGGCCAGGTTCACCACCACGTGAACGTACTTTAGAACTTGTAACCCAAACCAACCATATAAACGAACGGGTCTACGTCCACATCGACTTTGGCCCGGGTGCCCGGCGCAATCGCGTGGTTTTCAACGGTCGCGGTGGTGTCGATGTCGATGTAGCGCACCTGGGCGTTGATCAGGATGTTGTCGGTGATCATGTAGTCAGCACCCACCTGAAACGCCATGCCCCACGAGTTGTCCGCTTCGAAGTTGCTGAAGCCCTTGGCCTGTGCTTCGCTGCCGACGCTTTCGTCGTAGATCACGGTGTAGTTGATGCCGGCGCCGAGGTACGGTTGGAAAGCGGACTTCGAGTCCAGCGGGTAGTACACGACGCTCAAGGTCGGTGGCAGCTGTTTAATGGTGCCGAGTTTACCGTTGGCCGCTGAGCCCAGGGCGGTGCCTTTGAGTTTCACGTCATGCTCGAACGGGGTGGCCGCCAGCAATTCGATCCCCCAGTGGCTATTGAACATGTACGCGAAGTTCAGACCCAGCTGCGTGTCGCTGCTCAGGGTGGCTTCACCACCCAGGTCAGCACCGGCCAGCGGGCCTTGGTCGACCTTGACGCTGGAGCTGTCGCCTTTTGGGTCCACGGTGATTGCACCGGCACGAATAAGGATATCGCCAGCCTCGAAGGCATGGGCGAGCGGGGCTGTGAGCGCGAGGGCCAACAGCGAAGTGCTGAGCAGGGACTTGTGCATGGAGACTCCAAAGGTCGTAATAAATTTTCGTTGTACCGATAGTACAAGGTAGCTTGCTACGGACTTTTGACTCAGCTCAATGAAACGGTAATGGGGGTTTTTGTGTGTATTTGAGGACCCCACCGCGAGCAGGCTCGCTCCCACAAGGTTCAGGTGATCCCTGTGGGAGCGACGGTGCGACGATTCGACCTGCGCGCGATAGCTATCTTATGTGCAATACACAATTGCCGGATTCACTCCGGCAATTCATACACATAAATCTTGTCCGCCTCCATCTGATACCCCGCATCCGCCAGCTCACTGGTCGATGCCTTGACCTGCATCGCCCCCTCGATCCAGTAAGGCTGATACAGCTCATCCAGCTTCACGCCGATTTCGCTTTTCACATGCACGATCTGGTTCGACGGCGGTGGCGGGACGTGGATGCACGCGCCGAAATACGGCACCAGCAGAAACTCCGTGGTACGACCGTCTTCACTGACTTCCAGCGGCACAATGTAGCCCGGCAGGCGAATATTCTGACCATCAAGGTCCTTCACCACGGGCGCATTCGGCATGTCCTGTCTGGCGGCGGGTGCCGACTCGGCAGACAGCGTGCTGCTCATCTGCGACAAGTCGTGCAGGGGCGTCATGTTCGGCACTTCCGGTGCGGCATCCGGCGGGATCATTTCCGACCAGGTCAGGTCTTTCGGCTCGGCCGCCCACACGGGCAGGGCGACCAGCATCAGCAGCGCAAGCAAGGCGCGGGGCATGTTCAACGTCCTCATAGTCGGATCGACAGGCCATCGGCCAACGATTGGCGATACGCGCGCCAGGCCGGCACGCTGCCCATCAGCAAGGCGGCGGCAAGGATGCCACCGAGCAGCGTCCATTCATACTCGCTCGGCCACGCCAGTGGCAGGTACAAGCC
>NZ_AKJS01000112.1 GCF_000282215.1 Pseudomonas sp. GM21
CTTCGTCCACCCCATATTTCGAAAGGCGCCAGATTAACAGTCTGGCGCCTTTGCTTTAACAGCTTCAATCCGCGGATGTGGTGGAATTGGTAGACACACTGGATTTAGGTTCCAGCGCCGCGAGGCGTAAGAGTTCGAGTCTCTTCATCCGCACCAAATAAAGCTTCACTCATGCCGATTGGCTTGGTTGGGGTTGAACAAAGAAGACGTTGTCTGGCTTCTTTGGAAATGCAAGATGGTGGGCGTAGCTCAGTTGGTAGAGCACGGGATTGTGACTCCCGTTGTCGAGGGTTCGATCCCCTTCGTCCACCCCATATTTCGAGAGGCGCCAGATTTAACAGTCTGGCGCCTTTTTTGTTTCAGCGGTTCGAGTGATTGGCGGCTGCAGGTTTTGAGTCGCAGGGGCAGGGCGTTTCGTCGTATTTATGTTTCTCGATGATGCCGCGCTGCCCGCCGGCCTTGCTCGCAAGATCGGCTGTCAGGGAGATGATTGGCAACCGCTTCTATATATAGAAGGGTTGGCGCAGGGCCCTGGCGTGATTGGCTGTATTTGCCATCGGGGCGAGGTGCATCCGTGCATTCGCACCTATAAATTGCCTGCTGCGTTTTTACCCGTTTTCAGTAGGGTGACTTCTTGAGTTTGACCCACTAGAATGCATGCCCTTGATTCTGGGGTCGGAAACGGCCGGCTAACGTCTGTGCAACGAGGAATATCCATGCAAGTTTCTGTTGAAAATACTACTGCTCTTGAGCGCCGCATGAGCGTCACCGTGCCGGCTGAGCGCATCGAGAGCCAGGTCAACAAGCGTCTGCAGCAGACCGCCCAAAAGGCCAAGATTGCTGGCTTCCGTCCAGGCAAAGTGCCAATGAGCGAAATCAAGCGCCGTTTCGGTGCTGATGCGCGTCAGGAAGCCGTGGGCGATGTCATCCAGTCTTCCTTCTACGAAGCTGTGGTTGAGCAGAAGCTGAACCCGGCTGGTTCGCCTTCGATCGAGCCTAAATCCCTGGAAGCTGGCAAGGACCTGGAATACGTCGCCATTTTCGAAGTATTCCCTGAGTTCACCGTTGCCGGCTTCGAAGGTATCACCGTAGAGCGCCTGAGCGCTGACGTGGCTGATGCCGATCTGGACAAAATGCTGGACATCCTGCGCAAGCAGAACACCCGTTTTGAAGTGGCCGATCGCGCTGCCCAGAACGAAGACCAGCTGAACATCGATTTCGTCGGCAAGGTTGACGGTGAAGTGTTCGCTGGCGGTTCCGCCAAGGGTACTCAGCTGGTGCTGGGTTCCGGCCGCATGATCCCTGGCTTTGAAGACGGTCTGGTTGGCGCTAAAGCCGGCGAAGAGCGTGTTCTGAACCTGACCTTCCCAGAGGACTACCAGAACCTCGACCTGGCCGGTAAAACTGCCGAGTTCACCGTTACCGTGAACACTGTTTCCGAGCCAAAACTGCCAGAGCTGAACGAAGAATTCTTCGCTCAATTCGGCATCAAGGAAACCGGTCTGGAAGGCTTCCGCACCGAAGTTCGCAAGAACATGGAGCGTGAACTGCGTCAGGCGATCAAATCCAAGGTCAAGAATCAGGTAATGGACGGTCTGCTGGCCACCAACCCGATCGAAGTGCCTAAGGCTCTGCTGTCCAACGAAGTTGACCGTCTGCGTGTGCAGGCTGTTCAGCAGTTCGGCGGCAACATCAAGCCTGACCAGTTGCCGGCCGAGCTGTTCGAAGAGCAAGCCAAGCGCCGCGTTGTACTGGGTCTGATCGTGGCCGAAGTGGTCAAGCAATTCGACCTCAAGCCTGACGAAACCCGCGTTCGCGAAATGATTCAGGAAATGGCTTCGGCCTACCAGGAGCCTGAGCAGGTCGTGTCCTGGTACTACAAGAACGACCAGCAGCTGAACGAAGTCCGTTCGGTTGTGCTGGAAGAACAAGTTGTGGATACTGTTCTGCAGAAAGCTAGTGTGACCGACAAGTCGGTCTCTTACGAAGAAGCAGTCAAGCCGGTAGAAGCTCCAAAAGCCGACTGATCGTTTTTGCGCTAAGAAGTAATCACCATAAGCCAGCCTTCGTGCTGGCTTATGCGTATTCAAGACATAACTATTTGGGAGTGACTGCAGAGCATGTTCCGTAATTCGTATATTCAGCAGAACTCTGATATCCAGGCCGCAGGCGGCCTGGTCCCGATGGTTGTCGAGCAGTCTGCTCGTGGCGAGCGCGCCTATGACATCTACTCGCGCCTTCTCAAGGAGCGAGTGATCTTTCTGGTTGGTCCGGTAGAGGACTACATGGCCAACCTGATCTGTGCGCAACTGCTGTTCCTTGAAGCGGAAAACCCGGACAAGGACATCCATCTCTATATCAACTCCCCGGGCGGTTCGGTGACGGCGGGCATGTCGATCTATGACACCATGCAGTTCATCAAGCCAAACGTGTCGACCACCTGTATCGGTCAAGCGTGCAGCATGGGCGCGTTCCTTCTGACGGCCGGTGCCGCCGGCAAGCGTTATTGCCTGCCGAACTCGCGTGTGATGATTCACCAGCCACTGGGCGGTTTCCAGGGCCAGGCCTCGGATATCGAAATCCATGCCAAGGAAATCCTCTTCATTCGTGAGCGTCTCAACACGTTGATGGCCAAGCATAGCGGGCACACTCTTGAAGAAATCGAGCGCGATACCAATCGCGACAACTTCATGAGTGCAGAAGCTGCGCGTGATTACGGGTTGATCGATGAAGTGATCAGCCAGCGCCCGGCTTAAAAATAAGCAGCTCAAAATAAGGTGGGTCGGCTGGTCTGATCACCGGCGGGCTTGAAAAAGCCCGCAATAGCCTTCATCTTGTGTTGCAAGCCTATCGGATTTGGATCGAACGAATGACTGACACCCGCAACGGCGAGGACAACGGCAAGCTGCTCTATTGCTCCTTCTGTGGCAAAAGCCAGCATGAAGTGCGCAAATTGATTGCCGGCCCCTCGGTCTTTATCTGCGACGAGTGCGTCGACCTGTGCAATGACATCATCCGAGAGGAGGTGCAGGAAGCCCAGGCCGAAAGCAGCGCGCATAAATTGCCTTCGCCTAAAGAAATCAGCGGCATCCTTGATCAGTACGTGATTGGTCAGGAGCGTGCGAAAAAGGTTTTGGCAGTAGCGGTCTACAACCACTACAAGCGCCTGAACCAGCGTGACAAAAAGAATGACGACGTCGAACTCGGCAAGAGCAACATCCTGCTGATCGGCCCGACAGGCTCGGGTAAAACCCTGCTTGCCGAAACACTGGCTCGTTTGCTGAACGTTCCGTTCACCATTGCCGACGCAACCACCCTCACCGAGGCGGGTTATGTGGGTGAAGATGTCGAGAACATCATTCAGAAGCTGCTGCAGAAGTGCGATTACGACGTAGAAAAAGCCCAGATGGGCATTGTCTACATCGATGAGATCGACAAGATCTCGCGCAAGTCTGACAACCCGTCGATCACCCGGGACGTTTCCGGTGAAGGCGTGCAGCAGGCCCTGCTCAAGTTGATCGAGGGTACGGTCGCTTCCGTTCCACCTCAAGGTGGTCGCAAGCATCCGCAGCAGGAATTCCTTCAGGTCGACACCCGTAACATCCTGTTCATCTGCGGTGGTGCGTTCTCCGGTCTGGAAAAGGTTATTCAAAACCGTTCCACCAAGGGCGGCATCGGTTTCAACGCGGAAGTGCGCAGCAAGGAAGAAGGCAAGAAAGTCGGTGAGTCCCTGCGTGAAGTCGAGCCTGACGATTTGGTCAAGTTCGGTCTGATCCCGGAATTCGTTGGTCGTCTGCCGGTACTTGCCACGCTGGACGAGCTTGATGAGGCTGCATTGATGCAGATTCTCACCGAGCCGAAAAATGCTCTGACCAAGCAGTATGCCAAGTTGTTCGAGATGGAAGGCGTGGACCTGGAATTCCGGGCTGACGCACTGAAATCGGTCGCCAAACGTGCTCTGGAACGCAAGACCGGTGCCCGTGGACTGCGTTCGATTCTCGAAGGCGTATTGCTCGACACTATGTATGAAATCCCCTCGCAGTCCGAGGTGAGTAAAGTAGTGATCGATGAAAGCGTTATAGAAGGCAAGTCCAAGCCACTGTATATCTACGAAAACAGTGAGCCTGCTGCCAAGGCCGCGCCAGACGCCTAAGCGTCACGCAGCTGGAATAAAGAAGGGGCCTTCGGGCCCCTTTGCTTTTACTGCCTTTTATCCCTGTCTTTGCGCTTGTTTTTTTTGAAGACAGCCCCCATCTTGGTTTCAAGCTTACTTCCATCTGTTTACGGCCTTATGGCCGCCGTAGAGGCGAAATCATGAAGACAACCATCGAATTGCCTCTCCTGCCATTGCGTGATGTTGTGGTTTATCCGCACATGGTAATCCCGCTGTTCGTGGGGCGCGAGAAATCCATCGAAGCCCTCGAAGCTGCGATGACGGGCGACAAGCAGATCCTTCTGCTGGCTCAGAGAAACCCTGCTGACGACGATCCCGGTGAAGATGCACTTTATCGCGTAGGGACTATTGCGACCGTTCTGCAGCTGCTCAAGCTGCCTGACGGCACGGTCAAGGTTTTGGTCGAAGGTGAGCAGCGGGGCGCCGTAGAGCGCTTCAGCGAAGTGGACGGCCACTGCCGTGCCGAAGTCTCGTTGATCGACGAAGTCGACGCGCCTGAACGCGAGTCGGAAGTGTTTGTGCGTAGCCTGCTGGCTCAGTTCGAACAATATGTGCAGTTGGGCAAGAAAGTCCCGGCTGAAGTCCTGTCGTCGCTCAACAGCATCGACGAGCCAGGCCGCCTGGTCGACACCATGGCCGCACACATGGCCCTGAAGATCGAGCAGAAGCAGGAAATCCTCGAAATCATCGATTTGTCGGCCCGGGTCGAGCACGTTCTGGCGCTGCTGGATGCCGAGATCGACCTGCTGCAAGTTGAAAAACGCATTCGCGGTCGCGTCAAAAAACAAATGGAGCGCAGTCAGCGCGAGTACTACCTGAATGAGCAGATGAAGGCCATTCAGAAGGAACTCGGTGACAGCGACGAAGGCCACAACGAAATCGAAGAGCTGAAAAAGCGCATCGATGCCGCCGGCCTGCCGAAAGATGCCTTGGCCAAAGCCCAGGGTGAATTGAACAAGCTCAAGCAAATGTCGCCAATGTCCGCGGAAGCGACCGTGGTGCGTTCTTACATCGACTGGCTGGTTCAGGTGCCGTGGAAGGCCCAGAGCAAAGTGCGTCTGGACCTTGCGCGCGCAGAAGACATCCTTGATGCAGACCACTATGGTCTGGAAGAAGTCAAAGAGCGGATCCTCGAATACCTCGCCGTGCAAAAACGCGTGAAGAAAATTCGGGGGCCGGTGTTGTGCCTGGTCGGCCCACCTGGCGTGGGTAAAACCTCGCTGGCGGAGTCGATTGCTCACGCCACCAACCGCAAATTCGTGCGCATGGCCCTCGGTGGCGTGCGTGACGAAGCCGAAATCCGTGGTCATCGCCGTACTTACATCGGTTCGATGCCAGGAAGATTGATTCAAAAGATGACCAAGGTGGGCGTCCGCAACCCGCTGTTCCTGCTCGATGAAATCGACAAAATGGGCAGCGACATGCGTGGCGATCCGGCGTCGGCGTTGCTGGAAGTGCTCGATCCCGAGCAGAACCACAACTTCAACGATCACTACCTGGAGGTCGATTACGACCTGTCCGATGTGATGTTCCTGTGCACCTCGAACTCCATGAACATCCCACCGGCGTTGCTGGACCGGATGGAAGTGATTCGCCTGCCGGGCTACACCGAAGACGAGAAAATCAACATCGCCGTCAAATACCTCTCGCCCAAGCAGATTACTGCCAACGGCTTGAAGAAAGGCGAGCTGGAATTCGACGCCGAAGCGATCCGCGACATCATCCGCTACTACACCCGCGAAGCCGGTGTGCGTGGGCTGGAACGCCAGATTGCCAAGGTGTGCCGCAAGGCGGTCAAAGAGCATGCAATGGAAAAACGTTTCTCGGTGAAGGTCACTGCCGAGATGCTCGAACACTTCCTGGGCGTGCGTAAATTCCGCTACGGCCTCGCTGAGTCGCAAGATCAGATCGGTCAAGTAACCGGGCTGGCATGGACACAAGTGGGCGGCGAGTTGCTGACCATCGAAGCCGCTGTCGTACCGGGTAAAGGCCAGTTGATCAAGACCGGTTCCCTGGGTGATGTGATGGTCGAATCGATCACCGCAGCGTTGACCGTTGTCCGCAGCCGGGCCAAGAGCCTGGGAATCCCCCTGGACTTCCACGAGAAGCGCGACACGCATATCCATATGCCGGAAGGGGCAACCCCGAAGGACGGTCCTAGCGCCGGTGTGGGCATGTGCACGGCCCTGGTGTCGGCATTGACCGGGATTCCGGTGCGTGCGGACGTCGCCATGACGGGTGAAATCACTCTGCGTGGTCAGGTGCTGGCGATTGGTGGCTTGAAAGAAAAACTGCTCGCGGCTCACCGTGGCGGAATCAAGACTGTGATCATTCCTGAAGAGAACGTCCGCGATCTGAAGGAAATTCCGGACAATATCAAGCAAGATCTGCAGATTAAACCAGTTAAATGGATTGACGAAGTCCTGCAAATTGCGCTGCAATACGCGCCGGAGCCGCTGCCAGATGTGGTTCCAGAGATTGTTGCAAAGGATGAAAAACGCGAGTCTGACTCTAAGGAAAGAATTAGCACGCATTAGTACGCATTTGCCTGGGGGGCTTCCTTGACAGTTTTTTAGAGCCCTTGTTATAAAGCGGCTCTTAAGTGTCTGTAGGCCATTCAGCACACACGTTTTTTGCTTTCACCAAAAAAAACTTAGAATCATACTCAAATAGATATAAGGGGACTTAGAGTGAACAAGTCGGAACTGATTGATGCTATCGCTGCATCCGCTGATATCCCGAAAGCTGCTGCTGGCCGTGCGCTGGACGCAGTAATCGAATCCGTCACTGGCGCTCTCAAGGCTGGCGACTCTGTTGTTCTGGTTGGTTTCGGTACCTTCTCCGTAACTGATCGTCCAGCTCGCATTGGTCGTAACCCTCAGACCGGTAAGACACTGGAAATCGCAGCTGCCAAAAAACCAGGTTTCAAAGCCGGTAAAGCACTGAAAGAAGCTGTCAACTAAGTTCGATTCAGGTTTTTGCCTATCCGGGTCGGGGTCATGCCTGACCTGGCAGCGGAGCGGTAGTCCAGTCGGCGAATTGCCGGTCCGAGACACCGAGGGTCGCACGTTCGATCCATCGATCCGCTCCGCCAGTTACGAGAAGGCGCATCCCCGGATGCGCCTTTCTTCTATCCGGATTCTACCCACGCTCCACGGTTGCCTAATTTTGAAGTTCAACCGTTTCTGGGGGACGCATGCTGCAGAATATCAGGGACAATTCACAAGGCTGGATTGCCAAGACCATTATCGGGGTCATCGTTGCACTGATGGCTTTGACCGGTTTCGACGCCATTTTTCAGGCCACGACGAACAGCAATGACGCGGCCAAGGTCAATGGCGAAGAAATCACCCAGAACGAGCTGAGCCAGGCGGTTGATATGCAACGCCGTCAACTCATGCAACAGCTGGGCAAAGATTTCGACGCTTCCTTGCTCGATGAAAAAATGTTGCGCGAATCAGCCCTCAAAGGCTTGATCGATCGAAAATTGCTGCTGCAAGGCGCACAAGATTCGAAATTCGCATTCTCCGAAGCCGCTCTGGACCAGGTGATCCTGCAGACGCCTGAATTCCAGGTCGACGGCAAGTTCAGCCCTGAGCGTTTCGATCAGGTGATCCGTCAACTTGGCTACAGCCGTATGCAGTTCCGCCAGATGCTGGCTCAGGAAATGCTGATTGGTCAACTGCGCGCTGGCCTGGCCGGTAGCGGCTTCGTCACCGACGCTCAGGTGCTGGCCTTTGCCCGTCTGGAAAAACAGACCCGCGATTTCGCTTCCCTGAACGTCAAGGTTGACCCGGCGTCTGTGAAGCTGACTGACGAAGAAGTCAAAGCCTACTACGACGAACACGCCAAGGAATTCATGACGCCGGATCAGGTGATCATCGATTACCTGGAATTGAAGAAGGCTTCCTTCTTTGATCAGGTCTCCGTCAAGGACGAAGACCTGCAAGCGGCGTATCAGAAAGAAATCGCAAACCTGTCCGAACAGCGTCGGGCTGCGCACATTCTGATCGAAGTGAACGATAAAATGACCGAGGCGCAAGCCAAGGCCAAGATCGAAGAAGTGCAGGCGCGTCTGGCCAAAGGCGAAAAATTCGAGGCCCTGGCCAAAGAGTTCTCCCAGGATCCGGGTTCGGCCAACAACGGCGGTGACCTTGGTTACGCCGGTCCTGGTGTCTACGACCCGGCCTTCGAAACAGCCCTGTATGCGTTGGCCAAGGATCAAGTCTCCGATCCGGTTCGCACCGACTTCGGTTTCCACCTGATCAAGCTGTTGGGTGTGGAAGCACCTGAAGTGCCGACGTTTGCCAGCCTCAAAGACAAGCTGACACGCGAGCTGAAAACCCAGCAGGTCGAGCAGCGTTTTGTCGAAGCGACCAAGCAACTGGAAGACGCCTCGTTCGAAGCGTCCGATCTGGCCCAGCCGGCTCAAGACCTGAAACTCACCGTTCACACCTCCAAGCCATTCGGTCGTGAAGGCGGTGAAGGGATTGCGGCCAACCGTGCGGTGATTACCGCTGCGTTCAGTCCTGAAGTGCTGGATGAGGGTGCCAACAGCACCGCCATCGAACTCGATCCTGAAACCGTGATCGTGTTACGTGCCAAGGAGCACCTGAAACCCGCACAACTGCCGCTGGAAAGCGTAAACGTCGCCATCCGCACGCAATTGGCCAAGGAGCACGCCAGCTCTGCCGCCAAGACCAAGGCTGAACAGCTGATTGCCAGCCTGCGCGACGGTAAGACCCCGCTGGACACGGCAATTGATGGCCAGAACTGGAAAGTGACCGAAGCAGCTACCCGCGCTCAGGAAGGGGTCGACCCAACTGTGCTGCAAGCGCTGTTCCGGATGCCCAAGCCTGCCGCCAAGGACAAGCCGACTTTCAGCAACGTGACCCTGGCCGACGGTAGCCTGGTGATCGTGCGTTTGAACAACGTGAACGAAGCGGCCGCGCCGACTGAAGAAGAGAAGGCTCAATACCGTCGCTTCCTCGCCTCGCGCATTGGCCAGCAAGACTTCGCGGCTTACCGCAAGCAGCTGGAAAGCGAAGCCGATATCAAGCGTTATTGATGCCTGATTGAGCGTGTCGCCACACAAAGACCCCGGCCGAAAAGCCGGGGTTTTTTGTGTCTGAAAGGATAGCGAACCGGTCATCCGTCGCCGGAGGCGGGGGGGAGCGACCTTTTTGCGCCCATGGCAGTCTTTACACGTGTAACTGTTTTAAGACACTAATCGATGCGCCGCCAGGCATCGATCTGTTGCACAATACGCCCCGGACCGTTTTCCTCAGGATGTTCAATGTTTAAATCAATTCCCATGCGTCTCGTCGGGCTGGCACTGGTGCTCGCCGCTGCCGGCTGCTCGTCCAAGAAAGCCGCGATCTATGAGCATGAGAACTTCGCCGACTCCGGCACCTTTTCACGCAATTACCCCGTGACCGATGTGAGGAGCTGCGAGGCGGCACGCCGTGCCTTGCTCAGCCAGGGTTACATCATTACCAGCAGCGACCCCAAGCTGATCAGCGGGCACAAGAGTTTCCAGCAGACCGGCGAGACGCACATGGAGATCAGTTTCAGTGTGGTCTGTGCCGATGACGGCAGCGACGGTCACCACGCGACCATGTTCGCCAACGCCTTGCAGGACCGTTATGCGCTGAAGAAAACCAATAACTCCGCCAGTCTGGGTGTTGGTGTGTTGGGCTCGGTATCTATGCCGATCGGCTCTTCCGACGACTCGATGGTCAAGGTCGCCAGCGAAACCGTCTCGTCGGCCAAGTTCTATGAGCGTTTTTTTACCTTGGTCGAATTGTTCCTGCCACCGGAAGCGAAGAAAGCCGCGCACATCGTCGAGAAGCCGAAGACCGACCTGGGTGTGCCTGAAGCCAAAGCGGCGCCGGCAGCCTTGGCACCCACTCCGCCAGCTGCGCCGGAACCTGTGCCAGCTCCAATCCCGGCTGCCGAACCTGCCCCCACCCCAGTAGCCTCGGAACCGGTTGCGCCACCGGCGGAAACCGCGCCGATTACCCCTATGCAAGTCAGCGATCCGGCACCGTCCACAGAAACGATCACACCGCCGCCACCGTCGGACTTGCCGCCGCCAAGCGAGCCCATTCCGGCCATGCCGGTTACTGGTCAGTAATCGTTTTTCGACGGGATCGGGTCAGACGACACCGATCCCGTAGGCGCATTACATTGATCTGCATCAGCCAGGCCGTAGTCCTACAGCCTCTATCGAAAAAAACCGGTGATAAATTCCTGACCGCCTGCTACGTTTTATCAAGTAGCCGCTGAGCGGTGCGCCTGCGTCATTTTTCTTTCACAGGGGCACTTTATGCTCGGGGCGTTGGTCATTTATTCAGGCAATTTTTAAACGAGCGCTGGGGGATTCAAAAATGGACGATTATCAAGAAGAGCTGCTCGAGTATCAGGCGTTTGAACTGGACCCGCTGGAACCCGCCGAAGACGCTACCGAGCTGTAAGCGTCATGCGGAGTGGCGATGACTGCGGCGGAACTCGCCCGGTGTCTGGCCATTCCAGCGTTTGAAAGCCCGTTGAAAGGCTTCAGCTGAAGCGAAACCCAACAGGTAGGCGATTTCTCCGAATGCCAGTTCGGTATCGCGGATGTAGGTCATGGCCAGGTCGCGACGTGTATCGTTGAGAATCGCGCGAAATTGCGTGCCCTCTTCGGCGAGTTTGCGGCGCAAGGTCCAGGTGGGCAGCTTCAGGCGTGCCGCCACTTCTTCCAGGTCGGGTTCCCGGCCACCATTGAGTAACGGCCCCAGTAACTGAGTGATGCGTTCACGCAGACTACGGGTGCGTGTCAGTTGCTCCAGTTCCCGTTCGCACAGTTGCAGCAAATGCCGCCAGGTACTCGGACAGTGCACCGGGTTGCGTTGGGCGAGGCTGGCCAGGTTCAGACGCAGTTGGTTGTGCTCGGCGCCAAACTGGATCGGGCAATCGCCCAATATGGCATACGCCTCGCGGTAGTCCGGCGCGTCGAATTCGATTTCGATGCGTTCTGCGCGTAGCGGGGCGGGGCTCAGGCTGGACAATTGCTGCAACCAGCCGGCGATGATCGAGTCCACCACAAAGCGGTTATAGGCGTTGTACGGGCTGATGGAGTAGAAGCGCAGCCAGGCGCCCTGAGCGTCCTCATGAAAGCTCGACTGACCGCGATAGTTGGAGCCGTACAAGGCTTCGAAACGAATCAGGCAGCGCGCGGCTTCACGAACCGTCGGCGCCTGGGCGGCCGTGACACCAGCCAGACCGGCCTGGCTCAGACGACTGAGCTGGCCCATGCGCAAACCCAGTGCCGGGTCATCCGTCAGTTGGATCGCCCCGTGGCCCAGGCGCATGTAGCGCGGGATCGACAGACGGGCTCCGGGCTCCGCCAATCTGGCCGCATCCAGGCCGTATTGATCGAGCAACGGTTGAGGGTCTACGCCGTGGCTGTGCACCGCCTCGGCCAGACTATGGACGAAACCCACCGACAAATCCCCGAGGCGCATCGGCAACGGTTTCATGGGTTACAACCAGAGGTTCAGCAGCCGCGCGCCACGGGCGTTGCCGTCAGCGAACTGGTGACCGTTGTTGTTGAGAAAACTTTGCCCGGCGCTGCCTTGATCCCAGAACTGGCCGCGCAGGAACACGCTCATACCGGCGATGGCCTGGCTGCCTGGCGGTTGCGCGGTCAATGTCAGGCGATGCCAGGCCTGACCTTCACTGAGTTCACCGGGCTTGAGGCTGACGGATTGGGGGGGCGGCAATCCCCGGTATCCCCGCCACGGTTTATCCCAGGTGTCACGTCCGACGACGAACGCTGGCACTGCCACCAGTTGCACACCCTGATCGTCGAGCTTGCGGTAATTCTCCGGGTACCAGCTGTCACTGCCGATCAAAACGCCCAAGCGTCCGGCGGGTGTATCGATGACGTTGAGTGTCTGTTGGCCCTTGGTATTGGTGTCGTCAGGCTTCTCGAACACGGGATGCAGCTGGCGTTGCGGCTGGCCAATCGGCAAGCCATCGCGACCAAAGATCACGCTGCTGTTGTACAGCGCGCCGCGCCCGATGTTCAGCCGGCCGTCGATGACGCTGGGCTCCGGAAGCACGATGGTGCCCGCCACCACCGTCACGTCAAATTCCTTCGCCAGCCCGCCGAACAGTGCCTGGTAACTCTTGGCCATGCCTTTGGCTTTCATCCGCAAATGGGCATCGTCCAGGCGACTGCCGCCCTCGGCGCTGATCAGCGCGCGAACGAACTGCAAGGGATTGCTCACCGCGAGCCAGTTCATGGCTTCCTTGATGGTCGTGGCCTGGTACAGCTCATCTTTCTCACCGCTGACCATCAGCCAGGTGCCGACATGCTCGGGCAGCACGACGATGGTCTTGTCATTCAGCAGGCCATGGTCCCGGGCCTGCTGCAAATAGGCGGCGAGTTTGCGGTGCAAACGCTCGGGGCTTTGATAGTCGGTCGGGAACAGCTCGGGCTGGATGCCCAGCAGGTTGCCGCGATCAGCGGGTGTGCCTTGATCGACGGCGAGGTTGATGCGCAGGTCCGACAAGTAGTGGCCCACCGGACGGTCCGATGCCCACATGGCGTAGGTGGTCAGGCCGGCAATGATTGCCATGGAAAAGGTCAGGTACAGAAGTTTGCGCATGGGGAGCGGTCAACGGCCGTGTGCAGGATTCGCGACTAGGGTAGGGCCCATGCGCGCACTTGCCAAGGGGGCGTGCACATTTGGATCAATAAGTTGTCAGTTTCGGTCATTGAGTGACAGGAGCGCGACTCTTAACCTGTCGAGCATGACTGATGGGAGCCAAAGAGCTCCTGCACTTTTTCCGTGAACGCTCGATGTGGAGTTACAAATGGCCGCCGCTCATTACCCGCACCTGTTGGCCCCGCTGAACCTGGGTTTTACTACGCTGCGCAATCGCACCCTGATGGGCTCGATGCACACCGGTCTTGAGGAAAAACCCGGCGGTTTCGAACGCATGGCGGCGTACTTTGCCGAGCGAGCGCGCGGTGGCGTTGGCCTGATGGTCACAGGCGGCATCGGACCTAACGATGAAGGCGGGGTGTATTCCGGGGCGGCCAAACTGACCACCGAGGAAGAAGCCTTCAAGCACCAGATCGTGACTCGCGCCGTGCACGAGGCGGGTGGCAAGATCTGCATGCAGATCCTCCACGCCGGGCGTTATGCCTACAGCCCGAAGCAGGTCGCGCCGAGCGCCATCCAGGCGCCGATCAACCCGTTCAAGCCCAAAGAGCTGGACGAGGAAGGCATCGAGAAACAAATCAGCGATTTCGTCACCTGTTCGACTCTGGCGCAACAGGCCGAGTATGACGGCGTCGAGATCATGGGTTCCGAAGGTTATTTCATTAACCAGTTCCTCGCGGCCCATACCAACCACCGCACCGACCGTTGGGGCGGCAGCTATGAAAACCGTATGCGCCTGCCGGTGGAAATCGTCCGCCGCGTGCGTGAAGCAGTGGGTCCGAACTTCATCATTATCTTCCGCCTGTCGATGCTCGACCTCGTCGAAGGCGGCAGCACCTGGGAAGAAATCGTCACCCTGGCCAAGGCCATCGAACAGGCCGGTGCAACGATCATCAACACCGGTATTGGCTGGCACGAAGCGCGGATTCCGACCATCGCCACCAAAGTGCCGCGTGCGGCGTTCAGCAAAGTCACTGCCAAGCTGCGTGGCTCGGTGAGCATTCCGCTGATCACCACCAACCGCATCAACACCCCGGAAGTGGCCGAACAGATTCTGGCTGAAGGCGATGCCGACATGGTGTCCATGGCGCGTCCGTTCCTCGCCGACCCGGAATTCGTCAACAAGGCCGCTGAAGGCCGTGCCGACGAAATCAACACCTGCATCGGTTGCAACCAGGCATGCCTGGATCACACCTTCGGCGGCAAATTGACTAGTTGCCTGGTCAATCCGCGCGCTTGCCATGAAACCGAGCTCAATTACCTGCCGGTGCAGCAGATCAAGAAAATCGCCGTGGTCGGTGCCGGTCCTGCGGGGCTTTCCGCTGCGACGGTGGCTGCCGAGCGCGGGCATCAAGTAACGCTGTTTGATTCGGCCAGTGAAATCGGCGGTCAGTTCAACGTCGCCAAGCGCGTACCGGGCAAGGAAGAGTTCTTTGAAACCCTGCGTTATTTCAATCGTAAATTGCAGACCACCAACGTCGAGGTGTGCCTGAACACCCGCGTTGACGTGGCGCAATTGGTCGAGGGAGGTTACGACGAGATCATTCTCGCCACCGGCATCGCGCCAAGAACCCCGGCGATACCCGGCGTTGAAAACGCCAAGGTGTTGAGTTATCTCGACGTGATCCTTGAGCGCAAACCGGTGGGCAAGCGTGTCGCGGTCATCGGCGCCGGCGGTATCGGTTTCGACGTGTCGGAATTCCTCGTTCACCAGGGCGTGGCCACCAGTCAGGACCGCGAAGCGTTCTGGAAGGAGTGGGGCATCGATACTCACCTGGAAGCGCGCGGCGGTGTCGCGGGGATCAAGGCTGAGCCGCATGCACCTGCTCGTGAGGTATTCCTGCTGCAACGCAAAAAATCCAAGGTCGGCGACGGCCTCGGTAAAACCACCGGCTGGATTCACCGCACCGGGCTGAAGAACAAGCAGGTGCAGATGCTTAACAGCGTCGAGTACCTGAAGATCGACGACGAAGGCCTGCACATTCGTATTGGCGAAACTGGCGAGCCGCAAGTGCTGCCGGTGGACAACATCGTGATCTGCGCCGGGCAGGATCCGCTGCGTGAGTTGCAGGACGGTTTGGTGGCGGCGGGGCAGAACGTGCATTTGATTGGTGGCGCGGACGTGGCGGCAGAGCTCGATGCCAAGCGCGCGATCAACCAAGGGTCGCGGTTGGCCGCTGAGTTGTAATCAACAGGTCTAGCGTGCCAATGGCTATCGCGAGCAGGCTCGCTCCCACATTTGATCTTCAGTGCGACATAGATCGAGTGTGGGAGCGGGCTTGCTCGCGAAGGCGTCCTTAGAGCGACTAGAATGCCAGCTCTTTACCCAGAGCTGGCATCGATGCTCCTCCCTCCCAACGACTGGCTACCCCAGGCCCCCCTCGAACCCCTCAAGCTCGACTGGCTCACCACCGCCGGTATCGAAGTCGCCACTTTGCGCCTCGACCAGATCGACCCGCTGATCAGTGGCAACAAGTGGTTCAAGCTCATCGAGCACTTGCACGCAGCCGACCTCGCCGGTGCCAACGGCATCATCAGCCTGGGCGGTGCGCACTCCAATCATCTGCACGCATTGGCCGCCGCCGGCAAACGCTTCGGTTTCCGCACCGTCGGCCTGTTGCGCGGTCATCCGCAGGAAACCCCGACGGTGAAGGACTTGCAGGCATTCGGCATGCAATTGCATTGGTTGGGTTATGGCGGTTACCGGGCGCGGCATGAAGCGGGTTTCTGGCAACCCTGGCAGGCGCAATACCCCGATCTGCATCCGGTGCCCGAAGGGGGCGGCGGCCTGCGAGGAGCAAGCGGCTGCATGCGATTGAAGGCAATGGTCGACGACCAACCGGGTTGTCTGGGGTGGGGCGGCCACGACGGCTGGTGGTTGGCCTGCGGAACCGGCACCACTCTGGCCGGCCTGGTGCTGGCCGAGGACGGCGAGCGCATGGTGTACGGCGCAATGGCGGTGCCCGACGATCACGGCGTTGCGCAACAGGTCGAGTCGATCCTGAAAGAAGCGGGTGTGAGCCAGCACAACTACCAACTGCTGGACGCCAGTCGAGGCGGCTTTGCCAAAGTCGATCAGCCGTTACTCGACTTCATCGATCAAACCGGACACGTCAGCGGTTTGCCTCTGGAGCCGTTGTACACCGGCAAAGCGCTGCTGATGCTCAAGCAGCAAATCGAGGCCGGAGCATTCAAAAAGGGCACGCGGCTGATCTTTATTCATACCGGAGGCTTGCAAGGATTGCGGGGGTTTCGATAAGCACACGCTCGGCGCTCATTTGCGTTTAGGCATCATCCGCAACAAGGTGTTATCCCGCACCACATAGTGGTGATAGATCCCGGCCACGGCGTGCAAGCCGATCAGCCAGTAGCCGATGGTGCCACCGAGTTCATGCCAGTCCTGAATCTGCTTGGCCAGCGCTTTGTCTTCCGCTACCAGCATCGGCAGGTCAAAGCCGTAAAACATCACTTGATTACCCTTGGCGCTGGTCACCAGCCACCCCAGAATCGGCATCGCGATCATGAAAATGTACAACGCCCAGTGCATCAACTTCGCGAGCGTGGTTTGCCACGGCGGTGAGGCGGGGAAAATCTGCGGTGCGGGGCCCAGGCTGCGGGCGAATAACCGCAGCCAGACCAGCACGAACACGGTCAGGCCCAGCATGAAGTGCGATTCGACGATCAGCGTTCGGCCGCCACTGCCTTTAGGAAAGAGCCCACGAAACTCGATGCTGGCGTAAACCAGCGCCAGCAAGACCAGCATCACCCAATGCAGCGTGATCGATACGGTGCTGTAGCGTGATTCCGAATTCTTCCATGGCATACGGTGTTCCTCACAGGCCGGGTCTAAAGCCACCGCTCCTGTCCGACGGTGTTCCTTAACTGTAATGCGCTTTGAGGGATTTGCCTGTGGCTAATCGTCGTTGCAACGCTCTGGATCAAGTGATCGGCCAAAAAAAGCGCCAGTTCCGCAAAGAACTGGCGCTTTTATAAACGGCAAATCGCAGATTCAACTGCTCTGCGGCATCTCCCCCTTGGCCAGGCGCTTGTTGATGTCGACGATCACCTGCGGCAAATCAGTGAGGGTGTCGATCATGTAATGCGGCCGCGAGCCGTTGAACATGGCATGGATACGCTTGCGTTCGCCGGCCAGTTGATCGCTGCCCAGGGCGAGATACTCTTCGTAGTTCAGGCCCAGCGCGTTACCTGAACAGATCAGCGCCACGGTCCACATGCCGGCACGACGACCTTCGAGAATGCCCGGCACGGTGTCGTCGATCTTCACGCAGGCAGCGACATCGTCGATGCCCAGCGCAATGACGTTGGCCAGGGCCTGAGCCGGCCATGGGCGACCGTTGGGGACTTCATCGGTGGCGACCACGTGGTCGGCGACGTAGCCGTTGGCGGCGGCCAGCTCGACCACTTTGTCCATCACCTGTTTCGGGTAGCCGGAACAGGAACCGATCTTGATCCCTTGCTGGCGCAAGTGGGCGATGGTGTCCAGTGCACCGGGAATCAGCGCCGAGTGTTCGGCGATTTTTTCGATTTGCAGCGGCATGAAGCGTTGGTAGATGGCCGTGACATCCTCATCGGTCGGTGCGCGGCCGAACACGGCGCGATAACGCTCAGCGACTTGCGGTTGATCGCACAGGGTGCGGATGTGGTCCCACTTGCCCATGCCCATCGGCCCGCGGGCTTCTTCGATGGAGACCTGGACGTCGAACTCGGCGAAGGCTTCGACAAAAATCCGGGTGGGTGCGAAGGAACCGAAGTCGACGACGGTGCCGGCCCAGTCGAGGATGGCGGCTTGCAGTTGGGTTGGGTTTGCGTAGTTCATGTCTCAAATCCTGTATTTGGAAAAATGAAGATCCGTGTAGCAGCTGCCGAGCCTGCGAGGCTGCGTTCGACTGCGAAGCAGTCGTAAACCCTTTACACAGTGTTTTCCTGAAAGACCGCGGCGCCTGAATTTACGACTGCTTCGCAGTCGAACGCAGCCTCGCAGGCTCGACAGCTGCTACGCAGATTGTTGTGAATCAGAGTTCGAAGACTTCCATCTCGCGCAGTACGTCGGCGACTGCGGCCACCGCCGCGTGCATCTGGGCCTGGTTGACGTGGCCAATGCAGCCGACACGGAAGGTTTCAACCTGGGTCAATTTGCCGGGGTAGAGGATGAAGCCCTTAGCCTTGACCCGTTCGTAGAATTCCTTGAACTGGTAACGCGGGTGTTTCGGGGCGTGGAACGTGACGATGATCGGCGCCTGGATCGCGGCGGGCAGGAAGCTGCGCAGGCCGAGTTTGGCCATCTCATCGAGCAGCACGTTGCAGTTGTCGGCGTAGCGTTGATGCCGCGCCGGCAAGCCACCTTCTTCGTGGTATTGCAGCAGGGCCTCGTGCAGCGCCGCGACCACATGGGTCGGCGGGGTGAAGCGCCATTGGCCGGTCTTGGCCAGGTAGGTGTGTTGGTCGAACAGGTCCATTGCCAGCGAGTGCGAGTTGCCGGCGGCGTTGGCCAGGGAATCTTTGCGAGCGAAAACGAACCCCATCCCCGGCACGCCTTCCAGGCATTTGCCCGATGCGGCGATCAGGGCGTCGAACGGCACCTGTTGCGCATCAATCGGCAGGGCGCCAAAGGAACTCATGGCGTCGATGATCAGGCGTTTGCCGTGTCGGGCAATGACGTCGGCGATTTCCGCCAGCGGGTTGAGGATGCCGGTGCTGGTTTCGCAGTGAATCAGTGCGACGTGAGTAAGGCTGGGGTCAGCGTGCAGCAGGCGGTCGACGTCCGCGGCGGTGGTCGGTTCGTCTTCAGCGGTTTCGAAGGTGCTGAAGGACCGACCCAGCACTTCGCAAATCTTCGCCAGGCGTTTGCCATAGGCGCCGTTGATCAGCACCAGCACTTTGCCGTCGCGGGGCACCAGCGTGCCGATGGCCGCTTCGACCGCGAACGTGCCGCTACCTTGCAGGGGCACACAGTGGTGGCTGTCACCGCCGTTGAGGATGGCCAGCAATTGTTCGCACAGGCTGGCCGTCAGTTGGTTGAAGCGGTCATCCCATGAACCCCAGTCGACCATCATCGCCTGGCGAGTGCGGGCCGAGGTGGTCAGTGGTCCGGGGGTGAGCAGGATGGGGTCGGCAGTGCTCATTCTCGTGTCCTCGCAATCGATGGGATGAAGTTACGGGGCATAAATTGCAATTTGCCGTGCTATCAATCAAATTGTTTGTTGTTATGCCAGCCATCAGTGAGAGTTATTCATGAATCTGTTCCAGCTTCGCGCCTTTGATGCCGTGGCCCGCGAAGGCAGCTTCACCCGCGCCGCCGCACGGTTGTTCATCAGCCAGCCGGCGGTGACCGGGCACATCAAGTCCTTGGAGGAGCACTACCAAATCACTTTGTTGCGCCGTAATGCACGACGTGTGGAGCTGACGGACGAGGGCACCAAACTGGCCGCGATCACCCGGGCCATGTTCGGCCTGGCGGAAGAGGCGCAGGTAATGCTCGAAGCGAACCGGCAGCTGCTGACCGGGCGCCTGGAAGTGGCGGCAGACGGTCCGCACCTGGTGATGCCGATGTTGGCCAGCCTGCGGGCGCGTTATCCGGGCATCACCGTGAACCTGCGGCTGGGCAATGCCCAGGAAACCCTGGCGGCGTTATTGTCCGAGCATGCCGATGTGGCGGTGCTGACCGAGGTTGAACCGCGCAAAGGCCTGCATTTGCAGGCGCTGAGCGAGTCGCGGATGTGTGCGTTGGTGCCTGTAAATCATCCTTGGGCCAAGGCAAACAGCGTGAAGCTCAAGGAACTGGATCAGGTGATCATGGTGATGCGTGAGCCGAGTTCCATTACCCGGCGCACGTTCGATCAAGCCTGCAATCAGGCCAGGGTCAATCCACGGGTGTTGCTGGAGCTGGACAGTCGTGAAGCGGTGACCGAGGCCGTGGCGGCTGAGCTGGGGGTTGGTGTGGTGTCGTCGGTGGAGGTCAGCCATGACCCACGGGTGGCGGCGGTGCCGATCGTGGGTGAGGGGTTGGTTAACCGGCACATGATCGGGTGCATGGAGCGACGGCGGGATTTGCGCCTGATACAGGCGTTTTTTGATTTGGCGCCAGTGTGAGGTTGATTCCCTGTGGCATGCATCTAGCGATTGATCAGCCAATCGAGCAGCAAACGACCGTCGCGGCGTGACGGGTAAGCGGCAAGAGGCTTGATCGGGTTGCCTGCGGTGGCGCATAACACCGGGCGATCCGGGTCACTGTCGAGAAAGCTGATGAGCACCTCAGTACCGGCGAGGGGCAGCCGGGAGGGATCAATCCGACCATCCGCCGTGGCAAGGGCCACGGGAAGCCATAGGCCGGAGGATTCATCGGCGTCGTCTTCCCGCGTTGGCCACAGCCGCACCTGTATTCGATTTTGCTCATCCAACGCTGCCGGTTGCCCGACCGTACCCAGCACTAGCGCGATCTGATAGCCCGGAATGCTCGGCCGGGGCTGTGAGCGCGCGGGCCTGAATTCCGTTGACCAGGGAATGGCGGTGAACTGATTGCTGTAGCGCCGTGGGCGTTGGTCGGCGAGGATTGACGGCTGTTGCCCCTGGTGTTGGACGTTGGTGATCAGCCACTGATCGTTGAAGCCTGACAGTGGATGCTCCGCCACTTGTACGATGCTTCCACTGCGCAAGTCAGCTTGATTGCTTTGGCCTTCAATCTGTCGATGCTGGCAGCGCAAACGCTCCAGTTCCCGGCGATTGAGCTGCTCGCGGTGTGCCTGCTCGGGGGTGGGGCGAGCAATCGAAGCGGATGTTCTGGCGAAGGTGTGGTTGGCTGCACCATCACCGGTGGCTTTAGTGCCGCGATTGTGGGCGATTCGACGTTCGGGTTGGGCGCGCGCATTATGCCGCTGGAACAGCTCGTGGAAGACCGGTAGAAAATTCTCGTCACGGGGCTCGGACTGAAAGGGCAGCAAGAGCGACTCTTCGGGGAATTTCTGGGTGTCATCGGCCAGCACCAGGACATGCCCGTCACGCTGATGTTCGAAGTGATAGTGGATGCCTTCTTCTTCGCAGAGCCGCTGCATCAACGTCAGGTCGGTCTCTTCGTATTGAATGCAAAACGGCCGGGGCGGGTAGTGCACGCTGGACAGTTCCAGGCGATAGCTGGCCTCGGGCAGCGCATGTTCCTCAAACAATTGACGCAGGATGGCCGGCACGCTGAGGCGATGAAAGACCCGACGGCAACGGTGGCGGTCGAGGTTTTGAACGTAAGGCACCAGCACCAGGTGGTAGCCGATGCGATGCAGGCCGCGATGTTCACGGCTGGCGCTGTGAACAATGCCGTGAATGACACTGTGATCTCCAAGGGTGAGAAAGGCCGGTTGTTGCAGCACGGGGTCGAGGTTCATCGCCGGTGCCAGGCCAATGACTTCAATGTCGAATCGATAGGGCTGGTTCAGGCCTTCAGTGCCACTGAACTGCAATACCTGCAGGCTCAATCCGCTGTCGAGGAGGGTCAGGGTGTAGAGACTTTCCTTGTCGTTGTGCATCGAACGCGCTTCTGCCATGGAGTACGGACGCGAAGGGTACGAAACCACGCCGCTCAATAGTCACCGCAAATCGGCGTTTCAGAATCGCCCTACGAGTACTGGCGAAAAAGTCGATCCGTGATGCCGGTCAGTCAGTCCGCATTTTTTGGTCGATTGCCAACTTTAGGCCGTATAAACTTGCGCAACGCGTCGGCCAATAGATGTCTCGGCGCCACAGATCAAGAGAGTGAGTAATGGGCGCACAGTGGAAGGTTAAACACAAAGAAGCGGCATCCAACGCCAAAGGCAAGATTTTCGGCAAACTGGTGAAAGAAATCACCATTGCTGCGCGCAACGGCGCCGATACCGCCACCAACGCACACCTGCGACTTGTGGTTGAACAGGCCAAAAAGGCCTCGATGCCCAAGGAAACTCTGGATCGCGCGATCAAGAAAGGCGCGGGTCTGTTGGGCGAAACCGTGCAATACCATCGCGTGACTTACGAAGGCTTCGCACCGCATCAGGTGCCGCTGATCGTTGAATGCGTGACCGACAATATCAACCGCACCGTGGCTGAAATCCGCGTGGCATTCCGCAAGGGCCAGTTGGGCGCTTCCGGTTCGGTGGCTTGGGACTTTAACCATGTCGGCATGATCGAGGCGTCTCCGGACAGCCCGGACGCCGATCCGGAAATGGCCGCGATTGAAGCCGGCGCCCAGGATTTCGAGCCGGGTGAAGAAGAGGGCACGACCTTGTTCCTGACCGAGCCTGCGGATCTGGATGCGGTGCAAAAAGCACTGCCTGAGCAAGGGTTTACCGTGTTGTCGGCGAAACTGGGCTACCAGCCTAAGAACCCGGTCACCGGGTTGAGCGACGAGCAAATGGCTGAAGTCGAAGCGTTCCTGGAAGGCCTCGACAACCATGATGATGTGCAGGATATGTTTGTGGGTCTGGCTGGGTAATTTGTTTATTCAGTAATACCGCTATCGCGAGCAGGCTCGCTCCCACATTGGATCTTCGTCGTACACAGATCCAGTGTGGGAGCGGGCTTGCTCCGGGCGGCGTTCCGACGAATGACCGCGAAGCGGTCACCTATCTTGAAGTTCCCGCACAATCTCGCTAAACCCCGGTCGCTTCAGCACCTCAGGCTGACAGCAGCGCTCTTGCAACACTTCCAGCTCTTCACGCGCGATATCGCTCAACCCCGAGTCGATGCGTTCCAGCAGTTCCCCCAGCAACACACCAAAGGCCCGCACCTCGATCCGTTGCAGCGCTCGGCTTTCCGGGCTGTCGCAGGTGGCGTGGAAAGACGCCGCGCCAAAATCGCCCAGCAGGCAATCACCGTGTTCATTCCACAGGATATTGTGGCCATAGAGGTCGCCGTGGGTGATGCCGTGGCGGTGCAAGTGCCTGGCCACCGAGGCGACGCCATGGGCGATGCGCAATGCCACGCCCGCGCTGAAACGGGTGTCATCGGTGTAGATGTCGCGGGTGCAGGAGGCCAGGCTCGGCAGCGCGGCCAGGTTGCGATAACTCGAATCGATCAGTTGCATGACCAGCCCGGATTGCTGCTCGGGATGATCGACGATTCGGCCTTCGACCCGGATCAGGTTAGGGTGAAGGCCGGCGGTGATGCAGGCGTTCATCTCGTGCAGGGGGGAGCCGTCGCTGGTCATTTCGCCCTTGTAGAGCTTGACCGCGACCGGTATGGCCGGTTGCTCCGGTTGTTCCCATTTGGCTCGGTGAATCACCCCCGAAGCGCCTTCGCCCAGTTGCTGCTCCAGACGCAATTGGTCCCATGGAATCCGGGCTGTGGCTTCCAGCGCCGCCGCATCGGCTTCGTTTTCCAGCGGGTTACCGGCGTACGCCAGCCAGGTCAGGCTGGGCAAGGCCAGCAGCCATTCGGGCAGTTCACTGAGTTGATTGGCAGCGATGCGAATCAGCTCAAGTCGATGGCACTGACTGAGGCTGCGGGGCAGGCGCTGCAAGCGGTTGCCGGCGAGCATGAGTTTTTGCAGGTACGGTCGGTCGCCCAGTTCGGTGGGCAGTTGCGTGATGCGGTTATCGGTCAGAATCAACCAGCGCAGCAACGGCGGCAGCGCGGCGCCAGGGACGGATTCGATAGCATTGGCCTTGAAGCCGATCATCGTCAGCGCAGCGCATTGGCCCAGGCATGCCGGCAGTTCTGTGAACAGGTTGTCGGAGCAAAAAAGTACGCGCAAACGGGTCAGGCGATGCAGATCATCCGGCAGGCTGCTCAAGGAGTTGCCGCTGAGGTTGAGCACTTCCAGCGAGTCTGCCAAGTCGAAGATTTCCCGGGGAAATTCTGTCAGGCCGCAGGCCAGGTCCAGGCGGGTGATGCCAGTCAATTGACCGGCACGCAGTTGGGCGAGGGTATCCATGGGCGAGTTCGCTTTTGATCAAGGGAAGGCGCAGGGGCCTGGAAGTGGGCGACATGATAGCGGTAAAGCAGGCTCGCCTGTCAGGCCGGTGCGCGCACTTCCTGCAACTGCCCCAAACGGCTGCGTGTACGCGCCAGATCGATGGCATCGCCGCCCAGGCTTTCACGCAATGGGTGTGGGCCGAGCAACGTCAGGTGCTTGTCCTGATCGTATAAAACGTCGATCAAATTGATAAAACGCTGCTGCGCGGCAATGGAGCAGTCGGCCAGGTCAGGCAGTTCGTCGATGATCCAGTGATCGAAGCGCCTACACAGCTCCAGGTAATCCATGACTGCCGTGGGGTGATCACACAGATCGGCAAAGGTGAATCCGACGGTCCGTTCTGCGCAGTGCCGCGCATGAAAATGCCGGGTACCGACCGGCAGCTGCAATGGCGGGGTGTTGCCTTCGGGCAGGTTCAACGCCTGGCGTTGCGTCACGCTACCCGGCCAGACATACCGGCCTTGCGTAAACACCTGCTGCGCATGGGTTCTGACCTGACTACGGTAGTCATGCGGGCCGCCGACTTCCATCACGTGCATGCGGGCGTGGATCAGCTCGATAACGGGTTTGAAGCGTGCGTGGTAGAGCGGGTTGGGTAACAGGCCCTCTGGCGGATAATTGGAGGTTACCAGCAGCAGAATACCGCGACGGAACAGCGCCTTGAACAAGCGCGTGATGAGCATCGCGTCGCCGATGTCATGGACGTGAAACTCGTCGAAACACAGCACCCGGCAGTCGCTCAGCAACTCATCAAGGGTAACTGCCAGCGCATCGGGTTGATCACGATGGGTGAACATGCCCTGATGCAGCCGGGCAAAGAATTCATGGAAGTGCAGCCGCTGTTTTTTTTCGATCGGGATCGCCTGGAAGAAGCCGTCGAGCAACCAGCTCTTGCCGCGTCCAACCGCACCATGCAGGTAAAGACCGGGTAGGGTTTTCGCCGACTCGCCGAGCAGGGCGGTGGCGTGCTGCGCCATGCAGTCGATCACCCGCAACTGACTGTGGCTGAGGGTGTAGCCCTGGGCATGGGACTTTTGGTGGAAGTATTCGTGGACGACTTTGCCCGCCGCCACGCCGCTGGCCGGTTCCGCAAGCGCCTTGCCGAAAAGGCCGCGCAAGGAAAGCCAGCGTGGTGTCAGTCGCGAACGTTTGGGCGGTCGAGCGGCCATTGTCATGTCAATCCGTAGTCGTCAGGCCGGCTCCCCGAGCAGCGGCGGCGTAGTGTAACCAGTTGGGTAATTTCTCTTCCAGTCCTGTCGACGGGTGAAGCGGGATTGAACAGACCGCCGGCCTTCGCAGGTGTCAGGGCAAAGCTGAACACATTTCGGACGGAGTGTCAGCTAACATCAACTTTGAATGTGCCACCGTCATCGCCAGCAGGCTGGCTCCCACAGGGGGCGGCGTCAATCACAAAACCGCCCCCGCAATGGGATCAGCGGTGTGGTCAGAACTGTGCGGTTTGCTTGAGCATCTGCGCCGCCGGCGTGTCACTCGGGCTGACCATCGCATAGTTGTAGCCGCTGCCGGACCAGTACTCGGCCTGCAACTCGCCATCGCTGCGGCTGCCCCGTGGCAGCAAGTAGTTTTTCGGTCCCGGTGGGCGCACGTAGAAACTGATCTTGTGCCCGCCCTGATCCTCGTAAACCACCATCGCCGCCGGCCCTTGTTCGGTGCTGAGCAAACGGCCGCTGACCGGTTTGAAGCCTGCGCCTGACAAGTCGGGGAGACGATTGGCGCGGGTGAAATAACGGTCCAGCCAGCCCTGCATGTCACCGTCGGCGTTGACCTTGTAGTCGGCCGGCAAGATGCCTTGCTGGGCGATCAGGCGATAAGCCTGCATGGCATCGGTCATCGGCGGCGGGGCGTCGGGCAGGGTCATCTCACGCGCTTGCCAGCCGCTCAATCCACCGACGCTGACAGCGATCAACAGCACCGCCGCACTGGCCAGATGACGGTGGGACTGGTGTTTAAGGCGTTGGCGAATCAGTGCCGGGTCAAGCTCCTGATTGACCGGTTGTTGCAGGGCACCGCTCAGTGCTGCGCGCAATTGTTGAGCGTCCTGCTGCCAGGCGCGTACTTGCGCGGCTGCTTCAGGGTGGTTTTCCAGGTAGGTTTTCACCAGACGTCGGTCGGCGTCGTCAAGTTGGTGATCGACGTAAGCGTGCAGGTCACGCTCGCTCGGGGGCATGCTGATCATTTGAGTATCCGCAAAGAAGGGCTGGTGATTTCGCCGTCGCTGAGTTGGCGCAAGGCCTGGCGGGCGCGGGACAGGCGGGACATCACGGTGCCGGTCGGGACGTCGAGAATCTCGGCGACCTCTTTATAACTCAAACCTTCCACCGACACCCAAAGCAGCAGCGCGCGCTGTTCGGTGGTGAGTTGATCGAAGGCTTGCAGCGTCGATTGGGCAATCACCGTGCGTTCGACCGACGGCTGTGCGTCGTCGCGGCCGGTAAAGAATTCGAGCATTCGCGCATAACGCCGGGTGCGACGGTGGGCGTCCAGAAACTGCCGGTACAGAATCGAAAACAACCAGGCGCGCAAGTCGCCCCCGGGGCGTTTGTCAGCCCAACTCGACAGCGCTCGCTCCAGGCTCGACTGCACCAGATCGTCGGCGCTGCTGGGATTGCGCGTCAGCGAACCCGCGAAACGCCGCAGCCTGGGAATGATTTCTCTGAGTTGTTCGTCGATATCGTTCATGAAGTTCTGGCTAGTCACTACGCTGGGACTAGGAAGACGCCCGGCATATGAGGTTATTCCACGCCTGCAAAAATAAACACCGGGCGATGGAATAAAGCGCAGTGGGGTACGTCTGCTTGATTCTTCTCACTTGTGGCCGACGGCCCTGGAGTTATTCATGGTAGATCGCTCATCACCGCCCACCCGGCCACCGCTGAGTGCCGCAAGCCTGACACTGCGTTTGACTGGCATTGCGGTCGTGGTCGCCGCGCTGGCCGGTGCCTTTGCCTACGTCAATGGCACACTCGACCCACAGCGCCTGACGCCGAAAGCGCTGATCAACGTGCTGGAAAAGAACAACGGCGTACACCCGGGTTTCCGCCGTAATCACGCCAAAGGTGTGTGCGTAATCGGGTATTTCGAAAGCACCGCTGAGGCCCGCAGCTATTCCAGTGCGCAGGTGTTCAGCGACGCCAAGACCCCGGTGGTCGGGCGATTCGCTTTACCCCCCGGCAATCCTTACGCACCCGACAGCGCCGTGCCGATCCGCAGCATGGCGTTGCGTTTCACCCAGGCCAACGGTCAACAGTGGCGCACCGGGATGAACAGCATGCCGGTATTCCCCGTGGGCACCCCTGAGGCGTTTTATCAGTTGCAGCAAGCCCAGTCGCCGGATCCGGCCACCGGTAAACCCAACCCGGCGGCGGTCCCGGCATTCTTCGGTGCTCATCCCGAATCTGCGCCGTTTCTGGCCTGGATCAAAACCGCCAAGCCGTCGGCCAGCTACGCGACAGAGACGTACAACAGCGTCAACGCGTTCTACTTGGTGAACGCCGCCGGTCAACGCCAGGCAGTGCGTTGGAACATGGTGCCAGTGGCGCAGGATGCGGCGGGTGCCACAGCGCCTGAGGGCAGTGATTTTCTTGAGAAAGATCTGGTTCAGCGCCTGTCAGCCGGGCCGCTACGCTGGCAGTTGCAGATCACGCTGGCAAACCCGGAGGATCCGGTCAACGACGCCAGCAAGGCCTGGCCAAGCGGTCGCAAAGTGCTGAACGCCGGCACTTTGGTCCTTGAACGCACCCAGCCACAACTCAATGGCGAGTGCCGCGACATCAACTACGATCCGCTCGTGCTACCCAGCGGCATTGAAGGTTCCGACGACCCGTTGCTCGCTGCACGCTCAGCCGGTTACGCCAATTCCTACTTGCGCCGCACCAGTGAAGTCAGTCAGTTGAGTGCCGCTAAACAGGAGGCTCAACAATGAGCGCTCAACCGAACCATTTCGCGCCGTTGGCGCGGCTGCTGCATTGGCTGATGGCGCTGATGATCATTGCGATGCTGTTTATCGGCGCGGGAATGGTGGCCTCGGTGTCCGAGCGCCATGAGTGGTTACTCAATCTGCACAAGCCTTTGGGCGTTGCGATTTTGCTGCTGGTGATTGTGCGTTTGTTCGTGCGCTTTTCCACCCGACAGCCACCGTTGCCGGCGGATCTGCCGAGCTGGCAGGCACTGGCGGCCAAGGCCTCACACGTTTTGTTGTACGTCTTGATGTTGGTTTTGCCGTTGCTTGGCTGGGCCATGATTTCGGCAGCGGGTGACCCTGTGATGATCAGCAACTCGCTCCAGTTGCCCTCGATCCTGCCGGCCAATGCGCAGGTGTTTGCGTTCCTGCGCAAGGCGCATGGGTATCTGGCGTATCTGCTGTTTCTCACCGTGCTGCTGCACCTGGCGGCGGCGTTGTTTCACGGCTGGGTGCGGCGTGATGAGGTGCTGGACAGCATGTTGCGCGGCAAGGATCGCGGCTGACCTTGTAGTAGCTGGCGTAGCCTGCGTCCCGTGTAGCAGCTGCCGAAGGCTGCGTCCGGCTGCGAAGCAGTCGTAAAAACGAACACCTCGGTCTTTCAGGTCAACCGAGGTGTTTGATGGCGACTGCTTCGCAGCCGGACGCAGGCTTCGCCAGCTGCTACAGGGCCGGGTGATCAGCGCAGGGTGTCGACCATGTCAGCGATGGTGGTCAACACGTCTTTGCCCAATTGCTTCGAGCGCTTGCCGGACCAGCCCGTGAGCGCATTCGGTGAGTCGTTGTTGTCCTTGAACGGCATCTCCAGGGTCAACGACAGGCAGTCGAATTTCTGGCCGACGCTGTTGCAGGCCAGGGTCATGTTGGCTTTTCCCGGTTCGTCGCGGGTGTAGCCGTGCTTGGTCTGGAAATCCTTGGTCAGGTGTTTCAGATGGCTGCGGAAGTGTTCTTCGAGTTTTTCGATTCGCGGCGTATAGCCCGGGTTGCCTTCGCAGCCGGCGGTGAACACGTACGGGATTTCTTCATCACCGTGGACGTCGAGGAACAGGTCGACGCCATACTTTTCCATCTGCTGTTGAGCGAACAGCACTTCCGGGCTGATCTCCTGGCTGGCGCTTTGCCAGGCGCGGTTCAGGTCCTGGCCCATGGCGTTGGTGCGCAGGTGACCATGGAAGGCCCCGTCCGGGTTCATGTTCGGGATCAGGTACAGGTCGGCACTGGCCAGCAGTTTGTTCAACACCGGGTCGTCGTGTTTTTCCAGGCGCTCGATCACGCCCTCCATGAACCACTCGGCCATGTGTTCGCCGGGGTGTTGCTGAGCAATGATCCAGACCTTGCGCCGGCCTTCGGCGCCCGTGCCCTTACGCAGCAGCTGGATGTCTCGACCTTCAGCACTCTTGCCGGTGGCCAACAGTTCGGTGCCGGCCTTGGTCAGGGCCTGTTCGATCAACCAGTCGTGACGGCCACGGCCGTAAGGTTCGAAATAGGCAAACCAGGCGTGGGTGGCGGTGGCTTCGAGGCTGAAGCGCAGGCAGTCGCCTTCGAAGATGGTGGGTACGCGGAACCAGTTGACGTGGTCGTAGGACGCAACGGCCTGATAACCGTCCCAGGCTTTGTTGTACGAAGACTTGCTGGCGTTGTTCAGGCGAAACCAATGTTCCTGACCAACGTGCAGGCCGCTGGCCTTGAAGTGGAACCACTGAAAATGCTGGCTGCGGGTGTCGGGTTTGATGGCCAGCAACGCTTGAAGCGGATTGCTGATATCCAGCACTTCGATGTTTCCGCTGTCAAAGTTTGCACTGATGTCGAAGGAAGATTTGGCCACGCTCATAGTCGGTTCCTGAATATGATTTTATGGCTGCTACTTTACACGCTGGAAAGAGATTAGGCGGCTGGAAAAAATCGCCTGGCGCTATAGGTTGCCGTTGGTATCTCCACCGGCAAGCCACAGCGCACTGACGGACGGCCCTGGCTACAAATCGATGACGAGATCTGACGTAGGCTTGCTGCAACAGAGCAAGCGCAGCCCCTTGTCGATTTCACGCTGGCGGATACCGCCGTTGTGGTTCATCTCGACCGTGCCTTGCAGCACTGCTGTTTTACAGGTGCCGCACACCCCTTGGCTGCAGGAGGAGGGGACGATGGCACCGGCCTTTTTTGCAGCCGTCAGCAGCGTCTGATTGCCTGGCATGCTGAAGGTTTTACCTGAGCGGGACAGCGTGACTGTAAATACGTCCTCCCGTTGATCAAGGATGGACGGCTGCTCCAGGAGGGGTTCTGTGTCCAGCACCGCGATATCGAAGCTTTCCTGGTGATAGTGCTGGAAATCAAAGCTTCCCTGTTTGAGTAGAGACTTGACCGCATCCATGTAGCCTTGCGGCCCACAGGTGAACACTTCTCGCTCCTTGAAGTCAGGTACCCATTCGCTGAGGAAAGCCAGATTCAGGCGGCCGATGGGACCGCTCCAATCCGTGTCGACGCCGAGCCCTTCGCAGATATTCAGGACGCGCAAGCCAGGCATGCTGGTCTGCATTTGGCTCAGTTCGTCATGAAAAATGATATCGATCGGGGTTCGCGCGCTGTGTACGAAGACGATATCCAGTCTGGCGGCCATATCGAAACTTGCCCGAGTCATCGACATCAGCGGCGTTACTCCGGAGCCCGCCGACAAGTAAAGCAGCTTGGCGGCTGGATGGCCGACCGGCGTAAAGCTGCCAGCGGGACCGGAAGCCAGCAGCGTATCGCCTTCGCGCACGTTATCGTGCAGCCAATTCGATACGGCCCCACCGGGTACGCGTTTGACCGTGATCGAAAACGCAAAAGGGCGAGTGGGTGAAGATGACACCGTATAGCAGCGTGCCACGCTTTGCCCGGCGATGATCGGCGAAAGGGTGATGAATTGCCCCGGCTCAAAACTGATTGCGCTGAATTCCGCACAACGAAAGATGAAGGTCTTTACGTCATGGGTTTCGTCGCGCACGGCGCAGCATTGCAGCACCTTTTGTTCGCCGCTGTTCCACTGTGCACCGTAGGCGCTCCAGGTGTCAGGATCGCTGAAGAGGCTCTGCGCGGTATTGGCGCCGTTGGCAACCGGTGGTTTTGCATAAGTGGTCATAGTCATTCCTCATACGCCATGGGCGGTAAGTCGCGCGGCGTACCAGCGGGAGAACTGATCAACATAAGATTCGGTAAACGTCGAGAATGGCCCTGGCGTGTAGGCAGGATCCTGCGTGCCGCTATGAGTGATTGCGACAAGGTTGGCGTCCTGCTGATTGGTCGCTTGCCACACTTCGGTCAGCTTATCGATGTTGTAGTCTTTGCCCTCAATGGCGTCGGCATGGACCAGCCACTTGGTACGCACCAAGGTCTTGTCAGGGGCAAGAGGGATGATGTAGGAAATCACGGCGTGATCGCTCATCACATGCGTCCAGGAGTTGTGAGTCCAAAGATGAACGTCACCGAGATCGCGGCGGGTCAGGTCACCGAACAGTCGCGTACAGGCCACCCGGGTGTCGAGCGTTTGAGACTCGCCATTGCCGGCGATGACCAGCCGTTGCGTGCGAAACTGGGTCACTGCGTCTACGTCCAGGTGTTCAACGGCGTCGCAGATAAATCCGTCGTTTTCCCAGTTCCGTTTTGCAGTCGCATTGCGTTTTTCATATTCATCCAACGCCAGCAATGACTCTTCGCTCAGACCTTCGGCGCAGAAACCGAAATCTTCCGGCAGAAAAGACGCGGTTAATTCCGGATGCGTCGCTGAGCAGTGATAGCACTCGCGATTATTTTCGATGACCAGTTTCCAGTTGCCGTTTTCAATGATTTCCGATTCATAGGCAATCTTCGAGTGCGTAATGTTGTAAGGAATTAGCCGAGGCGCCATTGTTTGGTCTAGATAGGCGATATCTTCTGGAGGCTGATCGCCCAGGCAAACGAAAATGTGCGTACCGACAACTTTTGTATGAACAGGGATCAGACTTTTGCACTTTGGATCGAAATCCTTTCCCATATGAGCGGCATGTTTCAGACTGCCGTCAAGATCGTAAGTCCATTGATGGTAGGGGCACACCAGCAGGCCAATGGTCGATTTACCGGCCGGCTTCAGGCGCGCTCCGCGGTGACGGCATACATTGCGAAACGCTTGCACCTGCTCATCGTCGTCGCGTACGACGATGATCGAAGACTTGCCTATGTCGATGGTTGAAATATCCCCGGGCTCGGGAATATCAGCTGTGACGCCTACTAAAATCCAATGTTTGGTGAAAAAGATATCGACGTCGGTTTCGAATATGTCTTGGCGACCAAATAACGCCCCGTGCATGCCATGGCCGGGTGTGCGTGCGCTAACAAGCTCTTGTTGGGATTGCTCGACGATAGTTGTCATTATTGCCTCACGGGGGCGATCTGGAACATCAGCAGGTGATAGTGAGGCAAGTATCGAAATGGTACATGTTTGCGTCAATGCGCTTAATTTTCACCTTGGCATATCTAAAAGTTATGCGAAGAACTTCAGTGAGTTGATACCGATTCATCTCGCAGCCATTCGACGAGGGCATGAACTAATGGGGTTATTTCTCGACCGTTCGGAACAACAAGGTAATAAGCCTCTTTGGGCTTGACCACATAAGACGTGATACGCACCAACTCTCCACTGAGGAGCATGGGCCCGAGTAACCTGTTCCAGCCCAAGGCAATCCCATACCCCCGCAGGGCTGCCTGAACCGTATCGTTGTAGCTGCTGCAACGCAGGCTGTAATTGATCTTCGGGCGACTGTGCCCCAGCTCCTTGAACCAGCTGTTCCAGGTCATCCAGCCTTCGAGCGTTGTTTCCGAATCGATGAGATCCATGTGCAGGAAGTCATCGACAGAGACTGGTGCGGGATGAGTGCTCAACCAGGCCGGCGAACACACTGGGAAAACATCTTCGTCAAACAGCAAAATCGAAGTGCCGTCCTCCCATTTGCCATTCCCGAAGCGCACGGCGATATCGACATCCTGTCGACTCACGTCTGTATTGAGGTTGTCTGTGATCAAGCGCAGTTGCAGCTTGGGTTGCGACAGGCGCAATGCGCTCAGCCTGGGCAAGATTCGTAGTTGCGAAAACGCGGCAGTACAGGCAAGCACCAATTCCTGTTCGGGAATGCCCTCGGATATCTTGTCAAAGACGCTCGCCATGCGCTGCATGGATTCGGAGACCACCGAATACAGCACGTAACCCTCGCTGGTTAATTTGATGGCGCGGTGCAGTCGATGGAATAACCTGGTGCCCAGGGTTTCTTCCAGGTATTTGATCTGCTTGCTGACTGCAGCCTGGGTCACTCCCAGTTCTTGAGCGGCCAGCGTGAAGCTGCTCAATCGCGCGACGGCCTCGAACTCCATCAATGCTGTCATGGAGGGAATCAGCCGGCGGTAACCCTTGACCTTTTTATTGGTTTCTTCACTACCCATCATGGTTGATCCTGAAAGGGTGCGGGTTTGATTAATGTCGAAGCAATCGAGCTGTCGCACTCACAAAAATCAGCAGAACGACCAGACCGCTCAAAGCGAATGACAAGGTGCTCAGATGAGCGACCATACCAATAAATGCCGGCCCTAAGAGAATGCCTGCGTAACCCATGGAGATGATGGCCGGGATAGCCACGCCCTGCGGCATTCTTTGCTGTCGGCCTGCAGCCGTAAAAAGCACAGGGACGATGTTGGAGCAGCCGACTCCTACCAGGGCGTAACCGATCAGTGACGCAGGCCATCCATCGAAACCCAGTGATACGACGAAGCCCATTGCCGCACAAAGTCCGCCAAGCATCACCACGCGCACACCGCCAAGCCGGGTGACGATGGCATCGCCTGTCAGTCGTCCCACTGTCATGGTTGCGGCGAAACATGCATAGCCCAATCCACCATAGCTGGCTTCCATTCCCCGGCTTGAGACCAGAAAGATCGCACTCCAATCGAGAATCGCGCCTTCAGTGAGAAACACGATGAAGCAGAGCGACCCCAAGAGAAGAACGATGCCTCTGGGCACCGCAAACAGCGGCCCTTCCTTTTCCGTCCCATACGGCAGCAACGCAGGTGCAGCTCTGTAGAGCGCTGCCAATACGGTTGCAACAATGCAGAGCACCGAGAGCAAGGGTGTCAGGCCCAAGGTGAGCAAGACGGTCATCGCGCCGGCGCCCACTATGCCACCAACACTGTAAAGCCCATGGAAGCCGGATTGAAGGACCTCCCCGCTGTTTTTCTCGACAATGACCGACTGTATGTTCATGGCGCAATCAAGCATGCCCATGCTTGCACCGAAGGCCAGCACGACCAATGCCAGCCCTGGCAGCCAAGCCACACTGCTCAACAGCGCCAGCAGCGCACATAGTGCAACGGTCGACCAGATAACGACCGGTCGACAGCCATGGCGCGCAGTGAGATAGCCCGCAAAAGGCATGGCCGCAATAGACCCGACTCCCAAGCCGAGTAGCAGCAAACCCAGACCGCCATCGTCCAACCCCGTACGTTCTTTTGCCAAAGGAACCAGAGGGGCCCAGGCAGACATGACGAGACCCGCGATGAGAAAGGCAATTCGGGTGGCCACCCGCTCGCCGTGATTTGCATTGAGTTTTAACAATGGCGATGGAGCATTCATGGTTTCGGCAATCCTTATCGACGTGATGTCGCCATTCAGTAGTGATGCGCAGCGACAATCACGATAGGACCCTGCATGCCGTTGCAGTTGTTTCGGAGCGACATGCTCTCGCCCATTCCGCTACTCGCCGAGATGTGCAGGAACCTCGCCCGTGGTTCACCTTCTGAAAGACGGGCTTCAACCAGCAATGAGTGAAGGCCCATGACTTCTTGAACAGCGCGTCGCAAACGCGTTGCGCAATGTCGTACCGGGTCAACCGCCCTCTATAAAAGTGCGCTTGGTAATAAGCTCTATTATCGAACGGTCTAGGAAAAAGCATTCTAAAAACGACGACATTCTTTCCTGTAAGCGACCAGCTTGATTGCGATAAAAAATATAAATAGATGAATTTAAAAGAAAAAATCAAAAATCTGCATGTATTTTTTATGTTTTTTGTATGTATACATAAGAAATACAATCTATTGACCGACCCCAAAACCCGTGCGAGTCTCGACTCATCAGTCAGCTGCACCTGACAGCGAAATTACCTCTGGAGATCGTTTGTGAAAAACGGCAAAACAAGTCTCTACGAAGACCTGAAACGTCAAATTCTGACGATGGAACTGGACCCTGACGAAGCGCTGGATGAAGTCATTCTCAGTGAACGTTATGGCTTATCCCGGACGCCCGTCCGAGAAGTTTTTCGCCGCCTGGCCGGTGAAGGTTATGTCGATATTCGAGAAAATCGGGGCGCTCGGGTCATTCCAATGAATCACTCGACCCTGCGAAATTTCTTTCTGGTTGCACCGATGATGTACGCAGCCATTGGCCGCCTGGCTGTTCAAAACTTCAAGCCGCGCCAACTGATCGATTTGAAAGAAACGCAGCACCGGTTCCGCATTGCCACCACCTCAAGGGATGCGCTGGGGATGGTCGTCGAGAACAATCGCTTTCACGCAATCATGGGCGAAATGGCGGGCAACCAATATCTCCAACCCAGTCTCGAAAGATTGCTCATTGATCACTCGCGTATCGGTAATACATTTTTCCGACCTCAAAATGAGGACATGGAAGAACGTCTTGAACTGTCTGCGGGGCACCATGATTTTTTTATCGAGGCCATTGAACGCCGCGATGAAGATGCCGTAGTTGATCTCGTGTTTGAACACTGGGAACTGTCCCGGGCAAACATGGAGATTTTTATCGCGCCCCAAGGCATCAAGGCCGACGCGCTCGTTGACATTCCACGTCAATCATCTCCGGAGAAATCGTCTTGAAATTTGAAGGTATTTATACGCCAGCGGTAACGCCTCACAAGCCTGATGGGGAAATAGACTGGAGCGTGTACTCCGAAGTCTTGGAGTCGCTGATCGAGGCGAAGGTACACGGCATTATTATCGGCGGATCGACCGGCGAATATTATGCGCAGACCGCAGAAGAGCGCACTGAACTTGCCGCTTACGCCAAAGATGTCATCGGCACGCGTGTGCAGTTGATCGTCAGTACTGGCGCCATTCGCACCGAAGATGCAGTGCAATACGCCAAAGATGCCAAGGCGATCAAGGCGGACGCCATTCTCGTCACCTCTCCACCGTATGCGCTGCCGACCTCCAAGGAAAACGCGATCCACGCGCTGACCATCGATCGTGCGGCCAACCTGCCGATCATGCTTTACAACTACCCGGGTCGCATGTGCGTTTCGATGGACGAGGATTACCTCACCCGTGTGAGCGCATCGAAAAACGTCGTGGCCATTAAGGAAAGTTCTGGCGACATGGGCCGTGTGCATCTGCTCGCTCGCGAATATCCGAACATCGCCCTGTCATGCGGATGGGATGATCAGGCTCTCGAATTCTTTGCCTGGGGCGCCAGAAGTTGGGTGTGCGCAGGTTCCAACTTTCTGCCAAAAGAACACGTAGCGCTTTACCAAGCCTGTGTGATCGAAAAGAACTTCGATAAAGGCCGTCAGATCATGTCGGCGATGATGCCGCTGATGAATGCATTGGACGGTGGCAAGTTCGTGCAGTCGATCAAGTACGGTTGCGAGGTTGCAGGATTGAAAGTAGGGGATGTGCGGTTACCGCTTCAGCCTCTGGATCCTGAAGAAAAGCACGGCCTTGATTCGGTCATCGCCGAACTGAAACGCAACGTTGCAAACATTACTTCGGGAGCCAGCCATGGTTGATCTTCTGAGCAAGGCCGAATACGCCGACATTGCTAAAAGTATTTCGTTTCCTTCCAACGCTTTTATCAACGGTGCGTTCAAACCCGCCATCTCTGGCAAGACCTTCGCCACGAACAATCCGGCGACGGGTGAGTTTTTGACTAATGTCGCTGCCTGTTCATCCGAGGATGTCGACGTTGCGGTGAGTAACGCCAAAGAGGCTTTTGAGGATGGTCGGTGGAGATCGATTTCTCCCAGGGAGCGCAAAGCTGTTCTGCTGAACTTCGCGAACCTGCTTGAGAGCCATCAACACGAACTGGCAGTCCTGGAAAGTCTCGACAGCGGCAAACCCGTCAGTGAGTGTCAGTTGGTCGATGTGCCTGACACCATTCATACGCTGCGCTGGCACGCAGAGTTGATCGATAAAATTTATGACAACACCGCGCCTGTGGGCAGTGACGCGCTGACCATGGTTGTCCGCGAGCCGATTGGCGTGGTCGGCTGCGTCCTGCCATGGAACTTCCCCTTGCTGATGCTGGCCTGGAAAATCGGCCCGGCGCTCGCCGCAGGTTGTTCGGTCATCATCAAGCCCGCCGAGCAAACCACCCTGACAACGTTACGGGTCGCGGAACTGGCGTTTGAAGCGGGCGTTCCCGCAGGCGTGCTCAACATTGTCACCGGCACGGGCAAAGAGGTCGGCGAGCCCATCGGTTTGCATAACGATGTCGACATGGTGAGCTTCACCGGCTCCACCGCGACCGGTCGCCGTTTTCTGCATTACGCCGCCGATTCAAACCTGAAACGCATCGTGCTCGAGTGCGGCGGGAAAAATCCTGCCGTGGTGATGGACGATGCCGAAGACCTGGATCGTGTGGCCGAGCATGTTGTCAACGGTGCGTTCTGGAACATGGGCGAAAACTGCTCCGCGACCTCGCGCCTGATCGTCCACGAGTCTGTGAAAGACGAGTTGCTCCAGCGCATGGGTGCCTACATCCGCGAATGGAAGATGGGTGACCCCCTGGATCCACAAAACCGCGTAGGGTCGCTGGTCAGCCCGGAGCATTTCGCCAAAGTGAAGTCATACCTGGAGCATGCCACCGCTGGAAAGCTTGAGGTTGTTTACGGCGGCTCGACCAAAGACGGTGCCTTCGTAGAGCCGACCGTGATTGACGGCGTAGCTCGGGACAATCGATTGTTCCAGGAAGAGATCTTCGGCCCGATTCTTTCGGTCACCACGTTCAACACGCTCTCTGAAGCCATTGCCCTGGCCAATGACACGGTGTACGGCCTGGCCGCCTCGGTTTACACCGCCAGCCTGCGCCGGGCGATCAAGTTGTCGCGGGAAATTCGCGCCGGCATCGTCACGGTGAACTGCTTTGGTGAGGGCGATGCGTCCACGCCATTCGGCGGCTACAAAGAGTCGGGTTTCGGTGGTCGGGACAAATCCATTTTTGCCCATGATCAGTACACCGAAATCAAAACCATCTGGATCGATGTCTCTGATCGGTCGGATGAAGAGACTGAAAAATGAGCACCCATACCATCAAGCGCCTTCCGGTAGATACCGGGGTTTCAGGTTGGGAGGCCATTTCCACCCGCACTGCGCCTGTCCGCATGCTTGATGGCAACGTGACGGCGGACTGGCTGATTATCGGTGCAGGCTTTGCCGGTCTCTCCGCCGCTCGCCGGTTGTCCCAGTTGCATCCCGGCGACAGTATTGCGGTGGTTGACGCCCATGAAGTCGCCAAGGGCCCGGCAGGCAGAAACTCCGGCTTCATGATCGATGTGCCGCACAGTCTTTCATCCGGGGAATACTCGGTGGCCGGTGAGTCTGCAACGGCGCTGGAAATTGCGCAGAACCGCTTTGCCATTGCTTTTGCCGCTGACGCCGCACGGGAGTACGGCATGTCTGCCGACACCTTCGACCCCTCGGGGAAGATAAACGCGGCGGCAACCGAGCGCGGGATGAAGCTTAATGACAATTATGCCAATTCACTGAAAAACATCGGCGAACAGTACGAGTTGCTGGATGCCGCGCACATGCACGAGATCACCGGTTCGCGTTATTACCACGGTGGGCTGTATACGCCCGGTGCGGTGATGATTCAGCCCGCCCAATACATAAGGGATCTCGCCTTCGGGCTGGATAAAAATGTCAGCCTGTATGAGCGGTCACCGATTATCGAGTTGACCAAATCGGGCAACAACTGGAAGGCGAAATCTCATCGTGGCGTTGTGAATGCGCCGAAAGTGATTTTGGCCGTCAATGGCCACGTCGAAGACTTCGGCCATTTTCAGGGGCGTCTGCTGCACGTATTTACCTACGCTTCGATGACTGCTGCCTACAGCCATGATGAGTTTGACAGGTCAGTGACAGGCAATGATCGATGGGCTTTGCTACCCGCTGATCCAATGGGGGCGACGCTTCGCAAGATTACTTCAAACGGGCTTTCGCGCATTGTTATCCGTACCAAGTTTACGTATGACCCCAGTATTCAAGTAACGCCCATGCGTGTTGCTGCCGTGGCCGAAGAACAACGTCATTCGCTGGATGCACGTTTCCCCGAGTTGAAATCAACTCCGTTGGAATTCAGTTGGGCCGGGCGCCTTTGCTTGAGCCGTAACAGCGCGCCAGCGTTTGGAGAAATAGAAGAAAACCTCTATTCGGCCTGCTGCGAAAACGGCCTGGGAACGGTTAAAAGTACCTTGGCTGGCGTGATGGCTGCCGAACTGGCCAGCGGCGCGCACTCAAGGGTTCTAGACAGTTTCAGTCAAATGCCAGGGCCAAGCTGGCTGCCACCCAAGTTAATAACAAAGTTGGGTGTCAACTCGGTTATTCGTTGGCAGGCATTGAGGGCAGGGCGGGAGGGCTGAAGTGCTTTAAACATCCGGCTTTTATTTCATAAAAGTCTAATCTCTAGTTATAACCGTATCTCGGAGTTCGCCATGAAAAAGATTTGGAAGGCAATCTGCGCTGTCGCTGTGGCCGGCTTATTTAGTTTGCCAGTCCACGCAGAAGAAAAAACAATTGTCATGGGTACTATGACTTGGGAAGACTTGACGCCAATTACCGGTATAACCAAGAAGGTACTTGAAGACTCTGGTTATACCGTAAAAGTTGTCGAGTTTTCCGAGTGGGGTATTGCCTATGCTGCATTGAGCAAGGGTGACGTTCAGGTTCTGGCCTCCCAAACGGACTACGCGGCGAACGACTACTGGAACAAGAACAAGAACAAGATCGAGAAATTATCACCCGTCTCTTTCGGGCTGTATCAAGGACTTGCAGTACCCAGTTACGTCGACATTGATTCCATCGATCAGCTAAATGCCAATTCAGAAAAACTGGGCGGCAAGATCATCGGTATAGAACCAGGTTCTGGCCTGATGAACGATGCTAGCAACGTCGTCAAAGCCTATGACCTCAAGCTCAAGCTGGTTGAAGGCAGTACCACGGCCATGACGGCGGCTTTGAAATCGGCGGTCGACCGTAAAGAGCCAGTAGTCGTCACTGTCTGGGACCCTTCCTGGATGACCAAGAAGTTCGATCTCAAATTCCTGAAAGATCCAAAAGGCATTTTCCCGCCACTGCAAGGCTATTACTGGATCGGCCATAAAGGCTTTGCTGCAGAAAATCCACGTGCTCGCGAATTGATGGCGAGTGTGTATGTGCCCATCACGGATATCACAGCGATGAATGCCGAAGTCAAAGATGGCAAGACCATGGAAGAGGCGATCAAGGGCTGGACCGATAGCCACAGCGAGCTGCTCAAGCGCTGGGAAAATATCAAGAACTGAATGCTGAAGCCTTACGCCACTGCCGCCCTTTGATTCATTAGAGAAACCAGAAAACTGGTTCACGGGTTATGAAAATGACAACGGCCAAAATAGACACTAACGAAGTGCTGATAGATTGCCAGTCAGTCTGGAAAATCTTCGGTAAAGCCGCACCTGCAGCCATGAATGCTGTCGTTCAGCAGGGGCTAACCAAGACTCAGATCCTGCAAAACTACGGCTGTGTGGTCGGAGTCTCCGACGTCAGTCTTCAGGTTCGCCGAGGCGAGATCTTTTGCATCATGGGATTGTCCGGCAGTGGCAAATCCACACTCATCAGGCTGCTTAACAAGTTGATCACGCCAAGCTCCGGAAAGGTGCTGGTCAAAGGCAAGGATCTGACTTCCCTTACCGCGGCGCAGCTTCGTGACGTCAGGGCACGTCACATCGGCATGGTCTTTCAGAGTGTCGCTTTGCTGCCCAATCGGACGGTCTTGGAGAACACGGCCTTTGGCCTTGAAGTGCAAGGCGTGGGCAAAGCCGAACGCTACAAAGTGGCCGAGCAGGCGCTGGCCAAGGTGGGGTTGAGCGATTGGTCTTCGCGTTATCCCAGCGAGTTGTCTGGCGGTATGCAACAGCGCGTGGGCCTGGCACGGGCCATTACCGCCGACCCCGAAGTGATTTTGATGGATGAGCCTTTCAGTGCGCTTGACCCGTTGATTCGCAGGCAGTTACAGGATGAGTTTCGGCAGCTGACCAAGGAGTTGGGCAAGTCCGCCGTCTTTATTACTCACGACCTGGATGAGGCGATCCGCATCGGTGATCGCATCGCAATCATGAAGGATGGGGTGATCATTCAGGTAGGCACCGCCGAGGAGATCGTCCTCAATCCGGCTGACGACTATGTAGCGGAGTTTGTGGCGGGTATATCCAGGCTTCACCTCGTCAAAGCTCGCTCGGTCATGACACCGGTCGAGCCTTTTAAAGCGGCGAACCCAGGATGCGACATTTCCAGGCTTGGCAAAACTTCGCTCGGCGCTGACATCAACGAGCTGATCGGATTGACGATTAAGTCCGAGCGCGACGCACTTGCAGTGATTGATAACGGGGTCGTGGTCGGGATCATTACGACGCGTGATCTGCTTCGTGGCGTACAAGGCATTCCGAATGAGTTCTCGGCGTCGACAGCCGATAGTGTTCTGGAGGCATCGACATGAGCATTCCGAACTTTTCCGATCAATTCGATTCGGTCGTCGACTCGAGTCTGGAATGGCTATCGGAACATGGAGAATTTTTGTTCGACGGCGTCAACGCATTGCTGACGGGCGTTTATAAAAGTGTTCTCTGGTGCATTGCCTATCCACCGTATTACGTCATCGCGATAGCCATTGCGCTGATCGGCTGGCGGGTCGTTGGCGTTCGATTCGGTATTCTTGCAGGCTTGGCGTTGTTGTTTTGCGACGTGATCGGCTTGTGGCCCGAGACGGTCAGTACCCTTGCCCTGGTGCTGACGGCGACCGTGCTCGCACTGGTCGTCGCGATTCCATTAGGCGTGCTGGCCGGTCTCGCGCCATCGGTTGATCGAGTTGTCGATCCGTTTCTGGATCTGATCCAGACCATGCCTCCCTACATCTATCTATTGCCGGCGATCGCGCTACTGGGTTACGGCCCGGCCACGGCTTTGTTGGCTACCTTTATCGTCGCCGTACCGCCCGCTATCCGCTTGACCTCTTTGGGGATTCGCATGACGCCACGGGAGTTCATCGAGCTGGGCAATGCCAGTGGTGTCACCGGCTGGCAGATGTTTTTCAAGATTCGTCTGCCATTCGCCAAGCCGAGCATCATGGCAGGGGTGAATCAGAGCCTGATGATGGCATTCGGCATGGTCGTTATCGCTGGCATCGTGGGCTCCGGCGGACTGGGTGAGTCGATTTATGGCGCTGTCCGGACACTGGATATCGCCAAGTCGATCAATGCCGCCATTGCCATCGTCATTCTGACCATGATTCTTGATCGCTTGGCGCAACACGCTGCGCAATCGCGGATGGGAGACAGCCAATGAGTACCCCTGACATCCAGTTTTCCCCGGGCGAGTTCCTGGCACCTGCCGTTGACTGGCTGAACGCCAATCTGCATGGCGTGTTCAAAGGGATCAGCCAGGTCATTGAAGCGGTACTGGGGGCAGTAGAGGCAGCGTTGCTTGCTCCCCACCCGTACGTGTTTATCGGCATTGTCGTCGTTGCAGCGTTTTTTTTCGCCAACAAACGCGTCGCAGTATTCGCTGGCTTGATGTTGGCTTTTTGCCTGTTTTCCGGCCTCTGGGAAGCCTCCATGCAGACCATTGCGCTGGTCTCGGTGGCGGTATTGATTTCGGTAGCCATCGCGTTTCCGCTCGGTGTACTGGCTGCACGTGTGAAACGGGTCGACGAAATGTTCCTGCCGATCCTCAACATCATGCAGACGGTGCCGCCATGGGTTTACCTGATCCCCGCCGTCATGCTGTTCAGCCTGGGACGGGTGCCGGCCATTATCGCGACCATCGTTTACGGCATTCCGCCGATGCTCAGACTGACGACTCTTGCCTTCAAGCAATTACCCAAAGAGTTCCTTGAGTTGGGGCAGGCGTCAGGGGCTTCACCCAAGGACATTTTGTTCAAAATTGAACTGCCGACGGCCGCACCGACCCTGTTGGTAGGTCTGAACCAATGCATCCTCATGTCCTTGGCCATGGTGGTGTTGGCAGGCCTGGTAGGTGCGGGAGGCCTCGGTGCGGAAGTCACGAGAGGCCTCTCAAGAATGGAGATGGGCCTGGGGCTGCGTGCCGGGCTGGCGATTGTCGCTGTGGCCCTGCTTCTGGATCGTCTGTCACGCGGCGCATTGCAGCGTCATTCCCCGCGCAATCTTGTTTGAAGGGTTCCAGTATGAGACGCAGTTTTTTTTGCATCGACTCACATGCGTGCGGCAATCCGGTTCGGGTGGTGGCGGGCGGTGGTCCGTTGTTGCCGTCGGTGTCGATGGCCGAGCGACGAGAGATTTTTGTTCGCGATCATGACTGGGTACGAACCGCGCTGATGTTTGAGCCCAGGGGGCATGACATCATGTCTGGCGTCATCATCTATCCGTCCTCGCGTGATGATTGTGATTTTGGTGCCTTGTTCATTGAAGTCAGCGGCTGCCTGCCCATGTGTGGGGCAGGCACTATCGGCCTGTCGACCGTGGTGATCGAAGAAGGGCTGATCACCCCGCGCGAACCCGGCAAGCTGGCCATCGAGACGCCGGCAGGACGTGTGGATGTCGACTACACAATGAACGGTGAATATGTTGATTCCATTCGCCTGTTCAACGTCGCGAGCTACCTGCACAGTGCCGATGTGGTGGTAGATGTCCCGGGCGTGGGCGAGCTCATCGTGGACATCGCCTATGGTGGAAATTTTTATGCGGTCGTCGAGCCTCAGGAGAACTGGGCCGGCTTGAAAGGCTTGACCACGGCAGACATCGTCAACTTGAGTCAAAAGCTGCGCTTGGCCTTGGCTGAAGTCAGTGATCCTGTTCACCCCGAAAACAGCAGAATCAGTGGCGTGCACCATGTCATCTGGTGCGATGACGAACACACCACGGCAGCCGATGGACGCGGTGCGGTGTTCTACGGCGACAAGGCCATTGACCGCTCTCCCGGTGGCACGGGTACTTCTGCGCGGATGGCTCAGTTGTTTGGAAAAGGCCGGTTGAAAGTGGGTGATTCGTTCCGCAATGAAAGTCTGATCGGGACGATCTTCGAGGGCAAAGTCGAGGCGTCGGTAAAGGTCGGAACCTTCGATGGCATACGCCCCAGTATTGGTGGCTGGGCGCAGATTACCGGACACAACACCATTTTTGTCGATGATAACGACCCTCTGCGTCACGGCTTTCAGCTGGCCTGATCCGTCACATCATGACGCTGGATCTATATACCAAATGACAGGTTCGTTTACGTAACGGAGTGGACTGAATATTGATCGAACGACGCCAATTCAGCGGAGGCATGAAGGGGAAAAACCTTCGTTATCTCAATGAGCGCCCCGGTGAGATCCAGCTAACGATGCGGGTAGGATTTTTGCTGCTCGAGCATTTTTCACTGCCCGCATTTACCCAGACGCTGGATACGATTGTCACTGCCAATCTGCTACGGCCCGACTCGTTTTCTTCCCGAACATTCGGCTTGAACGATGGGGAGGTCATCAGCGATCTGGGCCTGGTGATTCGGCCAGACGCCCGTATCGATTGTTCAGCGGTTAAAGCGCTGGATTTGCTGGTCATTTGCGGTGGCTACAGGACAGAACTCAAAGCCGGCGACGGGTTTATCAACCTGCTCAGGACGGCATCAGACCTGGGTGTCAGCCTGGCCGGGTTGTGGAATGGTGCATGGTTCCTGGGGAGGGCAGGATTGCTTGACGGTTACCGTTGCGCCATTCACCCCGAACATCGCCCCGCACTGGCGGACTTTTGCAAGGCGACGCAGGTCAGTAGCGAGCCCTACATCATTGATAGAGACCGGTTAACGGCTTCCAGTCCGTCAGGCGCATTCCATATGGCGCTGGACTGGATCAAAAGCCTGCACGACAAGGCCCTCGTCGAGGGGATCGAGGACATTCTGGCTTTTGAGGAGTCTCGCTACCGACGCATAAAACCCACTGAAAACATCTGCCTCAGCGCGCCGTTGCGTGAGGTGGTGAAGCTGATGGATGCCAACCTCGAAGAGCCTCTGGAGCTGGAGCAATTGGCGGTCTATGCAGGCCGCTCTCGTCGACAACTCGAGCGTTTGTTCAAGGATCAACTCGGCACGACTCCGCAGCGGTATTACCTGGAATTGCGGATCACCGAAGCGCGGCGGCTTCTGCAGCACACGGAGCTTTCCCAGGTCGATGTGCTGGTTGCCTGTGGTTTTGTTTCACCCAGCCATTTCAGCAAATGCTACAGCTCGTATTTTGGCTACCGACCTTCCAGGGAAACACGGCTGGTGAAGTGAAACCTTCATCGACGTGTATAGATCACCATCAGGGTGGCCCCCTGCACTGAGCCTGCACTGTGTGCCGCGTTCGGGGCGCGGCAACAGTAGTCGCCGACGTTCAGTGTGCGGTTCTGATCGTAGAAGGAACCTTGCAATACGAACAGTTGCTCCAGCTCGCCTTCATGGGTATGACTGGCGACATGGGCGCCGGGGTCGACTTTCATCAATAGCGTTTTTTCGCCGCGCTCGCTGTCCTCGAACAGGGGTTTGATCCAGAAGCCTTCAGCCTTTGTCGGCAACCAGTCATCCATCGAGGAGGCGTAATAGAGGGAGCCTTCGACCGGTCCCTGGATGCCGTTTATCCCGGCAATTCTCCATGAGGGTGTTTCATCGCTTGGCATGTTGTTCACCTGAGTTCGTTTTACAAATCCTTGACCAGTCGCAAGGCATCGTAGATCGCGGCGTGGGTATTGCGCGCCGACACTGCATCGCCGATGCGAAACAACTGGAATCGGCCATCCGGGTTGGTCACCACCTGTTGTGGGTTGCCGACGATCAGGTCCTGATGTTCGACCACGCCGCCGTTGCTGGAAGCGGATTTCAGTTCGAAATACAGGTCGTCCAGCGGTCGGGTGCCGTGATTGACCACCACCTGATCCACGCGTCGAACCTTGCGCGCACTGCCGTAATCGCTGTCGATCGTTGCCAGCAGATCCTGACCCTCGCGCTCGACGGCGAGCAGCCGGAAGGTGACGGTGAAGGTGGTGTCCAATGCTTGCAGCGAGCGCATGTAGGGCACCAGATTCATCGCCATGACTTCCGGCGCGAAGGTCCGGTCCGGCGTCATGATTTCTACTTTTGCGCCACTTCTGGCGATGAACTCGGCCGCCTGCAGCCCCGCATGATCACCGGCGTCGTCGAACAGCAGGACATTGCGCCCGGGTTTCACATCCCCGGCAATAATGTCCCAGGTGGAGACCACCAGCTCATTGCCAGCCGAGAGTATCTCGGTATGGGGTAGGCCGCCGGTGGCGATGATCACCACGTCCGGGTTTTCGTCGTGGACGGTGCTGGCCTCGGCCCAGGTATTGAAACGGAAGCTGACGCCGCGCGCCAGACACTGGGCCATGCGCCACTCGACGATGCTGATCATTTCTCGCCGGCGTTCCGATTGCGCGGTGAGCCGAACCTGACCGCCGGCCTGGTTGGCGGCTTCGAACACCACCACTTCATGGCCGCGTTCGGCCGCCACTCGCGCTGCTTCCAGCCCGGCGACACCGGCTCCGACAATCACAATCTTGCGTTTGCTCGCCGCCTTGGGAATGTCATGGGGCATGCTGGTTTCACGGCCGGTGGCCGGGTTGTGAATGCAATAGGCAGCACCTCCCTGGTAGATCCGGTCCAGGCAATAATTAGCCCCGACACAAGGGCGAATATCCTCTTCGCGCCCCTCGATGATCTTGCGCACGATATGCGGATCGGTCATGTGCGCGCGGGTCATGCCGACCATGTCGATCTTGCCCGAGGCGATGGCATGGCGGGCGGTGGCCACGTCCGGAATCTTCGCCGCGTGAAAGGTGGGGAAGTCGGTGGCGGCGCGAATCTCTCCCGCGAAGTCCAGGTGCGGTGAGTTGCGCATGCCCTGGATCGGAATCAGGTCGGTCAAGCCTGCGTCGGTGTCGATGTGGCCGCGGACAACGTTGAGAAAGTCCACCATGCCGCTGTCTTTCAAGCGCCTGGAGATGTCCAGGCCGTCAGCCGCGGTCAGCCCGCCAGGCATCAACTCGTCGCCGGTATAGCGCACGCCGACGATGAATTCATGGCCGACGCGCTGGCGAATGGCGCTGAGGATCTCGAAGGTAAAACGCAGTCGGTTGTCGATGGAGCCGCCATACGGGGCATCGAGGTCGTTGGTCAGTGGCGACCAGAACTGATCCATCAGATGCCCGTAGGCTTGCAGTTCGATGCCGTCCAGGCCCGCAAACTTCATCCGTTCGGCGGCGTCGGCATAGTCCTTGATGATGCGTTCCACATCCCAGTCTTCCATCTTCTTCGGGAAGGAACGATGGGAGGCTTCGCGCTCGAACGAGGGTGACACCACGGGCAGCCAGTCGCCCTTGTCCCAGCGCGTGCGCCGACCCAGGTGCGTCAACTGGATCATGACGGCCGCGCCATGTTCGTGGCAGGCGTCGCTCAAGTCGCGCATCCAGCCGACCACCTCGTCCTTGTAGGCCAGAATGTTGTTGAACACCGGCGGGCTGTCCCGGGAAACCGCAGCGGACCCGGCGGTCATGGTCAAGGCCACGCCGGCCTTCGCCCGTTCCACGTGGTAGGCGCGATAGAGCTCCTTGGGCATGCCGTCCACGGGATAAGCCGGTTCGTGGGCGGTGGTCATGATGCGATTTCGCAAAGTCAGGTGCTTCAACTGATAGGGCTGGAGGAGCGGATCATTCAGCATCGTCAAGACTCTCCGAAAGCGGGCAAGGACCTGTGTTGAAATTACGTTAGGGTGAAATGTACACCTATGTCAACACTCCGGACACAGGTGTACATTTTGCTTGCGTGGTGTTGTTTGAGCGGCTAGGATCGAGCCATGAACGAACAAACCAAAGCAGTAGAAACCGGCTGGAGAGGGTCGCTGGAAGGGTGGCTCGACGCAGCTTATGAAAGCCTGACCGAGTGCGGAGTCGACACGGTGCGGGTGATGCCGCTGGCCAAAAAACTGGGGTTGTCGAGAACCAGCTTTTACTGGTTTTTCAAGGATCGCGAGGAGCTGCTCGCCGCGTTGATCGAGCGCTGGCGGGTGAAGAACACCGGTAATCTGGTCGCCCAGACCGAGTGTTATGCCGAGAGCATTGCAGAGGCGATGCTTAACGTTTTCGACTGTTGGCTGAACTCCGATCTGTTCGATTCACAGTTCGAATTTGCCATGCGCAGTTGGGCCTTGCAGTCCGCTGAAGTGTCCGAGCATATCCGCGTTGCCGACATTGCCCGACGCGAAGCCCTGATCCGGATGTTCATGCGCTTCGACTACACATTCGAGGGGGCCGATGTGCGGGCCCGGACGATATACCTGACACAGATTGGCTACATCAGCACCAACACCCGAGAGGATATCGGGGAGCGAATGCGGCGGATTCCCGAGTACGTGAAGATATTCACTGGCCAGGAACCCCTGGAGCGCGAACTGAAACGCTTCTACTCCCGCCATGGGTATGTGATGGATGAGGTTTCATCGTCTACCCAGGACTGATCGCAACGTCTGACTGACGAAGGCAGGTTCACATGTGCGAAGAACCCACGATAGGCATTATCGGTGGATCGGGATGGCTTGGCCGTTCGATTGCCCTGGCGATGCTCGACAAGGCTTTTGTCCAGCCCGGTGCGTTGGTGCTTTCGAACCGCAGCGCAAGCAACCCGCTGCCCGTTGCCAAGTGGTCGCAGGTAACGATAACGCGCGACAACCAGGAACTGGTGGAGCGCTGTGAGGTGGTCATCGTCTCCGTGCGTCCCGAGCAGTTTGCCGAGGTAGAAATCTTCGCTGAAAACCGGTTGGTGATTTCCTTGATGGCAGGCGTTTCTCTGCAAGATGTGGCGCAGCGTACCGGCAGTCGGCAGGTGATTCGCGCCATGGCCAACGCCGCCGCCGAAATCGGCCAATCCTATACGCCCTGGTTGGCGACTCAAGAGGTAAGCGAAGAGCAGAAAGCGTTCGCTCAACGCTTGTTCGAAACCTTTGGTGGTGCCGATGAAGTCTTCAGCGAAAGTCATTTGAACTACCTGACGGCGCTGGTGGGAACAGGACCAGCTTACCCGGCATTGCTGGCTCGCAGCCTGTTTCAGCATGCCATGAGCAGCGGCTTGCCACCGGCGATCGCCCAGCGCGCTTCCCATGCAGTGGTGGTGCAAGCCAGCCAGTTGATTGGCAATGGGCACTCCGTCGACGAACTCCTGGAGGCGCTCATCAGCTATCGCGGTGTCACGGCGGCGGGCCTCGACGCCATGCTCGCCAGCGGATTCGATAAAACAATAAAAGCAGGTCTGGACTCAGCGGCTTCGGTCGCCAATTCCATGAGTCCCTTTACCCATTCTGCTGACACGAAAGAAGGTCCAATGACGCGGTAGTTGGCCCTCCTTAACTCTGGCCGCAATCGAGGTTAGCGTTTATGAATTTAAAGTCTTTCTCGAAGACGGGACTTGCACTCGGCATCGTTGCCTTCAGCGGTTGGGTGTCAGCCTCCGAGTGTGGTGATGTGACGATTGCCAACATGAACTGGCAATCGGCTGAAGTCATGGCCAACGTCGACAAGCTGATTCTCAATGCGGGATACGGTTGCAATGCCGATCTGGTCACTGGGGATACGGTTCCGACCATCACCTCCATGGTCGAGAAGGGCCGGCCTGACATCGCGCCCGAAGGATGGATCGACCTGGTTCCGGAAGTCGCCAGGACCGGCATTCAAAGCGGCAATCTGATCCAGGCAGCGAACTCGTTATCCGACGGTGGCTCGCAAGGCTGGTGGATTCCGAAGTACATCGCCGACGCCCATCCGGACATCAAAACCTTCGAGGATGTGAAAAAGCATCCCGAATTGTTCCCGGCCCCTGACGACAAGAAAAAAGGCGCGATCTACAACGGCCCGCAGGGTTGGGGCGGCACTGTGGTCACCAGTCAGTTCTATAAGGCATACGACTTCGAGAAGGCCGGTTTCGTGCTGGTGGACACCGGTTCAGCCGCCGCGCTGGATGGCTCCATCGCCAAGGCCTACGAGCGCAAGGCGCCCTGGCTGGGGTTTTACTGGGAGCCGACCGCTTTATTGGGTAAGTACCCGATGGTGAAGTTGGACAATGGACATCCGATCGATGCCGCGGAGTGGAAACGTTGCAATACCGTCGCCGACTGTCCTGATCCCAAACCCAATGGCTGGCCGATTGATCGGGTCTACACCCTCACAACCAAATCCTTCGCCGCTCGCTCGCCAACGGTCATGGCGTACCTGAACAAGCGCGCCTGGTCCAATGAGACAGTGAATAAACTGATTGCCTGGATGACTGACAACCAGGCCACCGGTGAGGAAGGCGCCAAGTATTTCCTGAAAAACAACGAGGCGCTCTGGACTAAATGGGTCACCCCTGAAGCCAGCGGCAAGATCAAGGCTGCGCTTTAATCCACTGGGGTCGATGCAGCTCGCCTTCGCGCGCTGCATCGAGCCTCGCGCACCGATAACAATAAAAACACCCACGTATTGAAACGACCTGCCAGCTTTCTAATGGTCTTCTACAAAAGGGGAATGTCATGGAGTGGATACTCAGCTTTCCACACATGGAGGACGAAAGACTCCGGGCCTTGAAAAAGGCCATCGATGGCGCCTTTCGGAACTTCACCAGCACCTACGGCGACAGCTTCGAAGCCTTTTTCCAGCCATTGCAGATTTTCCTCAATCAGTCCGAAAGGTTCATGACCACAACGCCATGGCCGATCATCATTGTGCTGGTCGCCTTGATTGCCTGGTTCGCCAGCCGCAGCTGGAGAATTGTCCTGGGTTGCGTGTTCACACTGATGGCGATCGGGTATCTGGACATGTGGTCCGACACGATGAAGACCCTGTCGATGATCTTCGTCTGCACGGTGATATCCATCGTCATCGGTTTGCCGACCGGCATCGCCATGGCCCGTTCCAACCGTCTGCAGAACCTGGTCAGCCCGGTACTGGACGTGATGCAGACCCTGCCGAGCTTTGTCTACTTGATTCCGGTGGTGATGTTGCTGGGGATCGGCAAGGTCGCGGGGCTGATAGCGGTTGTGATCTACGCCTTGCCGCCGATGATCCGCCTGACCAATCTGGGCATCCGTCACGTTGACGCCGAGATGCTCGAGTGCGCCGACGCCTTTGGTTCGTCCAGTTGGCAGAAACTGAAAAACGTCCAGTTACCCTTGGCGTTGCCCTCGATCATGGCCGGCATCAACCAGACGATCATGATGGCGCTGGCCATGGTGGTCATTGCGTCGATGATCGGCGTTCAAGGCCTGGGCCAACCGGTGCTCAAGGCTATTTCCAATCAATATTTCACCTTGGGCATTTTCAACGGGCTGGCCATTGTCGGTATTGCGGTGATCTTCGACCGAGTCAGCCAAGCCTATGGCCGAAGACTGCAAAAGCATTTGGAGAGAGTTCATGGCCACTAATCTGACCAACGATTTCGGCATCGAAATCAGGCATCTCTACAAGATCTTCGGTTACCAGGCCCAGGCCAGTATCGAGCGGGTCAAACAGGGTATGAGCAAGGCGGAGCTGTTGAGCAATCACAGTCATGTGCTGGGGTTGAAGGACATCAATATCAGCATGCCGTCCGGGGGGATTCAGGTGATCATGGGGCTTTCCGGTTCGGGCAAGTCGACCTTGATCCGCCATATCAACCGCTTGATCGAACCCACCGCCGGCGAAGTCATTGTCGGTGGCGTGGATGTGCTCAAGATGAGCCAGAACGATTTGCGAGAGTTTCGCCGACATAAAATTTCCATGGTGTTCCAGAAGTTCGCGCTGCTGCCCAACCGCACCGTACTCGACAATGCGGTTTATGGACTGGAGATCCAGGGCATGTCCCGTGACAGGCAAGTAGAGATCGCAACAGGCTGGTTAGACCGGGTAGGGCTCCAGGGTTACGCAAATCACTATCCCAATCAGCTGTCCGGAGGCATGCAGCAGCGGGTCGGCCTGGCCCGGGCATTGGCCAGTGATGCGCCGATTCTGTTGATGGATGAAGCGTTCTCGGCCCTGGATCCGCTGATTCGGATGGACATGCAGTCGGTGCTGCTGGACCTGCAAAAAGAGATCAAGAAGACCATCGTGTTCATTACCCATGATCTTGATGAGGCGCTGCGCATTGGCGATCGCATCGCAATCTTGCGTGATGGTGAGGTAGTACAACAAGGCACCCGACAGGAAATCGTCATGAATCCTGCCGATGATTACATTGCCAACTTCGTCAAAGAAGTGAATCGGGGGCGGGTGATCGGCGTCGAGGCCATCATGCAGCCCATTGTTCAGGTGAAAGTCGCAGCGACGTTGACCGTACCCGTGGGGACGTCACTGGAGTCAGCAGTCAAAAGACTGGTTGAGGCGGGGCTCGATGAACTGGTGGTCACAGACAGTCAGGGTCAGCCAGTGGGGCAGTTGGCGCTGAAGTCGATTATCGCGACGATGGTCACCTCGACAGTGAGCGAGGAGTCGCAGGTTGTTCAGCCAAGAGTGATGTCAAAAGCGACACGACTTACTGAAGTAAATCCGGGGGAAATCGCAGGGTGAAAAGGGGGGCGTCCTCCATGACGCAGGCGCAGCTTAGAGACTATGCTATTGATTCTCAAGTGCTATTTGTACATGAGGTTGGCCCAATGATGCCGGGCTTCTCTTGCCAACCGATATTCTTTTGATATCATCCGCGCCATCGAATTTTTAGCACCTTAAAGACTTCATTAGCCTGAAGGAAAAGCCAGAGTAACTGGCAAAAAAAACCCGGCAAAAAGCCGGGTAAAAAACCGTGATTAGCCTGATGAGGAGAGAGTCCAAGAGACCGACCTAAGGTCACTTGGACAATCGACTGATCTCGCGACCAGCTGCATGCAATAATAATCATTCTCGTTTGCAAGTCAAATGATTTTATCTGCTCGATTGGAAAACTCTTTCCTGTCCTCCCCGAACGCTCATCCGTTTCATACGATCTGATGCCCTTGCAAAGACCGATCGATCATTGCTTTGGCCATGTCAATCATGTGCACCGTCGAAAAGGCCAGGTCGCGACTGGCACCGTGCAGGTTATTGGCTGATTCATGTGCCGTCGCCGCAGCGCATCGCAATAAATCCGAGGCATGAACCAGTGCCTCTTCTGCGCTGATCTGGGGGTTCACATCAAAAAAACGCTCGACAGTCGCTGCTTCGGACACAGTTGGTTTCAAGTAATAATCCAGTGCTCGCTGTGCGGCGGCGTTGCCTTTTGGCGAGGTCAGGGTGGTATCGATTTCCATATCTGGCAGGTCATTGCAGGGTAACGTCATGACGATGGCAAGCTCCGTGATAGATTCAGATCCGTGAATCCATCCTAGTACGAACTGTATTTGTGACTGGAATTTAAATACTACAATTTGTGTTTTGTTGGTCGGAGTACCCCACGTATCGTGCCGCACATGGATAAATGGATTGAGTTAGTCAAAGCCAAGATGAGTGATCTCAAAGTCACTCAAGAGGTCCTCGCCGACCGCCTCGGGATGTCCCAGGGTGGTGTGGGTCACTGGCTGAATAAGCGCCGTCAGCCGAGCATCGAAGACATGAATCGTGTCTTGCACGCGCTCGGGATGGATTTTCTGGAAGTGGCGACGGTGATTCGCGAGCGTCTGGTCTTGCAGGACGACGAGCCTTGTCTGGCGCACAAGTACAACCCGTACTTCCGTTACCCGGTCAGCGATTGGCGAGAGCCCGCGCAAGTGCGTGACGGTGAGTTGTCGGTCTACGGCAAACCGCGTTTCGAGCTGACCGATTACCACGCGCAGGGCGCGGCGTTCTGGCTGGTGGTGGTAGGGGATGCGATGACCGCACCCACGGGCGTGAGCATCGCCGAAGGCATGATGATCCTGGTGGATCCTGCGATTGTGCCGGAGCCTGGAAAGCTGGTGATCGCGCAGTGGTCGGACAGCACCGAGGCGACCTTTCGCAAACTGATCGAAGAGGGCGGGCAGCGTTACCTGGTCCCGCTCAATCCGACCTATCCGAAAGCCCTTTACACCGATGAATGTCGAATCCTCGGTGTAGTGGTTCAGGCAACGGCCAAATTCTAATCAGATCGGTCCTCGAAAAACGTAGGACCGATCTTCATTTCACGCCTCTTCCAGCTCGACCAGCGCACTGCCTTCGCTGACCATTTCGCCTTCCTGGCAATACAGCGCCTTGATCACCCCCGCGTGGGGCGCACGAATGCTGTGTTCCATTTTCATCGCTTCCAAAACCACCAATTGCGCCCCGGCTTCGACCGTTTGCCCGGCCTCCACCAGTACTCGCACAATGCTGCCGTTCATTGGAGCGGTGAGACCACCGTGATGGCTGTGACTGGCTTCGACGGCGCCGATCGGGTCGTAGGACTCGATGCGGCGCAGTTCACCGTCCCATTGCAGATAGACAGAGTCACCACGACGGATTGCCCGATGCTGGCGGCGTACGCCGTTGTGCTCGGTGAGTAACTGCTCACCTTTAAGGTGGGCTGTGCGGATGTCGCCCAAAGTCAGCGCCCGGTCCTGGCCTTCGCAGCTCAAGTGCAGGGTGATTTCTTTCGGCAAACCGGCACGGAAACCATTGCTGATCGCCCATGGCGAACTCGCGTCATCTGCACGTGGTGAGTCTGGCTGGCTCTGGGCAACCGCCTGAGCGGCCGCTTGCCAAAACCCGTCACTGAGGTCCGAAGGCGCTGGCAACAACTGCTCCTGAAAACGCGGGATAAACCCGGTGTCCAGCTCTGCCGTCGCAAACGCGGGGTGAGCGATGATCCGGCGCAGGAAGTTGATGTTGGTCTTGAGCCCGCCAATCGCGAACTCATCGAGCATGCTCAACAAGCGCAAACGCGCCTGTTCGCGATCCTCGCCCCAAGCAATCAGCTTGCCGAGCATCGGGTCATAGAACGGTGAAATCTCGTCACCTTCCTCAACCCCGCTGTCGACTCGGCGTCCCGGCCCTTCGGCGGATTCACGATACAGTTCCAGGTTGCCGGTGGCCGGCAGGAAATCATTGGCCGGGTCCTCTGCGTACAGGCGCACTTCAATCGCATGCCCGATCAGCGGCACCTCGGCCTGGGTCATCGGCAGCGCTTCGCCACGGGCCACGCGAATCTGCCAGGCCACCAGGTCCAGGCCGGTGATGGCTTCGGTGACCGGGTGCTCAACCTGCAGGCGCGTGTTCATCTCCATAAAGAAGAACTCACCGCGCGAATCCAGCAAAAACTCCACGGTGCCGGCGCCGACATAACCAATGGCTTGTGCCGAGCGAACAGCGGCTTCGCCCATGGCACGACGCAGCTCCGGGCTCAGGCCTGGTGCGGGTGCTTCTTCAACGACTTTCTGGTGGCGACGCTGGATCGAGCAGTCACGTTCGTTCAGGTACAAGCAGTTGCCATGCTGATCGGCAAAGACCTGGATTTCCACGTGGCGCGGTTTGAGCAGGTACTTCTCCACCAGCATCCGTGAATCGCCGAAGGAGGATTTCGCTTCACGCTGGGCCGAGGCCAGGGCTTCGGCCAACTGGCTGACATCCTCGACCACTTTCATGCCTTTGCCGCCACCGCCGGCGGTGGCCTTGAGCAGCACCGGATAGCCGATACGCTCACAGGCATCGCGGAAAGTGTCGAAGTCTTGAGCTTCGCCGTGATAACCCGGCACCAAGGGCACACCGGCGGTTTCCATCAGCGCTTTGGCCGCAGATTTGCTGCCCATGGCGTCGATGGCGGAGGCGGGCGGGCCGAGGAAGATCAGGCCGGCGTCTTCAATTGCGCGGGCAAACCCGGCGTTCTCCGATAAAAAGCCGTAGCCCGGATGAATTGCCTGAGCTCCGCTGGCCTTGGCTGCCGCAATCAGTTTGTCGATTTGCAGGTAGCTGTCGGCGGCTTTGCTGCCTCCGAGATCGACGCGAATATCCGCTTCACGGCTGTGTCGCGCTTCACGATCCGTGGCGCTGTGCACGGCCACAGTGGTCAGGCCCAGGGCTTTGGCGGTGCGCATGACCCGGCAGGCGATTTCGCCACGGTTGGCCACCAGCAGGGTGGTGAGAACAGGTGCGCTCATCAACGCGGCTCCTTGGTGGTGGGGGCTTGCCAGGTTGGCGGACGCTTTTGCAAAAAGGCGCGCAATCCTTCCTGACCTTCGGGGCTGACGCGGATGCGGGCGATGGCGTTTTCGGTGTAACGGCGCAGTGCCGGCGTCAGCGCGCCGTGGCCGACTTCACGCAACAAATCTTTGCTGGCGCGCATGGCGGCCGGGCTGTTGAGCAGCAGGTTGTCGATCCACTGTTCGACCTTTTGCTCAAGCTCCGAAGCCGGATAGCTTTCCGACAACAAACCGATTTCCCGCGCCCGCTGTCCGCCGAAACGTTCAGCGGTCAGCGCATAACGGCGTGCCGCGCGTTCACCAATGGCTTGCACCACGAACGGGCTGATCACCGCTGGCGCCAAACCGATGCGCACTTCCGACAGGCAGAACTGCGCGTCGTCGGCGCCAATGGCCATGTCGCAGCAACTGATCAGGCCCAGCGCACCACCGAAGGCCGCGCCTTGCACCACGGCCAGGGTCGGGACTTTCATCTTGGCGAGGTTGTACATCAACTCCGCCAGTTCCCGGGCGTCGTCGAGGTTGGTGTGGTAATCGAGTTCGGCCGACTGCTGCATCCACGCCAGGTCCGCGCCGGCGCTGAAATGTTTGCCGCGTCCACGTACCAGCAAAAAGCGCAAGCTGGTATCGCTCGCGACGGTGTCCAGTGCGAGGATCAGTTCGCGGATCATTTCAGCATTGAACGCGTTGTTTTTTTCTTCACGGCTTAGCCACAGGGTGGCGAAACCCCGTGGGTCTATCAGCAGTTCGAGGGTTTTGAAGTCGCTCATGATTTTCTCCCGATCACATCCGGAACACGCCGAAGCGGGTCGGTTCGATAGGCGCGTTCAACGACGCGGACAAGGCCAGGGCCAGCACATCGCGGGTTTGTGCCGGGTCGATGACGCCATCGTCCCACAGCCGTGCGCTGGAATAGTAGGGGTGACCCTGTTCTTCGTATTGATCGAGGATCGGTTGCTTGATCTCCGCTTCCTGCTCGGCGCTGAAGCCCTGGCCACTGCGCTCGGACTGCTCGCGTTTAACCTGCACCAATACCCCGGCAGCCTGCTCGGCGCCCATCACGCCAATGCGCGCGTTTGGCCACATCCACAAGAAACGCGGGTCGTAGGCCCGACCGCACATGCCGTAGTTGCCGGCACCAAAACTGCCACCGATGATCACGGTGAATTTCGGCACCTTGGCACAGGCCACCGCCGTCACCAGTTTCGCACCGTGCTTGGCGATGCCGCCGGCCTCATATTTTTGGCCAACCATAAAGCCAGTAATGTTTTGCAGGAACAGCAACGGGATGCCGCGCTGGCAAGCCAGTTCGATAAAGTGCGCGCCTTTCTGCGCGGCTTCAGCGAACAGGATGCCGTTGTTGGCGAGGATCGCGATCGGGTAGCCGTGCAGGTGGGCGAAGCCGCACACCAGCGTGGTGCCGAACAGCGCTTTGAATTCATCGAACACTGAACCGTCGACCAGACGCGCGATGACTTCGCGCACATCGAACGGTTGCTTGGCGTCCGCAGAGACCACGCCGTACAACTCGTCGCTGCTGTACAGCGGCGCAATCGGCGTGCGTTGTTGCAACTCGCCGAGCTTGCGCCAGTTGAGGTTGGCAACGCTGCGTCGGGCAATGGCCAAGGCGTGTTCATCGCTCTCGGCGTAATGGTCGGCGACCCCGGAAATCTTGCAGTGCACATCGGCCCCGCCCAAGTCTTCGGCGCTGACCACTTCACCGGTCGCGGCTTTCACCAGCGGCGGGCCGGCGAGGAAAATCGTCGCTTGCTGGCGCACCATGATCGCTTCGTCAGCCATCGCGGGTACATACGCACCACCGGCGGTGCACGAACCCATGACCACGGCAATTTGCGGAATGCCCATGGCGCTCATGTTGGCCTGGTTGAAGAATATCCGCCCGAAGTGCTCGCGATCCGGGAACACTTCATCCTGACGTGGCAGGTTGGCGCCACCGGAGTCCACCAGATAGATGCACGGCAGGCGATTCTGCTGGGCAATAGTCTGGGCGCGCAGGTGTTTCTTCACCGTCAGCGGGTAGTACGAACCGCCTTTCACCGTGGCGTCGTTGGCGACGATCATGCATTCGACGCCTTCCACGCGGCCGATCCCGGCAATCACGCCAGCGGCTGGAACGTCTTCACCGTAAACCTCGTAGGCTGCCAGTTGGCTGATTTCCAGAAACGGCGAACCTGGATCGAGCAGACGATTGATCCGCTCGCGGGGCAGCAATTTGCCTCGCGAGGTGTGGCGTTCTTGCGCCTTCGGGCCGCCACCGAGCTGCACTTGGGCAAGCAGGGTGTGCAGGTCGTCGACCTGTTTGAGCATCGCCGCGCTGTTGGCGGCGAACTCCGCCGAACGGGCGTTGAGCTGGGTATGCAGGATAGCCATGGACAGCTCCGATTAGCGGGTTTCGTTGAACAGTTCGCGACCGATGAGCATGCGACGGATCTCACTGGTGCCGGCGCCGATTTCGTACAGCTTGGCGTCACGTAGCAGACGACCCGCCGGGAATTCGTTGATGTAGCCGTTGCCGCCCAGAATCTGAATTGCGTCGAGAGCCATTTGCGTGGCGCGTTCGGCGCTGTACAGGATCACGCCGGCAGCGTCCTTGCGCGTGGTTTCGCCACGTTCGCAAGCCTGTGCCACTGCATAAAGGTAAGCGCGGCTGGCGTTGAGTTGGGTGTACATGTCGGCAACCTTGCCCTGGATCAGCTGGAACTCGCCGATGCTTTGGCCGAATTGCTTGCGGTCGTGGATGTACGGAACGATCAGGTCCATGCACGCCTGCATGATCCCGGTCGGGCCGCCGGAGAGCACAACGCGCTCGTAGTCGAGGCCGCTCATCAACACTTTCACGCCGCCGTTGAGCACGCCGAGGATGTTTTCTTCCGGCACTTCCACGTCATCGAAGAACAGCTCGCAGGTGTTGGAACCGCGCATGCCGAGCTTGTCGAACTTGTTGCTGCGGCTGAAACCTTTCCAGTCACGCTCGACGATGAACGCGGTGATGCCGTGCGGGCCTTTTTCCAGGTCGGTTTTGGCGTAGATCACGTAGGTGTTGGCGTCAGGGCCGTTGGTGATCCAGGTCTTGCTGCCGTTGAGCACGTACTTGTCGCCACGTTTGTCGGCGCGCAGCTTCATCGACACCACGTCGGAACCGGCATTCGGTTCGCTCATGGCCAGGGCGCCGATGTGCTCTCCGCTGATCAGTTTTGGCAGGTATTTGCTTTTCTGTTCGTGGTTGCCGTTGCGGTTGATCTGGTTGACGCAGAGGTTGGAGTGGGCGCCATAAGACAGGGCAACAGAGGCCGAGCCACGGCTGATTTCTTCCATGGCCACGACGTGGGCCAGGTAACCCAGGCCAGCGCCGCCGTACTCTTCCGGCACGGTAATGCCGAGCAGGCCCATGTCGCCGAATTTGCGCCACAGGTCGGCGGGGAACAGGTTGTCGATGTCGATCTGAGCGGCGCGCGGCGCGATCTCTTTGGCGACGAAGGACTGAACCTGATCGCGCAGCATGTCGATGGTTTCACCGAGGGCAAAATTCAGGGATGGATAGCTCATGGGGCACCTTTTGGCTTTTTTGTAGGGCGGGGAGGGCAGCGGTTCGCTTCTCACCTTTACGTTAACGTAAGCCTGTGACGAATGGCTGTCAATCACCCTTTACGTTAACGTCAACTTGAGCGAGAGTAGAGCCAGTTCAAGATTGAAAAGCGGACCAACTCTGTTGGAGTCGCCAGCCCATAAATAAAGACAATAGGGGTCATCATGGATCAACCCAGTGCAAGCCCGCAGCGCAGCTATACCCGTGGTTCCCAAGACAAAGCCTTGCTGGCGATGACCATCGGCCAGGCGTTCGACAACACCGTTGCGCAGCACGCGACCGGGGAGGCGCTGGTCGTGTGCCATCAACAGTTGCGCTACACCTGGCAGCAACTGGCCGACGTCGTAGACCTGCATGCCAGAGCGCTGCTCGCGTTGGGTTTGCAGGCCGGTGATCGTCTCGGCGTCTGGGCTCCGAACTGCGCCCAGTGGTGCATAAGCCAGTTCGCCAGTGCGAAAATCGGCGTGATTCTGGTCAACATCAACCCGGCATACCGCAGCTCCGAACTCGAATACGTGTTGAAGCAATCTGGCTGCCAATGGCTGATCTGTGCCGGTGCGTTCAAAACCTCCGACTATCACGGGATGCTGCAAGGCCTTGTTCCTGAGCTTGCCGAGCAATCCATCGGACAATTGCACAGCGAACGCCTGCCCGACCTGCGCGGTGTCATCAGTCTGGATGCGCAGCCGCCTTCAGGTTTTCTGCCGTGGTCGCAATTGGCGGATCTGGCTGCCAGCGTTTCGAAGGAACAGCTGCTCGAACGCCAGGACAGCCTGCATTTCGATCAGCCGGTGAACATCCAGTACACCTCCGGCACCACCGGGTTCCCGAAGGGCGCGACCCTCAGTCACTACAATATTCTCAACAACGGTTACATGGTCGGCGAAAGCCTTGGCCTGACCGCCGCTGATCGCCTGGTGATCCCGGTGCCGCTGTATCACTGCTTCGGCATGGTCATGGGCAATCTCGGCTGCATCACCCACGGCAGCACCATGATTTATCCGAACGATGCTTTCGATCCGCTGCTGACCCTGGCCACCGTCGCCGAAGAAAAAGCCACGGCGCTTTATGGCGTGCCGACCATGTTCATCGCCATGCTCGATCAGCCCAAGCGCGCTGAATTCGATCTGTCGAGCCTGCGTACCGGGATCATGGCCGGCGCCACGTGCCCCATCGAGGTCATGCGCCGGGTCATCAACGAAATGCACATGAACGAAGTGCAGATTGCCTATGGCATGACGGAAACAAGCCCTGTTTCGTTGCAGACTGGCCCGTCAGACGAGTTGGAATTGCGCGTGACCACCGTTGGCCGCACCCAGCCGCAGCTGGAAAGCAAAATCATCGACGAGGCCGGTAACCTCGTGCCGCGCGGCACCATTGGCGAACTGTGCACCCGTGGTTACAGCGTGATGCTCGGCTACTGGAACAACCCGCAAGGCACGGCCGAGGCCATCGATCAGGCCGGCTGGATGCACACCGGCGACCTGGCGAGCATGAACGACGAAGGCTATGTAAACATTGCCGGGCGCAACAAGGACATGATCATCCGGGGCGGTGAGAATGTTTACCCACGGGAGCTGGAAGAGTTCTTCTTTACTCATCCCGCAGTGGCGGACGTGCAAGTGATCGGCATTCCATGCTCGCGTTATGGCGAAGAGATTGTCGCCTGGATCAAATTCCACCCCGGCCACAGCGCTACCGAGCAGGAACTGCAAGCCTGGTGCAAGGAACGCATCGCGCACTTCAAGACGCCGCGTTACTTCAAGTTCGTGGAAGAGTTTCCGATGACCGTGACCGGCAAGATCCAGAAATTCCGGATGCGCGAGATCAGTATCGAGGAATTACGCGGTAACAAGGCCTGACCACAACCCCCTGTGGGAGCGAGCCTGCTCGCGATAGCGGTAGTCCATCCAATACAGATGTCGACTGACCCACCGCCATCGCGAGCAGGCTCGCTCCCACAGGGATAGGCGGTTGAAATTACAAATCTCGGAAAGCACAAAGGGGAGCCGAAGCTCCCCTTTAATTTTGTCGTTGCGCATGCTCTTTTTTTGTTATTGAGGGGCGGCCTGTTGTTGTTTTTGGAAACCGTGACCCTTTACCGCTGTTTTTGTCGATCCCCATCCGGGATCAAGAGCAAACGTATTTTTTTGAGCGCTGATCTACTTTTTCGCTGAGCGATCCAACCAGTTCGGGAGCTACCTGAGGGTAGTTTTATTGTTCTCTGCCCGGTTGCGGGTAACTCCGAAAAGCACCCTGAAAAGCACATCTTCTCCAAAAAAATCTGTTAGCTGCGTCTCTGCCGTGTTGTTTTTGTTATGTCAGAGTCGTTACGTCTTATTTTTATTAGTGGTTGCTGCTTTTTTTGTTCTTGTTATGCAGTAGAGATAGCAGGACCCGTGCCAACTTTTAAAAAACCTTTAAAATCAATGGTTTGAGATTTTGTAGAATTTTTCAATAGGCCAAATCCCGTCAATTTGTTCCCGTGTTACTCGCTTGCCCCCACGTTTTCGACGTCGCGGTAACACCCCAAGGCCTCACTGTGCGCTACGGGCCTTGGCTACACGCGAACCGGTCGGACGCCCCAGCACCGTGCAAATCTGTTGACCGGCCAGGATCAAGGCACCGAGGTCGATACCGGTCTCGATACCCAGGCCGTTGAGCAGGTACACCACGTCTTCGGTGGCAACGTTACCGCTGGCGCCCTTGGCGTAGGGGCAGCCGCCGAGCCCGGCAATGGAACTGTCAAACACCGAGATACCCTCCAGCAGGCTGGCGTAGATATTGGCCATGGCCTGGCCATAGGTGTCGTGGAAGTGCCCGGCGAGTTTTTCGCGGGGCACGCCGGCCGCGACCACCTCGAACATCTTGCGGGTGGCGCCCGCGGTGCCCGTGCCGATGGTGTCGCCCAGCGACACTTCGTAACAGCCCATGGCGTAGAGCTCGCGGGCAACCAGGGCAACTTGCTCCGGCGCGACGTTACCTTCGTAAGGGCACCCCAGCACGCAGGACACATAACCGCGCACGCTCACGCCGTGTTGTTTGGCGGCCTCCATGATCGGCACGAAACGTTCCAGGCTTTCGCTGATCGAGCAGTTGATGTTGCGCTGGGAAAAGGCTTCGGACGCAGCGGCGAACACCGCCACTTCCTTCACGCCCGCCGCGATCGCGTCTTCAAACCCACGCAGGTTGGGGGCGAGCGCGCCATAGGTCACGCCGGGTTTGCGCTGGATCTGCGCGAAGACCTCGGCGGAACCGGCCATCTGCGGTACCCATTTGGGGGAAACGAAACTGCCGACTTCTATGTAGCCCAGGCCTGCGGCGGTCAGCGCGTCGACCAGTTGAACCTTGTCGGCAACGCTGATCGGTTGGGCTTCGTTTTGCAGACCATCGCGTGGGCCGACTTCGACAATGCGTACGTGGGTGGGTAGGGACATGGGAAGTACCTGCTGATTATCTGAATGCTTGGAAACCTGTGGGAGCGGGCTTGCCCGCGATGGCGGCCTGCCAGTCAGCATCAATGTTGAATGTCATGCCCTCATCGCGGGCAAGCCCGCTCCCACAGGGAGATGTGTGGGTTTATTGCACCGTCTTCTGACTCTGGATGGTCTGTTCCAGCGCCTGGGTGCAGCGCTCCTGCGCGGTGTCCAGCTCCAGCTTCATCTGCTCGATGTCGAGCATCTGCTGTTCCAGCTGTTCGCGGCGCTCGGCGATCTTGTTCAACATGGTTTGCAGTTGTTTCTGATTGCCGCCGGTGGGGTCATACAACTCGATCAGTTCGCGGCATTCGGCCAGGGAGAAGCCAATGCGCTTGCCCCGCAGGATCAGCTTCAGGCTGACCTTGTCGCGGGGTGAGTAGATGCGCTCCTGGCCGCGACGCTCGGGGCTGAGCAGACCTTGCTCTTCATAAAAGCGGATGGCTCGCGTGGTGATATCGAGCTCGCGGGCGAGGTCGGAAATGCTGTAGGTCTGGCTGCTCATGGAAGCGCTCGAAAAAGGTCATGGCGCTAAGCTAATGGCAGGTTGACGTTTACGTCAAGGGGCAGGGGCCGTCAGTGTTCTTGCTGGCCCCTTCGCGAGCAGGCTCGCTCCCACATGGGATCGGCGGTGAACACAAAATCTGTGACATTGCTGATAACCCCTGTGGGAGCGAGCCTGCTCGCGATGGAGGCGCCTCGGTATCAATTCCTACACCTTTTCGAGCTTCTTCTCATGCGCCGTCACCTGCTGGCACAACTCGATCATTTGCTCGCGCATCCAGCGGTTAGCTGGATCCTGATCGGTGCTTTCGTGCCAGTAGAGGTGCGTTTCCACCGGTGGCACGTCGTTGACCGGCAGGCTGAAGGCGTGCAAGTCATTGCGACGGGCGAAGCGCTCCGGCACGGTCATGACCATGTCGGTCTGTTGCAACACTTGCGAGGCCATCAAGTAGTGTTGGGAGCGAAGGGCGATCTTGCGCTGGATGCCCATTTTTCCCAAGGCGAGGTCAACATGACCCAGGCCACTGCGGCGGCTGGAAATGTGGATGTGGGTCATCGACAGATAATCATCAAGGCTGAACTTCTCTTTGCCCGCCAGCGGATGGCCCTTGCGCATGGCGCACACGTAACGGTCTTCCATCAATTTGACGTGACGTACCTGCGGGTCGGTGTTGAGCGGGGCATCTACTGCAAAGTCCAGACGCCCGGCCGCCAGTTCCTTGGTGGTTTCGCGGCGCTTTGACAGGAAGCTTTCGATGATCACCGTCGGCGCCAGGCGGCGCAGGCGCTGGAACAATGGCGGCAGGATCACCGCTTCGGTGAGGTCGGTCATGCTGATGCGATAGGTCTTGACCGCCTGCAGCGGGTTGAAAATGCGGCTTTCCTGCACCGACACGCGCAGCAGGGAGAGGGCGTTACGCACCGGCCCGATGATGTTCTGGGCCATGGGCGTCGGCACCATGCCTTGGGCGGTACGCACGAACAACGGATCGTTGAAGGTCTCGCGCAGGCGAGCCAGAGCGTTCGAGACCGCTGGCTGGGTAATGCCGACAATCTGCCCCGCGCGGGTCAGATTGGCCTCGGTGTAGATCGCGTCGAAGACGATGAAAAGGTTGAGGTCGACCTTGCTCAGATTCATTGCGCTGCACTCTTATTGTTGGTTCTCAATCAGCCGATCATATATCGGTGATGAATGTTAATACACGCCGAGAATAGGCTAGGTAAATTTTCATGGCTGTTCTAGCATCGATTGCATGACTTAAACAACCTCTGCCCAAGAAGGTAATGCTCATGGATTTCGCTTATTCGCCCAAGGTTCAGGAACTGCGTGAGCGCGTAACCGCGTTCATGGACACTTACGTTTATCCCGCTGAGGCGGTGTTCGAGCGCCAGGTTGCCGAAGGCGATCGCTGGCAGCCGACCGCGATCATGGAAGAGCTCAAACTCAAGGCCAAGGCTGAAGGCCTGTGGAACTTGTTTTTGCCTGAATCCGAACTCGGCGCCGGGCTGACCAACCTCGAGTACGCGCCATTGGCGGAAATCATGGGCCGCTCGTTGCTAGGCCCAGAGCCGTTCAACTGCTCGGCGCCAGACACCGGCAACATGGAAGTGCTGGTGCGCTACGCCAACGAAGAGCAGAAACAACGCTGGCTCGAACCGCTTTTGCGCGGCGAAATCCGCTCGGCGTTCGCCATGACTGAGCCGGATGTAGCCTCCTCCGACGCCACTAACATGGCCGCCCGCGCCGTACGTGATGGTAACGAGTGGGTCATCAACGGCAAGAAATGGTGGACCTCGGGCGCCTGCGACCCACGCTGCAAGATTCTGATCTTCATGGGCCTGAGCGATCCCGATGCGCCGCGCCATGCACAGCACTCGATGATTCTGGTGCCGGTGGACACACCGGGCGTGAAGATCGTCCGTCCGCTGCCGGTATTCGGTTATGACGACGCCCCTCACGGCCACGCGGAAGTGCTGTTCGAAAACGTCCGTGTGCCGTACGAAAACGTCCTGTTGGGCGAAGGACGCGGCTTCGAAATCGCTCAGGGTCGCCTTGGTCCGGGCCGGATTCACCACTGCATGCGTTCAATCGGCATGGCTGAACGGGCGCTGGAATTGATGTGCAAACGCTCGGTCAGCCGTACCGCATTCGGTAAGCCGTTGGCACGCCTGGGCGGCAACATCGACAAAATCGCCGACTCGCGGATGGAAATCGACATGGCCCGCCTGCTGACGCTTAAAGCGGCGTACATGATGGACACCGTCGGCAACAAAGTGGCGAAAAGCGAGATCGCGCAGATCAAGGTGGTCGCGCCGAACGTAGCCTTGCGGGTCATCGACCGGGCGATTCAGATCCATGGCGGGGCAGGGGTTTCCAACGATTTCCCGCTGGCCTATATGTATGCGATGCAGCGCACCCTGCGCCTGGCCGACGGCCCGGACGAAGTGCACCGCGCGGCGATTGGCAAATTCGAGATCGGCAAGTATGTGCCGAAAGAGATGATGCGTAGCGGGCAGTAAGACCGCGGCGCCTGCCATCGCGAGCAGGCTCGCTCCCACAAGGTCAAGGTGGACCCTGTGGGAGCGAGCCTGCTCGCGATAGCGTCACCCGATTCGCCGCATCAACCTCTGACTCAATACACCCAAACCTCAACCCGCCGATTCTTGATCCGCCCCTCATCCCCACTATTGGCCGCCACCGGCATCTCGGCGCCAAAGCCGCGAATCTCGCGAAACACCACGCCGCTTCTCACCAGTTCCCGCCGCACCGCCATGGCCCGCAACTTCGACAGCAGATCGGCGCGCGCCGGGTCGCTCTTGGCATCGCCGAACCCTACCAGCGTGACTTGGCGATTGGTTTTATCACGCTGCTTTATATAGTCGAGCACCCGCGACAGGTCCTGCTGTGCCTTGTTGTCGAGCGTCGCGCTGCCTTCCTCAAAACGAAAATTCACCGACAGCCGCTGGGCATGACGACTGAGAGCCTGATAACCCTCCGGCATCAACGCATTCGGCGTGACCGTGATGGCCTGGACCGTCTGGGCGATGAAACCGTTGGCCGCGACAATCGCCTGGCCTTGACTACTTTGCGCATACGCCGCCAACGCGTCGGCCCAGGGGTTTTTCCCCTGCGGCGGCAGGTAAAAGAACAGCCGGCGGGACAACGGATAGTCTTCCGTGGCGATCAGGCTGTTGAGCGGCAGCATTGCCTGGGATTGGCCATCGACGATCGCCACGGCTTTGGCCTGACGCACATAAGGCAGGCCGATGAACCCGATGCCCTGCGGGTCGTGGCTGACGGCGTCAGACAGTTGCTCGCTGGATTCGAAGCGTTTGGCGGCGCTGTTCAGCGTTTTCCCATGACGGCTGAGGACTACTTCGTTAAACGTGTCATAGGTGCCCGATTGATCATCCCGCGTATAGAGATGAATCGCTCCACCGGTCCCACCGAGTTCCTCCCAGGTTTTTGCGTCGCCGCTGAAAATTCGCGCCAGTTGTTCGGTGTCGAGTGTGTTCAGCGGGTTTTGCGGGTGAAGGATGATAGCCAGCCCGTCGATGGCGATGACTTGCTCGGCCTCAGGGCTTTTGAAGTCGCCCAAGGACTCGAGGTCTACCAGTTCGCTGTCCTTGATCGGGCGCGAGGACGCGGCGAGGTCGGCGCTGGCGTTTTTCAGGGCCTTGAACCCGGTGCTGGAGCCATGGGCGGCGACTTCCACCACGACCTGGCGACCCTGTGCGGTTTCGCCGACGATGCGTTGTTCGTTGGCTTTATTCGCACGTTCACTGTGAACCTTGAGCAGACCCTGTTCGCGCATCAGGCCTTCGACCAGCGCCGGGCCCAAGGCCGCGCCGATGGTGTTGGAACCCTGGATGCGCAACACCGGGCCGTTTTCAGGCGTCGGTAAATCGCCTGCCCGCGCCATCAACGGCAGGCCGGCGCACAGCATCAAGATAAACAAAACGCGCAGCGTCATGCCCGCACCTTAATAACCCAAAGAAAGTGCGGCGAGAATAAGTCAGCAAGATTTCCGAAAGATGACAGTTGTTTCTTAATTGTGGGAGCGAGCCTGCTCCCACAGGGTTTTGTGTTGAGCTTTAAAAATCAGCTTAACTCAAGCCAGATCGGCGCATGATCGGATGGTTTTTCCATCCCGCGCAGGTCGTAATCCACGCCGGCGTCCTTGATCCGTGGCAACAGGCCATGGGAGGCCATGATCACGTCAATTCGCAGCCCGCGCTTGGGCTCGTCTTCAAAGCCGCGGCTACGGTAATCGAACCAGCTGAAGCGGTCGGTCACGTCCGGGTTCAAGTGACGGAAGCTGTCCACCAGGCCCCAGTTTTTCAGACGGGCCATCCATTCCCGTTCTTCCGGCAGGAAGCTGCACTTGCCGGTTTTCAACCAGCGTTTCATGTTGTCCGGGCCGATGCCAATGTCGCAGTCTTCCGGCGAAATGTTGACGTCGCCCATGACCACCAGCGGCTGATCGTTGCTGAACTGGTTTTCCAGCAGTTGCTGCAGATCGCTGTAGAAGCGCTGCTTGGCCGGGAACTTGGTCGGGTGGTCGCGGCTTTCGCCTTGTGGGAAATAGCCGTTCATGATGGTCACCGGCACGCCATTGGCGTCGGCGAATGTGCCCCAGATAAAGCGTCGCTGAGCGTCTTCTTCATCGGTGGCGAAGCCTTTGTGCAAGGCCAGTGGTTCTTTGCGCGAGAGCAGGGCGACGCCGTAATGGCCTTTCTGCCCATGAAAATACACGTGATAGCCCAGCGCCTGAACCTCGGCCAGCGGGAATTGGTCGTCGTGAACCTTGGTTTCCTGCAAGCCGATGACGTCCGGCTGGTGTTTCTCAATCAGCGCCGCCAGCTGATGCGGGCGAGCGCGCAGCCCGTTGATGTTGAAGGAGACGATCTTCATGGTCGGCAGTCCTGGCAAAAGGGCGATGCTAGCTGACATGTAGGAATCGGGCCAGTGTTGGCAGGGGAGTTACCTTGTTCTGTCAGACATGTGTTGTCTTCGCTGGCCTCTTCGCGGGCAAGCCCGCTCCCACAGGGAATCTCCTGAATACAAAGATTTTGTTCTCACTGAAGATCTACTGTGGGAGCGGGCTTGCCCGCGAAGAGGCCAGCCCGGTCGATGAAGATCTAGCCTTGGTCTATACCTGTGGGGGAACTGTGTTGCTAGCAAAAGGCTCGTAACAACAAGAGCACAGCCATTTGAGCTGTACCGGGGAGATCAACCGTTATGCCCGAAACCTCGACCGCCATTGCCGACATTCACATGCTCGACAGTGGCTATGCCCACGAAGCACGTTCCCTGCTTTACCACGCTTACCGGCACGAACCGACCTTCGGCTACCTGTTCGAGGCCGAACGCCCCGGCTATGAACATCGCGTGCGGGCGACGGTGCGTGAGCTGGTTAAACAGCACTTTCTTCAGGACTTGCCGGCCATTGGCCTGCTGGTCAACGACCGTTTGATCGGCATCGCGTTGATCGCGCCGCCGCAACGGCGCCTGGGCATCACCGAAAGTTGGGCCTGGCGTTTGCGTATGGTGCTCAGCGCGGGGTTTCGCTGCACCCGCCGCTACCTCGACTACCACGCCGCCGTTGCCGCCTGCGTGCCGACCGATTCGGTCCACGTGCTGCCACTGCTGGGTGTTCACCCACAATACCAGGGCAAACACTTCGGCGAACAACTGCTGCAAGCGGTGCATAACTGGTGCGCCGTGGATGAAACCTCCGAAGGTGTGATCCTCGACACCGGGAATTCACGCTATCTGGAGTTCTATAAGCGTCAGGGTTACGAGGAAATCGGCGAGGTCGCCGTAGGACCGATTCGCGAGCATGTTTTTTTTCACGCCAATCCTCAGGTATTAAAAACCTCAACGGCATAGGCGGTAGAACTTTAACGCCCCGGGAGGCTCTATCACGCTCCCAAGCTCGTGATAGCATCCGCGCCTATGAAGTTTCCAGGAAGAATTACCAGTGGCGTGCTGATGCTGTTCACCAGCTGCACGGTGCTGGCGAAAAGTGAATTGGATGTGCGGATCAAACCGTCCAACGATGAACTGAAAGCCAATATAGAGGGCTATATCGGCAGTCTCGGCGATCGTGACGAAGAAGCGTTGCAACGCTTCAGTCGCGGCGCCGAGGAGCAGGCGCGCAAGGCCGCCCAGGCCTTGGGCTATTACCAGCCCCAGATCGAGAGCGATGTGACGGGCGGCAAAACGCCGCGCCTGATACTCAACATCGACCCCGGCGAACCGGTGCACTTGCGCAATGTCACGATTCGCATCGACGGCCCGGCCGCTTCGCTCAAGTCTTTTCGTGTGCCCAAAGGCGCATCGTTGAAAACCGGCGCAGTGCTCAATCATGGTCAGTACGAAGACGCCAAACACCTGATTCAGAATCAAGCTTCGCGCTTCGGCTTTTTCAGCGGTCACTTCACCCGTCAAAAGTTGTTGGTGGACCCGCGTGCTGGCGTGGCCGATATCGAACTCATTTATGACAGCGGCCCGCGCTACACCTTGGGCAAGGTCAGTTTCGAAGGCGACACGCCGTTTGACGATGACCTGCTGCAACGCATGGTGCCGTTCAAGCAAGGCACACCTTACGACTCCGAACTGATCGCCGAGCTCAATCAGGCCATGCAATCGAGTGGCTATTTCGAAAGTGTGCGGGTGGATACGACGCCGACGGCGTCCAAAAACGATGTGATCCCGGTAGACGTCAAACTCGAAACCCGCAAACCACGGACCATGGGCCTGGGGCTGGGTTATTCCACCGACGTCGGTCCCCGGATCAAGGCCAACTGGACCCGGCACTGGGTCAACCCGCAGGGGCACAGTTATGGCTGGGAGGCTGAAGTCTCGGCACCGCGGCAAAACGTCGGGCTGTTCTACGACATTCCCCTGGAACCGCCGCTGACCGACAAACTGCGCTTTGCCGGTGGTTATCAGAATGAAGAAATTGACGGCACCGACACCCGCAGCAAACTGCTGACCATCGGCCCGGAATGGCACAGCAAACTGCCCAGTGGCTGGCAGCGCGTGGTGTCGCTGAAATGGCAGCACGAGGATTACAAACTGGGTGACGACTCGGGGCTGAGTACTTTGCTGATGCCCGGCGTCAGCTATTCCTACCTTAAAAGCGACAACCGCATCGACCCGAGCCACGGCTACCGACTGCAATTCGAGTCCAAAGTGGCAAAAGAAGGCCTGGGTTCGGACACCAACCTGTTGTACGGCACCGCGTTGGTGAAAGGCTTGACCACGGTTTTCGAGAAACACCGGTTGCTGGGCCGGGTACAGGTCGGCGGCAGCGCTACCAATGGCTTCAAGTCGGTGCCACCGTCGTTACGGTTTTTCGCCGGTGGCGATCAGAGTGTGCGCGGCTACGACTATCAAAGCCTGTCCCCGGAAAACTCCGAGGGCGACCGCATCGGCGGCCGCTACATGGTGGCGGCGAGCGCTGAATATCAATACTCCGTCGCCGAAAAATGGCGGATCGCGACCTTCGTTGACCAGGGCAACGCCTTTAATGCATTCGAAGTGCCGAGCCTCAAGACCGGGGTGGGTGTCGGCGTGCGCTGGATCTCGCCGGTGGGGCCGCTGCGCCTCGATCTGGCCCACGCGCTGGACGACGACGGCGGCATTCGACTGCACTTTTCAATGGGGCCTGAGCTGTGAATCGTGGTTTGAAAATAACGCTGCTGGCGATTCTGGCACTGTTGATGCTGGTCGTTGTCGCCGTGACCACGGTGTTAGGCACTGCCACGGGCAGCCGTTGGGCGCTCGGTTTTGTGCCGGGTCTGACCGCCGAAAATTTCCAGGGGCGTCTGGGTGGACAGTGGAGCGCGGACCATTTGATGTGGCAACAGGACACCAGCCGGGTCGAGCTGAGCAAAGCGATTTTCGCTTGGTCGCCGCTGTGCCTGACACGTATGACGCTGTGCATCGAGCAACTCAAAGTCGATCGGGTCACCCTGCAATTTCCACCCGGTATCGATGAAGAAAGCAGCGGGCCGATCAGCCTTCCGGACCTGGCATTGCCCTTGGCCCTAGAACTGGGTGATGTCCAGGTCGGCAGCCTGCTGTTCAACGGCAGCGAAGCGCTTAAAGGCTTGCAACTGGCGGCCCACTGGACGGCGCAAGGCCTGCAGATTGACTCGGTGAAGTTGCAACGCGATGACCTGAGCCTGAACCTTTCCGGCCTGCTGCAACCCACGGGAAACTGGCCGCTCAAGGCTGAAGGCAACCTGACCCTGCCGGCTCCCGAACCTTGGGCACTGGCGCTGAAAGTCGACGGCGACCTGCTGAAAACCCTGAACCTGAAAGCCGACAGCAGCGGTTACTTGAACGGGCAACTGAGCGGTGAATTGCAACCGCTGGCGGACAACCTGCCGGCCAGGGTAAGAATCACCGCCGACGGCTTCAAACCCGTCGCCGACTTGCCGGACACCTTGCAACTCAATCAACTGGAACTCACCGGCGACGGTGACCTGAAAAACGGTTACCAGTTGCAAGGCAAAGCGACACTCCCTGCCGAACAAGGTCCGGTCGCGTTGCTGCTGCAAGGCAAGGTCGACGCCAACGGCGCGCAGATCGCTGGCCTTGATCTCACCGCCAACGACAAGCAAAGCCTCAAACTCAGCGGCACCCTCGACTGGAGCAAAGGCCTGAGTGCCGACGCGAAAATCGACTGGCTGGATTTTCCGTGGCACCGCCTCTATCCGCTGATCGAAGAGCCGGACGTGGCGTTGCGCAGCTTCAACGGCGTTATCTCCTACACCGATGGCCAGTACCTCGGCAGCTTCACAGCGGCGCTGGATGGCCCGGCCGGCGCCTTCACCCTGAACAGCCCATTCAGCGGCGATCTTACCAAAATCTATCTGCAACAAATCCAGCTCCAGGCCGGACAGGGCAAGGCCGACGGGCATTTGAACCTGCAATTTGCCGATGGCATTGCCTGGGACGCCGCGCTCGACCTGTCGGCGATCAACCCGGCGTACTGGGTGGCGGAGCTGCCGGGCACACTGGCCGGGCCGTTGCGCAGCAAAGGAGAAATGAAGAATGACAAGCTCAGCCTCAATGCTGACCTCGATCTGAAAGGCAAACTGCGTGGTCAACCGGCCGTTATCCAGGCCAAGGCCGATGGCGGCGGCGAACAGTGGAATCTCAATGCGCTGCAAATCCGTCTTGGCGACAACAGCATCAACGGCAAGGGCAGCCTGCAACAGACGCTCGCCGGCCAGATCGATATCAAGATGCCGCGTCTGGCCCAACTCTGGCCGCAACTGCGCGGCCAACTGAACGGCCGCATCGATGTCGCCGGCACGCTCAAGGCGCCGCAAGGCAAGCTGGGGCTGCAAGGCACGCAACTGGCTTTCGAAGACAACCGCCTGCAAAGCCTCAACCTCGACGCGACCCTCGACAATGCACAACGGGCGAAAATCGACCTCAAGGGTAGCGGCATTCAGGCCGGTGACACCTCGCTGGGCACACTGACCGCCCGCGGTCAGGGCGACATCAAAAACCAGAAGCTCAGCCTCGACCTGCAAGGGCCGCAATTGAAACTGGCCCTCGGCCTCGACGGTGCGCTGGACCAAGGCAATTGGCGCGGGCGTATGGCGAGCGGTGATATCCAGACCGGCGGGCAAGACTGGAGGCTGCAAGGCCCGGCGAAACTCGAACGGCTGGCGGACGGCAACATCAACCTCGGCGCCCATTGCTGGGTGTCCGGCCCGGCCAGCCTGTGCGGCGAAGACCAGCGTTTGTTACCGGAGCCGAAGCTGCGTTTTCACCTCAAGCAGTTCCCGATTGAAAGCCTGGCGCAGTGGCTACCGAAAGATTTCACGTGGAAGGGCCGGCTCAACGCCGACCTGCAACTGGACTTGCCCGCCAGCGGCCCAAATGGACTGATCAGCATCGACGCCAGTGGCGGTACGTTGCGCATGAAGGAGAAGGACCAGTGGCTGGACTTCCCGTACCAGACGCTGAAACTCACCAGCAAACTCACACCGAAACGCATCGACACCGACCTCAATTTCGCCGGCGGCAAGCTCGGCGAATTGATGGTTCAGGCGCAACTCAATCCGTTGCCAAAGAATAAACCGCTGACCGGTTCGTTCCGTTTGAGCGGACTGGACTTGTCGGTGGCGCGGCCGTTCGTGCCAATGGTCGAGAAGCTCACCGGGCGCCTGAATGGCAGTGGCACGATTTCCGGTGGCCTGTTGGCGCCGCAGGTCAACGGCAGCCTATTGCTCAGTGACGGCGAAATCTCCGGGCCGCAATTGCCGATGGCGCTGCAAGCCTTGCAGGTGCGAGCGGTGATTGCCGGTGAAACCGTGCAATTGAATGGCGACTGGAAAAGCGGCAGGACCGGGCAGGGCACCCTCAACGGCAACATCGCCTGGGGACAGGCTTTGGTGGTGGACCTGGCGCTCAAAGGCTCGCAATTACCGGTCAGCGTCGAGCCGTACGCCACGCTGGAAGTCGCGCCGGACCTGAAGATCTCGATGAAGGGTGACGAGCTGGCCATCGCCGGTAAAGTGCGGGTGCCCAAAGGCGAGATCACCATTCGTGAGTTGCCGCCTTCTACGGTCAAGGTATCCGATGACGTGGTGATCGTGGGTCAACAGACCGAAGAGGGCAAGCCGCCCTTGGCCATGAAGATGGACATTGATGTGGTGGTTGGCGCTGATAAATTGAGCTTCGCCGGGTTTGGCCTGACCGCGAATGTGCAGGGGCAGGTGCACATCGGCGACAACCTGGATACGCGAGGCGAACTGTGGCTCAACGACGGGCGTTATCGTGCCTACGGTCAGCGCCTGACCGTGCGCCGGGCGCGCTTGTTGTTTGCCGGCCCGCTTGATCAGCCGTACCTGGACGTCGAAGCGATTCGCCAGACCGACGACGTGATCGCCGGTATTCGCCTGAGCGGCAGCGCCGAGCAACCGACCACGCAGATCTTCTCCGAACCGGCCATGAGCCAGGAACAGGCGTTGTCCTATCTGGTGTTGGGACGCCCGCTGAGCACCAATGGCGAAGACAACAACATGCTCGCCCAGGCTGCGCTCGGCTTGGGCTTGATGGGCAGTTCGGGAGTGACCGACGGACTGGCAAAAAACCTGGGGATCCAGGATTTCCAACTGGATACCCAAGGCTCCGGCGATACCACCGCCGTCGTGGCCAGCGGCAACCTCTCGGAAAAACTCAGCCTGCGCTATGGCGTGGGCGTGTTTGAACCGGCCAACACCATTGCCCTGCGCTACAAGCTGAGCAAGAAGGTCTTCCTCGAAGCGGCAAGCGGCGTGGCGAGTTCGCTGGACATCTTCTACAAGCGGGATTTCTAGGCCCGTTCCCACAGGGATCACACCAAACCTGTGGGAGTGAGCCTGCTCGCGATGGCGTTGGATCAGTCAACTAGGATGTTGAATGTGATTGCGCTATCGCGGGCAAGTCGGATCGCCGCACCGCCGCTCCCACAGGGATCACGCCGAACCTGTGGGAGTGAGCCTGCTCGCGATGACGGTGGATCAGTCAACTAAGATGTTGAATGTGATTGCGCTATCGCGAGCAGGCTCGCTCCCACAAGGGGGATCTGTGTCTGGCGCTTAGTTCGCGGGAGCTGCCAGTTGCGGTGGCGGGGCGAGGTCGAACGGAGCAAGCGCAAAGCCTTGCTCATCCACCTGCAATGCCCAGCCCTGACGATCCCAGTCCCCCAGCACAATGCGCTTGGCCGCTTGCTCGCCCAGCTGCAACTTGTGGATGGCCGGGCGATGGGTATGGCCGTGGATCAAGGTCTTCACACCGTACGCTTGCATGATCCGCGGAATTTCTTCCGGCGTGACATCCACGATGTCATTGGCCTTCATGCGCGTCTGCGCACGGCTTTCACTGCGCAGCTTGCGCGCCAGTTTGTGCCGCGTGCGTAGCGGCAGGTGCCGCAGGATGAAGAGGCTGATGGGGTTGCGCAGGTAGCGACGCAGCTTCATATAGGCTTCGTCGCGGGTGCAGAGGCTGTCGCCGTGCATCAAGAGCACCGGCTCGCCATAAAACGGCACGACACTCGGGTCTTTCAATAGCGTGCAGCCGGCCTGTTTGCAGAAGGCCTGGCCGAGCATGAAGTCGCGATTGCCGTGCATCAGAAAGATGGCCGTGCCGCTGTCGCTGAGGTCGCGCAGGGCCTGGCAGATGGAACGCTGAAAGGGCGTCATGGCGTCGTCGCCAATCCACACCTCGAAAAAGTCGCCCAGAATGTACAACGCACTCGCCGAGCGGGCGCGTCCGGCGAGCAAATCCAGAAACGCCCGGGTAATGTCCGGGCGCTCCTCTTCCAGATGCAAGTCTGAAATCAGCAGTATCACTCAATGATCTCGGCTTTCTCGATGATCACGTCTTCTGCTGGCACGTCCTGGTGACCGGCCTTCATGGTGGTGGAAACACCTTTGATCTTGTCGACGACTTCTTCGCCTGCAACCACTTTGGCGAACACGGCGTAGCCCCAGCCCTGGGTGGTCTTGGCGCTGTGGTTCAGGAAGCTGTTGTCAGCCACGTTGATGAAGAACTGGGCGGATGCCGAATGCGGCTCCATGGTGCGGGCCATGGCAACGCTGTACTTCACGTTCGGCAGGCCGTTGTCGGCTTCGTTCTGGATGCTTGGGCGTTTGTCTTTCTTTTCTTTCATGCCTGGCTCGAAACCGCCGCCCTGGATCATGAAGTTGCCGATAACGCGGTGGAAAACGGTGTTTTCGTAGTGACCGGCTTTGACGTACTCGATGAAGTTGGCCACGGTGATCGGGGCCTTATCAGCGTTCAGTTCCAGGACGATGTCGCCATGGTTGGTGGTCAGTTTGACTTGGGTCATGATTACTACTCTTTCAAGGAATTCGTGGATTTTGGGACACTAAGGCCCATCACCTGTTCAGCCTTTTTCGGCCAAGGAGCGCAGTTTAGCGTGACAGGCGCGAATTTCGAGGCTGTTTTTCATCGATAGCCTATTAAATGCGACCGTTTGCAGGTGCGCTCTGTCAGGTGCTTGACGGCATCGGCTATGATAGCGGCTTTGTTTTATCTGGCCCTTCTTCTGGCCGCGCACTTGTACGTTCAAGGATCCTATGAGCAAGCCCACTGTCGACCCTACCTCGAATGCCAAGACCGGCCCTGCCGTGCCGGTCAACTTCCTGCGCCCGATCATCCAGGCGGATCTGGACTCGGGTAAGCACACGCAGATCGTTACTCGTTTCCCGCCTGAGCCCAATGGCTACCTGCACATCGGTCACGCCAAGTCGATTTGCGTGAACTTCGGCCTGGCCCAGGAATTCGGTGGTGTCACGCACCTGCGTTTCGACGACACCAACCCGGCCAAGGAAGACCAGGAATACATCGATGCGATCGAAAGCGACGTCAAATGGCTGGGCTTCGAATGGTCCGGTGAAGTGCGCTACGCCTCGCAATATTTCGACCAGTTGCACGACTGGGCCGTTGAACTGATCAAGGCCGGCAAGGCCTACGTCGACGACCTGAGCCCGGAACAGGCCAAGGAATACCGTGGCAGCCTGACCGAGCCGGGCAAGAACAGTCCGTTCCGTGATCGCTCCGTGGAAGAAAACCTCGACTGGTTCGCCCGCATGCGCGCCGGTGAGTTCCCGGACGGCGCACGTGTGCTGCGGGCCAAGATCGACATGGCCTCGCCGAACATGAACCTGCGCGACCCCATCATGTACCGCATCCGTCACGCTCACCACCACCAGACCGGTGACAAGTGGTGCATCTACCCGAACTACGACTTCACCCACGGTCAGTCGGACGCCATCGAAGGCATCACCCACTCGATCTGCACCCTGGAATTCGAAAGCCACCGTCCGCTGTACGACTGGTTCCTCGATAGCCTGCCAGTGCCGGCGCACCCGCGTCAGTACGAGTTCAGCCGTCTGAACCTGAACTACACGATCACCAGCAAGCGCAAGCTCAAGCAACTGGTCGATGAAAAGCACGTCAACGGTTGGGACGACCCGCGCATGTCCACGCTGTCGGGCTTCCGCCGCCGTGGCTACACGCCGAAATCGATCCGCAACTTCTGCGAAATGATCGGCACCAACCGATCCGACGGCGTGGTCGACTTCGGCATGCTCGAATTCAGCATCCGCGACGACCTCGACCACAGCGCCCCGCGTGCCATGTGCGTATTGCGTCCGCTGAAAGTCGTGATCACCAACTACCCGGAAGGCCAGGTCGAGAACCTCGAATTGGCGTGCCACCCGAAAGAAGACATGGGCGTGCGCGTTCTGCCGTTCGCCCGTGAAATCTACATCGACCGTGAAGACTTCATGGAAGAGCCGCCAAAAGGCTACAAGCGCCTGGAACCGGCTGGCGAAGTGCGTCTGCGCGGTAGCTACGTGATCCGTGCTGACGAAGCGATCAAGGACGCCGACGGCAACATCGTCGAACTGCGTTGCTCCTACGACCCGGAAACCCTGGGCAAGAACCCTGAAGGCCGCAAGGTCAAAGGCGTAGTGCACTGGGTGCCGGCCGCTGCCAGCGTCGAGTGCGAAGTGCGTCTGTACGATCGCCTGTTCCGTTCGGCCAACCCTGAGAAGGCCGAAGACAGCGCCAGTTTCCTGGACAACATCAACCCTGACTCGCTGCAGGTGCTCACCGGTTGTCGTGCTGAACCCTCGCTGGGCAATGCACAGCCGGAAGACCGTTTCCAGTTCGAGCGCGAAGGTTACTTCGTCGCGGATATCAAGGACTCGAAACCGGGCGCTCCGGTATTCAACCGTACCGTGACCCTGCGTGACTCCTGGGGCCAGTGATTCAAGGAACATGACGTGCTAACGATCTACAACACGCTCACCAAGAGCAAAGAAGTCTTCAAGCCGCTGGATGGCAACAAGGTGCGCATGTACGTGTGCGGGATGACCGTGTACGACTACTGCCACCTGGGCCACGGCCGCAGCATGGTCGCGTTCGACCTGGTGACCCGCTGGTTGCGGTTCAGCGGTTACGACCTGACCTACGTGCGCAACATCACCGACATTGACGACAAGATCATCAATCGGGCCAACGAGAACGGCGAGTCGTTCGAGGCGTTGACCGAGCGCATGATCGCGGCGATGCACGAAGACGAAGCGCGCCTGAACATCAAGAAGCCGGACATGGAACCGCGCGCCACCGGGCATATCCCCGGCATGCACGCGATGATCCAGACCCTGATCGACAAGGGTTACGCCTACGCCCCGGGCAATGGCGATGTGTACTACCGCGTCGCTAAGTTCATGGGTTACGGCAAGCTGTCGCGCAAGAAGATCGAAGACCTGCGTATCGGCGCTCGGATCGAAGTCGACGAGTCCAAACAGGACCCGCTGGACTTCGTGCTGTGGAAAGGCGCCAAGCCGGGCGAGCCGAGCTGGCCTTCGCCGTGGGGCGACGGTCGTCCGGGCTGGCACATCGAGTGCTCGGTGATGTCGACCTGCTGCCTGGGCGAGACCTTCGACATTCATGGCGGCGGCAGCGACCTTGAGTTCCCACACCACGAAAACGAAATCGCCCAGAGCGAAGCGGCCACCGGCAAGACCTACGCCAACGCGTGGATGCATTGCGGCATGATTCGCATCAATGGCGAGAAGATGTCCAAGTCCTTGAACAACTTCTTCACCATTCGCGACGTGCTGGAAAAGTACCACCCGGAAGTCGTGCGTTACCTGCTGGTGTCGAGCCACTACCGTAGCGCGATCAACTATTCGGAAGACAACCTCAAGGACGCCAAAGGTGCACTTGAGCGTTTCTACCACGCGTTGAAAGGCCTGCCGAACGTGGCCCCGGCTGGCGGCGAAGCCTTCGTCGAGCGTTTCACCCAGGTGATGAACGACGACTTCGGCACACCGGAAGCCTGTGCGGTACTGTTCGAAATGGTGCGCGAGATCAACCGCCTGCGCGAGAGCGATCTCGATGCCGCGGCGGGTCTGGCAGCGCGCTTGAAAGAATTGGCGAGCGTGCTGGGTGTGTTGCAGCTTGAGGCGGATGACTTCTTGCAGGCCGGCGCTGAAGGCCGTGTGGATGCGGCTGAAGTGGATGCGCTGATTGCGGCGCGTCTGGCGGCTCGTGCAGGTAAAGACTGGGCCGAATCGGACCGTATCCGTGACCAGCTCACCGCCATGGGCGTGGTGCTGGAAGACGGGAAGGGCGGTACGACCTGGCGGTTGGCTGACTGATTGCTTTGCTGGCTACAAAACAAAACCCGCCTTGTGCGGGTTTTTGTTTATGCGTAGTGCTTGATTGCCGTGGTGGCAAGGCTGACGCCATCGCGAGCAGGCTCGCTCCCACAGTTGATCTTCATCAGGGTTGAGATCTGCGCGCGACACAAATCCCCTGTGGGAGCGAGCCTGCTCGCGATGGTCTTAAGCCAGCCACAGCCAGTAGGGCTCGCTTGTTATTCCGACTGGCGCAGCCGCTTGTAGAGGGTATTACGGCTTACGCCAAGCCGCCGCGCCAGATACGAAATATTCCCCCCAGCCGCCCGCAGCTGCCGATTCAAATCCTCAATATCATTCAAATCCACTTCCAGTGGCTCCGGCGAATCCACCGGTTCCATTTCCAAATCGACAAAAAAATCATCCGGCAAATGCTCCGGCCGTACCGGTTGTTCCTCGGCCATGGCCAGCGCCACCTGCATCACACTGCTGACCTGACGCAAATTCCCCGGCCACGGATGACGGCCGAACAGCTCCAACACTTCACGACTCAACCCGGCCCACTGCGACGGTTCGCGGTGTTGCTCCCATAGGCGTTTGAATAGTGCTTCCTTGTCACTGCGTTCGCGCAGAGGCGGCAGTTCCAGGGTCAAACCACCAATCCGGTAATAAAGATCTTCACGAAACCGCCCCAACTGCACCTGTTCGCGCAACGAGCGGTTAGTTGCCGAAATAATCCGTATATCCACCGGGAACAACTCGCTGCTGCCCACCGGTTGCACGCAACGCTCCTGCAACACTCGCAGCAGTCGAGCCTGAGTCGGCAACGGCATATCGCCGATTTCATCAAGGAAAAGGGTGCCTTTGTCGGCTTTGCGGATCAGCCCGATGCTGCCTTTCTGGTTGGCGCCGGTGAACGCGCCTTTTTCGTAGCCAAACAGCTCGGATTCCACCAGTTCGGCGGGGATCGCTGCACAGTTGACGGCAATGAACGGCTGTTTGCTGCGTGAACTGGCCTGGTGCAGGGCTTTGACGAAAACTTCCTTGCCGACCCCGGTTTCCCCGTGGATTAACAGCGGAATGTCTTTTTCCAACAGGCGTTCGGCCTGACGCACGGCTTTTTCTACGCGGCCGTCACCGAAGTGCAGGGTGTTGAGGCTGATCGCTTCGAGTGCCGGCACGACTGGCTCGGCGAAAACTCTAGGCTGAATCGGCACCTGCTTAGGTCGCCTCAACAGGCATTGAAAGCGGTTGCGCCCCGAAGCTTGCAAAGCGAACGGCAGGCCGTCGGGCTGGTTCAGCAGTTCGAGCAGCGAGACCTTGAACAGGCTCTCGATGCTGACCCGCGACAGGCTGATGCCCAATAGATTGTCGGCCCGGCGATTGGCGGACAGCACCTGGCCGGTCTCATCGAAAATCATCAGCCCGGCCCATTGGCTGTCGAGGTTGTTCAGCCCGGTGTTGAAAGTCAGTTGAAAATGCTGGCCATGGAACAGGTTCAGAATCAGCCGGTTTTCCACGGTCTGGCTCATCATTTTGACCATGCCCAGGGTGTGCGAAGGCGGCAGGTAGCTGTCGCTGGACACATCCAGCACCGCAATTACTTTGCGTTCGGCATCGAAAATCGGCGCGGCGGAACCGGTCATGAAACGGTTGGCTTTCAGAAAGTGTTCATCGTGTTCAATGTGCACGGCTTGCTCGCAGGCAAGTGCGGTACCGATTGCATTAGTGCCGCTGCAACGCTCCATCCAGCTGGCGCCGGCGCTGAAACCACGGGTCAGGCTCGGTTCGATAAAGCGCTGGGTGCCCCACGTTGTAAGGACCTGGCCCTGATTGTCGGCAAGCATGATCAGGCAGTTGGAATTGCTCAGGATGTTTTCGTAGTACGGCAGCACTTCCTGATTTGTGGTCTGCACCAGGGAATGTTGGCTCTCCAGTAATTGCGCGATGCCTTCGGCCGGCAGTTGATCAAACGCGGGTGCGCTCTGGTGATCGAGACCAAAGGCGCGGCAACGTTTCCAGGAGTCCTGAATGACGGCGTCGTGGGAGAGCGGCAAGGCGGGTGCGGCCATGGCAGTCGATCTCTGAGCAAGCTTTATATTGTTTTTGTTATGGGCGAAATCAAGTTTTAGGTGATGCATGCTGCCAACGCGAACACTTGTAGCAGCTGGCGAAGCCTGCGTCCGGCGACGCAGTCGTCGTAAAACCTGAATGCGCGGTCATCCTGATAAACCGTGGCGCCTGATTTTACGACGACTGCGTCGCCGGACGCAGCCTTCGGCAGCTGCTACACAAGGCGTGTGTATTTCGGAATTCTTTGCAGTAAAACGGTGTGTAGAGTGTTGTTCACTATTGTTCATTGTCAACGGCTGGATTGTTCATTTGTTCAGTTGTTCAATCACGGTTGTTCATTTCTGTTCAGCAACGAAAGTGTTAACACCGCTCACTCAAGGATTTTCCCGCCAGATCAAAGGCTTGCCATTTTTGGCACGAAACTCGCTCTGTAGCTCCGGTCGCTTGACTCCAAATAATAAAAAAGGCCGAGCCATGTCATTAACCCTGGAGCACGTCAGCCGCACCGTCGAGGGCCAGACCTGGATCGACGATGCCTGCCTGAGTTTTGAACCCGGTTCCTTCAACGTTTTGCTCGGGCGCACGCTGTCCGGCAAAACCAGTCTGATGCGCCTGATGGCCGGTCTGGACAAACCTGACAGCGGCCGCATCCTGATGAATGGCGTCGACGTCACCCAGCGCCCGGTGCGCCTGCGTAACGTGTCGATGGTCTATCAACAGTTCATCAATTACCCGACCATGACGGTCTTCGAAAACATTGCCTCACCGTTGCGTCAGAGCGGTGTTTCCAAAGAAGTGATCCAGAGCAAAGTGCTGGAAACCGCGAAGATGCTGCGCATCGAGAAATTCCTCCAGCGCCACCCCCTTGAACTTTCCGGCGGCCAGCAACAGCGTACGGCCATGGCCCGCGCACTGGTCAAAGATGCCGAATTGATTCTGTTCGATGAACCGCTGGTCAACCTCGATTACAAGCTGCGCGAAGAACTGCGCCAGGAAATGCGCGAGCTGTTCAAGGCGCGGCACACCATCGCGATTTATGCCACCACCGAGCCCAACGAAGCCCTGGCACTGGGTGGCACCACGACCATTCTTCACGAGGGCCGGGTGATCCAGAGCGGCAAGTCGTCCGAGGTGTATCACCAGCCGCAAAGCGTGCTCGCGGCAGAGCTGTTCTCCGAGCCGCCGATCAACCTGATGCCGGGGCGTATTGCCGGTAACGAAGTCAGCTTCGCCAATTTCGTGCACTTCCCGTTGAACGTCGATCTGCGGCCGGTGGGCGAGGGCGAGTTCCGTTTCGGCGTGCGGCCCAGCCACATCTCGCTGGTACCGAGCAACGACGATGACCTGGAACTGGCCGTGACGGTCGAGGTCGCCGAGATCAGTGGTTCGGAAACTTTCCTGCATGTGCGCAACGAGCATTTCCTGCTGGTGCTGCACTTGCCCGGCGTTCACGAATACGACGTCGATGCGCCGATCCGCATTTATATCCCGACCCATAAACTGTTTGTGTTCGATGCGCAGGGCCGTTTGGTCCAGGCGCCCGGTCGCCGTATTGCGAGGGTTGCCTGATGGCCGAAATTCGTTTGCAGAACCTTGCCCACAGCTACACCAAAACCCCGACCGGTCCCGAGGATTACGCGATCCGCGAGATGGACCACGTTTGGGAACAGGGCGGCGCCTATGCGTTGCTCGGGCCTTCGGGGTGTGGCAAGTCAACCTTGCTCAACATCATTTCCGGGTTGCTCAGCCCCTCTCAAGGGCATGTGCTGTTCGACGGCAAAGCGGTCAACAACCTGACGCCGGAGAAGCGCAACATAGCCCAGGTTTTTCAGTTTCCGGTTGTCTACGACACCATGACGGTGTTCGATAACCTGGCGTTTCCGCTGCGTAATCAGGGCATGGCCGAAGCGAGAATTCACACCAAGGTGCAAGAAATTGCCGAGGTGCTGGACCTGCAGGCGCTGCTGAGCAAAAAGGCCAGCAACCTCACCGCCGACGAAAAGCAGAAAGTCTCCATGGGCCGTGGGCTGGTGCGCGATGACGTCTCGGCCATCCTGTTCGACGAACCGCTGACCGTGATCGACCCGCACCTGAAGTGGAAGTTGCGGCGCAAGCTCAAGCAGATCCACGAGCAGTTCAACATCACCATGGTCTACGTCACCCACGATCAGCTGGAGGCCTCGACGTTCGCTGACAAAATCGCGGTGATGTACGGCGGGCAGATCGTGCAATTCGGTACGCCGCGAGAATTGTTCGAACGGCCGAGCCACACCTTTGTCGGTTACTTCATCGGCAGCCCGGGGATGAACCTGATCGAGGTCACGCCGCAACCGGGGGGCGTGGGTTTCGCCTCGACGCATCTGCCGCTGTCTGAGGCGCAACAACTGCGCATCGCCGAGTCCGAGTGGAAAACCCTCAAGGTCGGCATCCGTCCGGAGTTCGTGCATGTGTGGGACGAACCCTTTGATGACGCGATGAAGGCTCAGGTCGTACACATCGAAGACCTCGGCACCTACAAGATCCTGACCCTGAACCTCGACGGCGCACCCTTGAAAGTGCGCCTGGCCGAAGACAAACCGGTGCCTGAAGGCACGGCGTACATCAGTTTTCCGGCGCAGTGGTTGATGGTGTATGCCGATGAATACCTGCTGGAGGCGCAGCCATGAACAAGGTGCAAAACAACAAGGCCTGGTGGCTGGTGTTGCCGGTGTTCCTGCTGGTGGCCTTCAGTGCGGTGATCCCGATGATGACGGTGGTCAACTATTCGGTGCAGGACATCTTCGACCAATCCAGTCGCTACTTCGTCGGCGCCGACTGGTACAGGCAGGTGCTGCTCGATCCACGCCTGCATGACTCACTGTTGCGGCAGTTCATCTATTCCGGCTGCGTGCTGCTGATCGAAATCCCGCTGGGCATCGCCATCGCCCTGACCATGCCAACCAAGGGGCGCTGGTCGTCGCTGGTGCTGATCATTCTGGCGATTCCGTTGCTGATTCCATGGAACGTGGTCGGCACGATCTGGCAGATTTTCGGTCGCGCCGACATCGGCCTGCTCGGTTCGAGCCTCAATGCCATGGGCATCAGCTATAACTATGCGGCGAACACCATGGACGCCTGGGTCACGGTGCTGGTGATGGACGTATGGCACTGGACGTCGTTGGTGGCGCTGTTGTGCTTCTCCGGTTTGCGGGCGATTCCGGATGTGTATTACCAGGCCGCGCGGATTGATCGGGCCTCGGCTTGGGCGGTGTTCCGGCACATCCAGTTGCCCAAGCTGAAAAGCGTGCTGTTGATCGCGGTGATGCTGCGGTTCATGGACAGTTTCATGATCTACACCGAGCCGTTCGTGTTGACCGGTGGCGGCCCGGGGAATGCCACGACATTCCTGAGTCAGACCCTGACTCAGATGGCTGTAGGGCAATTCGACCTGGGGCCGGCAGCCGCATTCTCGCTGGTGTACTTCCTGATCATCCTGTTGGTGTCCTGGCTGTTCTACACCGCCATGACTCACTCTGACGCCAACCGCTGAGGCCCGCCATGAGCAAGAGAAAGCTGATACCGCTGCTGATCTACATCCTGTTCCTGCTGGTGCCGATCTACTGGCTGCTGAACATGTCGTTCAAGAGCAACACCGAAATCCTCGGCGGCCTGACGTTGTTCCCCGCGGATTTCACCTTGCATAACTACAAGGTGATTTTCACCGATCCCGCCTGGTACACCGGTTACCTCAACTCGCTGTATTACGTGAGCCTGAACACGGTGATTGCCCTGAGCGTGGCTCTGCCGGCGGCGTATGCGTTTTCGCGCTATCGCTTTCTCGGCGACAAGCACCTGTTCTTCTGGCTGCTGACCAACCGCATGGCGCCACCGGCGGTGTTCCTGTTGCCGTTCTTCCAGCTGTATTCCTCGATCGGTTTGTTCGACACCCACATCGCGGTGGCCTTGGCGCACTGCCTGTTTAACGTGCCGTTGGCGGTGTGGATTCTTGAGGGCTTCATGTCCGGTGTTCCCAAGGAAATCGACGAGACGGCCTACATTGACGGCTATAGTTTTCCCAAGTTTTTCGTGAAGATTTTTATCCCGCTGATCGGTTCCGGCATCGGCGTCACGGCGTTCTTCTGCTTCATGTTTTCCTGGGTTGAATTGCTCCTGGCGCGAACGCTCACGTCGGTGAATGCCAAGCCGATTGCGGCGGTGATGACCCGCACGGTTTCGGCGTCGGGCATCGATTGGGGCGTGCTGGCGGCGGCGGGGGTGTTGACCATCCTGCCGGGCATGCTGGTGATCTGGTTTGTTCGAAACCACGTGGCCAAGGGCTTTGCCCTGGGTCGGGTATGAGGAACTGATGATGATGGAATGGATGAGTTGGACGGTCCCCACCGCAGTGTTCTTCATCGTCATTGGCCTGATTCTGGTGGGCATGACGACCTGGGAATTACGTTCGCCGAGCATTCTTCGGCGGGGTTTGTTGCCGATTGCCACCACCCGTGGCGATCGGCTGTTTATCGGTCTTCTCGGCAGCGCCTACCTGCATTTGCTGGTAATTGGCGTCACCGACTGGAGCATCTGGGTAGCGTCCGCGTTGTCCCTGGTGTGGCTGTTGGCTGTGATGCGTTGGGGCTAGTCGAATCGCTCGGCAAATGGTGTCCCGAAACCCAAACAGGAGGTCTCTATGTTCGACAAAAACAATAAGCTGCGACATAGCATTTCATTGGCAGCCATGCTGGCACTCAGTGGGTTGAGCGCTTCGGCCTGGGCCGATGCCTATGAAGACGCTGCGAAAAAATGGATCGGCAGTGAGTTCAAGCCATCCACATTGACAGCCGATCAACAGCTGGAAGAGCTGAAGTGGTTCATCAAGGCGGCGGAGCCGTTTCGCGGGATGAACATCAAAGTGGTTTCGGAAACCATCGCCACCCACGAATACGAGTCCAAGGTGCTGGCCAAGGCGTTCACCGAGATCACCGGCATCAAGCTGACCCACGACCTGCTGCAGGAAGGCGACGTGGTGGAAAAACTGCAGACCGTGATGCAGTCGGACAAGAGCATTTATGACGGCTGGGTCAATGACTCGGACTTGATCGGTACTCACTTGCGCTACGGCAAGACTGAATCGATCACCGACCTGATGGCCAACGAAGGCAAGGACTTCACCTCGCCGACCCTGGACCTCAAGGACTTCATCGGCATCTCCTTCACCACGGCCCCGGACGGCAAGCTCTATCAGCTGCCTGACCAGCAATTCGCCAACCTCTACTGGTTCCGCGCCGACTGGTTCGAACGGGCAGACTTGAAAGCCAAGTTCAAGGAAAAGTACGGCTACGAGTTGGGCGTGCCGGTGAACTGGTCGGCCTATGAAGACATCGCCAAATTCTTTAGCGAAGACGTCAAGGAAATCGACGGCAAGCGGGTTTACGGCCACATGGACTATGGCAAGAAAGACCCGTCCCTGGGCTGGCGCTTCACCGATGCCTGGTTCTCCATGGCCGGTGGCGGCGACAAAGGCCTGCCCAACGGCTTGCCGGTGGACGAGTGGGGTATTCGGGTCGAGGATTGCCATCCGGTGGGTTCCAGCGTGACCCGCGGCGGCGACACCAACGGGCCAGCGGCGGTCTTTGCTACCCAGAAATACGTCGACTGGCTCAAGGCCTATGCGCCACCGGAAGCGGCGGGCATGACCTTCTCCGAGGCCGGTCCGGTGCCAGCCCAGGGCAACATTGCCCAACAGATTTTCTGGTACACCGCATTCACCGCCGACATGACCAAAGCGGGTCTGCCAGTGGTAAACGCCGATGGCACGCCAAAATGGCGCATGGCGCCGTCGCCGCGCGGTCCCTACTGGGAAGAAGGCATGAAGCTGGGGTATCAGGACGTGGGTTCCTGGACGTTCATGAAGTCCACGCCTGAGAAGCAGAAACTTGCCGCCTGGCTCTATGCGCAGTTCGTGACCTCGAAAACCGTGTCGCTGAAGAAAACCATCGTCGGCCTGACCCCGATTCGCGAGTCGGACATCAAGTCGCAAGCGATGACCGACCTGGCACCGAAACTCGGTGGCCTGGTGGAGTTCTACCGCAGCCCGGCCCGCGTGCAATGGACCCCGACCGGGACCAACGTGCCGGACTATCCGCGTCTTGCGCAGCTGTGGTGGAGCCACATCGCCGAAGCGGTCAGCGGCGAGAAAACCCCGCAACAGGCACTGGACGGACTGGCCAAGGATCAAGACGCGATCATGACCCGTCTGGAACGTTCGAAGGCGCAAACCACCTGCGCACCGAAAATGAACCCCGAGCGCGATGCGCAATACTGGTTCGATCAACCAGGTGCACCGAAGCCGAAACTGGCGAACGAGAAGCCCAAGGGTGAAACCGTCAACTACAACGAGCTGCTGAAGTCGTGGGCGAACGCGCCTAAGTAAGCTTCTGCACTGAGAAAGGCGAACGGCACCGAAAGGTGCCGTTTTTTTGTGCGCCCAGCATGGGCGCAATCTTGTGGGTGAAAGTCCCGCCGTAAGCTGACCACAGCGAACGAAGTGAAGCGCAACTGCATGAGGGCGACTGAGTGTGGGGAGGAAGCGTGAATCGAAACCGCGAGCCGATGGACAAGAACCGGATACAAGGCGATGCCGACCAGGGCGAGCGGGCAGCAAACCGCAAAGCTCTTGTGGTCAAAGGGGCGGCAACGTAAATCCGGCGGTTGTGCGGGGAAGGATTGCGTTCTTACCTGAGGCGATCTCGCCTCGCGCCTGAAAGGGCGACGGCGCTAGCCGGAGCGAGAAGTCAGCATAGGCCGTAGTAGTCTTTTTTTTGACGAAGGGCCGAACGAGAGAAAGTGTTATAGGCCATGTTGATGCGAAAGACTGGAAGTCAGATGCCTGCCAAACGCGGGGCGGATGGAGACGACGAGCGGTGAAACCGTGAGAAATCCCGTCAGCGACGAGGTCAATCGCCCGCAAGATGAACCCGATAACGCAGGGCAAGGGCTGCTGGAGCGGGCCTTTGCGAGAGAAAACCTGAAACGGGCATGGAAACGGGTCAAGGCCAACAAGGGTGCTGCGGGCGTCGACGGTCTGGATATTGAACAGACTGCCGAACGTTTGCTGTGCCAATGGCCTACGATTCGTGAACAGCTCATTTCAGGCGCCTACCGGCCCAGTCCGGTAAAGCGTGTGGTAATTCCCAAGCCTGACGGTGGCGAGCGCGAGCTAGGTATCCCGACGGTTACCGACCGGCTGATACAGCAAGCGCTGTTGCAAGTCCTGCAGCCACTTATTGATCCAACTTTCAGTGAATACAGCTACGGTTTTCGGCCGGGACGCTGTGCTCAGAATGCTGTTTCGGCGGCTCGGCGCTACGTATCTTCAGGCCGAAAAGTAGTCGTGGATGTTGATCTGGAGAAGTTCTTCGACCGGGTTGATCACGACATCCTGATTGATCGCCTCGGCAAACGGATTGCGGATCGCGCCGTTATACGGTTGATCCGGGCTTATCTGGATGCGGGAACGCAGATCAATGGAGTGGTCGAGAAAAGCCGTTGTGGGGCGCCGCAAGGCGGCCCGCTGTCGCCACTGCTGGCGAATGTGCTGCTGGACGAAGTGGACCGAGAGCTTGAACGTCGAGGCCATTGTTTTGCGCGTTATGCCGACGACGCGAATGTGTATGTTCGCAGCCGAAAGGCGGGGCAGCGGGTGATGGCTTTGCTGACGCGTCTGTATGAAAAGCTGCACTTTAGCGTCAACGAAAGCAAGAGTGCGGTCGCGAGCGCGTTTGGCCGCAAGTTTCTGGGATACGCTTTCTGGGCATCTCCACAAGGCGTCAAAAGAGCAGTAGCGGTCAAGGCGCGTCAGCAGTTCAAGCAACGAATACGCGAACTCACCCGTCGCTCGGGCGGTCGCAGTCTGCGACAGGTTGTCGAAAATCTACGGCCTTATCTTCTGGGCTGGAAAACTTACTTCGGGTTGTCGCAAACGCCCAAAGTCTGGCGAGGGCTGGACGAGTGGATGCGTCACCGATTGCGAGCGATCCAGCTTAAACAATGGAGGCGTGGAACGACGATCTACCGCGAACTGGGGGCGCTGGGAGCCAGCAGCCAATCGGCCCGGAAAGTGGCGGTCAACTCTTATAGTTGGTGGCGTAATAGCCGCTTTGAGCTGAATCGAGTGTTGGATTGGTGCGACTCTGCTGACCTCAACTTCTCGAACCGCCCGGTGCGGACCCGCATGCCGGGTGGTGTGGCAGGGGCGCGGCCAGATGGCCGCCTCCTATGCCGATGTCTGCGATTTAAAAAAAGCCGCCGCGCTACACATTCGGGTCAGCTTTGATCTTCCTGTAGACCACTGCTTCATCCCTGTCTCCTGGTTGATAGTGCCCAGTCATCTTCACATCAGCGTCCCTTTCAAGCCTGGATTTTTCCTGCTCAAAATCCTGTTGTTCGTACAGCAAACTGCGAGAGCGGGTCTCGTGGAAGATAGCGCGCTCGCCGGCCGAAAAAGAAAAGCTTCTCTGGCGGATATTTCGATAGTGGCAAAAAGATATCACCCGGGTAAAATCAGCCCGACCCGCGCAATGCGGGTAGCCAATGACGGCACAAAAAAAAGAGAAAACCTTATGCTTATTCGCAAAACTCTTGGCGCGACCATTGTTGTGGCCGCGATCTTAACGTCGGGCTGCGCTAGCATCGTTGGCGACAGCAAATACCCTGTTGCGGTGTCAAGCGCCCCTGCAGGCGCTTCTTTTGATGTTTTGGACAAGAGTGGAAAGGTGGTTCATTCGGGTAATACCCCAAGCACGGTCACGCTGAAATCGGGTCACGGCTACTTCAGCGGCGAGACTTACACCCTGAAATTCAAGAAGGCAGGCTACCCAGACCAAACCGTCGAGCTGGACTCTGGGCTTAGCGGCTGGTATTGGGGCAATATCTTGATTGGTGGCGTCATCGGTTTACTGATCGTTGATCCGCTGACAGGTGCAATGTACAAACTGCCTGAGAGTGTTTCCGCCGATATGGGCACGCCTGTCGCCGTCAGCGTTCCTGCCGGTTTAAGCATTGCCTCCATTGACACCTTGACTGCTGCTCAACGCCAAATGTTGATCCCGATCCAATAAGGGGCGCGGACTATCTTCTCCCCTTGGAGGCGATGAGTAGATTGCTGAAAGCCCGCGCTCGGCGGGCCTTCTTTCGAAGGGCCACTACTCGCAGAGCAAGGACTTTCGTTGGGAGGGGCTGATGGCTTTCGATCTTTTTTTATTCTGGTGCCATTAGCACGGCGAGAGTCATCTTGATGAATTCTTCATTCTTGTCGAGTGTGTCCAAGGTGCAGCGCACATTGTCGGCGACGTCTGCTGATCCGCGCTGCTCGACCCAGTTCGACAGTTCCCAAATTGCGGCTTCGAGGGCGAGCTGATTTTCGTTGAGTTTGAAAAGCAGGGAAGGGAGCAAGTCAGAATTTGGCATCGCGAGTCCTCCGTATAGATTTCAGCGTAGCAGGGGGAATTCACGAGCGAGAGGAACACCATCAGATCCCATAAATTGCCCCACTACTCGTGCTGATTGCTTTCAACGGCAAAGGTTGTTCACGATTCAGGCGTAAGATAGCGGTGCTACCTCACCAAAAGGAGCCGCATATGATCGCTGATCAAATGAACAAGCAGGCATCTGAAGGCAGGGCTGTTTGGGATCAATATTTCTGCGCTGCGTTGATTGCGGAAAGCAATCTGACGGCACCAGTCGTAGGAGGGGCTACTCACGAAGACAGGCAGAACCTGTTGATTGAAAGAGCCAAGACCCTCGCCGACAAGATGATGGAAAACAGAAAATAACCGGAGCCCAGCCGTAGCGCTGGGCTCGTCACGTCTGGCGACCGCAATGACGGGCAGTGTGGGCATTCTGAATCAGGCGAACGGTCTGCTGATTTGATAGATTCCGTAAAAATAGTGTGGATATTTAAAGGGTTACGAATGTTATTAACCAGGTGGTGAGCGAAATTATATTGTTACAAGGAGAGTGTTGGGATATTATCGCCCCGCGTTCACCACCACGGTTTATGCATTTTTAAGTCCCAAGCTTCCATCAGCTGCTTGGGATTTTTTTTGCCTGAAATTTGTCATGGGGGCTTTGATCGCTAATGTGCCGCCGCCTCAAATCGGGCAAGTTCCGGGTTTTTGGGCTACTACTGACTGGCCAAACTCAATCTCGGTCTGATGGAGTCTAACGATGCTGGTTCCTTGGTCTTTTGCGGCGATTCACTTGCTGGCTTTTGCGTTGGGCTTCTGGGCGGTTTTAACCCGAGGCACGGCATTCAGTCGACTGGCGGCCGGGACAGGGGAGCCTTGTCGCGTGCTGATGGCCGATAATCTGTGGGGGATCAGCGCCGTCATCCTCCTGGTTACCGGTGGGCTGCGGGCCTTTGGTGGGTACGAAAAAGGTACCGACTACTACCTTCACCAACCCCTGTTCCATCTCAAGATGACGCTCTTCATATTGATTTTGCTGCTTGAGGTCGCTCCAATGCTGGCGCTGATCAAGTGGCGAATTGCGCTTGCCCGTGGCTCGGCAATCGATACCGGGCGCGCAAAGCTGTTTGCCCGAATCAGTCATGTCGAAGCATTGCTGGTATTGCTGATGGTCATAGCAGCGACCGGAATGGCGCGCGGAGTAACCTTTGGTTAACCGATTGCGGTAGGTCCTTCCTCGGGGATATTCGGAAATGTCTGACATTCATCGCCTGGGACATGCCGGTACTATCGGCTGCATGTTTTGGCGAGAGAGGTGAATGTGTAAACGGCGGGCAATACGGCGCTCGAATCTTTAGCCAGCCGTTGTTCAGGGCGAACGGGCTGGCTACTGACTGCAACAGGATTCAGGGGGTTTGTGGCTTGTCCGGCGCGGTAAGGCCAGCCTGAATGCGTTGGTAGATTTCTTCACGATGCACTGCAACGTCTTTCGGAGCGTTGATGCCGATCCTGACTTGCTGGCCGCTCACGCCCAGGATAGTGATCGTAATATCGTCACCGATGTTTATGCTTTCACCGACTTTGCGGGTGAGTATCAGCATGGTCTTCTCCTTGATTGCTTTGTAGGGCACCTGATTTCGAACAGTGCAGAGGTCGGTGGTACGTATAGATTAGTGCGAAGTCTCACGGTTTGGGTGCCTCTTTCTGACGCGCAGATGCTGCATTAATTCCCAAGGCGTAACTATACAGAGGCGGCCACCATCATTCTCGTTGTTTTGTGCCCATTTTGCGGCACTCGGGAAGTATTCATGAATGTTAAAATCACCGCTTTCAGCATTAAGAGGGAACCGTTGTGCGCAAAATGGTCTTGGTAATCGCTGTATTGGCGCTGGCTGGGTGCGGTGAGGGCAAGGGTGTCGATGCCCAGGCGTCCAAACCGGCAGTCGTCTCCGCACCCACGGCGGCTAGCGGGCCGCAATGGGACCTCGAAGTGCGAGGCGTAACCCCCCAGGCTGTCAGCGATTTGAGCGGCTGGTTGATCGAGCATAGCTTCGTTTCCAACGTCGTCATGGAAAATGGCAAGGCGCGCATTCTGATGGGACCATACAGCTCGAAAGCCGAGACCGAGGCCAAGCAGGCAGAGGTGGCTGCCGCGCTCAAACGGGCCAAGAAACAGAATATTGAAGTGCTGGTGCTAGAGCGTCCTGCGGTCCAGTAACGCAGACGGCTGGAAACGCAAAAAGCCTCGGGTATTAAACCGAGGCCTTTTAGCTATCAGTGGGTGATCAGCTGCAGGCTTTCATATTCACTGGCCCGACAAACTCATTCCCACGCCCCATAACGCACGCCACGCTCTGGTTGCGCTGACGCTCCCAGGCTTCAACCGGATAGGTTTTGTTCCAGGCCTCGTACAGTTGGCGATCCTGTTTCGACAAGCTCAAACCATACTGCTTGCTCATGTAAAAATAAGTCCGGGCTATCATGCCGCGGATGGAAGGGCGGGGCATGACCTTCTTCGCCTTGAAATCGACCTGAGTCAGGCATGAGCCATATTGACCGGTTTGCACCGGCAGCCAACCAAAACTGAAGTTATTGCGATCGCCGTTCACCTCGCCAATGCTCGGCACCAGGTTGTGCAAATCGGCTTCGGCCTTCTGATAAACCGGATCGTAACGGGTGCAATTCTTGCGGCCACCTGTCTGCCAACACTGGCGCTGATGGCCGATCTGCCACGCCGGGACAATGTGTTCCCACTCGATGCGGGCGGCGCGTTTGGCATTTTTGCGCGGCACATAACCACAGGTCGCCAGGTTCACCTTGTTGCCGGTGTATTTGCAGCCACAATAAAACTCGGTGGATTGCGGTGCATACAACGTCCAGGCGACTTTTTTGGCTTCGCTGAAAGTGCGTGGGGCGCCAGCCTGAGCCCCGAGGACGATGAACAGAAACAGTAAGGCAAACCAGCGGACACTCATCGACTCAATCTTCCTTCGGCACAACCCAGAAAATCTGCACGCCGCCATCGTCACGATAGGCGAGGGTAACGTTATCGTTCTCGTCGATCTCTTCGAGCAGTTGTTCCCACTCATCCACGGGTTCGTCCGGCAGGCGGAAGATCAGTGCGGCTTTGGCTTTTTGCGCGGTGGGGGAGTTGATGATTTTCTGAACGCGCAAACCCATGCGTGCATAGGTGTCAGGAGAGGCGGAAGTGGTGGCCACGGGATTATCCTTATTAAGCTGTACGTACATACAGTATTAAACTGTAAGCATTTTCGCAACTGCTTAAAACTCAAGAAAATCCTCTGACAGCAGTTTTTTCCGTTTGGTGTAGGAAGAAGGAAAAATGTTTATCGGAGTTCTGCGCAACACGTTAACCACTCGTCAACGCTGACGAGTGGTCAAGAAAGTGCCCGACCAGGACGGGTCGGGCGAGGGTGAATCAGTATTCCCAGAACATCCGTTGCAGCTCTTTGCTGTCGTTGGTCTTGGTCAGTGCAACCATGGCCAGGATGCGGGCTTTTTGCGGGTTCAAGTCGTGCGCGACAACCCAGTCGTATTTATCGTCAGGCTGTTCGGCATTACGCAGCACGAAACCGCCGGCGTTGACGTGGGACGAGCGAATGATTTGTACGCCGTCCTTGCTCAAGGCTTGCAAGGAGGGAACGACGCGCGAGGAAACCGAACCATTGCCGGTGCCGGCGTGGATGATCGCCTTGGCGCCGGACTGGGCCAGCGCCTTGTACGCCGTGTCGCTGACGTTGCCGTAGGAATAGGCGATTTCTACGTCAGGCAGGCTCTTGATGGTTTTGATGTCGAATTCCGAGTCCATGGTGTGGCGCTTGGCCGGCAGGCGGAACCAGTAGGATTTACCTTCGACCACCATGCCCAGTGGACCCCAGGCACTTTTAAACGCCTCAGTCTTGACCTCGTTATCTGCACTGCTATTTGTTGACACAAGCTTATGAAGATAAAAAATTATTTTAAAAATCAGTAGATTGTAGTTAATTTTACAATTTTCTAGCAGATAAAATTAGTGTCAACGTTGACCTATGTTTCGGATTGTTCCAGACAAACGGTAGATTCAACTCCTTTATGCGACGACTTCGCTGGCTACAAAGCCGGCTTCGAGAAAGGCATGACCGAAATCGGTTGTATGGCGAATAAAAGGCAGTTGGCCGAGGGCGTTCTGGAGCCCATTGGAGCACTGGCGGATAAGCGCTCTCCATTTTGACGGAGCACGACTGTCGTGACGTGTCGGCAAATCTTCCTTCACAGCAGCTGTGAATTGCCGGATGCTTTACGACAAGCCGAACTAGAGGGCGACTCATGTTTGCTGAAGTGATGCGCGAGGGTGCCTACCGTGCCTATCGAGCCCGGCTGGGTGTGTTTCTCCCTATTCCCATCGATGCTTCAGATCAGGCCATCCACGAGCTGATCGAGGCGGGCTTCTTGGCCGCTAGCGTTAAGCTGCTTTGTGATCGGGGCACACTCAGTGCCGACGGGTGCGACCAGATCATTCCGCTCAAAACCCTAAAAAAACGATTGGCAGACGGTCAGCGAC